>NZ_JACBXG010000009.1:0-269620 GCF_020295325.1 Pseudomonas sp. Y24-6 | reverse complement strand
GACGTCAACGATGACGAGGGCTGCCTGAATGCACGCGGCGCCCTCAGGTTCATCGCGAGCAAGCTCGCTCCTACAGGGATTGTTGTGTCAGTCCTGGAACTATTTCCCGCCACTGCCCGCAACGCTTTCGCCGCCGCGAGTCAGGTAATAGGCGCCGAGGATCGGCAGCATGGTCACCATCATCACCAGCATCGCGACGACGTTGGTCACCGGCACATCCCGTGGGCGGCTGAGCTGGTTGAGCAGCCACAGCGGCAAGGTGCGTTCGTGGCCAGCGGTAAAGGTGGTCACGATGATTTCGTCGAACGACAAGGCAAACGCGAGCATGCCGCCAGCCAGCAATGCCGAGCCCAGGTTCGGCAGGACGATGTAGCGGAAGGTTTGCCAGCCATCGGCGCCGAGGTCCATCGAGGCTTCGATCAGGCTGTGGGAGGTACGGCGCAAGCGGGCGATGACGTTGTTGTAGACGATCACCACGCAGAAGGTCGCGTGGCCGACGATGATGGTGAACATCCCCGGCTCGATCCCCAGCGTCTTGAACGTCGCCAGCAAGGCAATCCCGGTGATGATTCCCGGCAATGCGATCGGCAGGATCAGCATCAGCGAGATGCCTTGCTTGCCGAAGAAATCCCGCCGGTACAGCGCTGCGGATGCCAGGGTGCCGAGCACCATCGCAATCAACGTCGCAATGGAGGCAATCTGCAGCGACAGCTTGATCGCTTCCAGCACGTCAGGGCGCGAGAACGCCACGCCGATCCACTTCAGGGTGAAGCCCTTGGGCGGAAAACTAAACGCCGCGTCTTCGGTGTTGAAGGCGTAGAGGAAGATGATCAGGATCGGGAAGTGCAGGAAAACCAACCCGCCCCAGGCTGCGATTCTCAAGCCTAATGAAGCTTTCTCCCCCTGCTTGTCTGAATTAGAGTGCATCGAAGGCCCCCAGGCGTTTGACGATAGACAGGTAAATGGCGATCAGCACGATCGGTACCAGGGTGAAGGCGGCGGCCATCGGCATGTTGCCGATCGCCCCTTGCTGGGCGTAGACCATGCTGCCGACGAAGTACCCAGGCGGCCCCACCAGCTGCGGCACGATGAAGTCGCCCAGGGTCAGGGAGAAGGTGAAGATCGAGCCGGCGGCAATGCCCGGGACCGACAACGGCAGAATCACCTGCATGAACGTCTGGCGCGGCTTGGCCCCGAGGTCGGCGGAGGCTTGCAGCAGCGAAGGCGGCAGGCGTTCCAGAGAAGCCTGGATCGGCAGGATCATGAACGGCAGCCAGATGTAGACGAACACCATGAAGCGGCCCAGGTGCGAGGTCGACAAGGTGCTGCCGCCGACGCCGGGAATACCCAGCACGAACTGCAGCACCGGCTCCACTCCCAGGTGCTGGACGAACCATTGCGCCACTCCGCCCTTGGCTAGCAACAGCGTCCAGGCGTAGGCCTTGACGATATAGCTGGCCCACATCGGCATCATCACCGCGATGTAGAAAAACGCCTTGGTCTTGCCCGTGGTGTAGCGCGCCATGTAATAGGCGATCGGGAAGGCCACGACGGCGCTGGCAATCGACACCACGATGGCCATGCCCAGGGTGCGCAGGATGATGTCGAAGTTCGACGGCTGGAACAGCGCAGCGAAGTTCGCCAGGGTGAGGTCGGGGGTGACCGCCATGGTGAAGTCGTCGAAGGTGTAGAAGCCTTGCCACAGCAGGGTCAGCAACGAGCCGAGGTAAATCGCGCCGAACCAGATCAGCGGCGGCACCAGCAACATCGACAGGTACAGGTTGGGTCGGCGGTACAGCAGGTTGGCAAACTTGCGCAACGGCGAGCCACCCGACGGGGTTTGGGAGATAGCCAAGGTGTTCATCTCACACCCCGCCGACTGCATGGTCTTGCAGCGGGATCATTGCTTCCCGGGCCCAGCGGGCGATGATTCGCTGGCCGGTCTGGTGTTGGGCGCTGGTGTCCAGCCATTGGTTGTTGGCCTGGCTGATATTCAGGGTCTGGCCGTTTTCCAGCTTCAGTTCGTAACGCGTGGCGCTGCCCTGATATTGAATGTCGTGGAGCAGGCCGCTGACTTCGATTTCGTGGCTGGCCAGCGGCCCTTCGGCGAAACGCACGTGTTCCGGGCGAATGGAAAATGGTTGTGGATGGCCGCTCAACTGTTGCGCCAGATCGCCGCGAATCACGTTCGAGGTGCCGACAAACTCGGCAACGAAAGTGGTCGCCGGCTTCATGTACAGGTTGCGCGGGGTGTCGACCTGTTCGATGCGTCCCTTGTTGAACACCGCAACACGGTCGGACATCGACAGGGCTTCGGTCTGGTCATGGGTGACGAAGATGAACGTAATGCCGAGTTGGCGTTGCAGCTTCTTCAGCTCGCTTTGCATTTGCTCGCGTAACTTCAGGTCGAGGGCACCCAGGGGTTCGTCGAGCAGCAACACTCGAGGGCGATTGACCAAGGCGCGCGCCAGGGCCACGCGCTGGCGCTGGCCGCCAGACAGTTGCACCGGCTTGCGTTCGCCATAGCCGCCGAGGGCGACCATGTCGAGGGCTTCTTCAGCACGTTTGAGGCGCTCGGCCTTGCCCACGCCTTTGACCTTGAGGCCGTAGGCGACGTTCTCGCGCACGTTCATGTGGGGGAACAGCGCGTAGTCCTGGAATACGGTGTTGACGTCACGTTGATACGGCGGCAGCCCGGCGGCTTCTTCGCCATGAATACGGATGGAGCCTGCGCTCGGTTGTTCGAAACCGGCGATCAGGCGCAGACAGGTGGTTTTGCCCGAGCCGGAAGGGCCCAGCATGGAGAAGAACTCGCCGTCCTGGATGTCGATGGAAACCCGGTCTACGGCTTTCACTTCGCCGAATAGACGGGAAACGTTGGTGAACTGGACTGCAAGCGTCATGGTGCGGTGCTCCGAAAAGGCGCGCTTTCTATAAAAATTGAATCGGTGGTGTTATCGAAAAGATCGTCCGAACGCGGCCCGAGCCTGCGGCAGCTCCTGCACGATTTGCAGAGGACGCAAGATTGGCGGTGCTGGAGGCTCGCGCCGCGATCGGATGATCTTTTGATCTCAAGAAGGCTTAACGACCGCCCATGATCGCAATGTAATCCTGGGTCCAGCGGCTGTACGGCACGAACTTGCCGCCTTCAGCCTGCGGGGTTTTCCAGAAAGCGATCTTCTCGAACTGGTCGAAACCGTTGGTCTTGCAACCTTCGGCGCCCAGCAGCTCGCTGCCCTGACAAGCGGCAGGTACGGCTGGCAGCGAACCGAACCAGGCGGCTACATCGCCCTGGACCTTCGGTTGCAGCGACCAGTCCATCCATTTGTAGGCGCAGTTGGGGTGCTTGGCTTCGGCATGCAACATGGTGGTGTCGGCCCAGCCCGTGGCGCCTTCTTGCGGGATGGTGGAGGCGATAGGCTGTTTTTCGTTCATCAGGCCGTTGACCTGATAGGGCCATGCACTGGACGCGACCACGCCTTCGTTCTTGAAGTCACTCATCTGCACGGTGGTGTCGTGCCAGTAGCGGTGGATCAATGGCTGCTGGGCGCGGAGCAGATCGAGCACTGCCTTGTACTGGGTTTCGGTGAGTTCGTAGGGGCTCTGGATACCGAGTTCCGGCTTGGCGGTTTTCAGGTACAGCGCCGCATCGGCGATGTAGATCGGGCCGTCATAGGCCTGCACGCGACCCTTGTTCGGCTTGCCGTCCGGCAGGTTCTGCGCGTCGAACACCACGTTCCAGCTGGTAGGCGCGGTCTTGAATACGTTGGTGTTGTACATCAATACGTTCGGGCCCCACTGATACGGGGTGCCGTAGGTCTGCTTGTTGACCACGTACCACGGCGCATCCTTGAGGCGCGGGTCGAGGCTTTTCCAGTTCGGAATCAGGTCGGTGTTGATTGGCTGCACGCGCTTGCCCACGATCAGGCGCAGCGACGCATCACCCGACGCCGTCACCAGGTCGTAACCGCCCTTGGCCATCAGGCTGACCATTTCATCGGAGGTTGCGGCGGTTTTCACATTGACCTTGCAGCCGGTTTCCTTCTCGAAACCGGTCACCCAGTCATAAGCCTTGTCGCTTTCGCCCCGTTCGATGTAGCCGGGCCAGGCCACGATATCCAGCTGGCCTTCGCCGGCACCCACGGCTTTCAGCGGTTCGGCGGCCTGGATGGAGGCACTGGCCAGCAACGCGGTGGTGATTGCACTGAGCAGTGCGGTCTTGTGCACGAACATGGGGTTTCCCTCTTCTTTAATTATGGTCGGGGCAGTTTTAACGGGGTCAAGCCAATGCCTTTACGGCTAATTGTTAGCGTAGTGCGCTTTTATAAATGCTGTCCGTGGCGGGCCATGATGTGCCGTACCACGCTGTAGTCCTGAAGCGAATCGCTGGACAGGTCCTTGCCGTAGCCCGAACGCTTCAGGCCGCCATGGGGCATTTCGCTAACCAGCATGAAATGACTGTTGATCCAGGTGCAGCCGTATTGCAGGCGTGCGGCGACCTGCATGGCCTTGTCGAGATTCTGCGTCCATACCGAAGAGGCGAGGCCGTATTCAGAGTCGTTGGCCCAATCCACCGCTTGTTCCAGCTCCTCGAAGCGGGTCACGGTCACGACCGGGCCGAATACCTCGCGCTGGACGATTTCATCGCTCTGTTTGCAGCCGGCCAGCAGGGTTGGCTGGTAATAGAAGCCGGCACCGGAATGCACGGCCGCGCCGGTGACGCGTTCGATATGCGGTTGGCCGAGGGCTCGTTCGACAAAACTGGCCACGCGATCACGTTGGCGGGTGCTGATCAGCGGCCCAATCTCGTTATCGGCATCGCGCTTGCCGGCGAAGCGCAGGCTGCTGACGGCGGCGCCGAGTTCGGCGACCAGGCGGTCGTGAATGCCGGCCTGTGCATAGATCCGGCAAGCTGCGGTGCAATCCTGCCCGGCGTTGTAGTAGCCATAGGTGCGCACACCTTCGACCACGGCCTGGATATCAGCGTCGTTGCAGACGATCACCGGTGCCTTGCCGCCGAGTTCAAGGTGTGTGCGTTTCAGGGTTTTCGAAGCGGCCTGGAGTATTTTCTGCCCGGTGACGATATCGCCGGTCAGCGACACCATGCGCACTTTGGGGTGGCTGACCAGGTGACTGCCAACGCCTTCGCCCCCTCCGCACACGATGTTGATCACGCCGCGCGGCAGGATCTCGGCCAGGGCCGGGGCCAGGGCCAGGATCGACAGCGGCGTGTGTTCGGAAGGCTTGAATACCAGGGTATTGCCGGCGGCGAGGGCCGGGGCGATTTTCCACGCGGCCATCATGATCGGGTAGTTCCAGGGCGCAATCGACGCCACGACGCCGATCGGGTCGCGTCGCACCATGCTGGTGTAGCCCGGCAGGTATTCGCCGCTGAGTTGGCCGGTCTGGCAACGCACGGCGCCAGCGAAGAAGCGGAACACATCAACCGTCGCGCTGAGGTCATCCTGGCGGGCCAGGTGCAGTGGCTTGCCGCAGTTCAGCGATTCCAGGCGGGCCAGCAGGTCGGCGTTTTTTTCGATGGCGTTGGCGATATCCAGGAGCAGCACCGAGCGCTGCTGGGGGGTGGTACGCGACCAGCTGCCAAAGGCGCGATGGGCCGCAAGGATGGCGGCTTCGACCTGTTCGGTGCTGGCTTCGGCAATGTGGGTCAGCACTTCGCCGGTAGCCGGGTTGAGAATCGGCTCGACAAAGCCTTCGCCCGCGACCAGTTCGCCGTCGATCAATAACGCGGTGAAGATCGGAGTCTGCGCGCCAGCCATTTTTCGGGTTCTCTTTTCTTGTGTGGCCATGGTGCTCCCAGCGACTGGGGCCCGGCCGTCTTATATAGATGTAACAAGACTAGTCTGAGGCCCCGAGGTCGACAAATACTAAATACTGAAGGTGGCGTTCGATTAAATAGATGGCTTGCGCCCGCCGTGGGGTTGTTCGCGGGCGACAGTCAGAAACGGGTCGACCAATGAAGGGCGGGCCGTACCGCGCCGCCAGGCCAGGCCGACGTCCAGGGTCTGGCTGAGATCGGCGATGGGACGGGCTTCAATGATGTCGCCCTCCAGCGACCATGGGCGATAAGTCATGTCCGGCTGGATCGAAACCCCCAATCCGGCGGCGACCAGGCTACGCACCGCCTCGGTCGAGGCGGTTTTCAGGGTGATCCGCGGTTGCAGGCCGGCGCTGCACCACAGGCGCTGAGCGTTACGGTCCATTTCGTCAACGTTGAGCTGGATCAGCGGCTCGCGCGCGACGTCGGCCAGGTTGATGCTGTCGTGTTCCAGCAGTGGATGCTGGGCCGGTAACCACAGGCGGTGGGGCGAATGGGTCAGGACCTCGGTCTGCAAGGCGTGGCGATCCTCAAGGTTGGAGAGAATCAAAACGCCTACATCAATCTCGCCGCTGACCAGCAGATGCTCGATATAGGGCCGCTCGTCTTCCATCACGCGCAGTTCCACGTTGGGGTAGGCGCGCTGGAATCGAGTGAGCAAATCAGCCAGGTAGTAACCGGCGACGAGGCTGGTCACGCCAATGATCAACTGCCCGGCGACCTGGTCGGTGCTCTGTTGCAGGCTGCGCTTGGCGTTGTCCACGGTTGCCAGGATCAGGTGCGCCTGGCGCAGGAACTGGTGCCCCTGATGGGTCAGCGTCATCCCCTTGGCATGGCGGTTGAATAGCCCGACGCCAATCTCCTGTTCCAGTTGCTGGATGGCCAGGGTCAGCGTTGACTGGGAAATGAACGCAGTTTGCGCGGCGGCCGAGATCGAGCCGGTTTCGGCCACTGCAATGAAATGACGGATCTGACGCAAGGTCATCATGAAGAATTACCCGGTGGGCGTTATTTTTAGATGAGCTGGAGTGTATATCTTTTTTTCTGATGGTCAGCAGGACGGTCTGTGGCAGCACGCAACATTCCGAAGCACTCTCTCTGGCGGTCTTCGGGCACTTTCGCTCTAGGCTGATGGCCTTATTTGTCCATAGACCGAATGTTTGGAGGCACACATGATTACCCGTGGCTTACTCGATCAACTGCTCAAGTCCGGGCAGGACCTGCTGCAAAACAAGGCCGGAGGTTCCCACAACAAGTCATCCAGCGGCGGGCTGGGCGGTTTGCTCGGTGGTTCCGGTAAGTCATCCGGCCTCGGTGGGTTGCTGTCCGGCGCCGGTGGTGGCGCTTTGGCAGCGGGCGCCATGGGACTGTTGATGGGGAACAAGAAGGTGCGCAAGGTTGGCGGCAAGGTTGCCATCTACGGCGGCCTCGCGGCGCTCGGTGTTATTGCCTACAAGGCTTATGGCAACTGGCAGGCGCAGCAGGGCACGGCACCGAAGCAGGAACCGCAAACCGTGGACCGGGTGCCGCCCGCCCAGGTTGAGGAACACAGCCAGGCGATCCTCAAGGCGCTGGTGGCAGCGGCCAAGGCGGATGGTCATGTCGATGAGCGCGAACGTGAGCTGATCGAAGGCGAATTCATTAAGCTCGACAACGATCAGGAATTGCAGCACTGGTTGCACGCCGAGCTCAACAAGCCGCTAGACCCCGCAGACGTTGCCCGCGCCGCCAGCACCCCGGAGATGGCGGCCGAGATGTACATCGCCAGCGTGATGCTCGTGGATGAGGAAAGCTATATGGAGAAATCCTACCTGGAAGAGCTGGCGCGCCAGCTCAAACTCGAGCCGGGTTTGAAGCTTGAACTGGAGAAACAGGTGCGCCAGGCTGTCGTGTAGGGGCTGGCTCGCTGGCGTGGTCATTTGCAGCCACGCCGCCTTCCTCATTCATCGGGATGAGAACTGGTCTGCATCTGTCTTATAAATGAAACAGCGCCCTCAGCTATACTCGGCAGCATTTGATATGGCCCCGAGGAATGACTGTGAAGAACTGGACGTTGCGCCAACGCATTTTGGCGAGCTTTGCGGTAATCATCGCCATCATGCTGCTGATGGTCATCGTCTCCTATTCCCGTCTGCTCAAGATCGAGGAAAGTGAGGCCAGCGTTCGTGAAGATGCGTTGCCCGGGGTGTATTACAGCTCGATGATCCGCGGCGCCTGGTCCGACAGTTACCTGCAGATCCAGCACATGCTCGGACTCAGGGAGGGGCAGGGTGTCAGTGCTGCGGACGAAGCCGAGTTCAATGCCTTCGAAGCCCGTTTGCTGGAGCAGATGAGCAACTACCGCGGCACTGTCACCACGGATGAGGACAAGGTCGAGTTCGCCACCTTCGAAAAACTGCACCAGGACTACAAGAACACCCTGGCTGCGGTGCTCGACTTGCACAAGCGCAATCAGGAAGTCGAAGCGATCCGCATGTTCGACGAGCAATTGACCCCGGCCTGGAAAGCCGGGCGGGTCAAGCTCAATGACATCATTCGCCAGAACAAGGCCGTGGCCGACCAGGACATCATTGCCATCGATAACGCGGTACTCACGGCCAAGATCATCATGGGCATCTCCCTGCTGATCGCGGTGCTGGCCGCCGGCCTGTGCGGCCTGCTGTTGATGCGCGCCATCATGGCGCCGATGAACCGCATCGTGAACATCCTCGAAATTATGCGCACCGGTGACCTCAGCGGCCGTCTCAACCTGGATCGCAAGGATGAGTTTGGCGCCGTCGAAACCGGCTTCAACGACATGATGACCGAACTCACTGCGCTGGTGTCGCAAGCCCAGCGCTCGTCGGTACAGGTGACGACTTCGGTAACCGAGATCGCCGCCACGTCCAAGCAGCAGCAGGCCACGGCCACCGAAACAGCGGCCACCACCACCGAGATCGGCGCGACTTCCCGGGAAATCGCCGCGACCTCGCGGGACCTGGTGCGCACCATGACTGAAGTCTCCTCCGCCGCCGACCAGGCCTCGGTGGCGGCGGGTTCTGGCCAGCAAGGCCTGGCGCGTATGGAAGACACCATGCATTCGGTGATGGGGGCTGCCGACCTGGTCAACGCCAAGCTGGCGATCCTCAATGAGAAAGCCGGCAACATCAACCAGGTGGTGGTGACCATCGTCAAGGTGGCCGACCAGACCAACCTGCTGTCGCTCAACGCCGCCATCGAAGCGGAAAAAGCCGGGGAATACGGCCGCGGGTTTGCCGTGGTTGCCACCGAAGTCCGGCGCCTGGCGGACCAGACTGCCGTGGCCACTTACGACATCGAGCAAATGGTGCGCGAGATCCAGTCGGCGGTGTCGGCGGGTGTCATGGGCATGGACAAGTTCTCCGAGGAAGTGCGCCGCGGCATGTCCGAGGTGCAGCAGGTCGGCGAACAGCTGTCGCAGATCATCCATCAGGTCCAGGCGCTGGCGCCTCGGGTGCTGATGGTCAACGAAGGCATGCAGGCTCAGGCCACCGGCGCGGAGCAGATCAACCATGCGCTGGTACAGCTGGGTGATGCCAGCAGCCAGACAGTCGAGTCTCTGCGCCAGGCCAGTTTCGCCATTGACGAACTGAGCCAGGTGGCTGTGGGCTTGCGTGGCGGCGTATCGCGATTCAAAGTCTGATGAGCGAACTCGCAGGCAGACGCGCCGCCGTGGCGCCGGCAAAGCAGTCCTTGTTTCTGGTGTTTCGCATCGGCGACGAGCGCTATGCCTTACAAGCGATCGACGTGGCGGAAGTACTGCCGCGCGTGCCGCTAAAGCCAATTGCCAAGGCGCCGGCCTGGGTGGCCGGAGTGTTTGCCTATCGTGGCGCGGTCGTGCCGGTGATCGATCTCAGCGCGCTGACCTTCGGCCGACCGGCACAGGCACGTACCAGTACGCGGCTGGTGCTGGTGCACTACCGTGCTGATGAGACCGCGCCGGCGCAACTGCTCGGGCTGATCCTCGAGCAGGCCACCGACACCCTGCGCTGCCATCCTTCGCAGTTCCAGCCATATGGCCTGGACAATCGCCAGGCGCCGTACCTCGGGCCTGTGCGCGAAGATGCCCAGGGTTTGCTGCAATGGATACGGATCGCCGACCTGCTGGACGACTCGGTGCGCGCGCTGCTGTTTCCGGCCCAGCCTCTGGACCCGGCGCTGCTTGAGGAGCGGTCATGAGCAGCGATCAGCGGTTTTTCGACTTCCTCAAGGAACGCATCGGCCTCGACGTGACATCGGTGGGGCCAGCCATCATCGAGCGCGCCGTGCGCCAACGCAGCACCGCCAATCATGCGCTGACCGCCGACGACTACTGGCACCGCCTTCAGGGCTCGCGGGACGAGCAGCAGGCGCTGATCGAAGCCGTGATCGTGCCTGAGACCTGGTTCTTCCGTTACCCGGAATCCTTTGCCACCCTGGCGAAGCTGGCGGCCACTCGCCTGGCGCAGATCAACAACCTGCGCGCCCTGCGGATTCTCAGCCTGCCTTGCTCAACTGGCGAGGAGCCGTACTCGATTGCCATGGCGCTGCTCGACGCCGGCCTCAAGCCGCATCAGTTCAAGGTCGAGGGCATGGATGTCAGCCCACTGTCGGTGGAGAAAGCCCGGCGCGCGGTGTATGGCAAGAATTCGTTTCGCGGCCAGGACATCGAGTTTCGCGAGCGCTATTTCACCGCTGAAAACGAGGGCTATCGCCTTGACGAGCGAGTCCTGGACCAGGTTCGGCTGCAGGTCGGCAATCTGCTCGATCCGACCCTGCTGGCCAACGAGCCTGCCTACGATTTCGTGTTCTGCCGCAACCTGCTGATCTATTTCGACCTGCCGACCCAGCAGCAGGTCTTCGAAGTGCTCAAACGCCTGACCCACGTCGACGGCGTGCTGTTCATCGGCCCCGCCGAAGGCAGTCTGCTGGGACGTTTTGGTATGCGCTCGATCGGCATCCCGCAGTCTTTTGCGTTCAGTCGCCAGGCGGCGCCCGAGCCGGTTACGGCTTTCCTGCCAACCGTCCTGCCAATCCTGCAGCCCCAGCCCCAGCCGGTGCGCCCCATGGCGCCAGCGCGTCCCCGACCCTTTGCAGCCGTGGCTCCCGCGCCGCGGGCGGTAAAAACACCGCCGCCGGACGCCGCCGCTTTGTTGGTGAACATCGCCGCGCTGGCCAACGAGGGCAAAAGCGCCGAGGCCCGCGCTGCATGCGAGAGTTACCTGCGCAGCCACGAACCGGTGGCGCAGGTGTTCTACTGGCTGGGATTGCTCAGTGACATAGCCGGCAGCGCCCTGGAGGCCCAGGGCTTCTATCGCAAGGCGTTGTACCTTGAACCGCAACATCCCGACGCGTTGATGCACCTGGCGGCCTTACTGCAATCCCAGGGCGACACGGCGGGTGCCAAACGATTGCAGGACCGCGCCGCGCGCAGCGAGCGGGCCGCTGACAGTGAGCGTAAACGATGAACGCCTCCGACACCTTGAGCGTCACTCATGCAGATGCCCAGGCCATCGACGACTGCTGGAACCGCATCGGGGTCCACGGTGACAAGTCCTGCCCGCTGCTGAGCGAGCATATACATTGCCGCAATTGTGCGGTGTATTCCGCTGCCGCTACGCGCTTGCTCGACCGTTACGCGCTTGCTCGACCGTTACGCGCTGCAGCAGGAGGATCGCGGACAGGTTTCCAGCAGCGTCGAGAGCGACGTCAAAACACGTTCGCTGCTGATGTTTCGCCTCGGCGAAGAATGGCTGGGGCTGGCCACTCGCACTCTGGTGGAGGTGGCTCCGTTGCAGGCAATTCACTCATTGCCGCATCAGCGTTCCCGGGCTTTGCTGGGCGTGGCGAATGTACGCGGCGCGCTGGTGGCGTGCCTGTCGCTGGTGGAGTTGCTCGGGCTCGACGCTGCCGCTGTTGCTGTCCCCGGCGCGCGCACCATGCCGCGCATGTTGATCATCGCCGCGCACGGTGGGCCGGTGGTGGTGCAGGTGGACGAAGTGGACGGCATCCATGCCATCGACGAGCGGGTCCTGGAAGCGGCGTCCCGTTCCGGCACCCAGGCCAGCAGCAAATACACCCATGGCGTCTTGCAGTTCAAGGGCCGCAGCCTGCGTTGGCTGGATGAAGAACAATTGCTGTCTGCGGTGACCCGGAGCCTGACATGACCCCCGAACAGATGCGCGATGCCTCGCTGCTGGAACTGTTCAGCCTGGAGGCCGAAGCCCAGACCCAGGTACTCAGCACTGGCCTGCTGGCACTTGAACGCGACCCGACCCAGGCCGATCACCTGGAGTCGTGCATGCGCGCCGCCCACTCGCTCAAGGGCGCGGCGCGGATCGTCGGCGTTGATGCCGGGGTCAGCGTGGCGCACGTGATGGAAGACTGCCTGGTCAGCGCCCAGGAGGGCCGCCTGTACTTGCGCCCCGAGCACATCGACGCCTTGCTGCAAGGCACTGACCTGTTGATGCGCATCGCCACGCCCGATAACGCACCGGGCATTGCGGACATTGAAGCTTATGTTGCACTGATGGGGCTGTTGCTCGATCCCATGGCGCTCGCGGCCCCGATCAGTACGCCCATTGCGCCGTTCATGGCCGAGCCGGAACCCGTAGCGCTGGCGCCGGTGATTGAGGTGCCGGTTCCGGTGATCGAGCCACTGCCTGTTGCTCCCGCTGACCCCCCGGTGAAAAACCGCCGCACCACCGATACTGGCGAGCGGGTCCTGCGGGTCACGGCGGAACGCTTGAACAGCCTGCTCGACCTGTCGAGCAAGTCCCTGGTGGAAACCCTGCGCCTGAAGCCGCACCTGGCCACCATGCAACGCCTCAAGCGCGTGCAGGGCAACGGCTTGCGCGCCCTGGAAAATCTCAATGCGCTTCTCAAGGATCAGACCTTGAGCCTGGAAGCCCAGGAAGCCCTCGACGATGCTCGCCGGCTCCTGGCCGAATCCCAGCAACTGCTGGTGGGGAAAAACGCCGAACTGGACGAGTTTGCCTGGCAGGCCAGCCAGCGCGCCCAGGTGTTGTACGACACCGCGCTGGCCTGTCGCATGCGCCCGTTCGCTGATGTACTGGCCGGACAGGCGCGGATGGTCCGCGACCTTGGCCGCAGCCTGGGCAAACAGGTGCGTCTGGAGATCGAAGGGGAGAAGACCCAGGTCGACCGTGATGTGCTGGAAAAGCTCGAAGCGCCGCTGACGCACCTGTTGCGCAACGCTGTGGACCATGGCATCGAAACCCCCGAGCAGCGCGTGCTGGCGGGTAAGCCCGCTGAAGGTTTGATCCGCCTGCGCGCCTCCCACCAGGCCGGCCTGCTGGTGCTGGAACTCAGCGATGACGGTAACGGCGTCGACCTGGAGAAAGTCCGGCGCAGCATCATCGAGCGCCATCTGTCCCCGGCCGAGACCGCCGCGCAGTTGAGCGAAGAGGAGCTGCTGACGTTCCTGTTCCTGCCGGGCTTCAGCCTGCGCGACAAGGTTACCGAAGTCTCCGGTCGCGGTGTCGGGCTGGACGCGGTGCAGCACATGGTCCGCCAGTTACACGGCGCGGTGGTGCTGGAGCAGACGGCGGGCGAGGGCAGTCACTTCCATCTTGAAGTGCCGCTGACGTTGTCCGTGGTGCGTAGCCTGGTGGTGGAAGTCGGTGACGAGGCGTATGCCTTTCCGCTGGCGCACATCGAGCGCATGTGCGACCTCGAACCCGCGGATATCGTCCAGGTCGAGGGTCGCCAGCACTTCTGGTACGAAGGCCGGCACGTCGGCCTGGTGGCGGCCAGCCAACTGTTGCAGCGCCCGGCCAGCCAGGGCGGCCAGGAGACGCTAAAGGTCGTTGTGATCCGTGAGCGCGATGCCATTTATGGGGTGGCCGTGGAGCGGTTCATCGGCGAACGGACGCTGGTAGTCTTGCCGCTGGATGAACGTCTGGGGAAAGTGCAGGATATTTCCGCCGGAGCCCTGCTCGATGACGGTTCGGTAGTACTGATCGTCGACGTCGAAGACATGCTGCGATCCGTGGACAAACTGCTCAATACCGGGCGCCTGGAGCGGATCGCGCGCCAGGGTAATCAGGTCGTGGAGGCCGCTCGCAAGCGTATCCTGGTGGTCGACGACTCCCTGACCGTGCGCGAATTGCAGCGCAAGTTGTTGCTCAATCGTGGTTACGATGTCGCCGTCGCGGTCGATGGCATGGATGGCTGGAATGCCCTGCGCTCGGAGGATTTCGATCTGCTGATTACTGACATTGACATGCCGCGCATGGACGGCATCGAGCTGGTGTCTTTGTTGCGGCGCGACAACCGCCTGCAATCGCTGCCGGTGATGGTGGTTTCCTACAAGGATCGCGAAGAGGATCGCCGACGTGGACTGGACGCTGGCGCCGACTATTATCTAGCCAAAGCCAGTTTTCATGACGATGCCCTGCTTGATGCAGTGGTTGAGCTCATCGGAGGAGCACGGGCATGAAAATCGCAATCGTCAACGACATGCCCATGGCGGTAGAGGCCCTGCGCCGCGCCGTGGCCTTCGATCCGGCGCACCAGGTGATCTGGGTCGCCGGCAATGGCGCCGAGGCCGTGCAGCGCTGTGCCGAGCAGACGCCTGACCTGATCCTGATGGACCTGATCATGCCGGTCATGGATGGCGTCGAGGCCACTCGCCGGATCATGGCCGAGACTCCCTGCGCCATCGTGATCGTCACCGTCGACCGCCAGCAGAATGTGCATCGGGTGTTCGAGGCCATGGGGCACGGCGCGCTTGACGTCGTCGACACCCCGGCGCTCGGGGCCGGCAACGCCCAGGAGGCCGCTGCGCCTTTGCTGCGCAAGATCATGAACATCGGCTGGCTGATTGGCGACAAGGGCAACCGCGAGCGCCCGGCCCCCAACACGTTGCGCACCTCCGGGTCGCGCCAGCGGCTGATCGCCATAGGTTCTTCCGCTGGCGGGCCCGCGGCGCTGGAAGTGCTGCTCAAGGGCCTGCCGCGGGATTTTTCGGCGGCCATCGTGCTGGTCCAGCATGTCGACCAGGTGTTCGCCGCCGGTATGGCCGAGTGGCTCAGCAGTGCCAGCGGCCTCAACGTGCGCCTGGCCCAGGAAGGCGAGCCACCGCAAAGCGGCACAGTGCTGTTGGCCGGCACCAACCATCATATTCGCTTGTTGAAGAACGGCACCCTGGCGTATACCGCCGAACCGGTCAACGAGATCTATCGGCCCTCGATCGATGTGTTTTTCGAAAGCGTGGCCAGTTACTGGAATGGCGATGCGGTCGGGGTTTTGCTTACAGGCATGGGGCGCGATGGCGCACAGGGGCTTAAACTCATGCGTCAGCAGGGCTACCTGACGATTGCGCAGGACCAGCAAAGCAGTGCGGTGTACGGCATGCCCAAGGCGGCTGCGGCCATCGACGCGGCGGTGGAAATCCGTTCGCTGGAAAAGATAGCGCCCCGATTGCTGGAGATTTTCACCAAATGAAGACCTTCATCCGCATTCCGGGCCCAGGCAGTACTCAGGTGATCGCACATGAATGATTTACAGCTCGACGACTTCAAGACCGATGAAAACGCCGCCATGGTGTTGCTGGTGGACGATCAGGCGATGATCGGCGAGGCAGTGCGACGCGGCTTGTCGCACGAAGAAAACATCGACTTCCACTTTTGTGCCGACCCGCACCAGGCCATTGCCCAGGCGATGCGCATCAAGCCTACCGTCATCCTGCAGGACCTGGTGATGCCCGGCCTCGATGGCCTGAGCCTGGTGCGTGAATACCGCAATCACCCGGCGACCAAGGACATTCCGATCATCGTCCTGTCGACCAAGGAAGACCCGTTGATCAAGAGCGCGGCGTTTGCCGCCGGTGCCAATGATTATCTGGTCAAGCTGCCGGACAACATCGAGCTGGTGGCGCGCATTCGTTACCACTCGCGGTCCTACAAGACCCTGCTGCAACGGGACGCGGCTTATCGGGCCTTGCGCGTGAGCCAGCAGCAGTTGCTCGACACCAATCTGGTGCTGCAACGCCTGATGAACTCCGATGGCCTGACGGGGCTTTCCAACCGCCGGCATTTCGATGAGTACCTGGAGCTGGAATGGAGAAGGTCGGTGCGTGACCAGACTCAGTTGTCGTTGCTGATGATCGACGTCGACTACTTCAAATCCTACAACGACAACTTCGGCCACCTCGAAGGTGACGAGGCCCTGCGCAAGGTCGCCCTGGCGATCCGCGATGCAAGCTCCCGGCCGTCCGACCTGCCGGCCCGCTACGGTGGCGAGGAATTTGCCCTGGTGCTGCCCAACACCTCACCCGGCGGCGCCCGGCTGGTCGCGGAAAAACTGCGCCAGACCGTTGCGGCCCTGAAAATCCCGCACATTGCACCGGCCGAAGGCTCCAGCCTGACCATCAGCATCGGCTTGTCGACGATCACGCCGGAGCACGGCAGCGACTGCCGGCAGCTGATCCTGGCGGCGGACAAGGGGCTGTACCAGGCCAAGCACAATGGGCGCAATCAGGTGGGTATCTCGTAATGTGGGACCAAGCCCGCTCCCACGGGGACAAGCAGGGCAAATCATTCACCCCTAAAGCCGCCAGGCGGGCTGCCGTGACAGCCTGATTACGGTATACTCGCCGGCTTTCAAAAGTTCGCCAACGAGTGCTGCCCGCCATGGAAATCAACCCGATCCTTAACAGCATCAAGGACCTGTCCGAGCGCTCCGAAACTATTCGGGGGTATCTTTGACTACGATCAAAAGCATGAGCGTCTGACCGAAGTCAATCGCGAGCTTGAAGATCCGAGTGTCTGGAACAACCCTGCCTACGCCCAGGAACTGGGGCGCGAGCGCTCCCTGCTGGCGCAGATCGTAGAAACCCTCGATGAGATGCACTCGGGCCTGGCTGATGCCAAGGACCTGCTGTTGATGTCCGCCGAGGAGGAAGACCAGGCCGCCGTCGATGACGTTGCCGCCGAAGTCGAACGCCTGCGCGAGTCCCTGGAAAAACTCGAATTCCGCCGCATGTTCAGCGGTGAGATGGATGCCAACAACGCCTACCTGGACATCCAGGCCGGCTCGGGTGGTACCGAGGCCCAGGACTGGGCCAACATCCTGCTGCGCATGTACCTGCGTTGGGCTGACAAACGCGGTTTCGACGCGACCATCATGGAGCTGTCCGCCGGTGAAGTCGCCGGGATCAAGGGCGCAACCGTGCATATCAAGGGCGAATACGCCTTTGGCTGGCTGCGTACCGAAATCGGCGTGCATCGTCTGGTGCGCAAGAGTCCTTTCGACTCCGGCAACCGTCGCCACACCTCGTTCTCGGCCGTTTTCGTTTCGCCGGAAATCGATGACAACATCGAAATCGACATCAACCCGTCGGACCTGCGCATCGATACCTACCGCTCCTCCGGTGCCGGTGGTCAGCACGTAAACACCACCGACTCGGCCGTACGTATTACCCACGTACCGTCCAACACCGTGGTCAGCTGCCAGAACGAACGTTCCCAGCATGCGAACAAAGACACCGCGATGAAAATGCTGCGGGCGCGCTTGTACGAGCAGGAAGTGCAGAAACGCAACGCTGCCTCGCAAGCCCTGGAAGACACCAAGTCGGACATCGGCTGGGGTCACCAGATTCGCTCCTACGTTCTGGATGCGTCGCGAATCAAGGATTTGCGCACTAACATCGAACGCAGCGACTGCGACAAGGTGCTCGACGGCGACATCGACGAATACCTGGTAGCGAGCCTGAAACAAGGCCTGTAACACGTGCAATACGGGATCGCCTGAAAAAACGCGGCTCCTCTGGGAGCGGCGGTGCGGCGATCCGACTTGCCCGCGATCCCCAGCCGCAGGCTGTGGACCATGAACCTGATGGAATACTTAAAGACATGAGCGACCTAGAACTCGACCCGCAAGCCCTGCAACAGGAAGAAAACTCCCTGATCGCCCTGCGCAAGGAAAAGCTGGCCGCCGAGCGCGCCAAGGGCAATGCCTTCCCGAATGACTTCCGCCGCGACAACTACTGCGAAGACTTGCAGAAACAGTACGCGGACAAGACCAAGGAAGAGCTCGCAGAGGCTGCAATCCCGGTCAAGGTTGCCGGTCGCATCATGCTCAACCGTGGCTCGTTCATGGTGATCCAGGACATGTCCGGGCGCATCCAGGTCTACGTCAACCGCAAAACCTTGTCTGAAGACACCCTGGCCGCAGTCAAGACCTGGGACCTGGGCGACATCATTGCCGCCGAAGGCACCCTGGCGCGTTCCGGCAAGGGCGACCTGTACGTCGAAATGACCAACGTGCGCCTGCTGACCAAATCCCTGCGCCCGCTGCCGGATAAGCACCACGGCCTGACCGACACCGAGTCGCGCTACCGTCAGCGCTACGTTGACCTGATCGTCAACGAAGACGTGCGCCAGACGTTCCGCATTCGCTCGCAAGTCATCGCCCACATCCGCAGCTTCCTGATGAAGCGCGACTTCCTCGAAGTCGAAACGCCGATGCTGCAGACCATCCCGGGCGGCGCGGCGGCCAAACCGTTCGAAACCCACCACAACGCCCTCGACATGGACATGTACCTGCGCATCGCGCCGGAACTGTACCTCAAGCGTCTGGTGGTTGGCGGTTTCGAGAAGGTCTTCGAGATCAACCGCAACTTCCGTAACGAAGGCGTCTCGACCCGTCACAACCCTGAATTCACCATGTTGGAGTTCTACCAGGCGTACGCCGACTACGAAGACAACATGGACCTGACCGAAGAACTGTTCCGCGAACTGGCACAGCTGGTCCTGGGCAGTACCGACGTGCCTTATGGCGACAAGGTGTTCCACTTCGGCGAGCCGTTCGCGCGCCTGTCCGTGTTCGACTCGATCCTCAAGTACAACCCTGAGCTGACTGCTGACGACCTGAACGACATCGACAAGGCCCGTGCCATCGCCAAGAAAGCCGGCGCCAAGGTGTTGGGCTTCGAAGGCCTGGGCAAGCTGCAGGTGATGATTTTCGAAGAGCTGGTCGAGCACAAGCTGGAGCAGCCACACTTCATTACCCAATACCCGTTCGAAGTGTCGCCGCTGGCCCGTCGCAACGACGACAACCCGAACGTCACTGACCGTTTCGAGCTGTTCATCGGCGGCCGTGAAATCGCCAACGCCTACTCCGAGTTGAACGACGCGGAAGACCAGGCCGAGCGTTTCATGGCGCAGGTGGCCGACAAGGACGCCGGCGACGACGAAGCCATGCACTACGACGCCGATTTCGTTCGTGCGCTGGAGTACGGCATGCCGCCAACGGCGGGTGAAGGTATCGGCATCGACCGCCTGGTGATGCTGCTGACCAACTCCCCGTCCATCCGCGACGTGATCCTGTTCCCGCACATGCGGCCGCAAGCGTAAGTGTTTTAATCAAAAAGCCGCCTACCAGGGCGGCTTTTTATTGCCTGTCTGGTACAAACGTATCAATTTATTGCTTTCATCTGAGAGGAAAGACCTGTCGTGAATCGTGCAATGGCTCAAGAAGGTGCAGCGGGTATCGCCACTGCGGTCGCTGAAAGTGTTCAGTACCAGGGCCGCAAGGCCAGCCGACAGGGCAGCGAACAGCGTCGACAGGACATTCTCGATGCAGCGATGCGCATTGTGGTGCGTGATGGCGTGCGGGCCGTGCGTCATCGCGCAGTGGCGGCTGAAGCGGCCGTGCCATTGTCGGCGACGACCTACTATTTCAAGGACATCGATGACCTGCTCACCGATACCTTCGCCCAGTACGTGGAGCGCAGCGCTGCCTTCATGGGCAAGTTGTGGGTGAACAATGAGGGGCTGCTGCGCGAGATGGTGGTCAGTGGCGACGGCAGCCCGGAGTCGCGCTCGCAACTGGCCGACGATATTGCGCGCCTGATGGCCGACTATGTGCATCGCCAACTGGTCAATCGTCGCGAGCACCTGATGGCCGAACAGGCGTTCCGCCAGGAGGCACTGCTGAACCCGCGGCTGGCGGAACTGGTGCGCTCGCATCAGCAGATTCTGCTGCAGGGCAGCTGTCAGCTGTTTCAGGTATTGGGGTCCCGCGAGCCACAACAGGACGCCAAGGTGTTGACGGCGATTATCGGACGGATGGAATATCAGGGCCTGCTGAACGATGCCGAGCCTGACTCAGAGGCTGAAATGCTCGGTATCCTCAACCGTTACATGCACCTGGTGTTGGCATCGGTGTAACGTGATCCCCCGGGGCTCGGTGGTGTGATTTCATAGGGAGTATTGAATGAAAACCTGGCGTGTCGTTGTGATCGCCTTGTCGTTTCTGTTGCTCAGTGGCTGCCTGGTGTCCTTCAAGGAGCCTTTGCCCCAGAGTGATCCCGCGCCCAAGGGGCTGTTGGGCAAATGGACCAGCACCAATGCATGGGGCGAACCCATGAACCTGGAGCTGACGCGCATCGGCAACAATCGTTACCGGGCGGTCAGCTACTTCAAGGCCAGGCCCAAGGCGCGCGAGGCCTATCCGTTTACCGTGTCGCGCCATGGTGATCGCTGGTACCTGTCGGCGAAGGTGCCGGCACAATTTGGCGGCCACTTCCTCATCGCCGGCTTTGAACTCAACGAGGAGCGCGAACTGGTGGTCTACAACCTCGACCTGGATCAGATAAACCAGGCCATGGGGCAGAAAACCCTCAACGGCCAAGGCTTCCAGACGGATGATGGCGATGGCGTACTGATCAACAACAGCATGCCCGAGGTGTTTGCCTACCTCGACAACCCGGCCAACTCCGACGTGTTTGTCGAAGCCGTGCGCTACCAGCGCTTGGCCAACGCTAAATAAACCCAGCACTAACGGTTTTACTACAGGAGTTTCGGGTGGACGATTACCAGCAGACGATACGCATTTTGTCCGATCGAATTGTGCTGGCGCAGACACCGATTCGTGTCCTCGACGCGGTGAAGTGGGACGAGGGCATCCGCAAGGGTTTCCTCAAGGCCAAGGGCAAGGAGATGCCGGCGGTAGACCGTGATTACTACCTCAATCGGCCGCTGTCTTTCGACTCCAGCAAAGTGAAACTGGAATTCCAGAACATCGAACGCGACATCACCCGGCAACTGGGCCAGTTCAACCCGGTCGGCCAGATCATGCGGCGCATGTGCAAGGAATACCGCATGGTGGTGCGCATGCTGGAAGCCCGCGGTACCGAGGACTTCGGGTTGATTTCCCAGGAGCTCTATGGCGCTGCCTCCGATGCGTTTCACGCCGGCGACCCGACCCTGTCCGACCTTGGCTTGATGCTGTCGGACTACCTGAACAACATCGACGGTCGTGGCGATCTCAAGGACGAGCCGAAAATCCTTACCGCCAAGGACGCCGTAAACCTGCTGCAAACCCGCCTTAGCAAAGTGTTCGGCGAGGCCGAGGAAACCATCAGGGTGTTCGAGTCCGATGGCATTGTCGCGGACGCGGCGGCCGGCGCGGATTACATAAAGATCCGCACCGACGCGATGTTCAACGAGCGCGACGTGCGCGCGCTGGAAGTCCATGAAGGGCTGGTGCATGTCGGCACCACCCTCAATGGCCTGAACCAGCCGATCTGCACCTTCCTCTCCAAGGGCCCGCCGTCATCGACCGTGACCCAGGAAGGCCTGGCGATTCTCATGGAGATCATCACCTTCGCCTCCTACCCGAGTCGCCTGCGCAAACTGACCAACCGCACTCGTGCCATCCACATGGTGGAGGAGGGTGCCGACTTCCTGCAGGTATTCGAGTTTTTCCGCGAGCAAGGCTTCGAAATGGCCGAAAGCTACGGCAACGCCAGCCGGGTCTTCCGCGGCTCGGTGCCGACCGGCCTGCCATTCACCAAAGACTTGTCCTATCTCAAGGGCTTTATCATGGTTTACAACTACATTCAGTTGGCCGTGCGTAAAGGCAAGCTTGAGCAGGTGCCCTTGCTGTTCTGCGGCAAGACCACCCTGGAAGACATGCGGACGTTGCGTCAGCTGGTGGATGAAGGGCTGGTGGTGCCGCCCAAATATCTGCCGGAGCAGTTCCGTGACATGAACGCGTTGTCTGCCTGGATGTGCTTCTCCAACTTCCTCAATCACTTGAGCCTGGACCGGATTGAAGCGGATTATTCCAATATTCTTTAAGTACAACACCAACCCTGTGGGAGCGGGCTTGCCCGCGATAGCAGTCTAACGTTCACATCTAAGTTGTATGACACACCGCTATCGCGGGCAAGCCCGCTCCCACAGGTTATTCATTTTCCACGAAGTCGTATTTCAACCCGTATTTGCGAGGTTTCAACGGATGAGAATCCTCGGGATCCTTTGCCTTCTCCTGAGCCTGGGCGGTTGCAGTTCGCTGCTGTTTTATCCCGAACCGGGCCAATTGTTCACCCCGGCAAAAGCCAAGCTCGACTACCGTGAAGTCACCCTGGTCACTGCCGATGGCCTCAAGCTGAATGCCTGGTGGCTTCCGGCGAAGCAAGGCGTCGAGGTCAAGGGCACGGTGCTCCATCTGCACGGCAATGGCGGCAATTTGCCCATGCACCTCGGAGGCAGCTGGTGGTTACCGCAAGAGGGGTATCAGGTATTGCTGCTGGACTATCGCGGCTATGGCCTTTCCGAAGGCGAACCGAGCCTGCCGGCGATCTACCAGGACATCGACGCCGCCTTCAAATGGCTTGACCAGGCGCCTGAGGTCCAGGGTAAGCCGTTGATCCTTTTAGGGCAGAGCCTCGGTGGTTCAATGGCGGTGCATTACCTGGTCCAGCACCCGGAGCGGCAGAAGCAGCTCAAGGCGTTTGTGCTCGACGGTGTGCCGGCCAGCTACCGCAGCGTCGGGCGCTTTGCCCTGAGCAGTTCCTGGCTGACCTGGCCCTTGCAGGTGCCGTTGTCCTGGCTGGTGCCGGACGGCGACAGCGCGATCAACTCCATGGCGCAGCTCGATGGCGTGCCCAAATTGATTTACCACAGCATCGACGATCCGATCGTGCCTCTTTCCAATGGCATCCGTCTGTATCAAGCTGCGCCGCCGCCGCGGGTGCTGCAACTGACCCGGGGTGGGCATGTGCAGACCTTTGCCGACCCGGTCTGGCGCAAGGTCATGCTGCGCTACCTTGACGATCCGCAACATTTCGACGGCCTGCGCCGCTTGGGCGAAATCCCGAATTACCCGGCGCCCCCGAATTCTGAAGATGAACCACCAGAGAGTCCGTAATGAGTGAAGAACGTAACGCTATCCCGCTGATCATCACCGGTATCTGCAGCATCCTCGGCACTGTGGGTGCCCTGTGGTGGTACGGCTACCTGCACTTCGCCAAACCCGAGGATGCACTGCTGCTGAGCGAGTTCACCATGCTCAAGACCGTGCCCGGCGAAGACTACAAGATTTCCCTGCAGCCGGCCGCGCAAGTGGCCCAGTGCATCGATGGCGTGCTGGTGATGTTCGACACCGAGCAGAAAGGCCTGACCGGCGTGCTGGTGGATAACAAGAAGAAGGCAGTGCGTTGTGTGGGCGGGGAAACTCCGCAAAAGCTCGAACCCTGACGCCCTCGCCAGCTGCAACAACCCCGTAGGAGCTGCCGCAGGCTGCGATCTTTTGATCTTTTGATCTTTTGATCTTCAACAAAAAGCCCCGCCTGATCAGATCAGGCGGGGCTTTTGTGTCACTGCGTGAAGCTTAGTTCGCGCTGACGGCCGAGCGCGGCATGACCGGCTGGTTGTCATTGGAAATGGTCACTTCAACACGACGGTTCATGGCACGGCCCGAAGCGTTGCCGTTTTCGGCAACCGGGTATTCCTTGCCATAACCCTGAGCAACGATGCGCGCTGGATCAACGCCCATTTTCACCAGGGCAGTGCGCACGGAAGCCGCACGGCGCTCGGACAGCGACTGGTTATGCGACGCGGTACCGGTGCTGTCGGTGTAGCCTTCGACGATCACTTTACGGTCCGGGTTTTCCTGGAGGAACTGAGCCAGTTTGTTGATGTTGACCAGGCCGCTGGATTTCAGGTCGGCACGGTCGGTGGCGAACAGCACGTCACCGAAGGTCACCAGCGTACCGCGATCGGTCTGCTTGGCGTTCAGGCTGTCCTGCAGCTGTTTGATCTGCGCGTCACGGGCATCCAGACGAGCCTGGGCACGTTGGGCCGAAGCGTTTTTCAGGTTGGCTTCCGCGGTGCGCAGGGCAATCGTCTGCTTCGCCACTTCGACGCGCTGGTTGGTCAGGTAAGCCAGCTGATCGACTTTCGACTGGTCTTCCTTGTTCAGGTAAGCCTTGTCTGCCTTGTCCAGGTAGTCACTGGCTTCCTTGGTTTCCAGCGCCGCTACTTTACTGGCCTGCGGGTTGGTTTGCAGGCCGGTGTAGTTGGTGCGGGCGTTTTCCAGGTTCGCGTTAGGCGGAGTGGAGCAGGCTGCCAGTGCAACGCTTGCGGCCAGGAGAGCGGGGATCATCAATTGTTTACGCATAATAAGTCGTCCTTTCTATCGATTAGAGCTTCAGGTCTGGGGTCTGGATGCGCGCTTACTGCACGGTGCGCTGGCTTTCCTGACGCAGTTCCTGAACACCTTTCTGAGAGTCCTTGACTGCCTGTTCGGCCTTCATTGCCTGCGCTTTGCGTTCCGCTACACGGGCGTCCCACTCGGCTTGTTCAGCCAGAACCTTGGCTTCGTCGTACTTCTTGTCATGCATGGCCAGCTCGGCCTGCTTGAGCTTGTCCTGAGCCGATTTCATTTCCACGGCTGCGAATTCGGTACCGCCGGCGCTGACGGCGCTATTGACGGCCGATTCAGTCACGGCGAACTGCTCGGTCGGCGGATTGCCTGCGCAACCGGCCAGAACGAAGCTGGTGCCGATAGCCAGTGCAGCCATTTTCAGACCGCGCAGGTGAGTAGACGAGGATTGGGCGATGCTGGTCTTCATGGTCTTCAACTCCATTGGAAATGCTCCTGAAAAACTTGAAAAATCCATCCTGGGCATGGAGCCGTACCGTCGATGTTAGGAGGCGTTTTGAAACGGCCGTCCCAGGCGTGGTTACTGGGTACGACCCGAGCGCTTTTTCAAAAGTTCAGAAGAGATGGCCAATCGCCGGAAAAAATATCTGACCGATTGGTCATGGTTTTGGAGGTGGAACTTTGTGGGGGGGCGCAGGGTATTCGCGGGCTAATGTGGGAGCGAGCAAGCCCGCTCCCACAGGGATCACCTGCACTCTCGGGAGCGATGATCAGTGTTTGGACTCGTCGCCACCGCTCGCCAGATCATGCAAATACCTGCGCGACAGCGCCAGGAAACGTGGGGTCGGGCCGACGTCTTCGTACAATGGATCGCCTTCTTCGTCGGTTGCCACGACGGTCGAGCCCTTCACATACGGGAAGCTTTTCTCAAGCTCCTCCAGCGCGGCGCCGATCAGCTCCCCGAGCAGTTCTTCGGGCTGGCGCTTGGGGTACATTTCGGTGATGGCTGCCAGTCTGGCAGCCGCTTCCATGTCCAGGTGGATCTTGTAACCGGTGTCGGTCAGGCGACCTTTGGCATTTTCTTCCCAATGCTGGGCGAGCTCGCGAATTTTCATGACAACCTCATTGCGCGCCTGCTCGTGGCAGGCCGGAGAGTATCCGCCGGTGAGGGGCGGCAAGCCGTTGTACGGCTTACTCTTCAGACTAGCTTCAACCCCAAAGGTTTACAGTCCCTTCGTCGTCTGCTTGTCAGAAACAGTCTGGAGCGGCACTCTTGAGGTTCCTGGCCCCCGGATTTTTTGCTGGAGAACTGCTGATGACCGATATTGATGCACGCTTGCGCGAGGATGTTCACCTGCTGGGTGAGCTGTTGGGCAACACCATTCGCGAGCAGTATGGCGACGGCTTTCTCGACAAGATCGAGCAGATTCGCAAGGGGGCCAAGGCCGACCGGCGCGGTTCGATGGACGCCGAGCTGAGCGCCAGCCTCAACCAGTTGAGCGAAGATGAATTGCTCCCGGTTGCGCGGGCGTTCAACCAGTTTCTCAACCTGGCCAATATCGCCGAGCAGTACCAACTGATCCACCGACGCGAGGAATCCCAACCGGCACCTTTTGAGGCCCGGGTATTGCCGGAGTTGCTCGCTCGCTTACGGGCCGAAGGTCATGGCGCCGAAGCGCTGGCGCGGCAGTTGGGGCGGCTGGAGATCGAGCTGGTGCTGACCGCGCACCCGACGGAGGTGGCACGCCGTACCCTGATCCAGAAATACGACGCCATCGCCGAGCAGTTGGCGGCTCAGGATCATCGCGACCTGACCGGCGCCGAGCGCGAGCAGATCCAGGTCAAATTGCAACGCCTGATCGCCGAAGCCTGGCACACCGAGGAAATCCGCCGCACCCGCCCGACCCCGGTGGACGAAGCGAAATGGGGTTTTGCGGTCATCGAGCACTCGCTGTGGCAAGCCATTCCCAATTATCTGCGCAAGGCCGACAAGGCCCTGCACGACGCCACCGGCCTGCACCTTGCGCTGGAAGCTGCGCCGATTCGCTTTGCTTCCTGGATGGGCGGCGATCGCGACGGCAACCCGAATGTCACGGCGGCGGTCACCCGCGAAGTGCTGCTGCTGGCGCGCTGGATGGCGGCGGATCTGTACGTTCGTGACATCGATCAACTGGCAGCGGAGCTGTCGATGCAGCAGGCCAGCGACGCGCTCAAGGCGAAGGCCGGCGACAGTGCCGAACCTTACCGCGCGGTGCTCAAGCAACTGCGTGAACGTCTGCGGGCAACGCGTAACTGGGCGCATGCATCCCTGACAGCCAGCACGCCGGCAACGGCTGATGTGCTGCAGGACAATCGCGACCTGCTGGGTCCGCTGCAGCTGTGTTATCAGTCGCTGCACGAGTGCGGCATGGGCGTGATTGCCGATGGACCGCTCCTCGATTGTCTACGCCGAGCGGTGACGTTCGGGCTGTTCCTGGTACGCCTGGATGTACGCCAGGACTCCTCGCGGCATTCGTCGGCCATGACCGAAATCACCGATTACCTGGGCCTGGGGCGCTACGAGGACTGGACTGAAGAAGAGCGCATCGACTTCCTGATGCGCGAGCTGGGCAACCGCCGGCCATTGCTGCCGGCGTACTTCAAGCCATCGGCCGACACCGCCGAATTACTGGCCACGTGCCGGGAAATCGCCGCCGCGCCGGGCGCTTCGCTGGGCTCGTATGTGATCTCCATGGCCGGCGCCGCCTCGGACGTGCTGGCCGTGCAGCTGCTGCTCAAGGAGGCCGGGGTATTGCGGCCGATGCGTGTAGTGCCGCTGTTCGAGACGCTCGCCGACCTGGATAACGCCGGCCCGGTGATCGAAAAACTGTTGCTCCTGCCAGGCTATCGTTCACGCCTGCACGGCCCGCAGGAAGTCATGATTGGCTACTCCGACTCGGCCAAGGATGCCGGCACCACGGCGGCCGCCTGGGCGCAGTATCGCGCGCAGGAACGCCTGGTCGATATTTGCCGCGAGCAGCAGGTGGAACTGCTGTTGTTCCACGGCCGCGGTGGCACCGTTGGACGTGGCGGCGGTCCTGCTCACGCAGCAATTCTGTCGCAGCCGCCGGGTTCGGTGGCGGGGCGGTTCCGCACCACCGAGCAGGGGGAAATGATCCGCTTCAAATTCGGCCTGCCGGATATCGCCGAACAGAACCTCAACCTCTACCTGGCGGCCGTGCTGGAGGCAACGTTGTTGCCACCGCCACCGCCGGAGCCGGCCTGGCGCGATCTGATGGACGAACTGGCCGCTGATGGCGTGAAAGCCTATCGCGCAGTGGTGCGGGAAAATCCGCAGTTCGTCGAGTATTTCCGCCAGTCCACCCCGGAGCAGGAGCTCGGTCGCCTGCCGTTGGGCAGTCGCCCGGCCAAGCGACGTGCGGGTGGTATTGAAAGCCTGCGGGCGATTCCGTGGATCTTCGGCTGGACCCAGACCCGTCTGATGTTGCCAGCCTGGCTCGGCTGGGAAGCGGCACTGAGCAAGGCGCTGGAGCGCGGCGAAGGTGAGTTGCTGGGGCAGATGCGCGAGCAATGGCCGTTCTTCCGCACGCGCATCGATATGCTGGAGATGGTCCTGGCCAAGGCCGATGCGGACATCGCCCGGTCTTACGACGAGCGTCTGGTGGAGCCGGATCTGCTGCCATTAGGTGCGCATTTACGCGACCTATTGTCGCAGGCCTGCGCGGTGGTCCTGGGGCTGACCGGTCAGTCCCAACTGCTGGCGCATAGCCCGGCCACCCTCGAATTCATTCGCTTGCGCAACACCTACCTCGACCCGCTTCATCTATTACAGGCGGAGTTGCTGGCGCGCTCCCGACAGCAGGAAGTCACTCAAGGCAGCCCGGTAGAACAGGCGCTGCTGGTGTCTGTGGCGGGGATTGCCGCTGGTTTGCGTAACACCGGCTAACATTTTGCGGTGGCGTCCGGCACCTGCAGCGGGTGGCGGATGCCTGCCGCCCAGTCGAGCGAAAGTGCGGTCAGGCGACAGTTAGTGATGGGGTTGCGACTTGGGGTACCCCGTCGCAAAGTCACGCAAGGCGCGGGTTTCTCCGACTTTCGGCGGCTTGTGTGGGCAGGAACTGCTGTGTATCTTGAGCAGCCTTTGGCCGTTTGGGCGGTCACGACCCTATTTTTGAGATTGGCCCCATGAGGCGAATCTGACGTTATCCATATAAAAAATTGAGGAGCACATCGATGCGCGTCATTCTGCTGGGAGCTCCCGGGGCCGGTAAAGGTACTCAGGCGAAGTTCATCACCGAGAAATTCGGCATTCCGCAAATCTCCACTGGCGACATGCTGCGTGCAGCGGTCAAGGCTGGCACCGAGCTGGGCCTGATCGCCAAGAGCGTCATGGACAGCGGCGGTCTGGTCTCCGACGACCTGATCATCAACCTGGTCAAGGAACGCATCAGCCAGTCTGACTGCACCAACGGATTCCTGTTCGACGGTTTCCCGCGCACCATTCCTCAGGCTGAAGCGCTGGTCAAAGCCGGCGTGGAGCTGGATCACGTGGTCGAGATCGCCGTTGACGACGAAGAAATCGTTCAGCGCATCGCCGGTCGCCGTGTTCACGAGGCCAGCGGCCGCGTCTACCACACCGTCTACAATCCGCCGAAAGTTGCCGGTAAAGACGACATCACCGGTGAAGACCTGGTGCAGCGCAAGGACGACACTGAAGAAACCGTTCGTCATCGCCTGTCGGTCTACCATTCCCAGACCAAACCACTGGTGGCTTTCTACCAGAAGCTGTCGGCTGAAACCGAGGGCAAGCCGAAGTACAGCCACATTGCTGGCGTCGGCTCGGTCGAAGCGATCACCGGCAAGGTGCTTGAAGCCCTGAGCTGATCTGCGTTTGATTTTCTACGGCCCGCTTGCGGGCCGTAGTTGTTTATACTGGCGCACTTTTTCTGACTCTCTTACGGAAACATCGATGAGCACCTTGCTGGCCCTGGACACCGCGACTGAAGCCTGCTCTGTTGCCTTGCTGCATGACGGCAAGGTCACGAGCCATTACGAGGTGATCCCGCGCCTGCACGCGCAAAAGCTGTTGCCGATGATTCAGCAGTTGCTGGCAGACGCCGGGACCACGCTGCAGGCGGTCGACGCCATCGCATTTGGCCGGGGGCCGGGAGCATTTACCGGCGTGCGGATCGCCATCGGCGTGGTCCAGGGCCTGGCCTTTGCCCTGGATCGCCCGGTACTGCCGGTATCCAACCTGGCAGTGCTGGCGCAGCGGGCCTTGCGCGAGCATGGCGTGAGCCAGGTGGCTGCCGCTATCGACGCGCGCATGGATGAAGTGTATTGGGGTTGCTACCGCGAGACGGCGGGGGAGATGCGCCTGGTCGGTGCCGAAGCGGTGCTGGCGCCGGAAGCGGCAGCGTTGCCTGCCGATGCCAGCGGCGAGTGGTTCGGTGCGGGTACCGGTTGGGGCTATGCCGAGCGCATAGCCGTCAATCCGAGCGGGCAGGATGCGGGCATGTTGCCCCACGCTGAAGACCTGCTGACGCTGGCCAGATTTGCCTGGGCGCGCGGTGAAGCCATCGTGGCGGATGAGGCGCAGCCTGTTTATTTGCGCGATAAAGTGGCGACGCCTAAAGCAAGATAAGCTTGAATCGCGGTGGTTTCTCCGCGAGCAAGCCCGCTCCCACAGATTGCGAGTTGTCACTGAACTTGTGTGCGACATGGCTCCTGTGGGAGCGGGCTTGCCCGCGAAGACGGCCTCACAGACACAGCCAATCGTCAGTTCCCAGCTTCCATTTTTAAACCTTTTTCCTTTTTTGTGTTCTAGTTATCACTCGGCAGTTTGCGAAGAGCGCTACGCGCCATTAAACTGCCATCATCGATACCGGGCATGACTTTATGCGTATAGACGGCTTTTCCTCTCAGTCCTACCCCATCAAGCGCCAACAGCGTAAGAGCACTGTGGTGCAGGACGAGCCGGTCGATATCGACGGTGAGCTGGAATATCCATCCGAAGAGCAAGTGGCCGCCCGCGTCGCCAAAGCTTGCGCGCAACGACTGGGTAATCTTCCGGCGCGTCAGCAGGACATGATCTACCATCGCGCCATGAGCAAGAGCGTCGCAATGGCCCTGGCCAGCTACCTCAGCACTGCCGGTTTCGTCGATTGGGATGCAGACGTGCTGGGCCTCGACCTGTACATCTGATGCGGCTGCCGTATTACCTCGGTTGTCCGTCCTGGAGTGAAAACGCCTGGCGCGATTACTTCTATCCGCAAGATGCCCGTCCTGCCGAGTTCCTGTCGCTTTATTCCCAGGTGTTCAATGCGGTTGAAGGCAATACAACCTTCTACGCGAGTCCGGCTGCCAGTACTGTGCAGCGCTGGGCCGACACCATGCCCGAGCACTTTCGCTTTACTGCCAAATTCCCCGGCGACATCAGCCACAACGGCGACCTGCGTGAACAGCTGACTGCGGCCGAGACTTTCCTGCAACTGCTCAGCCCCTTGGGTGAACGAGTCTCGCCACTGTGGCTGCAACTGCCGAAAAGCTTCACACCGCAACGCCTGCCCGAACTGGCCGGTTTCATTGATGCGTTGGAGCGGCCACTGGCGGTGGAGGTGCGCCATCGGGAGTTCTTCGCCAAGGGCGATAGCGAACGCATTCTCAATCGATTGTTGCGCGATCGTGGCATCGAACGTATCTGCCTCGATCCACGGGCACTGTTCAGTTGCACCTCCACCGATCCTGCCGTGCTCGACGCCCAGGCTAAGAAGCCCAACGTGGCGACTCGCCCGGCGGCGTTCACACAGTGCCCACAGGTGCGCTTCATTGGTCATCCACAGCTGGAAGCGAATGATCCGTTCCTGGTGCCCTGGGTGGAAAAAATTGCGCAGTGGATCGAGGAGGGCCGCACGCCTTATATCTTCCTGCACACCGCCGACAACCTGCTGGCGGCGAAACTCGCGCAACGTTTCCACACTCAACTGATGCTGCGTTTACCTGGCCTGCCGGCGCTGCCTGAGCTATACAGAGAGCCCGCCGCCGAACAACTTGGTTTGCTCTGAGGCGTGAGTCGTCTTTTCCAGGAGCCTGCCAATGGATGCGCAAACCCTTCGAGCCCAGGCGTTCAAAGCGCTGCATGAACGCGACGAGGCGTTCGTGATTCCCAATCCGTGGGACGCCGGTTCGGCGAAAATGCTCGCCAGCCTGGGGTTCCAGGCCCTGGCCACCACCAGCGCCGGTTATGCCTTCTCCAGCGCTCGCCCGGACGGCGGACTGAGCCTGGATGACACCCTGGCCAATGTCCGGGCGATCGTCGCGGCCTCGGACCTGCCAGTGGCGGTCGATCTGGAGAACGGCTTTGCCGATGATCCCGCCGCTTGTGCGCAAAGTATTCTGCGCGCGGCAGAGGCCGGGGCTGTTGGCGGCTCGATTGAAGACGCGACGGGCCGCGATGACGCGCCGATCTATTGTTTCGAACATGCCGTGGCGCGGATCGAAGCGGCAGTATCAGCCGCTCGCAGCTTGCCCTTTGACTTCACGCTGACGGCCCGGGCGGAAAACTTCCTGCACGGTAATCCGGACCTGGCGGACACGATCCACCGTCTGCAGGCGTTTTCAGAAGCGGGCGCTGACGTGCTGTATGCGCCTGGGTTACGCAGTGCCGAGGAGGTCTTGGCGGTGGTTCGTGCAGTCGCGCCCAAGCCGGTCAATGTGCTGATGTCCGGTGGCCTCAAGTTGACGGTCGCGCAATTGAACGACATGGGCGTCAGGCGCATCAGCGTCGGTTCGGCGCTGGCTCTGGCGGCCTATGGCGAGTTTTTCCGTGCGGCGCGGGAGATCAAGGAGGCCGGCACGTTTGGCTTCACCGCAAGGTCCATGCCGTACGCCCAGGCCAATCAATTGTTCAAGGGCTGACGATGCGGTTGCGCTGGTGGCTGTTGTTCCTGCTGTTGATCATCGGCTCAACCGCTGCGGGCGTGTGGCGTGGCTGGATCGCAGTACCGCCGCAATGGAACCCCTGGGCGCCGCTGGACGTTGCCGCTGCGCCCAATGTCCTCACGCGCTACAAACTCATGCGCTTGCGCGCCGATGCCCAGCTGTGTGACCAGGCCCTGGCCACTTCCGGCTTGCGCGTGAAACGCCAGGCCGATAGCCCCGACGCGACCTGCCCGCTGCTTAATACCTTGCGCATACAGGGCGGCGAGGTCGCGTTGAGCAGCAGTTTCCTCGCCAGTTGCCCATTGGCCGTGACCTTCGCACTGTTCGAGCGCCATGCCCTTCAGCCTGCAGCTCAGGCGATCTATGGGCAGGCGGTGGCGCGGGTCGATCATCTGGGCAGCTTCGCCTGTCGCAACGTCTACGGGCGCGAGAATGCCAGGCGCAGCCAGCATGCGTCCGCCGATGCGCTGGACATCGCCGGTTTTCGCCTGGCAGATGGGCGAACGATCAGTGTGCTCAAGGACTGGCCACGAGATAATCGCGACGCGCAGTTTTTACGCCAGGTTCGCGATGGCGGCTGTGGGCTGTTCAGTGTGGTCTTGAGTCCGGATTACAACGCCGCCCATCACAATCACTTTCATGTGGATGTCGGGCCGTGGTCGGTGTGCCGCTGACGGTCAGGCGGCGATGCGCAGGTTGTGCAGGATGATCGGGCGAGCCCAGCCGATGTCGAAGTCGAAGTTTTTCTGCTGATCCACCAGCTCTTCGGGCGAGAAAGGCGGGAAGGGCTTGTCCAGCAGATCAAGTTCGAATTCGGCGATGGGCAGGTGCAGCGGGCGCGGTTGTGGCGCCGGGCCAGCGTCTGGCAATGGCTGGCCAGCATTGAGCACGATCGGCCGAACCCAGGCACTTTCGAAGTCCTGCTGTTTCTGCTGGGCGACGATTTCTTCTTCCGGGAACGGCGGGAAGGGCTTGTCGACCAGGTCCAGCTCGAACTCGGCGATTGGCAGGAACAGTGGCTCGGGCGGGCGTACTACATGGTCCTGCACGTTACATTCGCGCTGGGAAACGATATGTGCCAACAGGTCGCTGCCCACGGTAGGTTCGACCGGGCTGTCGAGGTCGACCGCGGGGAAATCCAGCGAAGCGGGGAGCACATCTTCCTTCGACTGATCAGCGAGGGCCCGGGCAAAAAAATCCTGCCACAGGTGGCTGACGCCGCTCAGTGCTTGGGAGTTTCGCAGGCTGTAATCGCCGTAGGGCGAGATAAAGCCTGTGATGATGGGTTGAATGTCTGACATTTTTCTCGGTCGACGCTCAGCTCTGGCAAAATGCTCGATAGTTTTGTTATCGGCCGTTTTTGCCGATCATTAATTTTTTGAGTGTGTTTTCCATGATTGAGCAACCGTCGGCCTGCCGCATCCATGTCGAAGCCCTGGGCGCGACCTTCCAGCCAGAGGCCGAACAATGGGCCGAGCGCCTGGGTTTGCCGTTGCAGGTGGCCGATGCCGAGTTCGCGCTGCAGGTAGGCGAGCAGGGTTTGCAGCTGCAACAGCTGGGGGCGGATGCGCCGGGGCCGGTGCGGGTGGATTTTGTCGAAGGCGGTGCGGCCCACAGGCGCCTGTTTGGCGGTGGCACCGGGCAGATGATCGCCAAGGCGGTGGGTATCGGCCAAGGCGTGCGGCCGCGGGTGCTGGATGCCACGGCGGGGCTGGGCAAGGATGCGTTCGTCCTGGCGAGTCTTGGTTGCGAGATGAGCCTGATCGAACGCCAGCCTTTGATTGGCGCCTTGCTCGAAGATGGCCTGCTGCGTGCGGCGGAGGATTTCGACGTGGCGCCGATCGTAGCGCGCATGCGTTTGCTCAAGGGCAACTCGATCGAGGTGATGCGCAACTGGGAGGGGGAGCCACCGCAGGTGATCTACCTGGACCCGATGTTCCCGCATCGTGAGAAAACCGCGCTGGTGAAGAAGGAGATGCGCCTGTTCCGGCCGCTGGTGGGCGACGACCCGGATGCGCCGGCCTTGCTTGCAGCGGCGTTAGCCCTTGCCAGCCATCGCGTGGTGGTCAAGCGCCCGCGCAAGGCACCGTGCATTGAGGGGCCCAAGCCCAGCCATGCGCTGGACGGGAAATCGAGTCGGTATGATATCTATCCGAAGAAGGCGCTCAAGTCCTGAGCGGGTTGCGCCTTTCGCGGGCAAGCCCGCTCCCACCGGGATTCGTGTTAAATCACAGACATCCTGTGGGAGCGGGCTTGCCCGCGATGGGGCTGGTCCTTGCTGCAAATAACTCAGACTGAATCCGGCCGATAAGCCCGCATAAACAACCCCACCACCTCCCGCACATGGCTTTCCGCGGCCTCCCCGGCCAGCGGCGCGCCGCAGCCATACAGCAGGCGAAAATTCCCTGCACCCTTGAGCAGGCAAAAGAAATGCTCGGCGGCGTTGCGCGGTTTATCGATGCTCAGCGCGCCGCTTTGGTCGATCCTTACCAGCAACCGTTCCATGCCATGCAGCATGCGCTCGGGGCCGGCTTCGAAGAAGATCAGCGAGAGCTTCGGATCCTGGCTGCCCAGGGTCATCATCAGGCGGTGCAGGTTCACCGATTCATCGCTGTTGATCAGTTGGTGAAAACCACGGGCAATGTTCAGCAGCACGGTCTCCACTGCGATGCCGTCGGGCAACTCGAAAAACAGCGGCGGCAGTTGCTCTTCACATTTGGCCACGACGGCCGCGGAAAACAACGTTTCCTTGTCGTTGAAGTGGCTGTACACCGTGAGCTTTGACACGCCGGCCTCGGTCGCCACTGCGTCCATGCTGGTGTTCGCGTAGCCGTTGCTCAGGAACAGGCTTTTCGCCGCGTCGAGGATCGCCTGGCGCTTGGCCAGATCCTTGGGACGGCCAGGGCCGTTGGGGGCTGAAAGATTGTTGGGCATTCTTCGCTTTAATACTGGACTGGTGAGTTTGCTATTAATAACATACTGGCCAGTATAATTATTCCAAGCACCATTAGCGAAAGGTCCTTCACCATGTTCCGCTATGCCTTGCCCCTCGCGTTGCCAGTCGGTCTGGCTTTTTTATTGTCCGCGTGCGGTCACGAGGAGGCGCCTCAGGTCACGGTGCGACCGGCCATGATGGTGCAGCCAGAGCCTTCGGCGCAGGCCATGGAAAGTTTCCCCGGTGAAGTGCGGGCGCGTTTCGAGCCGGACCTGGCTTTCCGGATTGGCGGCAAGGTGATTCGACGACTGGTCGAGGAGGGGCAGCGGGTCAAGGCTGATCAGCCGCTGGCGGAGCTTGATCCCCAGGACGTACGCCTGCAACTGGAGGCCACCCGTGCCCAGGTCGCGGCGGCCGAAGCCAATCTCAATCTGGTGCGTGCCGAGCGTGATCGCTACAAGACCTTGATGGACCGTCAGATGGTCAGCCGTTCGGCGTACGACAATTCCGAAAATCTTTACCGATCCGGTGAAGCGCGCCTCAAGCAAATCAAAGCCGAATTCAACGTATCGACCAACCAGGCCAGCTATGCCGTCCTGCGGGCGCCCCAGGACGGTGTGGTGGCCAGGCGGGCGGTGGAGGTCGGGCAGGTGGTAGCCGCCGGACAAACCGTGTTTACGCTGGCCACTGATGGTGAGCGGGAAGTGCTGATCAGCCTTCCGGAGCAGAGTTTTGGCCGGTTCAAGGTGGGCCAGCCGGTGTCCGTGGAGCTCTGGACCCAACCTGACCAGCGCTTTGCCGGGCGGATCCGCGAGCTCTCGCCGGCGGCCGATCCGAAGTCGCGCACGTTCGCTGCGCGTATTGCCTTCACCGCCGGCAAAGTACCGGCCGAACTTGGTCAGAGCGCCCGGGTGTTTATCCAGGCCGCTGACGTCGTATCGCTGTCAGTGCCGCTCTCGGCAGTCACCGCAGAAAACGGCGCCACCTACGTCTGGGTACTCGGCGCCAACAATACCCTGAAAAAAGCCCCGGTGCGTGTCGGCGCCTTCGGCGAGAAGACCGTGCCGGTGCTGGAAGGCCTGAACGCCACTGATTGGGTAGTCGCCGCCGGTGTCCATGTGCTGCATGACGGGCAGCAGGTGCGCCCGGTGGACCGCTCTAACCGCGTGATCAATCTGGCGGACAAGGAGTAATCCCCGATGGGCTTCAATCTTTCCGAATGGGCGTTGCGTAACCGCCAGATCGTACTGTTCCTGATGCTGCTGCTGGCCGTGGTTGGAGCGCTTTCCTACACCAAGCTCGGCCAGAGCGAAGACCCGCCGTTCACTTTCAAGGCCATGGTGATCCGCACCAATTGGCCGGGCGCAACCGCCGAGGAAGTCTCGCGGCAGGTTACCGAACGCATCGAAAAGAAGCTGATGGAAACCGGGGAGTACGAACGCATCGTGTCGTTCTCTCGTCCAGGAGAATCCCAGGTGACGTTTATCGCCCGGGATTCCATGCACTCGGTGCAGATTCCCGAGCTGTGGTATCAGGTGCGCAAGAAGATCAGCGACATTCGTCACACCTTGCCCCCGGGCATCCAGGGGCCGTTTTTCAACGATGAATTCGGCACCACCTTCGGCAATATCTACGCCCTGACCGGCGATGGGTTCGATTACGCGGTGCTCAAGGACTACGCCGATCGCATCCAGATCCAGCTGCAACGGGTCAAGGATGTCGGCAAGGTCGAGCTGCTTGGGCTGCAGGACGAGAAGATCTGGATCGAGCTGTCCAACGTCAAGCTTGCCACCGTGGGTCTGCCCCTGGCCGCGGTCCAGCAAGCGCTGGAAGAGCAGAATGCGGTGTCCACGGCGGGGTTCTTCGAAACCGGCAGTGAACGTTTGCAGCTGCGGGTGTCGGGGAATTTTCAGACAGTCGATGAGATAAAGAACTTTCCGATCCGGGTGGGCGAACGTACGTTCCGCATTTCCGATGTGGCTGACGTTCGGCGTGGTTTCAACGATCCGCCGGCGCCGCGTATGCGCTTCATGGCGCAGGACGCCATCGGCCTGGCGGTTGCGATGAAGGACGGTGGCGACATCCTGGTGCTGGGCAAGGCGCTGGAAGTCGAATTCGACCGCATCCAGAAGAATCTTCCGGCCGGGATGCAGTTGCGCAAGGTCTCGGACCAGCCCGCTGCAGTAAAAACCGGCGTTGGCGAATTCATCCAGGTGCTGGTTGAGGCCCTGGCAATCGTATTGCTGGTGAGTTTCTTCTCCCTGGGCGTGCGCACCGGCATGGTCGTGGCGCTGGCGATTCCCCTGGTGCTGGCGATGACATTCGCCTGCATGTATTACCTGGGCATCGGCCTGCACAAAATCTCCCTTGGAGCCCTGGTGCTGGCGCTGGGCTTGCTGGTGGACGATGCGATCATCGCCGTGGAAATGATGGCGATCAAAATGGAGCAGGGCTTCGACCGGGTCAAGGCGGCCAGCTACGCCTGGACCAGCACCGCCTTCCCGATGCTCACCGGCACGCTGATTACCGCCGCCGGCTTTCTGCCGATTGCCACGGCGCAATCGGGCACCGGCGAGTACACCCGCTCGATCTTCCAGGTAGTGACCATCGCGCTGCTGGCGTCCTGGGTCGCCGCCGTGGTCTTCGTGCCGTATCTGGGGGAAAAACTCCTGCCTGATCTGGCGAAAATTCACGCAGCCAAGCACGGCAGTGGTCAGCCTGATCCTTACGGCACTCCTTTCTATCAGCGCGTGCGGCGCCTGGTGGAGTGGTGCGTGCGGTGGCGCAAGACCGTGATCGTATTAACCGTGGTGTTGTTCATTGCCTCTATTGCGCTGTTCCGATTTGTGCCGCAGCAATTTTTCCCGGCGTCCGGCCGCCTTGAACTGATGGTCGACCTGAAGCTGGCCGAGGGCGCGTCCCTGAGCAACACCGCCGAAGAGGTCAAACGTCTCGAAGTGCTGCTTAAGGATCACGCCGGTATCGATAGTTACGTGGCTTACGTGGGCACCGGGTCACCGCGCTTTTACCTGCCGCTGGATCAGCAACTGCCAGCCGCCAGCTTTGCCCAGTTTGTGGTGCTGGCCAAGACCATCGAAGACCGCGAACCCCTGCGCACCTGGCTGATCGAGACCCTCAACGAGCAGTTTCCGGCATTGCGCTCGCGGGTAACGCGCCTGGAAAACGGCCCGCCTGTGGGATATCCGGTGCAGTTCCGGGTGACCGGCGAACACATCGAGGAGGTGCGTGCCCTGGCGCGCAAGGTCGCGGCGAAAGTGCGCGAGAACCCGCATGTGGTCAACGTGCACCTGGACTGGGAAGAGCCGAGCAAAGTGGTGTACCTCAACGTCGATCAAGACCGCGCCCGGGCGCTTGGGGTGAGCACTGCGAGCCTGGCAAAATTCCTCCAGAGTTCCCTGACCGGTTCCAGCGTCAGCCAGTACCGCGAAGACAACGAATTGATCGAGATCCTGCTGCGCGGCACCCTGCACGAGCGTACCGAGTTGTCGTTGCTGCCGAGCCTCGCCGTGCCGACCGACAACGGGCGCAGCGTGGCGCTGTCACAGATCGCGACGCTGGAATACGGCTTTGAAGAGGGCATCATCTGGCACCGTAATCGCCTGCCCAACGTCACCGTTCGGGCCGATATCTACGGCAAGGAACAACCGGCGACCCTGGTGGCGCAGATCATGCCGACCCTCGATCCGATTCGCGCCGAGCTGCCGGACGGCTACCTGCTGGATGTCGGCGGCACCGTCGAAGATTCGGCCCGTGGGCAGAACTCGGTGAAGGCTGGCGTACCCTTGTTTATCGTGGTGGTGCTGACCTTGCTGATGCTGCAACTGCGCAGCTTCTCGCGCACGGTGATGGTATTCCTGACCGCGCCGCTGGGGCTCATCGGCGTGACGCTGTTCCTGTTGGTATTCCGCCAGCCGTTCGGCTTCGTCGCGATGCTCGGGACCATCGCCCTGTCGGGGATGATCATGCGCAACTCGGTGATCCTGGTGGACCAGATCGAGCAGGACATTGCCGCCGGGCTCACGCCTTGGCAAGCGATCATCGAAGCCACGGTCCGACGCTTCCGGCCAATCGTGCTGACGGCGCTGGCGGCAGTGCTGGCGATGATCCCGCTGTCACGCAGCGTGTTCTTCGGGCCGATGGCGGTTGCCATCATGGGCGGGCTGATTGTGGCCACAGCGTTGACGCTGTTGTTTCTGCCGGCTTTGTATGCGGCATGGTTCCGCATCAGGAAGGACCCGGGCTGATCCTCCCCTGTGGGAGCAAAGCTTGCTCGCGATCGATGCTACGCGATTGCACTCGCAGATCGCCTCAGGGCTATCGTCGCAACGCCACCCGCGGCAAGCTTTGATCTCACTGTTTACAGGCTGCCAAACACCTTCTTGGCCAAACTGGTCGCCGCAGCGGCCGGGTTGTTGCGGATGGTTTCTTCCTGTTTGCCGATCATCTCGAACAGGCCGTTCAGCGCTTGCTCGGTCACATAGCTTTCGATGTTGGCGTTCTTGGCATCCAGTACACCCAGGGTCGCCGCCTGACCGGCGAAGGCGTTGTATTGCTTGGCCAGGCCGACCTGGTCGGTGGCTTGCTTGACGATGGGCAGGAACTTGACGCGGATCTGTTCGCGACTGGTTTTGCTCAGGTACTGCGTGGCCGAGTCATTGCCGCCGCCCAGGATGCCCTTGGCATCGTCGACCGTCATCTTCTTCACCGCATCCACAAGAATCGGCTGGGCCTGGACCACGGCTGTTTCAGCGGCCTTGTTCATGCTGGTCTCCAGTTGATCGACCTGGGCCCCCATGCCGAACTGTTTCATCTTGCTGGCGACCTTGCCCAGTTTGCCCGGCAGCTCGATTTTCACTTCAGGGTTGTTACTGAAGCCGCCTGGAGCGCCCAGTTGTTTGACGGCGAGCTGTGCGCCTTGGGTCAGGGCGTCCTTGAGACCCCCGGTAGCGTCTTTTTGTGACAGGTCATTGAGCGACAGCGCCATGGCGTTGGCGCACATCAGCAAGCCTGCACAGAGGCCGGTGAAGCGGAGGATCATGGGGGGCATGGCGGCTTCCTTAGGGTAAGAGGGCGTTAGCGAGCGGCGTTCACGCGAATCTTCAATGGCTGCGGATCACTGCCATCCAGTTGCACGGCGTGATTTTCGGTGGTGATGAACAGCAACTGGCCATCCGCTTCGATGCGTGCGCTGACCGAGTAACGGTGGCCGGGCTTGACCTGGGCCGGGTCGTAGCTCAGGTGAAAGGGCAGTGGCACCTGGCCTTTGACCGGGCCTTTCTGTTCGTCGAGGACGACCGCTGGTGCGTCGGCCAGGGAGACGTCCTGCAAGCTGACGCTCAGGGTGGCGGTCGGCGGCAGGGCGATGCGTTGCAGGTAGAACACTTCGCCGTCGAGGCTGGTTTTTGCTGCAGGTTGCATGGATTGGCAGGCGCTGAGCAGGGTGGCTGCGGCCAGGAGAGAGAGTTTTTTCATAGGGGTGTCTCCGTTATGAATGAGGGCGCGAGGCTGCTCCGGGCGGTGTTCCGACGATGTGATACGGCATTCGACATCTTTGCTGTCGGATACACCGCTACCGCGAGCAAGCTTGGCTCCTGCTGGGGAATTCATTGCCAAAGGGCTTCATGAAATTTCGCTTGGTGCCGGTGGCTGATCCGCTGCATCTTCGCTGCGGTGCAGTGCCACCTGGCGGATCGACAGGCGAATCTCCGCCGGTAGCACCCGCTTCGCCGCGCCTTCAGCCAGTTCGCCCAGCAGCTCGTGATAGCTCAGCTTGCCGGCTTCGTCACGGCGCAACACGTCAAGGTCGAGCATGGTCTGGATGAAGTGCCGGAACAGGCTCTTGTCAAAGAATTCCGGAGCGTTCAAGCCGTGCAGGATCGACAGGCGCTGGGCCATGACGGTACACAGGTCTTCCAGTTCCTCGGCGCTGACGCTGTGCTGGCCACTGTTGAGCAGCAAGGACACGGTCATGTAGAAGCGCTGCAAGGTCTGGGCGATGCTCTTGGACAACAGGGTCAGCAGCACGAAGTGTCGCGAGCTCGGCGCCGGGCGCAGGTACACATTGTTTTCGAATCGCAACAGGCCTTGCTCGACGAACGCCTCCAGCCATTGATCGACCACCGCATCGAGTTCATCCAGGGACCAGCGAATGAACAGCTCCGACTGCAGGTACGGGTACAGCGCGCGGGTGTAGCGAAGGATCTGCTCCCGGCTCATGCGCGAGGCGCTCTGGAAGAAACTGGCCAGCAGCGCGGGCAGCGCGAAGATATGCAGCACGTTGTTGCGGTAGTAGGTCATCAGGACGGCGTTCTGCTCGTCCAGGTACAGGATCTTGCCCAGGGCATCGCTCTGCTCGGAGAGCAGGTCCATGTCCTTCACGTGCTCGATCAGCGCCCGACCATCGCCTTCCGGCAAGGTGGTGTGCGGCGAGTACGGTACTTTGCGCAGCAGCGCCAGGTACAGGTCGAGCACCCGCGCCATCGCGCGATCGTCCAGCGCCAGGCGGCTGGTGGAGAGCAGGGCCAGTGCGACCAGGTTGACCGGGTTGATGGCTGCCGCTTCGTTCAGGTGCTGCGCGACTTTTTCGCCCAGGCGATGGGTGGTTTCGTTGAGCCACGCCGGCTTGAACTGCGGGCCGAGTTCCTGCTGGCGCCAGTCGGGCTGCTCGCTGTCGAGGAACTCCGCCAGTTTGATCGGCTCGCCGAAGTTGACGGCCACCTGGCCGAAGCGTTGCTTGAGGGCGCCGATGACCTTGAAGATGTCGAAGATCGATTCCTTCTTCTTCGTGGCCCCTCGTAGCTCGCCCAGATAGGTACGGCCTTCCAGCACTCGCTCGTAACCGATGTACACGGGCACGAAGACGATAGGCATCCGCGAGGACCGCAGGAAGCTGCGCAACGTGATCGCCAGCATCCCGGTTTTTGGTTGCAGCATGCGCCCGGTGCGCGAGCGGCCACCTTCGACGAAGTATTCGACCGGAAAGCCTTTGGTGAACAGGGTGTGCAGGTATTCATTGAACACTGAGGTGTACAACGGGTTGCCCTTGAACGTGCGGCGCATGAAAAACGCGCCGCCGCGGCGCAGCAGGCTGCCGATCACCGGCATGTTGAGGTTGATCCCGGCGGCGATGTGCGGCGGAGTCAGGCCGTTGCGGAACAGCAGGTAGGACAGCAGCAGGTAATCGATATGGCTGCGATGGCACGGCACGTAGATGACTTCGTGACCCTGGGCGACCTTTTGCACGCCTTCGATGTGGTTGACCTTGATCCCGTCGTAGATCTTGTTCCAGAACCAGCTCAGCACCACTTCGAGGAAACGGATCGCGGTATAGGTGTAGTCCGAGGCGATCTCGTTGCCATAGCGCAGGGCCTGGGCCTTGGCTTTTTCCGGGGAGATGTTCTCGCGCTCGGCCTCCTCGAGGATCGCCTGCTTGACCAGCGGCTGGTTGAGCAAGCCCTTGACCAGGTTGCGCCGGTGGGAAATGTCCGGCCCGATCACGGCGGCTTTCAGGTTGCGAAAGTGCACCCGCAGGATGCGCTGGGCCATGCGCACTGTGCGCTCATGGCCCTTGTTGTGATCGATGAGCTCACGCAGGTGGATCGGCGCGGAAAACTGTACCCGGGTCTTGCGGCCCAGGACGATGATGCTCAGCAACCGGCGCAAGCGGCCGGTGACCGCCCAGCTGTCGGCGAACAGCAGCTTCCACGGGCTCGATTCGCTGTCTGGCGACTGGCCCCAGAACACGCTGACGGGAATGATCTGCGCATCTTCGGCGGCATTCTGGCTCAGGGCACTGACCAGCCGGGTCAGGGTCGGCGGCGCGCCACGCTTGTCCTGGCGGCCGAGCCAGTCGGGGTCGGGTGTCAGGTAGAAAAACGCCGCTGGCTCCAGCAGGTTGCCCACCGACACCGGCAGGACCGGGCGCGGCAGGCCGGCCTTGGTGCATTCGGTATCGACCACGGCAAGGTCGGTCAGCGAAGGATTTTGCAGGACGTAGAACACCGGCCGGCTGCGGTCGAGGTTGAGGGTGAACGACGACTGGTTGATCGTCTCCGAGCGAACCCAGAGGTACAGCAGTCGGCGCAAGGTGCCAAACACTAGACGGCGGAACGGGGAGCGGGTCATACGGCTTCTGCGTGAGTGAATGAGACCGAGCATTTGCTCGGGCGGTCGATAGTGTGCCGGATTCATCGAAAATCGGCAAAAAAGCGGCTAAGTAAAGTTCAGTTGAGAGTTTTTCGGGCTGTCCTATACTCGCGCCTCAAAAATAAAAAGAAGAGGTGCGATTTATGGCAACGCGCGAGACCGGCAATGTGAAGTGGTTCAACGACGCCAAGGGATATGGCTTCATTCAGCGCGAGGACGGGGTGGACGTGTTCGTGCACTACCGCGCGATCCGCGGCGAGGGGCATCGTTCGCTGGCGGAAGGGCAGCAGGTCGAATACGCCGTGGTGACGGGCGAGAAGGGATTGCAGGCTGAGGATGTGGTGGGGTTGTAAATTTTAAGATCAAAAGATCGTCCGAACGCGGCCCGAGCCTTCGGACGATCTATTCGCTTTTACGCGGTCTTCCAGGTGATCTCTTCTTCACCATCAGCGCTGATGCGCATCCAGCGATCCGCGGTCTCTTCACCTTCTTCCTCGACCCACGTACCTGGCGCGCAGCGTACTTCGACGTTCAGTGCGGCAAATGCAGCGCGGGCGCAGGCGATGTCGTCTTCCCACGGGGTCTGGTCACTTTCCAGGTACAGGCTGTTCCATTTCCCTACAGCCTTCGGCAACCAGGTCACCGGGACATTGCCGGCCTTGCACTTGTAGGTCTGGCCCTTCTGGACCCAGTCGGTGCACGGCCCCAGGGCTTCGCCGAGCCAGGTGGCGACCGCCTTGTAGTCGACGTCAGCGTCTTTCAGGTAAATCTCGATATCGGGTTGGCGCATGGATGTCCTCACTGCGGGTCTGAAAAATCCATTCGCGGATTTAGCGGGCCTCAAGTTGTTAACTCGAGACCAAAATTATTGAAGTACGAAGTAATCGTAACGCATTGAAACGGTGACCTCGAACGGTTCAACTTGCTCGATCACCTCAGCCCGGCGTTCGGCACTGGCGCGCCAGCCATGGGGCGTCATGGCCAACAGGTTGGCACGGTCCAGGCCGCTTGCCAGGCTCAGGCGAAACTCCAGGGTTTCACTGTGCGCCAGCACCATGCCCTGCGGTACCAGGGCCAGATGCTTGTCGTCGGTGTATTCACGGACTTCATCGTACAGGCGCTCGCGTAATTCCATCAGGTGGCCGCTGGTCGGTCCGACCTTCATCAGGCCACCACCGGGGCTGAGCAGGCGCTTGGCTTCTTCCCAGTCCAGGGGACTGAACACGCTCGCCAGAAACTGGCAACTGCCAGAAGCCAGCGGCACCCGCGCCATACTGGCGATCAGCCAGGTCAGTTGCGGGTTGCGCTTGCAGGCGCGTTTGACCGCTTCCCGGGAAATATCCAGCGCGTAGCCGTCGGTATCGGGCAGTGCCTGGGCGATTTGTGCCGTGTAATAGCCTTCACCACAACCGATGTCCAGCCAGCGTTGCGGCGCGTACTGCGCCGCCAGTTCGGCCAGGCGCCGGGCCACCGGGGCATAATGCCCGGTGTTGAGGAAGTCACGGCGAGCCTCGACCATCGCCAGGTTATCCCCAGGGTCGCGACTGTTCTTGTGCTGTACCGGCAGCAGGTTGAGGTAACCCTGGCGTGCGCGGTCGAACCGGTGTCCCGCGGGGCAGGCCACGCCGTTGTCCACGTCGTTCAGCGGTTCGCTGCAGATCGGGCAGGCGAGCATCAGGCGAGCAACTTGATCAGGGTCTGGTAGTAGATTTCGGTCAGCACGTCGAGATCGGCGGCCAGCACTCGCTCGTTGACCTGGTGGATGGTCGCGTTGACCGGCCCCAGTTCGACGACCTGGGTGCCCATGGTGGCGATGAAACGTCCGTCAGAGGTGCCACCGCTGGTGGACGCCTTGGTGTCGCGACCGGTGATGTCCTTGATGCTCGATGCAACAGCATCCAGCAAAGCGCCTGGCTCGGTCAGGAACGGCAGGCCGGACAAAGCCCAGTCGATGTGCCAGTCCAGGCCATGCCGGTCGAGGATGTCGGCAACGCGTTTCTGCAGGCCTTCAACCGTGGACTCAGTAGAGAAACGGAAGTTGAACACCGCCACCAGGTCGCCCGGAATCACGTTGGTTGCGCCGGTGCCGGAATTCACGTTGGAAATCTGGAAGCTGGTAGGCGGGAAGAAGTCGTTGCCGTTGTCCCAATGCTCGGCGGCCAGTTCGGCCAGCGCCGGGGCAGCCAGGTGGATCGGGTTCTTGGCAAGGTGCGGGTAAGCAACGTGACCTTGCACGCCGCGCACGGTCAATTTGGCACCCAGGGAGCCACGGCGACCGTTCTTCACCACATCGCCCACCAGTGTGGTGCTCGACGGTTCGCCGACGATGCACCAGTCCAGGCGCTCCTTGCGTGCAGCCAGACGCTCGACCACGGCCTTGGTCCCGTGATGGGCGGGGCCTTCTTCGTCGCTGGTGATCAGGAATGCGACCTTGCCCTTGTGGTTCGGGTAGTCGGTGACGAAGCGCTCGGCGGCCACGGTCATCGACGCCAGGCTGCCTTTCATGTCCGCCGCGCCACGGCCGCAGAGCATGCCGTGTTCATCGATCAACGCGTTGAACGGGTCGATTTGCCAGGCGGCCACCGGGCCGGTTGGCACGACGTCGGTGTGGCCGGCGAAACACAGTACCGGGCCCGCGTCCTGGCCGTGGGTGGCCCAGAAGTTATCCACATCCTCGATGCGCATCGGTTCCAGCGTGAAACCGGCATCGCCCAGGCGCTGCATCATCTGCTTCTGGCAATCGGCGTCCAGCGGCGTCACGGATGGACGGCGGATGAGGTCGATGGCGAGTTGAAGGGTCGGCGAAAGGTCGGCGTGGGCCGTCATGTAGAAGCTCCGAGGTGCGCACGGTAAACCTGTGCAAAAGGGCGATCATTCTAAAGCAAAACGGCGACCCGAAGGCCGCCGTTTGACGTTATCCAATAACGGACTATGCGGTTGCCGGTTCGGTTTCCAACGAAGGTTTGGGCAACGAGGACAGGAAGGCCATGATCAATGCCGCCAGGTACGGCAGCGATTGCACCAGCAACATGGTGACCCAGAAGCGCATGTCATTGCTTGGCAAGCCGTTCACCAGGAAGATCCCCAATGCCGCGCCCCACAACAGCAGCATGATGAACACTTCTTCCCGCGCTTCCGAAATTGCCACCCAGAAGCCGTGGTTGTCGGCATTTTTCGGCGTACGGAAGAACGGAATGCTGCTGGTGAAGAACCCGTACAGCACCGCTTTGGCGATGGTGTGGGACAACGCCAGCCCTGCCAGTGCCGCGCAGAAGGCATCCTTGAGGTTCACCCCGACCGCACGGCGGTACAGGAAGATGATCTTGCCGACCTTGAACACGAACAGTGCCAGGGGCGGAATCGCGAAAATCAACAGCGGTGGATCGACCCGCTGCGGCACGATGATCATCGCCGCCGACCACAACAGGGCGCCGACCGTGAAGAAGATATTCATGCCGTCCGCCACCCACGGCAGCCAGCCCGCGAGGAAGTGGTAACGCTGGCCGCGGGTCAGTTCAGTGTCCTTGCCGCGCAACAGGCTTGCTGTGTGCCGCTTGATAATCTGTATCGCCCCATAGGCCCAGCGGAACCGCTGCTTCTTGAAGTCGATAAAGGTATCGGGCATCAGGCCCTTGCCGTAGCTGGTGTGGTAGTACGCAGCCGACAGGCCTTTTTCGAACACCCGTAGGCCCAGCTCGGCGTCTTCGCAGATGCACCAGTCAGCCCAGCCCAACTCCTCGAGCACCGAGCGACGGGTCATGGTCATGGTGCCGTGCTGGATGATCGCGTCACGGTCGTTGCGGGTCACCATGCCGATGTGGAAGAAGCCTTTGTATTCCGCATAGCAGAGCTTCTTGAAGGTGCTTTCGTTCTGGTCGCGATAATCCTGCGGCGACTGCACCACGGCGATTTTCGGGTCGGCGAAGTGCGGCACCATGTGCTTGAGCCAGTTCGGGTCAACGCAGTAGTCGGAGTCGATCACTGCAATGACTTCGGCATCCTTGGCGGTATGTGGGATCAGGTAGTTCAGCGCACCGCCCTTGAAGCCGGCCAGGGGGGCGACGTGGAAGAACTTGAAGCGTGGCCCCAGGGTTTCGCAGTACGCCTGCACCGGTTCCCAGACGGCCGGGTCTTTGGTGTTGTTGTCGATGATCAGGACTTCGAAGTCCGGATAGTCGAGGTTGGCGAGGGCGTTGAGGGTCTGTTTGACCATCTCCGGTGGCTCGTTATAGCAAGGCACGTGGATCGAGACTTTTGGCCGGTAGTTCGAGTCGCCCACCACCGGCAGGAATTCGCGCCGACGTTTGTGGGTCCATACCGCTTCGGCCAGTTCATGGGCCTCGGTCAGCAGCACGATGAACACGCCGAACGCACCGAGGGCGAGCAGGATGCCTACTGTCAGGCTGAACCAGGTGCTGTATTGCAGGCTGTAGTCATAGCCGATCCACACCAGCACCGAACCACAAAGGAATGCGATAAAGGTCAGGAAGGTACGACCACGCTGGCGCAGCGCCGAGCCGTCGATCATCAGCAGCGTCAGGGACAGCAGCGCCAGTACCACCGAGCCGACCGCCAGCACGCGCCACTGCGGGATTGCGACTACCGGGCCTTCAAAGTTGAATTTCTGCTGGCGTGCGGCATTGAATACACCCCAATAAGCACCCACCGAACCTTCGTCACTGGCCTTCCACGGCTGGTCGAAGGCTTCGATCACGAAGTAGTTGAAGCCCTGGCGGTTGAGCTTGTTGACCAGCGTGCGCAAATAGATCGCCTGATCTGCCGGCGATGCATCGGCGCCACCGCGCATGCGGCCGTTGCTCGGCCAGCCAACCTCCGAGAGCAGCAGGGGTTTCTTGGGGAACATTTTCTTCAGGTCACGGGCGCGGTCCAGGACAAATTGCCCGGCCTTGTCCACCGGGATGAACTCCCAGTAGGGCAATACGTGAGCGGCGATCAGGTCGACGTGCTTGGCCAGCTCCGGGTGTTCTTCCCAGACGTGCCATTGTTCGGACGTGGTCACGGGCACTTTCACCGCCGCGCGCACGCGATCGAGGATCATGCCCAGCTCCGCAGCGGTAATTTCCTTACGGAAAATTGCCTCGTTTCCTACAACCACCCGCACCACGCTGCGCGAGGTGTTGGCGATTTCAATGGCGCGCAGAATTTCCCGCTCATTGCGCTCCTCGTCCGGGCTGATCCAGATGCCCAGCGTCACACGCAAGCCGAACTCTTCCGCGAGCTTGGGAATATCTCCCAGCGTGCCGTCGACCGAGTAAGTGCGGATGTTGTCCGTCAGCTTGCTCATGATCTCCAGGTCACGGCGCATTTCATCGTCGTTTGGATATTGATCTTTTTGCGGGTACTGGCCTTGCTGGAACGGCGAATAGGAGAAGCCGGAGATCTGTTCAGGCCAGTTGGGAGCGGTGACAGGGCGATTGATCAGCGCCCAGAAGCCGGTAAACAAGGCTGCGATGGCGAGCACCACGACCAGGTTGAGTCCAAATTTACGCGATGACATAGCTTTTTCGGGTTCCAAAGGCTGTGGAACGAAGGAGCGGTTGGCGACTGACTGCCAGGGGCAGGGGCGCGCATCCTACACTGGAGGTTCTATGACCGTACAGCTAACAGGGAAATGTCTGACATTAGGCACTCCGGTTTCACATAAGTTCTTACACTTGTCGCCGAAGCTTAAAACTTGTCGCCCGATGGCCCTATAATGCGCGCCGGTTTTTGGGGTAATGGTCATGAGTACAGAAGATCCACGGTTTGCCGGCATCGCCCGCTTGTATGGCATCGAGGGCCTTGAGCGCCTGCGCGCGGCGCATGTGGCAATCGTCGGCGTCGGTGGCGTCGGTTCCTGGGCGGCTGAAGCGATCGCCCGTTGCGGCGTAGGCGAGATTTCGCTGTTCGACCTGGATGACGTCTGCGTCAGCAACGCCAACCGCCAGTTGCATGCGCTGGACAGCACCGTGGGCAAGCCCAAGGTCGAGGTGATGGCCGAGCGCTTGCGCGGGATCAACCCGGCTTGCACCGTGCACGCGGTAGCGGATTTCGTCACCCGCGAGACCATGGCCGACTACATCACGCCGAATATCGACTGCGTGATCGATTGCATCGACAGCGTCAACGCCAAGGCGGCACTGATTGCCTGGTGCAAACGCCGCAAGATCCAGATCATCACCACCGGCGGCGCGGGCGGGCAGATTGATCCGACGCTGATTCAGGTCTGTGACCTGAACCGTACGTTCAACGACCCGCTGGCTTCGAAAGTGCGTTCCACGCTACGCCGCGATTACAACTTCTCGCGCACCGTGACCCGGCATTACAGCGTGCCTTGCGTGTTCTCCACCGAACAACTGCGTTACCCGAAACCCGATGGCAGCATTTGCCTGCAGAAGAGTTTCGTGGGCGACGGGGTGAAGCTGGACTGCGCCGGCGGGTTTGGCGCGGTGATGATGGTGACGGCGACGTTCGGCATGGTCGCGGCGACCAAGGCTGTGGACAAGATTGTGGCGGGCGTGCGGCGCCCGGCGGATCGCATCAAACCCGAGGCATAGACACTTGTAGGAGCTGCCGAAGGCTGCGATCTTTTGATCTTTAGTGTCGAAGTGGGCGCCGAAGATCAAAAAATCGCAGCCTTCGGCAGCTCCTACCGGGCGAGTTCTTGCATGCGCTGCAGGACTGCATTGAGGCCATTGCTGCGCGAGGGGGAGAGCTGCCGGCTCAGGCCCAGTTGATTGAACCAGTGCGGCAAATCAACCTGCTTCAATTCGCTGGCCGACAGGCCATTGACCCGCGCCAGCAGCAACGCCACCAACCCGCGAATCAACCGCGCATCACTGCTCGCGGCAAACTGCCAGTGGCCGTCCTGCAGCGAGCCGACCAACCACACCTGGCTTTCACAGCCATGCACGCGGTTGGCGTCGACTTTGTCCTCATCACTGAGTGAAGGCAGGCGGTCGCCCCACTGCATCAACAGCCGCGCGCGTTGTTCCCAGCCTGCAGCTTCCTTGAAGGTGGCCAGCGCCGTGACGGCGTCCGCTGGCAGGGTCATCGCAGCAACTCCAGGGCCTGGTCCAGGGCTTCAAAGAAGCGCTCCAGATCATCGGAGTCGTTGTACAGCGCCAACGACACCCGGATCGCGCCGGCCAGTTCAAGATTCTTCAGCAACGGCATGGCGCAGTGATGACCCGCGCGCACGGCAATCCCCTGTTCGGTCAGCAGGTGCGCCAGATCCGAGTTATGCACACCCTCGACCACAAAGCTGGCCAGGGCCAGTTGCGGTTTGCCCAGCAGGCGAATGCCGTTGCGGGCTTGCAGGCCCTTGAGCAAATAATCGTGCAGGGCGGCTTCATGAGCCGACACGGCGTCCTGATCCAGCCCTGCCAGATAATCCAGGGTGGCGCCGAGCCCGATGACGCTGGCGATCGGCGGTGTGCCGGCTTCGAAACCCAGGGGTGCGGGACGAAAACGAGCGTCGTGATAATTGGCATCGAGCACCATCTCGCCGCCGTATTGCCAATGGCGCAGATGTAACAGTGCTTCATGCCGGCCAAACAGCACACCGAGGCCATCCGGACCGTACAGCTTGTGGCTGGAAAACACATAAAAGTCGCAACCCAGGGCCTGCACATCGTGGCGACCGTGAACGATCCCCTGAGCGCCATCGACTACGGTGATGGCGCCGTGGCTCCGTGCCAGGGCCAACAGGGCGGGTAACGGTTGCCAGGCGCCCAGCACGTTGGACAGCTGGCTGACGGCCAGCAGGCGAGTGCTCGGGCCGATAAGCAGGGCGGCGGCGTCCAGGTCGATGAGGCCGTCGTTGTCGAGTGGCAGGATCACCAGCTTCAGCTTGTGGCGATGGGCCAGTTGCTGCCATGGCAGCAGGTTAGCGTGATGCTCCAGGGCGCTGATAACGATTTCGTCGCCCGGCTGGAATGAGTGCTCCAGGCCATAGGCCAGGAGATTCAAAGCGGAGGTGGCGCCGTGGGTGAAGATGATCTGCCCGCTATCGCCGGCATTCAGCCATTGTCCGGCTTTGCGGCGGCTGTCCTCGAATGCCTGGGTCGCGTGGGCGCCGGGCAGGTGTTGTGCCCGATGCACGTTGGCGGCGCCGTTGGCGTAGTAGTGCGCCAGCGCATCCAGCAGGGCTTGGGGTTTTTGCGTGGTGGCGGCGTTGTCCAGATAGGTCTGGTCCTGCCGTTGCAGTGCGGCGATGGCCGGGAAGTCGGCGCGCCACGGGGAGGGGATCATCATGCAAATGGGCCCTGCAAAACATGGGCGGGAAAATGCCAAACCCGTTGTAGGAGCGAGCTTGCTCGCGATGGACGTCAACGATAACTCGGGCTACCTGAATAGCCGCGTTGCCCTAGCGTTGTTCGCGAGCGAGCTCGCTCCTGCAGAATTGACTGTGCACCTGTAGGAGCGAGCTTTCTCGCGATGGACGTCAACGATAACTCTGGCTACCTGAATAGCCGCGCTGTCCTAGCGTTGTTCGCGAGCGAGCTCGCTCCTACAGGTTAATGGCGCAGCTTAGTTGTGAGCGTGCAGCGCTTCGTTCAGTTCGATGGCCGATTTGTGGGTCTTGCATTCCACGGCACCGGTTTCCGAGTTGCGACGGAACAGCAGGTCGGATTGACCGGCCAGTTCACGGGCCTTGACCACTTTTACCAGCTGGTTTTTCTCGTCCAGCAGCGCAACCTTGGTGCCAGCGGTCACGTACAAGCCAGACTCGACGGTGTTGCGATCGCCCAGTGGAATGCCGATACCGGCGTTGGCGCCGATCAGGCAGCCCTCGCCTACCTTGATCACGATGTTGCCGCCGCCCGACAGGGTGCCCATGGTGGAGCAGCCGCCGCCCAGGTCCGAGCCCTTGCCAACGAATACGCCTGCCGAGACACGACCTTCGATCATGCCCGGGCCTTCGGTGCCGGCGTTGAAGTTGACAAAACCTTCGTGCATCACAGTGGTGCCTTCACCGACATAAGCGCCCAGGCGCAGACGGGCCGCATCGGCGATACGCACGCCAGCCGGTACGACGTAGTCGGTCATCTTCGGGAATTTGTCTACCGAGAACACTTCCAGCAGCTCGCCGCGCAGACGGGCTTCGAGTTGCAGCTCGGCCAGTTCACTCAGGTCGATTGCGCCCTGGCTGGTCCAGGCTACGTTCGGCAGCAGCGGGAAGATCCCGGCCAGATTCAGGCCATGGGGCTTGACCAGACGATGGGACAACAGGTGCAGCTTGAGGTACGCCTCTGGGGTAGAAGTCAGTTGCGCGTCTTCGGCCAGCAGGGTGGCGACCAGCGGCTTGTGGCTTTCGGCCAGGCGAGTCAGCAGCTTGCCTTGTACCGGGTCGATGCCCTTCACGGCTTCAGCCAGTTGCGCAGCCTGCGCGGTGGTGAAGGTGATGGCCTGGTTGCCTTCGCTGTAAGCGAGAATTGGCGCGACGGCAGCCACCAGTTCGGCCGACGGATTCAACAGCGGCTGAGGGTAAAACACTTCCAGCCATGCGCCTTGACGATTCTGGGTGCCGACGCCGAAAGCGATGCTGAACAGGGAATTGGACATGTAAATACCTCTAACAAAATTGAACGGGCTGGCTTACTTGAGCGCTGCCGCGTAAATATCTGGCTTGAAGCCAATCAGGGTTCGGTCACCGAGATCGAGCACAGGGCGCTTGATCATCGAGGGTTGCGCGAGCATCAATTCGATGGCTTTCGATTGGTCGAGATCGGCTTTGCGTTCGTCTTCGAGTTTGCGAAAGGTCGTGCCTGCGCGGTTCAACACCACTTGCCAGCCGTGCTCGTCACACCACTGGGTCAGGTGTTCACGGTCGATTCCGGCCGTTTTGTAATCGTGGAAGTCGTAGCTGACAGCGTGTTCATCAAGCCAGGTGCGCGCCTTTTTCATGGTGTCGCAAGCTTTGATGCCGAAAAGGTGCAAGGTTTTACTTGAAACGGTCAAGGAATTGCCCCCTTTACAGGTGCTGGAAAAAAAAGGTGAAGGATTATGCCATGACCTTACGGTTAGCGCGTAAACCTGTGGGGTGAGCCTGCTCGCGATGGCGTTGGGTCAGTCAGTCTTCATGTCGAATGTTACGCCGCGATCGCGAGCGGGGTCGCTCCCGCAGGATGTCAGGCATGCTGATGCCCGCGATGCGACATAGGTGTAACGGCCAGCCCGCAGTCTAAACCGCTAATATGGCACTTCAATGCTGTCGATTGCCTGGGAAAACGCTTTATGCAAACCGCCTACACCGTCCTGATCCTGCTCATGCTGGTCAGTGTCTCTCGTCTGGTGGGGCGGGTTATCCCGCTGCCATTGCCGCTGGTGCAAATTTGCGCCGGAGCCCTGCTGGCCTGGCCGACGCTGGGGTTGCATGTGGCACTGGACCCTGAATTGTTTCTATTTTTGTTTTTGCCGCCTTTGTTGTTTTCCGATGGCTGGCGGATGCCCAAGCGCGAGCTATGGCGCCTGCGGGGGCCGATCCTGACGCTGGCAGTGGGCCTGGTGTTGTTCACCGTGGTGGGCGCCGGTTATTTCATTCATTGGCTATTGCCAAGCATTCCCTTGCCGGTGGCGTTCGCGCTGGCGGCAGTCTTGTCGCCGACGGATGCCGTGGCAGTGTCGGCGATTTCGCAGAACAGGCTGCCGACGCCATTGATGCACATGTTGCAGGGCGAGGCACTGATGAACGACGCCTCAGGCCTGGTGACGTTCAAATTTGCCTTGGCTGCCGCCGTCACCGGCGTGTTCTCCCTGGCCAATGCGAGCCTGACATTCGTCCTGGTGGCGGTCGGCGGGCTGGCGGTCGGGGTTGCGCTGAGCTGGCTGGTCGGGCGCCTGCGCTCCTGGATGATCGCGCGCGGCTGGGATGACCCCGCGACCCACGTGGTGTTTATGCTGTTGCTGCCCTTCGCCGCCTACGTACTGGCCGAGCGCCTGGGAGCATCGGGCATCCTGTCGGCGGTGGCGGCAGGGATGATGCAGAGCTGGCTCGACCTGCTGCCGCGCCAGACCAGTACCCGGCTGCTCAATCGCAGCGTCTGGTCGCTGCTGGAGTTCGCTTTCAACGGTTTGATTTTCCTGCTGCTGGGCTTGCAGTTGCCGGACATCATCAAGGCAGTTGCCAGTCATGAAACCTCGTTGTGGCCGACCTTGCTCTACCGCTGCCTGGATGTGCTGGCAATCTTTCTGGTGCTGTTGGTGTTGCGCTTCGTGTGGGTGCAAAGCATCTGGCGCTTGTCGGGCCTGCTGCGCCGCTGGCGCGGCAAGGGTGAAATGACGCAGGTTCCGACTGCGCGCTCGTGCTGGTTACTGACCGTTGGCGGCGTACGTGGGGCGGTGACGCTGGCGGGTGTGTTGTCGGTGCCGATGCTGATGGGGGGCGTGGCATTCCCGGAACGTGACTTGCTGATATTCATCGCGGCCGGGGTGATCCTGCTGTCACTGATTGCGGCGTGTATTGCGCTGCCGTTGCTCCTGCGTGGCATCGAAAAAAGCCCCGACGACAAGCGGCGCAATGAAGTGCGTGAGGCCTGGCGCAAGACGGCCGAGGCGGCGATTCATGCGCTCGAAGCCGAAGAAGCCGAAGAAGCCAAGCCGCATGACGCGGCGCAGGCAGCACTCGCCGCCGAACTCAAGGCGCGGATCATGTCCGAATACCGGCATCAGCTGGAGGTGTTCAACGATTCGGCGGAAGCCCAGGCACTGGCGTTCCAGATGGACTTGCTGGAGCGGCGGATGCGCTTGAAAGCATTGCGGGCGCAGCGACTGGAACTGTACAGCCTCAGCCGTCAGCACCAGATTGGCGATGACGTACTGCGTGAGGTGTTGGCGGAGCTGGATTTGAGCGAGGCCAATTTGGGGCAGGTGAAGTAATGGTGACCCGCCCGGTAGGAGCTGCCGAAGGCTGCGATCCTGTGACTATCAGCGTCCTTGAAGACGCCAAAAGATCGCAGCTTTCGGCAGCTCCACCGGGGGGGGCGGCGCTTAGCGGCGGCTTTGGATGAACGCGCGGATACGTTCAGCGGCCTCGACGCACTCGGCCAGCGGCGCAACCAGTGCCAGGCGCACGCGGCCAGCACCAGGGTTGAACCCGTCCACTTCGCGGGACAGGTAGGAGCCCGGCACCACCGTCACATGTTCTTCCGCGTACAGGTCGCGGCAAAACGCCTCGTCATCACCTTCAACGTTCGGCCACAGGTAGAAACCGCCGTCCGGACGCTGCACGTCCAGCACCGGGCTGAGGATTGCCAGCACGGCGTCGTATTTCTCGCGGTACAGGTCGCGGTTGGCGCGCACGTGCACTTCGTCATTCCATGCGGCTACGCTGGCCAGCTGAGTCTGCACAGGCATCGCACAGCCGTGGTAGGTGCGATACAGCAAAAAGCCCTTGAGGATGTCGGCGTCACCGGCCACGAAGCCCGAGCGCAGGCCTGGCAGGTTGGAACGCTTGGACAGGCTGTGAAACACCACGCAGCGCTTGAAGTCCTGGCGACCCAGTTCCACGCAGGCGCTGAGCAAACCGGCGGGTGGGGTCTGTTCGTTGAAGTACAGCTCGCTGTAGCACTCGTCGGCGGCGATCACGAAGTCGTACTCGTCGGCCAGGGCGATCAGCTTTTTCAAGGTTTCGACTGGAATCAGTGCGCCAGTGGGGTTGCCAGGCGAGCACAGGAACAGGATCTGGCAGCGTTTCCAGATATCCGGCGAAACTGCGTCGAAGTCCGGATTGAAGCCGTTGGCATCCAGGCACGGCAGGTAGTGCGGCTTGGCGCCCGCCAGGAACGCCGCACCTTCGTAGATCTGGTAGAACGGGTTCGGGCTGACCACCAGCGCGTCATCGGCACGATTGACCACTGTCTGGGTGAAAGCGAACAGCGCTTCTCGAGTGCCGTTGACCGGCAGCACGTTGCGCGCCGGGTCGAGCCAGCCGTTCGGAACGCTGAAGCGTCGTTCGCACCAGGCAGCGATGGCTTCGCGCAATGCGGCAATGCCGAGGGTGGTCGGGTACACGGCCATCTGATCCAGATTGCTTGCCAGTGCTTCAGCAACAAAAGCGGGCGAGCGGTGTTTGGGCTCGCCGATGGACAGGGCGATAGCGCGCTTGTCCGGGTTTGGCGTGACGCTGCCGAGCAGGGCGCGGAGCTTCTCGAACGGGTAGGGCTGCAACTGGGTCAGGGCGTTGTTCATGGGGGCCTCATTCAATGTAGGAGTGAGCCTGCTCGCGATGGCGTTGTGTCAGTCATTGGCGATGTTGAATGGACGGACGCCATCGCGAGCAGGCTCGCTCCCACAGGGGGGATAATTCAGATAGTGAGTCGCGACAGTTTGATTTCGGATTCCTGGTTGACGGTCAGTTGCTCGACGATCGCATCCTGCAAGCGGCTGCACAGCAACGGGTCGGACAAAGGCTGATTGTTCGCATCGGTGATGAAGAACACGTCTTCCACGCGCTCGCCCAGGGTGGCGATTTTCGCGTTCTGCAATGACAGGTCGAACTCGAGGAAGATTGTCCCGATCCGTGCCAGCAGGCCCGGGCGGTCCGGGGCGCTGAGTTCCAGTACGGTCACCGGGCGCTGGGCGTCGTTGTGGATCGTCACCTGGGGCGCGAACGCGAAATGCTTGAGCTGGCGCGGTACCCGGCGCTGAATGATGGTCGGGTAGTCGTCCGGGTTGCGCAGCGCCTCGGTCAGGCCTTCGCGGATCTGCTTGACCCGGGTCGGGTTGTCGCCAATCGAGTCGCCATCTGTATCGAGCACAATGTAGGTGTCGAGGGTGAACTGGCTGCTCGAAGTGATGACCCTTGCGTCGTGGATGTTCAGGTTGAGCTGGTCCATTGCCGCCACGGTCACGGCAAAAAAGTCGTGCTGGTCGGGGGCATAGATGAAGATCTGGGTACCGCCCTCGAACTCGCGCTGTGTGGTTTCCTTAATCAGCACCAGGGGCCCGCCGTCAGCCGGCTGCTGGAGGATTGCGTCGCTGTGCCAGGCCACGTCGCCAGCGGTGTGGCGCAGGAAGTAGTCATCCCCCAGTTGCGCCCATAGCTGCTCGACGTCGTCCGGATCGGTCCCGCCGCGCACCAGGATGTCCAGGGCAGCACTTTGGGTCTGGCGAATCTGCTCCTCGCGGTCCACCGGGTTTTCCAGGCCGCGGCGCAGGGCCCGCTTGGTCTCGGTGTACAGCTGGCGCAGCAGGCTGGCGCGCCAGGAGTTCCAAAGCGTCGGGTTGGTGGCGTTGATGTCCGCCACGGTCAGTACGTATAGATAGTCGAGATGGGTTTCGTCACCGATGATCTGCGCGAAGTCATGGATCACTTGCGGGTCCGACAGGTCCTTGCGCTGGGCGGTGGTCGACATCACCAGGTGATTCTGCACCAGCCAGACGATCAGGCGGCTGTCCCACACCGGCAACTGGTGACGCTGGCAGAATGCCTCGGCGTCGACTGCGCCGATTTCCGAGTGGTCGCCGTGCCGGCCTTTGCCAATATCGTGATACAGGCCGGCCAGGTAGATCAATTCGGGTTTGGGCAGCTTGGCCATGAGCTTGCTGGCCAGCGGGAATTTTTCCGACACCTGGGTGTACTGCAGCTTACGCAGGTGCTTGATCAAATTCAGGGTATGGGCGTCGACCGTATAGATGTGGAACAGGTCGTGCTGCATTTGCCCGACGATAAAGCCGAACTCAGGCAGGTAGCGCCCGAGGATGCCGTATCGGTTCATTCGGCGCAGGTTGCGATGGATACCGATCTTGCACTTGAACAGCTCGATGAACAGGCTGGTGTTGCGAATGTCGTTGCGAAACTCATCGTCAATCAGGTGACGGTGTTCGCGCAGCAGGCGAATGGTATCGGCGCGCACGCCCTTGATTTCCGGCTGCTGGGCCATCAAAACAAAAATTTCCAGCATGGCGAACGGGGTGCGGCGGAACACGTTGTCGTTGCGCGCCTCGATGTAGCCGTCGTGCAGCTGGAACCGCGAGTTGATCGGCTGTGGCGGCGCTTCGTCTTCCGGGGCGAGGATGACTTCCTCGAAATGCTGGATGATCAGGTCGCTGAGCTGGGCGATGCTCATGACCACCCGGTAGTACTGCTGCATGAAGTTTTCGATGGCTTGCTTGGCGTCATCGCCTTCGAAACCCAGCAGCCCGGCAATCGAGCGCTGATGATCGAACAGCAGGCGGTCTTCGGAGCGGCCGGCGAGCATGTGCAGGGCGTAGCGCACCTTCCACAGGAACTCCTGGGACGAGGCCAGCAAGGCATTTTCGCTTTCAACCAGGAAGCCTTCGCCAGCCAGCGCCCGCAGGTTCAAGGTGCCGTACTCGCGCCGGGCCACCCACAGAATCGTCTGGATGTCCCGCAGGCCGCCGGGCGAGCCTTTGACGTTGGGTTCCAGGTTGTATTCGGTGTCGTTGTACTTGTGGTGGCGGGCCTTCTGTTCAGCTCGCTTGGCCAGGAAGAAGTCCTTGCTGGGCCACATGTGCGCGGTGCTGGTGACGTCGAGCATGCGCTGGCGAAGACGCTCGGGGCCACTGATGGTGCGGCTTTCCATCAGATTGGTGACAACCGTCAGATCGGCGCGGGCTTCAATGGCGCATTCGTCCACCGAGCGAACGCTTTGGCCAACTTCCAGGCCAATGTCCCACAGGAGCGTCAGAAAGCGCTCGATGGAATCGCGGAAAACTTCGTGATCGGCGTTGTCCAGCAGGATCAGCAGGTCGATGTCGGAATATGGGTGCAACTCGCCGCGACCGTAGCCGCCGACCGCCACCAGTGCGATGTCGGCGTCTTCGCTCCAGTCGAATTGTTCCCAGGCCTTTTGCAGGATGTTATCGACGAACCAGGCGCGATCCTCGATCAGGCGCCGAATGTCGCGGCCGCTGCGAAAACGCCCGTCGAGCACCTCGCGGGCCTGGCGGATGGCCTTCTTGAAGGCGGCAATGGGGCTTGCCTTCAGGGCCAGTTCAGCCTGGAACTGGCCGCGGTCGAAGAGTTCTGGATCCACCTGCGGCATCGATTGGCTTTCCTTTCTATGGGCGGGAAGTTGCGCGGGTTGAATCAGGCCGAAACGCGAGGGATGGTGTCATCGCTGCGCAGGGTGAAAATCTCGTAGCCAGTCTCGGTCACGACCAGGGTATGTTCCCATTGGGCGGAGAGCTTGCGGTCCTTGGTAATGGCAGTCCAGCCGTCGCCCAGCACCTTGGTGTCGGCCTTGCCCTGGTTGATCATCGGCTCAATGGTAAAGGTCATGCCCGCCTTGAGTTCCATGCCGGTGCCGGCACGGCCGTAGTGCAGGATCTGCGGCTCTTCGTGAAACACTTTGCCAATGCCGTGGCCGCAAAACTCGCGAACCACCGAGAAGCCGTTCTTTTCAGCGTGCTTCTGGATCACTTCGCCGATGTCGCCCAGGCGGCAGCCCGGCTTGACGATTTCAATAGCCTTGTACATGCATTCCTGGGTGACCTGGGACAAACGCTCGGCCCAGACCGGTACGGTGCCGACGTGGAACATGCGGCTGGTGTCGCCGTGGTAGCCGTCCTTGATCACGGTCACGTCGATGTTCAACGTGTCGCCATTCTTCAATGGTTTCTCGTTGGGAATGCCATGGCAGACCACGTGGTTGATCGAGGTGCAGATCGACTTCGGGTAGCCTTTGTAATTCAGCGGCGCAGGAATGGCCTGTTGCACATTGACGATGTAGTCATGGCAAATGCGGTCCAGTTCTTCGGTGGTGACGCCCGGTTTGACATGTTCTGCAATCATTTCCAGCACATCGGCGGCCAGTTTGCCGGCGACACGCATTTTTGCGATGTCCTCTGGTGTCTTGAGGTTGACGGTCATACAGGCTCTCTCTGCGCTCGATGGCGCTTCACTAAGTCAAAATGGGCGGTGCGCAAACAATCTTCGCCGCCCTGAAAAACGCGATTCTACCAGACGATCAGGGCAAACCTGAGGCTCTGTGCATCGCTTCTTCATCTAGATGGGCGCACTCCAGGGGGATTCCAAGGGCGCGGATAAAGGCGTGCGTCAGGAATTGAGAATCCGGGTTCCGTTTTTGCGAGTCTTATGGTATAAAATGCGCCGCTTTCCGGGGATACCCCGAAAGGCTTAAATCCACACACGTGTCGACACGATGACCTGGGTGCCTTCAGCTGATGCTGCTGGTTGGTCATTGGGATACGTGGAGGCCAAACCCGACTTATTAAGGAACTATCATGTCCCAAGTCAACATGCGCGATATGCTGAAGGCCGGTGTGCACTTCGGTCACCAGACCCGTTACTGGAACCCGAAAATGGGTAAGTACATTTTCGGCGCGCGTAACAAGATTCACATTATCAACCTTGAAAAAACCCTGCCAATGTTCAACGAAGCTCTGACTTTCGTAGAGCGCCTGGCCCAGGGCAAAAACAAGATTCTGTTCGTCGGCACCAAGCGTTCCGCTGGCAAGATCGTTGCTGAAGAAGCAGCACGTTGCGGTTCGCCGTACGTCGATCACCGCTGGTTGGGCGGCATGCTGACCAACTTCAAAACCATCCGTGCTTCCATCAAGCGTCTGCGTGACCTTGAAGTGCAAGCCGAAGACGGTACTTTCGCCAAGCTGACCAAGAAAGAAGCGCTGATGCGCACTCGCGATCTTGAGAAGCTCGATCGTTCCCTGGGTGGTATCAAGGACATGGGCGGTCTGCCAGACGCTCTGTTCGTTATCGACGTTGATCACGAGCGCATCGCGATCACCGAAGCCAACAAGCTGGGTATCCCGGTTATCGGCGTAGTCGATACCAACAGCAGCCCGGAAGGCGTTGACTACATCATCCCAGGCAACGATGACGCAATCCGCGCTATCCAGCTGTACATGGGTTCGATGGCTGACGCTGTAATCCGTGGCCGCAACCACGTTGCTGGTGGCACCGAGCAGTTCGTTGAAGAAGCTCCGGTAGCTGCAGCTGAGTAATTGACGCCTTGGCGTTGACTCAGTAAGCAAAAAGGGGGCTTGGCCCCCTTTTTGCCACCTCGAAAACCATTTGTGTGCAGCGCAGTTGCAGCCTTGTAATGTGCAGCCGCTATCAAATAAGGCTTCGGGAAGAATTGAACGCCCGTTTGCTCGGGTGGAATGGTTGAAAACCTATCCAAGAGGATTTTGAAATGGCAGAGATTACTGCAGCGTTGGTCAAAGAACTGCGCGAGCGCACCGGCGAAGGCATGATGGATTGCAAAAAGGCCTTGACCAAGGCCGGCGGCGACATCGAAAAAGCCATTGATGACATGCGTGCTTCGGGCGCCATCAAGGCTGCCAAGAAAGCAGGCAACGTAGCTGCTGAAGGCGCTATCGCTCTGAAAGAAGACGGTAAGTCCGCCGTTCTGCTGGAAGTGAACTCGCAGACCGACTTCCTGGCTCTGCAGGACGACTTCAAGGCATTTGTCGCATCCAGCGTTGAAAAAGCGTTCGCTGACAAACTGACTGACGTTGCTCCGCTGATCGAAGCTCAAGAAGCTGATCGCCTGGTACTGGTCGGCAAGGTTGGCGAAAACGTCAACATCCGTCGCCTGGCTCGCGTTGAAGGTGATGTTGTTGGTGGCTACCTGCACGGCAACAAAATCGGTGTTGCGGTTGTTCTGAAAGGCGGCGACGTTGAGCTGGCTAAAGACATCGCGATGCACGTAGCTGCGACCAACCCTGAATTCCTGCTGCCATCGGAAGTTTCCGCTGAAGCGGTAGAGCGTGAGAAGGGCGTGTTCCTGACCCTGAACGCTGACAAGATCGCCGGCAAGCCGGAGAACATTGTTGAAAACATGGTCAAAGGCCGTATCAGCAAGTTCCTGGCTGAAGCGAGCCTGGTTGAGCAGGCGTTCGTCAAGAACCCTGAAATCAAGGTTGGCGAACTGGCCAAGAAAGCCGGTGCTGAAATCGTTTCTTTCACCTACTTCAAAGTAGGCGAAGGCATCGAGAAGCCGGTCGACAACTTCGCTGAAGAAGTTGCTGCCCAGCTGGCCGCCGCCAAGCAATAAGACAGTTTTCAACTGTCGCCCTGAAGAGGCTGCCCGCTCACGCGCGCAGCCTCTTTTCAGATGGGGGGCCAAATTTTTAATTGGTTTCCCTTTGGAACTGGCTTACAAAGCCATGTTCCGATGGCGCTGAAGCAGCGCCAAGCTAGAGTGAACGCCAGCTGTAAACAGCTCGCAAAGAATTTTTAAAATACGCCGCAGGAGAGATTCGCAATGGCTCAGCAGGGCAGTGGTTATCAGGCTCGCTATAAACGCATTCTACTCAAGCTTAGCGGCGAGGCCCTGATGGGCTCGGAAGAGTTCGGGATCGATCCGAAAGTTCTGGATCGCATGGCACTGGAAGTCGGCCAGCTGGTTGGCATCGGTGTGCAGGTCGGTCTGGTGATCGGCGGTGGCAACCTGTTCCGCGGTGCAGCGCTGAGCGCAGCCGGCATGGACCGGGTAACGGGCGACCACATGGGCATGCTGGCCACTGTGATGAACGCCTTGGCCATGCGCGACGCGCTGGAACGTGCCAATATCTCGGCCATCGTGATGTCGGCTATTTCCATGGTAGGTGTGACTGATCATTACGATCGTCGCAAGGCCATGCGCCACCTGAACGCCAAGGAAGTGGTGATTTTCGCGGCCGGTACCGGCAATCCGTTCTTCACCACGGATTCGGCGGCATGCTTGCGTGCTATCGAAATCGATGCCGATGTCGTGCTCAAGGCGACCAAGGTCGATGGCGTCTACACTGCCGACCCATTCAAAGACCCGCATGCCGAGAAGTTCGATCATCTGACTTACGATGAAGTGCTGGATCGCAAGCTGGGTGTAATGGATCTGACGGCCATTTGCCTGTGCCGCGACCACAAGATGCCATTGCGCGTCTTTAACATGAACAAGCCCGGCGCCCTGCTGAATATCGTGCATGGTGGCGCTGAAGGGACCCTGATCGAGGAAGGCCAACAATGATCAACGAAATCAAGAAAGACGCTCAAGCGCGCATGCAGAAATCCCTGGAGTCTCTGTCCCACGCGTTTGGACAGATTCGTACCGGCAAGGCTCACCCGAGCATTCTGGGCAGCGTGATGGTGCCTTACTACGGTACCGACACCCCGTTGAGCGGCGTCGCCAACGTGACCGTCAAAGACTCCCGTACCCTGCAGGTCGTGGCGTTCGAGCGCAACATGCTCGCCGCAGTCGACAAGGCTATCCAGAGCGCCGGTTTGAACCTCAATCCGACCAACCTGGGCGAGCTGCTGCTGATCTCCATGCCGGCACTGACCGAGGAAACCCGCAAGGGCTTCACCAAGCAGGCTCGCAGTGCTGCGGAAGACGCTCGTGTTGCCGTGCGCAACATTCGTCGCGATGCGCTTGGCGACCTGAAAAAGCTGGTGAAGGACAAGGAAATCAGCGAAGACGAAGAGCGTCGTGCCGCTGCCGATATCCAGAAGCTCACCGACAAGGCTGAGGCGGATATCGACGCTGCGACCAAGCAGAAAGAAGCGGACCTGATGGCCGTATAAGGGTCGCGTTTTCATGGAAAAGACTAAGCAGACTGCGCCCTTCGCGGTGCCGCGCCATGTCGCGATTATCATGGATGGTAACAACCGCTGGGCGAAAAAGCGCTTTTTGCCCGGTGTCGCCGGTCATAAGGCCGGCGTCGATGCGGTGCGTGCAGTGATTGAGGTGTGTGCCGAGGCCGGGGTCGAGGTATTGACCCTGTTCGCGTTCTCCAGCGAAAACTGGCAGCGCCCGGCCGATGAGGTCAGTGCCTTGATGGAGTTGTTCTTCAAGGCGCTGCGTCGCGAGGCCAAGCGCCTGAACGACAACAACATCAGTTTGCGCATCATAGGCGACCGTTCGCGCTTCCATCCCGAACTCCAGGCCGCCATGCGCGAGGCTGAAGCCATGACGGTGGGCGCCAATCGCCTGGTCTTGCAGATCGCCGCCAATTACGGTGGTCAGTGGGACATCGCTCAAGCCGCGCAACGCCTGGCTCGTGAAGTCCAGGCCGGGCATCTGCGTCCGGAGGACATCACGCCGGAGCTGCTGCAGACGTGTCTGTCGACGGGCGACCTGCCTCTGCCGGACCTGTGCATCCGCACCGGTGGCGAGCACCGCATCAGCAACTTCCTGCTGTGGCAGCTGGCTTACGCCGAGTTGTACTTCTCCGACCTGTTCTGGCCGGACTTCAAACACGACGCCATGCGCAAAGCGCTGGCCGATTTCGCTTCGCGCCAGCGCCGCTTCGGTAAAACGAGCGAGCAGGTCGAAGCTGGAGCCCGGGCTTAATGCTTAAACAACGAATCATCACTGCACTGATCCTGCTGCCGATCGCCCTTTGCGGCTTTTTCCTGCTGGAAGGCTCCGGCTTTGCGCTGTTCATTGGCCTGGTCGTAACCCTGGGCGCATGGGAGTGGGCTCGCCTGGCGGGCTTTACCGCCCAGCCAGTTCGGGTCGGCTACGCGCTGGCCGTCGCGGTGATGCTGTTTTTCATGCATATATTGCCCGGGCTCGCGCCTTGGGTGCTGGGCGCTGCGGTACTGTGGTGGGGCGTTGCAACCTATCTGGTGCTGACGTACCCGCGTTCGAGCGGTCATTGGTCGAGCGCCGCCTGCAAGCTGGTGATCGGCCTGCTGGTGCTGCTTCCGGCGTGGCAAGGCCTGATCCTGATCAAGCAGGAGCCTCTGGGCAACTGGCTGATCATGGCGGTGATGGTGCTGGTGTGGGGCGCGGATATCGGGGCTTATTTCTCCGGTCGAGCCTTTGGCAAGCGCAAGTTGGCGCCGCAGGTCAGTCCTGGCAAGAGCTGGGAAGGGGTCTACGGCGGCCTGGCGCTGGCGCTGGTCATTACGTTTTTCGTCGGGCTGGTTCGCGACTGGACCGTTGCAGAACTGCTCAAGGGGTTGATCGGTGCGGCGGTGATCGTATTCATCTCGGTGGTGGGCGACCTCACTGAGAGCATGTTCAAGCGCCAGTCCGGGATCAAGGACAGCAGTAACCTGCTGCCAGGTCACGGTGGAGTGCTGGATCGGATCGACAGCCTGACCGCGGCCATCCCCGTGTTTGCAGTACTGTTGTGGATGGCGGCACCGTGAGTCGCCCACAGCAGATTACCGTGCTGGGGGCTACGGGCTCGATTGGCCTGAGCACCCTTGACGTCATTGCCCGGCACCCGGATCGCTTCCAGGTGTTTGCCCTCAGCGGGTTCACGCGTCTGAGCGAGCTGCTGGCCTTGTGTGTGCGCCATGCCCCACGGTTTGCCGTGGTGCCTGAAGTCAACGCCGGCCGACGCCTGCAGGAAGAGTTGCGCGCGGCCGGCCTGTCGACGCAGGTATTGGTGGGCGAAGAGGGCTTGTGCCAGGTCGCGGCCGATCCGCAAGTGGATGCAGTGATGGCGGCCATCGTCGGAGCGGCAGGCTTGCGCCCGACCCTGGCGGCGGTCGAGGCCGGTAAAAAGATCCTGCTGGCCAACAAGGAAGCGCTGGTAATGTCCGGCGCCTTGTTCATGCAGGCGGTGCGCAAGAGCGGCTCGGTACTGTTGCCAATCGACAGTGAGCACAATGCGATCTTCCAGTGCATGCCGCGGGATTTCGCCCAGGGCCTGGGTTCGGTCGGGGTTCGTCGTATTTTGCTCACGGCCTCCGGTGGCCCGTTCCGCCAGACGCCGCTGGCCGAGCTTCAACACGTGACGCCAGAGCAGGCCTGCGCTCATCCTAACTGGTCCATGGGGCGCAAGATTTCGGTCGATTCGGCCAGCATGATGAACAAGGGGCTTGAGCTGATCGAAGCCTGCTGGCTGTTCGACGCCAGGCCGTCCCAGGTCGAGGTGGTGATCCACTCGCAAAGTGTCATACATTCCCTGGTCGATTACATAGACGGTTCGGTGTTGGCGCAGTTGGGCAATCCCGATATGCGTACGCCGATCGCCAACGCCCTGGCCTGGCCGGAGCGCATTGACTCGGGTGTGGCGCCGCTGGACCTGTTCGCGATCGCTCGCCTGGACTTCCAGGCGCCTGACGAGGAGCGTTTCCCCTGCCTGCGCCTGGCGCGTCAGGCGGCCGAGGCCGGCAACAGTGCACCGGCCATGCTCAATGCAGCAAATGAGGTGGCGGTAGCCGCGTTTCTCGACGGAAGGATTCGTTATCTGGAAATCGCGAGTATTATCGAACAAGTGTTGAATCTTGAGCCGGTGGTAGCGGTGGAGGATCTCGATGCCGTATTTACGGCAGACGCCAAGGCTCGTGAACTGGCCGGGCAATGGCTGAGTCGCCACGGGCGCTGACACGTGTTGCAATGCGCAAGCCCATGCAGCACTGGATAGGATTGCGGAGAGAATAGATGAGCGCGCTTTACATGATTGTCGGCACCCTGATTGCGTTGGGCGTGCTGGTCACCTTCCACGAGTTCGGCCATTTCTGGGTCGCGCGTCGCTGTGGGGTTAAAGTGCTGCGTTTCTCCGTAGGCTTCGGCATGCCGTTGCTGCGTTGGCACGACAAGCAGGGTACCGAGTTCGTGGTCGCCGCCATTCCGTTGGGCGGCTACGTGAAGATGCTGGACGAGCGCGAAGGCGAAGTGCCGGTCGATCAGCTCGATCAGTCTTTCAATCGCAAGTCCGTGCGCCAGCGTATCGCCATCGTGTCCGCGGGCCCGATCGCCAACTTCCTGCTGGCGATGTTTTTCTTCTGGGTGCTCGCCATGCTGGGCAGCGACCAGGTGCGCCCGGTCATCGGTGGTGTCGAACCCGCCAGCATCGCGGCCAAGGCCGGGCTGACGGCGGGCCAGGAAATTGTTGCAATAGATGGCGAGCCGACTTCCGGCTGGGCCGCGGTTAACCTGCAGCTGGTTCGCAGATTGGGCGAAAGCGGAGCGTTGCAGCTGGTCGTACGGGATCCGGGTTCCACCAGCGATACCCCGCGCGAGCTGGTGCTGGATAAGTGGCTCAAAGGCGCAGATGAGCCCGATCCGATCCGTTCGCTGGGCATTCGGCCGTGGCGCCCGGCTCTGCCGCCGGTGTTGGCCGAACTCGACCCGAAGGGCCCGGCACAGGCTGCCGGCCTGAAGACGGGCGACCGTTTGCTGGCCCTCGATGGCAAGGCCCTCGACGACTGGCAACAAGTGGTGGATACGGTTCGCCTGCGACCTGACAGCAAGATCGTGTTGCGGGTCGAGCGTGATGGGGCTCAAATCGACGTTCCAGTGACCCTGGCAGCTCGCGGCGAGAGCAAGGCGCCCAGCGGATACCTGGGGGCCGGGGTAAAAGCAGTCGATTGGCCACCAGAGATGATTCGCGAGATCAGTTACGGTCCGGTCGCGGCAATCGGGGAAGGGGCTCGACGTACCTGGACCATGAGCATTCTGACCCTCGATTCGCTCAAGAAAATGTTGTTCGGCGAGCTCTCGGTAAAAAACTTGAGTGGACCGATAACCATTGCTAAAGTGGCGGGCGCTTCTGCCCAGTCGGGTGTCGCTGATTTCCTGAATTTCCTTGCTTATCTGAGTATTAGCCTGGGCGTTCTGAATTTGTTGCCCATTCCAGTACTGGATGGGGGGCATTTGTTGTTTTATCTGATCGAGTGGGTGCGTGGTCGCCCCTTGTCGGATCGGGTGCAGGGTTGGGGGATACAGATCGGTATCAGTTTGGTGGTCGGGGTGATGTTGCTTGCCCTGGTCAATGATTTGGGCCGTCTGTAACACTTCGCTGAATTGCGAATCTGCCGCATTTTGCGGCAGTTTGTTTATTGACAGTTGGAATAAGAAAGGACTTCATGAAACGTCTGCTGCTAACTGCGGTTCTCACCGTATTGATGATCGCCGAAGTTCACGCCGAGTCCTTCACTATCTCTGATATTCGCGTCAATGGCCTCCAGCGGGTCTCCGCGGGTAGTGTCTTTGGTGCCTTGCCGTTGAACGTCGGCGAGCAGGCTGACGATCGTCGCCTGGTGGAATCCACTCGTGCGTTGTTCAAAACCGGTTTCTTTCAAGATATCCAGCTGGGCCGCGATGGCAACGTCCTGGTCATCACGGTAGTCGAGCGTCCGTCGGTCGCCAGTATCGAAATCGAAGGTAACAAGGCGATTTCCACTGAAGACCTGATGAAGGGCCTTAAACAGTCCGGTCTGGCCGAAGGTGAAATCTTCCAGCGCGCCACCCTTGAGGGTGTCCGTAACGAACTGCAGCGCCAGTACGTCGCTCAGGGTCGCTACTCCGCAACCGTCGACACCGAAGTGGTGTCGCAGCCGCGCAACCGCGTCGCGCTGAAGGTCAACATCAACGAGGGCACCGTTGCCGCTATCCAGCACATCAACGTGGTGGGTAACACCGTCTTCCCTGACGAAGACCTGATCGACCTGTTCGAACTCAAGACCACCAACTGGTTGTCGTTCTTCAAGAACGATGACAAGTACGCCCGTGAAAAGCTGTCCGGTGACCTGGAGCGTCTGCGTTCCTACTACCTTGACCGTGGCTACATCAACATGGACATCGCTTCGACCCAGGTGTCGATCACCCCGGACAAGAAGCACGTCTACATCACCGTCAACGTCAACGAAGGCGAGAAATACACCGTTCGTGACGTCAAGCTGAGCGGCGACCTGAAAGTCCCTGAAGACCAGGTCAAATCCCTGCTGCTGGTGCAGAAAGGCCAGGTGTTCTCGCGCAAGCTGATGACCACTACGTCGGAACTGATCACTCGCCGCCTGGGTAACGAAGGCTACACATTCGCCAACGTCAACGGTGTTCCGCAGCCGCACGATGACGACCACACGGTCGACATCACCTTCGCCGTAGACCCGGGCAAGCGCGCCTATGTCAACCGCATCAACTTCCGTGGCAACACCAAGTCCGAAGACGAAGTGCTGCGTCGTGAAATGCGCCAGATGGAAGGTGGCTGGGCTTCGACCTACCTGATCGACCAGTCCAAGACCCGTCTTGAACGCCTGGGCTTCTTCAAGGAAGTCAACGTTGAAACGCCAGCAGTCCCGGGCGTCGACGATCAGGTGGACGTGAACTACAGCGTCGAAGAGCAGGCCTCCGGTTCCATCACCGCCAGTGTCGGTTTCGCCCAGAGTGCCGGTTTGATCCTCGGTGGCTCGATCACCCAGAACAACTTCCTGGGTACCGGCAACAAGGTCAGCATCGGCCTGACCCGCAGTGAATACCAGAGCCGCTATAACTTCGGTTATGTCGACCCGTACTGGACTGCTGATGGTGTGAGCCTGGGTTACAACGCTTTCTACCGCACCACCGACTATGACGATCTCGAAACTGACATCGCCAGCTATGCGGTAGACAGCCTGGGTGCCGGCGTGAGCGTGGGTTACCCGATCAGCGAGACGTCTCGCCTGACCTTCGGCCTGACCGCACAGCAGGACACGATCAAGACCGGTGTCTACACCGTTGATGAAATCTTCGACTTCGTGAACAAGGAAGGCGACAAGTACCTGAACTTCAAGGCGTCGGCCGGCTGGTCCGAGTCGACCCTGAACAAGGGCGTGCTGGCTACCCGTGGTCGTTCCCAGAGCCTGACCCTGGAAACCACTACGCCGGGCAGCGACCTGTCGTTCTTCAAGCTCGACTACCGTGGCCAGTTGTTCCAGCCGCTGAGCGAGAACTACACCATGCGCCTGCACACCGAATTGGGTTATGGCGACGGTTACGGTTCGACCGATGGCTTGCCATTCTATGAAAACTACTATGCTGGTGGTTTCAACTCGGTTCGTGGCTTCAAGGACAGCACCCTGGGTCCTCGCAGTACACCGAGTCGTGGTCGCAACCCCGGTACCGCGGAAGATCCGGACCAGGATCCACTGCCGTTCGGTGGTAACGTCCTGATCCAGGGCGGCGTGGAACTGCTGTTTCCGCTGCCGTTCGTCAAGGATCAGCGTTCCCTGCGGACTTCGGTCTTCTGGGACGTGGGTAACGTGTTCGACTCGCAGTGCAAGGACACCACCAATGCTGATGGCTCGCCGTCCAGCACCAAGTGCAACGACATCAGCCTGAGCAACATGGCCAGTTCCGTCGGTGTCGGTGTGACCTGGGTCACCGCACTGGGTCCGTTGAGCTTCGCCCTGGCCATGCCAGTGAAGAAACCGGATGACGCTGAGACTCAAGTGTTCCAATTCTCCCTCGGCCAGACGTTCTAAGCGTCTGACCCAAGATAACGACAATGGATTTTGTAGGAGTGCATCGTGCGTAAGTTGACTCAATTGGTTCTCCTGGCAACCGTACTGGTAGCAGGTCCGGCTTTTGCCGACATGAAAATCGCGGTCCTGAACTATCAGATGGCCTTGCTCGAATCCGACGCGGCCAAGAAGTACGCCGTGGATGCCGAGAAGAAGTTCGGTCCTCAGCTGTCCAAGCTCAAGACACTGGAAAGCAGTGCCAAGGGCATCCAGGACCGCCTGATGGCCGGTGGCGACAAGATGCAGCAAGGGGAGCGTGAGCGCCTGGAGCTTGAATTCAAGCAAAAGGCCCGTGATTTCCAGTTCCAGTCCAAGGAGCTGAACGAAGCCAAAGCCGTTGCTGACCGTGAAATGCTGAAGCAGCTCAAGCCAAAACTGGACAGCGCTGTGGAAGAAGTCATCAAGAAAGGTGCTTTTGACCTGGTCTTCGAGCGTGGCGCAGTGATCGATGTCAAACCTCAGTACGACATCACTCGCCAGGTTATCGAGCGCATGAATCAGCTGAAGTAATCCATGACAGCGACTATGAAGCTCGGCCAATTGGCCGAGTTCCTCGGCGCCACCCTGCGTGGCGACCCGGAGAAAGAAATTACTGGGCTAGCCACTTTGCAAGAGGCTGGCCCAGCTCAGTTGAGCTTTCTGGCAAACCCTCAGTATCGCAAGTACCTGGCTGATTGCCGGGCTGCAGCGTTGTTGCTCAAAGCCGCAGACGCGGACGGGTTTGCCGGTAACGTACTGGTGGTGCCGGATCCGTACCTGGCCTATGCGCGGATTTCCCATCTGTTCGATCCCAAGCCGAAGGCGCCTGCCGGCATTCATCCGACCGCCGTCATCGCTGCCGATGCAGTGGTTGATCCGGCAGCGAGCATCGGTGCATTCGCGGTGATCGAAAGTGCGGCGCGTATTGCCGCCGGCGTAACGGTTGGCGCACATTGCTTCATCGGCGCGCGCAGCGAAATCGGCGAAGGTGGCTGGTTGGCACCGCGAGTGACGCTGTACCACGACGTTCGCATTGGCAAACGGGTCGTGATTCAGTCGGGCGCTGTGCTGGGCGGCGAAGGTTTTGGTTTCGCCAACGAGAAAGGCGTTTGGCAGAAGATCGCCCAGATCGGCGGTGTGCTGGTCGGTGACGACGTCGAGATCGGGGTCAATACCGCGATCGACCGTGGTGCGCTCGCCGATACAGTACTTGGCAATGGCGTGAAGCTCGACAACCAGATTCAGATCGCCCACAACGTCCAGATTGGCGATCACACCGCCATGGCGGCATGCGTGGGGATCTCCGGCAGCACCAAGATCGGCAAGCATTGCATGCTCGCCGGTGGCGTGGGGCTGGTGGGGCATATCGAAATTTGCGACAACGTTTTCATCACCGGGATGACCATGGTGACCCATTCGATTACCGAAAAGGGTGCCTATTCTTCCGGTACGGCGATGCAGCCGGCAGCCGAGTGGCGCAAAAGCGCGGCACGCATCCGTCAGCTCGATGACATCGCGCGGCGTTTGCGTCAGCTGGAAAAGCGTGCAGGGGAAGTGACCCCTGACGGTAATGCTTCATCAGATGGCTGATACCATTTCCATATCAAGTGTGCACAGCCGCTAGACTGCCTCCTTGATTTGCTAGAGGGGTGCGCTTTTAGTCGCGCGCTCCCAATCTTTACATAGGCTTCCCCCCGAAATGATGGACATCAACGAGATTCGCGAATACCTGCCTCACCGTTACCCGTTCCTGCTGGTGGACCGGGTCGTGGATCTGGATGTGGAAGGCAAGCGCATTCGCGCCTACAAGAATGTCAGCATCAACGAACCGTTCTTCAACGGTCACTTCCCGGCGCACCCAATCATGCCGGGCGTACTGATCATTGAAGCAATGGCTCAGGCTGCCGGGATCCTTGGTTTCAAAATGCTCGACGTGAAACCAGCCGACGGCACCCTCTACTACTTCGTCGGTTCGGATAAACTGCGCTTCCGCCAGCCGGTGCTGCCGGGCGACCAGTTGATCCTTGAGGCCAAGTTCCTGAGCTGCAAGCGTCAGATCTGGAAGTTCGAGTGCCAGGCTTCGGTGGACGGTAAGCCAGTGTGCTCCGCTGAAATCATCTGCGCGGAACGCAAACTATGAGTTTGATTGACCCTCGCGCAATCATCGATCCGACGGCCGTACTGGCCGACGACGTCGAGGTCGGCCCTTGGTCGATCGTCGGCGCTGGTGTGGAAATCGGCGAGGGGACAGTGATCGGGCCGCATGTGATTCTCAAGGGCCCGACACGTATTGGTAAACACAATCGCATCTACCAGTTTTCCTCGGTAGGCGAAGACACGCCGGACCTGAAATACAAGGGCGAAGAAACTCGCCTGGTGATCGGCGACCACAACGTCATTCGCGAAGGCGTGACGATTCACCGTGGGACTGTTCAGGACCGTTCGGAAACGACCCTGGGTGATCACAACCTGATCATGGCCTATGCCCATATCGGCCACGACAGTGTCATCGGCAACCACTGCATCCTGGTCAACAACACCGCGCTGGCGGGGCATGTGCATGTGGAGGACTGGGCGATCCTGTCCGGCTTCACCCTGGTGCATCAGTATTGCCATATCGGCGCCCACAGCTTTTCCGGCATGGGCACCGCCATTGGCAAGGATGTCCCGGCGTACGTCACGGTGTTCGGCAACCCGGCCGAAGCCCGCAGCATGAACTTCGAAGGCATGCGCCGCCGCGGTTTCAGTGAAGAAGCCATTCATGCCCTGCGTCGCGCCTACAAGGTCGTGTACCGCCAGGGCCTGACGGTCGAGCAGGCACTGACCGAACTGGGCGAGGCCTCGGCGCAGTTCCCGGAAGTCGCAGTGTTCCGTGACTCGATCCAGTCTTCGACCCGCGGCATCACCCGTTAATCATGGCTAACTTGCGTATTGCGCTGGTAGCGGGTGAGGCTTCCGGTGACATTCTGGGCGCGGGTCTCATGCGCGCGCTCAAGGTTCAGCACCCGGCGGTAGAGTTCATTGGCGTCGGCGGGCCGTTGATGGAGGCCGAGGGCCTCGTTTCCTACTTCCCCATGGAACGCCTGTCGGTCATGGGCCTGGTGGAAGTGCTGGGCCGTCTGCGTGAGCTGCTGGCCCGGCGCAAGAAGCTGGTCGGCGATCTCATCGCCGAGAAACCGGATGTGTTCATCGGCATCGATGCCCCGGATTTCAACCTCAATATCGAACTCAAGCTGCGTCAGGCCGGGATCAAGACCGTGCACTACGTCAGCCCTTCGGTCTGGGCCTGGCGTCAGAAGCGCGTGCTGAAGATTCGCGAAGGCTGTGACCTGATGCTCACGCTGTTCCCGTTCGAAGCCAAATTCTATGAAGAGAAGGGCGTGCCGGTGCGTTTTGTCGGGCACTCCCTGGCCGATGCGATTCCGCTTGAGGCCGATCGCGCCGCCGCGCGGGCCGAGCTCGGCTTGCCGGACGGCCCTCTGGTTGCGCTGATGCCGGGCAGTCGTGGCGGTGAAGTCGGGCGTCTTGGCGAGCTGTTCCTCGATACTGCCCAGCGCCTGCGCGCCATGCGTCCGGGTGTGCGATTTGTCATGCCGTGCGCCAGCCCGCAGCGTCGGGCCCAGCTGGAAGCGATGCTGGCCGGGCGGGATCTGCCCCTGACGCTGCTCGATGGTCAATCCCATCTTGCACTGGCCGCCTGCAACGCGGTGTTGATCGCGTCCGGAACGGCTACGCTCGAAGCGTTGTTGTACAAACGGCCCATGGTGGTGGCCTATCGCCTGGCACCGCTGACGTTCTGGATTCTCAAGCGTATGGTCAAAAGCCCCTATGTGTCTTTGCCGAACTTGCTGGCCCAGCGCCTGCTGGTGCCGGAATTGCTCCAGGATGATGCGACGGTCGAAGCCCTGGCCCAGACCTTGTCCCCCCTGATCGAAGGCGGGGAAGAGCAAACCCGCGGCTTCGACGAAATCCACCGGACCTTGCGTCTGGACGCCTCCAACCAGGCGGCAGACGCCGTGCTGAAACTGATTGGCCACGTACAATGAGCAAGACAAGCATGCAGATGGGACTGGATTTCACCTTGGTCGCAGAAGTCGAAGAACTGGTTGCCGGCGTCGATGAAGTCGGTCGCGGGCCGCTCTGCGGCGCCGTGGTGACGGCTGCGGTAATCCTCGATCCGAACCGTCCGATCCTCGGCCTTAACGACTCGAAGAAGCTCACCGAGGCCCGTCGCGAAAAACTCTACGATGAAATCTGCGAAAAGGCCCTGAGCTGGTGCATTGCCCGGGCCGAAGTCGAGGAAATCGACGAGCTGAACATTCTTCACGCCACCATGCTGGCCATGCAGCGCGCCATCGAGGGCCTGCACATCCAGCCCAAGCTGGCGATGATCGATGGCAATCGCTGCCCGAAATTGTCCATGCGCGCCGAAGCAGTGGTGCAGGGCGACGGCAAGGTGCCTGCGATTGCAGCGGCATCGATCCTGGCCAAGGTCAGCCGCGACCGTGAAATGGCTGCTTTCGAATTGATTTACCCGGGTTACGGCATTGGCGGCCACAAAGGCTACCCGACCCCCGTTCATCTGGAAGCCCTGGCCCGCCTGGGACCCACGCCGATTCACCGGCGCTCGTTCGCCCCGGTACGCCTGGCGTATGAGGCTCGTGAGAGCCTGATCGAGAGTTAGTCGCAAGGCTGATGTTTTCGCCAAGGCCCGGTACAATCCGGGCCTTGTTGTTTTCGAGCTCACAGACAGGATCACCATGCCGGCTTCATTCGTTCATCTACGCCTGCACACTGAATACTCCCTGGTCGACGGTCTGGTGCGGATCAAACCGCTGGTCAAGACCCTGGTCGGCATGAACATGCCTGCCGTGGCGGTCACCGACCAGAACAACATGTGCTCTCTGGTCAAATTCTATAAAGCAGCCATGGGTGCAGGCATCAAGCCGATCTGCGGCGCCGACTTGTGGCTGTCCAACAAGGACCCGGACAATGCATTGAGCAGGATCAGCCTGCTGGCGATGAACGCCGTGGGTTATCGCAACCTGACTGAACTGATCTCCCGGGGCTTCATCGACGGCCAGCGCAATGGTTCGATCATCATCGAGCGCGAGTGGGTGGCCGAGGCCAGCGAAGGCCTGATTATGTTGTCGGCGGCCAAGGAAGGCGAAATCGGCCTGGCCATGCTCAGTGGCAATCCGGCGGAAGCGGAAACCCTGGCACGGGAATGGATGGCGGTGTTCCCGGACCGCTTCTATCTGGAAATCCAGCGCACCAACCGTCCCAACGACGAAGAGCAACTGCACGGCGCCGTCGCCCTGGCCGAGAAAATCGGTGCACCGCTGGTGGCGACCAACGATGTGCGGTTCATCAAGCAGGAAGATTTTGCCGCCCACGAAACCCGGGTCTGCATCGGTGAGGGCCGGGCCCTCGACGATCCCCGGCGCTCGAAGAACTACAGCGACCAGCAGTACCTCAAAAGTGCCGAGGAAATGGCCGAGCTGTTCAGCGACATTCCCGAAGCGCTGGAAAACACCGTCGAGATCGCCCGGCGTTGCAACATCGAAGTGAAGCTGGGCAAGCACTTCCTGCCCAACTTCCCGATTCCCGATGGCATGACCATCGACGAATATTTCCGCAAGGTGTCCTTTGACGGCCTGGAAGACCGCCTCACCGTCCTGCTGCCCAGGGATACCACCGAGGACTACGAAGCCAAGCGCCAGGTGTATGTCGACCGGTTGAATTTCGAGCTGGATATCATTATCCAGATGGGTTTTCCCGGTTACTTCCTGATCGTGATGGACTTCATCCAGTGGGCCAAGAGCAACGGTGTGCCGGTAGGTCCCGGCCGGGGCTCGGGTGCCGGCTCGCTGGTGGCCTATGTGCAGAAGATCACCGACCTTGATCCTCTGGAATACGACCTGCTGTTCGAACGTTTCCTCAACCCGGAACGGGTATCCATGCCCGACTTCGACGTCGACTTCTGCATGGACGGTCGTGACCGGGTCATCGAGTACGTGGCCGAGAAGTACGGACGTAACGCGGTAAGCCAGATCATCACCTTCGGCTCCATGGCCGCCAAGGCTGTGGTCCGGGACGTGGCGCGGGTGCAGGGCAAGTCCTACGGCCTGGCGGATCGTCTGTCGAAGATGATTCCGTTCGAAGTCGGCATGACCCTGGAAAAAGCCTACGAACAGGAAGAAATCCTGCGCGACTTCATCAAGGTCGATGAAGAAGCCGCAGAAATCTGGGAGATGGCGCGCAAGCTTGAAGGCGTGGTGCGTAACGTCGGCAAGCACGCCGGTGGTGTGGTTATCGCCCCGACCAAGCTCACTGACTTCTCGCCCATTTATTGCGACGAAGCCGGCGATGGCCTGGTCACTCAGTTCGACAAGGACGACGTCGAGGCCGCTGGCCTGGTGAAGTTCGACTTCCTGGGGCTACGGACCCTGACGGTCATCGACTGGGCGCTGAAAACCATCAACCGCGACCGTGCCAAGGTCGATGAAGCGCCCCTGGACATCGCCTTCATTCCGCTGGATGACAAACCGACCTACCAGTTGCTGCAAAAAGCCGAAACCACAGCGGTGTTCCAGCTTGAGTCGCGCGGCATGAAGGAGCTGATCAAGAAGCTCAAGCCCGACTGCCTCGAAGACTTGATCGCACTGGTGGCCCTGTTCCGTCCGGGGCCTTTGCAGTCAGGCATGGTTGACGACTTTATCAACCGTAAGCACGGTCGCGCGGAACTGGCGTACCCGCACTCGGACTACCAGTACGAGGGCCTCAAGCCGGTATTGGCACCGACTTACGGCATCATCCTGTATCAGGAACAGGTGATGCAGATTGCCCAAGTCATGGCTGGTTACACTTTGGGCGGGGCGGACATGCTCCGGCGCGCCATGGGCAAGAAAAAGCCCGAGGAAATGGCCAAGCAGCGCGGCGGTTTCATCGAAGGTTGCGCGACCAACAATATCGATGCTGACCTTGCGGGTAACATCTTCGACCTGGTGGAGAAATTCGCCGGTTACGGCTTCAACAAGTCTCACTCCGCAGCCTATGGCCTGGTGTCGTACCAGACCGCATGGCTGAAGACACATTACCCGGCGCCGTTCATGGCTGCGGTACTGTCGGCGGACATGCACAACACCGACAAGGTCGTGACCTTGATCGAAGAAATTCGCACCATGAAGCTGCGTCTCGACGCGCCGGATGTGAATACTTCGGAGTTCAAGTTCACGGTGAACGAAGAAGGCCGGATTATTTACGGCCTTGGTGCGATCAAGGGCGTGGGTGAGGGGCCGGTGGAAGCCATCACCGAGGCGCGCCAGGATGGGCCGTTCAAGGACCTGTTCGATTTCTGCGCTCGGGTCGATCTCAAGCGCATCAACAAACGTACCCTGGACGGTTTGATCCGCAGCGGTGCGCTGGATCGCCTGGGACCGTATTTCCACGACGAGCCCAAAGCCTATCAAGCGAGCATCGACCAGAATCGTGCCGTGTTGCTCAATGCGATGGAAGGGGCTATCAAGGCGGCGGAACAGACCGCGCGCACCCACGACAGTGGCCACGCCGACCTGTTTGGTGGCCTGTTCGTCGAAGAGGATGCGGATGTTTACGCCAACCATCGCAAGGCCAAGGAACTGACCCTCAAGGAACGCCTCAAGGGCGAGAAAGATACCTTGGGCCTGTACCTCACCGGCCACCCGATCGACGAGTACGAAGGCGAGATCCGCCGTTTCGCCCGCCAGCGCATTATTGACCTGAAGCCGGCACGCGATACCCAGACCGTGGCCGGTATGATCATTGCGCTGCGGGTGATGAAAAACAAAAAGGGCGACAAGATGGGGTTCATTACCCTGGACGACCGCTCCGGCCGCATTGAAGCCTCATTGTTTGCCGAGGCGTTCCATTCCGCGCAATCGTTGTTGCAGACCGACGCGATGGTGGTGGTCGAAGGCGAGGTCAGCAACGATGATTTTTCCGGCGGCCTGCGCCTGCGGGTCAAGCGGGTGATGAGCATGGAAGATGCGCGCACCAACCTGGCTGAAAGCCTGCGCCTGAAGTTGCAGACCAAGGACTTGAAGGGCGATCAGCTACGCTGGCTGGGTGAATTGTTCAAGCGCCATCGCGGCGCGTGTCCTATTACCATGGAATACACGAGCCCCGATGCCAAGGCCTTGCTGCAGTTTGGCGAGACCTGGCGAATCGACCCGGCGGATGCGTTGATTCAAGCCTTGCGTGACCAGTTCGGGCGAGACAACGTCTTCCTCCAATACCGTTGACGGCCAGGTGCCGCTCTTGCACAAGAGAGCAGCCCTGATCTCGACCCAATTTTTAATCTCGACCTGAACGCGCCTGTCCCTTATGGTAGGGCGCGAATAGACAACCGGCCGGCCCAAGCTCACTTGGACGTCGACCCAAGACGGACGCCTATGAACCCGAATTTTCTAGATTTCGAACAGCCGATCGCCGACCTTCAAGCCAAGATCGAAGAGTTGCGCTTGGTCGGTAATGACAATTCGCTGAATATCGGCGATGAGATCTCCCGCCTTCAGGACAAGAGCAGCACCTTGACCGAGGACATCTTCGGCAAGCTGACCAGTTGGCAGATTGCACGTCTGGCGCGTCACCCGAAACGTCCATACACCCTCGATTACATCGAGCACATCTTCACCGAGTTCGACGAACTGCACGGCGACCGTCACTTTTCCGACGACGCGGCCATCGTGGGCGGCATTGCCCGTCTGGACGACCAGCCGGTGATGATCATCGGTCACCAGAAAGGCCGTGAAGTGCGCGAGAAGGTTCGCCGCAACTTCGGCATGCCGCGCCCTGAGGGCTACCGCAAGGCGTGCCGCCTGATGGAAATGGCTGAACGCTTCAAGATGCCAATCCTGACGTTCATCGATACGCCAGGCGCTTACCCGGGCATCGATGCTGAAGAGCGCAACCAGAGCGAAGCGATTGCCTGGAACCTGCGAGTCATGGCACGCCTGAAAACCCCAATCATCGCCACCGTGATCGGTGAAGGTGGTTCCGGTGGTGCACTGGCGATCGGTGTTTGCGACCAGTTGAACATGCTGCAGTACTCGACCTATGCAGTGATTTCGCCGGAAGGCTGCGCGTCGATCCTGTGGAAAACCGCCGAAAAGGCGCCGGATGCTGCTGAAGCCATGGGCATCACCGCCGAGCGCCTCAAAGGCCTGGGTATCGTCGACAAGGTGATCGGCGAGCCTCTGGGTGGCGCTCACCGCGACCCGGCCGCAGCGGCCGCGTCCATCCGTGCAGAGCTGAGCTCGCAACTGGCGATGCTGAAGAAGTTCGATAACGAAGCGCTGCTGGCCCGTCGTTACGAGCGTCTGATGAGCTACGGTCTCTAACGACCACGCAGTGTCCCATGTGGGAGCGGGCTTGCCCGCGAAGGCGGTGTACCAGTCAACGTTGATGTTGAATGTGACGGCCTCTTCGCGGGCAAGCCCGCTCCCACAGTTGATTTGTGTGGTTTGAACGATATGAGTCAGCCCATGACTGATCTGCCTGCAAGGTTGCTCCTGAACCTTACGCCCTGGCGCAATGCCGCTCGTTGGCACATCGCCTTCTCCGGCGGACTCGACTCCACCGTCCTGCTGCACCTGCTCGCCCATCTCGCAAAAAAACACTCCCTGCCGGCGCTGAGCGCCATCCATGTCCATCACGGCCTCCAGGCTGCGGCTGACGCGTGGCCGCAGCATTGCCGGACAGTCTGCAACGAGCTGAGTGTGCCCCTGCAGGTCGTTCGCGTGCAGGTGGAGCCCGGCGCCAGCCTCGAGCGCGCCGCCCGGGAAGCTCGCTATAGGGCGTTCGTGGCGGCGACTGGGGCCGGCGAGTTACTGCTGACTGCGCAGCACCGCGACGATCAGGCCGAAACCCTGTTGTTTCGGTTGATGCGCGGGTCCGGGGTGCGCGGCCTGGCGGGAATGCCTTCACAGCGAACCCTGGGGCGCGGCCATCTGTTGCGTCCGTTGCTCGATGTCACTCGCGGCGAGCTCGAGTTCTACGCGGCCGAGCATCAGTTGCGCTGGATCGATGACCCTTCGAACCAGGACCGGCAGTTCTCGCGCAACTACCTGCGTCATCAGGTTTTGCCGGTCATGATCGAGCGCTGGCCGCAAGCGGTGACCACCATGGCCCGCAGCGCGGCACACCTGCGGGAAGCGCAGGACTTGCTTGATGAGCTGGCGCACATGGATCTGGCCAGCGCCCGCACGGCCAGTGATTTCGACTGGTTGGGCGTGCCCTCGCTGGAGTTGGCAGCGCTTGCGGGACTTTCCGCCGCGCGCCAGCGCAATGCGCTGAGTGGCTGGCTTGCGGCACTCACCCAGCTGCCCGACAGCGACCATTGGTCGGGTTGGGAGAACCTGCGCGATGCCGCCCCCGATGCCCGGCCGATCTGGCGCCTGGCCCAGGGCGAATTGCATCGCACGGGCGGGCGGATCTGGTGGTTGGCCGGCAGCTGGCTACGTCCGGCAACCGACGCCGTAGCCTGGAATGATCCCTCCCAGCCACTGGTGCTGACGGATAACGGCGTGCTCAATTTCAACGGCCGGATTCCCGATGGTCCGTTGCAAATCCGCTATCGTCAGGGGGGGGAGGTCATGGCTGTGGCCGACCGAGGTCATCGCGATCTCAAGCGCCTGCTCAACGAAAGGCATGTCCCGGGGTTTGTGCGTGGCAGATTGCCGCTGCTCTACCGAGGCGAGCAATTGCTTGGGGTGGCCAACTTGCGGGACTTGAGTGGCTGCGCGCGGGACGGCTGGCATTTGCATTGGGCTCCACTAAGCGAAGATCAAGGTTTGAGCTGAAAGGGGCTTTCCGGTAGACTACGCTCCCTTCTTGATACAACTTCTGTGGATTCGCCTGAATCGCAGGAGTTGCCGATTACCAAGCAGTCTTTGCTGGGCGATTCCAAAAAATGTGTAGCGAGCAACCTACCGGTGTTTCATCTACCGGTCTGTCCCAACGCGGCGGTTTTTTTGAAAGGTGCACTGTGATTAATGCAGGTGATCGGGGGCTTCGGCCTTCCTTCGCTTTCCCCGGCGGCTCGGACCGCTTTAACGCAGACTTCTAGGGTTTTTCATGACGCGCTACATATTCGTCACGGGCGGTGTTGTTTCTTCATTGGGGAAAGGCATTGCATCGGCTTCATTGGCGGCGATCCTGGAGGCGCGGGGACTTAAGGTCACCATGCTGAAGCTGGACCCGTACATCAACGTCGACCCGGGCACCATGAGCCCGTTCCAGCACGGTGAAGTGTTCGTCACCCACGACGGCGCCGAGACCGACCTGGACCTGGGCCACTACGAGCGGTTCATCCGCACGACCATGACCCAGAACAACAACTTCACGACCGGCCGTGTGTACGAGCACGTGCTGCGCAAAGAGCGTCGTGGTGACTACCTGGGTGCAACCATCCAGGTGATCCCGCACATCACCGACGAAATCAAGCGCCGCATCATCAAGGGCGCCGGCGATGCCGACGTGGCCATGGTCGAGATCGGTGGCACCGTGGGTGACATCGAGTCGCAACCGTTCCTCGAAGCCATCCGTCAATTGCGTTTCGAAGTCGGCGCCAAGCGCGCGATGCTGATGCACCTGACGCTGGTGCCCTACATCGCCACTGCTGGCGAGACCAAGACCAAGCCAACCCAGCATTCGGTCAAGGAGCTGCGCTCCATCGGCCTGCAGCCAGACGTGCTGGTATGCCGCTCCGATCACCCGATCGACATCTCGTCGCGTCGCAAGATCGCCCAGTTCACCAACGTTGAAGAACGTGCGGTGATCGCGCTGGAAGACGCCGACACCATCTACAAGATCCCGGGCATCCTGCATTCGCAAGGCCTGGATGATTTTGTCGTCGAGCGTTTCGGCCTGCAATGTGGCGGTGCCGACCTGTCCGAGTGGGAAGCCGTGGTCGACGCCAAGCTCAATCCTGAGCATGAAGTTACCATCGCCATGGTCGGCAAGTACATGGAACTGCTGGACGCCTACAAGTCGCTGATCGAAGCGATGAGTCACGCCGGCATCAGCAACCGCACCAAGGTCAACCTGCGCTACATCGATTCCGAAGACATCGAGAACCAGGGGACTGCACTGCTGGAAGGCGTCGATGCGATCCTCGTACCTGGCGGCTTCGGCCTGCGGGGCGTGGAAGGCAAGATTACTGCCGTTCAATTCGCTCGCGAAAACAAGGTTCCGTACCTGGGTATCTGCCTGGGCATGCAAGTGGCCGTGATCGAGTTCGCTCGTAACGTGCTGGGCTGGAAAGATGCCAACTCCACCGAGTTCGATCGTGCCAGCGGCCACCCGGTCGTGGGTCTGATCACCGAGTGGGAAGATGCCACCGGCGCCGTCGAAACCCGTACCGAAACCTCCGACCTGGGCGGCACCATGCGTCTTGGTGCGCAGGATTGCCTGCTTGAGCCGGGTTCCCTGGTGCACGATTGCTACGCCAAGGACGTGATCGTAGAGCGTCACCGTCATCGCTACGAAGTGAACAACAACCTGCTGCCGCAAATCATGGAAGCCGGTCTGAAAATCTCCGGTCGCTCCGGTGATGGCGCGTTGGTCGAAGTGGTCGAAGCTCCGGATCATCCATGGTTCGTCGCTTGCCAGTTCCACCCTGAGTTCACCTCGACGCCGCGCGACGGTCACCCGTTGTTCAGCGGTTTTGTCAAAGCTGCTTTGGCTCAACACCAGAAGAAGGCGTAAACCTGATGGCGCAGAAGATCATCCGCGTAGGCGATATCGAGATTGCCAACGACAAGCCAATGGTGCTGTTCGGTGGCATGAACGTGCTGGAAAGCCGCGACATGGCGATGCAGGTCTGCGAAGAATACGTAAAGGTTACCGAGAAACTCGGTATCCCTTACGTGTTCAAGGCCAGCTTCGACAAGGCCAACCGGTCTTCTGTGACCTCTTACCGTGGTCCGGGCCTGGAAGAGGGCATGCGCATCTTCCAGGACATCAAGCAAGCCTTTGGCGTGCCGATCATCACCGACGTCCACGAGCCTGATCAGGCTGCGGTCGTCGCTGAAGTCTGCGACATCATTCAGCTGCCGGCCTTCCTGTCGCGCCAGACCGATCTGGTCGTCGCGATGGCCAAGACCAATGCAGTGATCAACATCAAGAAAGCCCAGTTTCTCGCGCCTCAGGAAATGAAACACATCCTGAACAAGTGCGTGGAAGCGGGTAACGATCAACTGATCCTCTGCGAGCGTGGTTCGAGCTTCGGCTACAACAACCTCGTGGTCGACATGCTCGGCTTCGGCATCATGAAGCAGTTCGAATACCCGGTATTTTTCGACGTGACCCACGCGTTGCAAATGCCCGGTGGTCGTGCCGATTCCGCCGGCGGCCGCCGTGCACAGGTTCTGGATCTGGCCAAGGCGGGCATGAGCCAGTCGCTGGCGGGTCTGTTCCTCGAAGCTCACCCGGACCCGGACAACGCCAAGTGCGACGGCCCTTGCGCCTTGCGCCTGGACAAACTGGAGCCATTCCTGGCCCAGCTCAAAGCTTTGGACGAACTGGTGAAGAGTTTTCCGACGGTAGAAACCGCGTAATCCTCATTTCTCCGGTAAAGTACCGCACGATTTGTTGCTCAGGCCCTCGGGCCTGAGCCTTATCGTCCGCAAGTCTGCCCGCTGTACACCACTTGCCGACGGTAAAAGATTTCCTCTAGCTGCGTCGTTTTCGTCAACTTTGGAGTGTTTACAACAATGGCAAAAATCGTCGACATCAAAGGTCGTGAAGTTCTCGACTCCCGTGGCAATCCCACCGTGGAAGCGGATGTGCTTCTCGATAACGGCATCATCGGTAGCGCGTGCGCGCCGTCCGGTGCTTCCACTGGCTCGCGCGAAGCGCTCGAGCTGCGTGATGGCGACAAGAGCCGTTACCTGGGCAAAGGCGTTCTGAAAGCCGTCGCCAACATCAACGGTCCGATCCGCGACCTGTTGAAAGGTACAGACCCAAGCGACCAGAAAGCGCTGGATCACGCGATGATCAAGCTTGATGGCACTGAAAACAAAGGCTCCCTGGGCGCCAACGCGATCCTCGCCGTTTCCCTGGCAGCCGCCAAGGCCGCCGCACAGGACCAGGACCTGCCGCTGTACGCTCACATCGCCAACCTGAACGGTACCCCGGGTGTTTACTCCATGCCGGTTCCGATGATGAACATCATCAACGGCGGCGAGCACGCGGATAACAACGTCGACATCCAGGAATTCATGGTTCAGCCGGTCGGCGCCAAGTCTTTCTCGGAAGGCCTGCGCATGGGCACCGAAATCTTCCATCACCTCAAAGCTGTCCTGAAGGCCCGTGGCCTGAGCACTGCAGTGGGTGACGAAGGTGGTTTCGCACCGAACCTGGCTTCCAACGAAGACGCTTTGAAAGTGATCTCCGAGGCCGTGGCCAACGCCGGTTACACGTTGGGCACCGACGTGACCCTGGCTCTGGACTGCGCCGCCAGCGAGTTCTACGAAGATGGCAAGTACAACCTGTCCGGCGAAGGCCAGGTGTTCACCGCCGAAGGTTTTGCCGACTACCTCAAGGGCCTGACCGAGCGTTACCCGATCATCTCGATCGAAGACGGCCTGGACGAGTCCGACTGGGCTGGCTGGAAAATCCTCACCGACAAAATCGGCGAGAAGACCCAGCTGGTAGGTGACGACCTGTTCGTGACCAATACCAAGATCCTGAAAGAAGGCATCGATAAGAAGATTGCCAACTCGATCCTGATCAAGTTCAACCAGATCGGCACCCTGACCGAAACCCTGGAAGCCATCCAGATGGCCAAGGCCGCTGGTTACACTGCCGTGATCTCGCACCGCTCCGGCGAAACCGAAGATTCGACCATTGCCGACCTGGCCGTGGGCACTGCAGCGGGCCAGATCAAGACCGGCTCCCTGTGCCGTTCGGATCGGGTATCCAAGTACAACCAACTGCTGCGTATCGAAGAGCAGTTGAACGGCAAGGCCAAGTACAACGGTCGCAGCGAATTCCGCGGTTGATCATCTACTGATGTAAAGTCAGCGGATTGTGGTGAAAAAATCGCAACGGCGATGGATTTGCCACTAATCTGATGCCTTATCAGCACAAGCCTGGGTCTTCCAGGCTTCGTGCTATCAGATGCTTCAAGTTTTGGCATGGCTGTCTTTTTCACTGGAAACCCGATATTCGATGCGCAGTCCCAATTGGTTGTTTCTCGTCTTGCTCCTGTTGCTGGCTGGCCTGCAGTACCGCCTTTGGGTGGGTAATGGCAGCCTGGCGCAAGTGGCCGAGCTGACTCAGCAGATCGCCGATCAGCACGCTGAGAACGAAGGCTTGCTGGAACGCAATCGTGTCATGGACGCAGAAGTCAGTGAGTTGAAAAAAGGCATGGAGACCGTTGAAGAGCGGGCTCGCCATGAGTTGGGCATGGTCAAGGACGGTGAAACCCTTTACCAGTTGGCTCAATGAATTCCTCGGTACCGGCCTTCTGGGCCGTGATTCCTGCCGCGGGCGTCGGTGCCCGTATGGCTGCGGACCGTCCCAAGCAATACTTGCAACTGGGCGGGCGCACTATTCTCGAACACAGCCTTGGCTGTTTCCTTGACCATCCTGGCCTTAAGGGGTTGGTGGTCAGTATTGCTGTTGATGATCCTTATTGGCCAAACCTGGCGTGCGCATCTGACCCGCGAATTCAGCGCGTGGCCGGTGGTGGCGAACGCTCCGGCTCAGTGCTCAATGCCTTGCTGCATCTGCATGCATTGGGTGCTGATGATGAAGACTGGGTGTTGGTGCACGACGCCGCTCGACCGAACCTGGCCCGTGATGATCTCGATAAGTTGCTGAGTGAACTGGCGGATGATCCGGTCGGTGGGCTGCTGGCGGTGCCGGCGCGCGATACGTTGAAACGGGTCGACAAGCAGGGGCGTGTGGTTGAAACCGTAGATCGCAGTGTGATCTGGCAGGCGTATACGCCGCAGATGTTTCGCCTGGGTGCACTGCATCGTGCGCTGGCTGACAGCCTGGTGGCAGATGCAGTTATCACCGACGAAGCGTCGGCGATGGAGTGGGCGGGGTTGGCACCGCGTCTGATTGAAGGTCGCTCCGACAATCTAAAGGTTACCCGCCCCGAAGATTTGGAGTGGTTGCGTCAGCGTTGGGCTCACCGGCGCTAAAAGATCGTCTGAACGCGGCCCGAGCCTTCGGACGATCTTTGATCTTCAAACCATCAACCCCGATACTCCGGCCGCTTGGCCAACCCCTCCTTCAAATAATCCACCAGCTTGCGCACCTTCGGCGACAGATGACGCTGCTGCGGATAAAGCGCCCACACCGCCGTGTTCGGCGGCTGATGTGCATCCAGCAGGGAAATCAGCTCGCCGTTTTTCAAATGCTCCAGCACGTAATAATCCGGCAGCTGACACAACCCGACCCCCTGTAATGCTGCGTCCAGCACCGCTTGCCCACTGTTGCAGCGCCAGTTGCCCTGCACCCGCTGGGAAAACTCTCGCCCGTTCTGCTCCAGTTGCCACAGGTCGGAACTGCCGATCAGGCAATTATGCCGGCTCAGTTCAGACAGGCTGTGTGGGCGACCGTAGCGTTCGACGTAGGACGGGGAGGCGCACAGGTACATGCGCCGTGGCGCCAGGCGTGCCGCGACCAGCCGCGAATCCTGTAGACGGCCAAGACGAATGGCCAGGTCGAGGCCTTCATGCACCAAATCGAGTTGGCGGTTGCTCAGTTCGATATCAATGCGCAGTTGCGGGTAGAGCGCCATGAATCGTGTCACCAGCGGCACGATAAACCGTTCGCCGTAGGCCACCGCGCACGTCATGCGCAGCATGCCCTTGGGCTCGCTGGTCAGGTCGCCGACTGCACGCAGTGCTTCTTCGCGCCCATCCTGCAGGCGCTGGCAATGTTGCAGGAACGTCTGCCCGGCTTCAGTTAACGTTACCCGCCGGGTGCTGCGGTATAGCAGGCGGGTCTGCAGACGCTCTTCGAGGCGGACGATTTGTCGGCTGACGTGCGACGAAGAAACGCCAAGGCGTTCCGCAGCCGCTGTGAACTGACTGCATTCCGCCACAGCCACAAACTCGTCAATGCCTTCCCAGCGATTTTCCGACATGGATGATTATCCCTGTGTAGCAATAATGTTTTGCTTTTGTCCTGATTATTCACCGTAAATCGATGTATTACACTCCTTGTCTCGTTTATTCACTGGAGTATCTATCCCCATGATCAAGTCACGCGCCGCCGTTGCCTTCGAGGCCAGGAAACCTCTTGAGATCGTTGAAGTCGACGTCGCCATGCCCAAGGCCGGTGAAGTCCTGCTGCGCGTCGTGGCCTCCGGGGTTTGTCATACCGATGCCTACACGCTGTCCGGTGCAGACCCGGAAGGCATCTTTCCATCGATCCTGGGACACGAAGGTGGCGCAGTGGTTGAAGCCATCGGCGAAGGCGTGACGTCGGTCGCTGTCGGCGATCATGTGATTCCGCTGTATACCCCGGAATGCCGCCAGTGCAAGTTCTGCCTGTCGGGCAAAACCAACCTGTGCCAGGCCATTCGCGCCACCCAGGGCAAAGGCCTGATGCCCGACGGCACCACGCGCTTTTCCTACAAGGGCCAGGAAATTTTCCACTACATGGGGACTTCGACTTTTTCCGAGTACACCGTGCTGCCGGAAATCTCCGTCGCCAAGATCGCCAAGGAAGCGCCGCTGGAGAAAGTCTGCCTGCTGGGTTGCGGGGTCACCACCGGCATTGGTGCCGTGCTCAACACCGCCAAGGTAAAACCAGGCGATACCGTCGCTATCTTCGGCCTCGGCGGGATCGGTCTGTCTGCGATCATCGGTGCGGTCAAAGCCAAGGCCGGCCGGATCATTGCCATCGATATCAACCCGGCCAAGTTTGAAATCGCCAAGCAGCTGGGCGCCACGGACTGCGTCAATCCGAAAGACTTTGACCGTCCGATCCAGGAAGTCATCGTCGACATGACCGATGGCGGCGTCGACTTTTCCTTCGAATGCATCGGCAACGTGCAACTGATGCGCGCCGCGCTTGAGTGCTGCCACAAGGGCTGGGGCGAGTCGGTGATCATCGGCGTCGCCGGTGCAGGCCAGGAAATCGCCACCCGTCCATTCCAGCTGGTGACCGGTCGAGTCTGGCGCGGGTCGGCTTTCGGTGGGGTGCGTGGTCGTACCGAGCTGCCAAGCTACGTCGAAATGGCTGAAACCGGTGAAATCCCGCTGGATACTTTCATCACCCACACCATGGGCCTGGAAGATATCAACAAGGCCTTTGACCTGATGCACGAAGGCAAGAGCATCCGTAGCGTCATCCATTTCTGAGGTCGCTCATGAGCCTGGAAAATATCTCCTGCCAGAAAAGCTTCGGCGGCTGGCACAAACGCTACCGGCATCGTTCCGATGTGCTCGGCTGCGACATGGTGTTCGCCGTGTACCTGCCGCCGCAAGCGGAGCAGGGCGGCAAGCTGCCTGTGCTGTACTGGCTGTCCGGCCTGACCTGCACCGATGAGAACTTTATGCAAAAGGCCGGTGCCATGCGCGTGGCTGCGGAACTGGGGTTGATCATCGTCGCCCCGGACACCAGCCCTCGCGGTCCCGATGTGCCGGCCGATCCGGACGGCGCCTGGGATTTTGGCCTGGGTGCGGGTTTTTATCTGAATGCTACCCAGGCACCCTGGTCACGGCATTACCGGATGCATGACTATGTGGTGAAGGAACTGCCGGCGTTGGTCGAGGCGCATTTCCCGGCGTCGGACAAACGCGGCATCAGCGGTCACTCCATGGGCGGTCATGGTGCGCTGGTTTGCGCTTTGCGCAACCCGGGCCGCTATCAATCGGTGTCGGCGTTTTCACCGATCAACAATCCGATGGATTGCCCGTGGGGCCAAAAAGCCTTCTCCCGTTACCTGGGAGAGGATCGGTCTAAGTGGCGCGAGTGGGATGCCTGTGCACTGATTGCCGAGGCTGACGAAAAGCTGCCACTGCTGGTCGACCAAGGTGATCGCGACGACTTCCTCGCCACCCAGCTCAAGCCTGAAGCCCTGCAGCAGGCGGCCAAACTGGCCGGTCATCCGCTGACGTTGCGCTTGCAACCGGGCTACGACCACAGCTATTTCTTCATCGCCAGTTTCATTGATGACCACTTGCAGCATCACGGGCGTGCTCTAAACGCCTAATGTGCTGCAAAGCAGGTAGAATCACGCCCTGACAAAATTCGGGGCGTTTTTTTTATGCGTATTGGCCACGGCTATGATGTGCACCGTTTCGCTGAAGGCGATTTCATTACTCTGGGCGGCGTGCGTATTGCACACGGCTTCGGGCTGCTCGCTCACTCCGACGGTGACGTCCTGCTGCACGCCTTGAGCGATGCCTTGCTTGGCGCTGCTGCGCTGGGCGATATCGGCAAGCACTTTCCCGACACGGACCCTACATTCAAGGGCGCGGACAGCCGTGTGCTGTTGCGTCACGTCGTCGGCCTGATCCACGCCAAGGGGTGGAAAGTCGGCAACGTCGACAACACCATCGTCGCCCAGGCACCGAAAATGGCCCCGCATATCGAATCGATGCGCGCGCTTATTGCCGCCGATCTTCAAGTTGAGCCGGACCAGGTGAACGTAAAAGCCACCACTACCGAAAAGCTTGGCTTTGTAGGACGCGAAGAGGGTATCGCCGTGCATTCCGTTGCCTTGTTGTTGCGCGCATGAACGAACTGCAACTGCTTGGGCCGCGGGCCTATGGTGAGGCGCTTGGCACTGCGGTACTCAAAGCCACTGCCGAAGATTTTCAGGTCGATGAAGTGCTCGACATCCCCCTCAGTGGCGAGGGTGAACATTTATGGATCTGGGTCGAGAAGCGCGGCCTGAACACCGAGGAAGCGGCACGGCGAATCGCCAAGGCTGCGGGCGTTTCGTTACGTACCGTCAGTTACGCGGGGCTCAAGGACCGTCAGGCGCTGACTCGCCAATGGTTCAGCGTGCAATTGCCGGGCAAGGCCGATCCTGATTTGTCGGCAGCCGAAAACGACACGTTGAAAATCCTCAAGACCGGTCGCCACAAACGCAAGCTGCAACGCGGTGCTCATTCGGCCAATGGCTTCACCTTGCGCCTGACCCAGTTCTCTGGCGACAAGGCGGCGATCGAACAGCGGCTGCAGTTGATCGGCAAACAAGGTGTCCCCAATTATTTTGGTACCCAGCGTTTCGGCTTCGATGGCGGCAATGTGGTCGATGCCCGTGCCTGGGCTGCGCGCAAGGCTTTGCCGGAGCAGCGCAACGTGCGCTCGCGCCTGCTCTCAACCGCCCGCAGTTTCCTGTTCAACCAGGTGTTGGCGGCTCGAGTGGCCGACGGTACCTGGCAGCGTGCCCAGGTCGGCGACCTGCTGGCTTTCACTGACAGCCGCAGCTTCTTTCCGGCTGGCGAAGCTGAATGCAGCGACCCGCGCCTGGCGATTCTTGACCTGCATCCCACAGGTCCGCAGTGGGGTGAAGGTGACTCACCGGCCGCTGGGGTTGTCCATGAACTGGAGCAGGCAATCGCCACTCGCGAAGCAGACTTGCGCGATTGGCTGGTTAACGCCGGAATGAGCCACGAACGTCGCATCCTGCGACTGCCCATTGGTGGGTTGACGTGGCATTATCCCGAGCCTGACATTCTGCAACTGGAATTCGTCCTGCCGGCCGGATGCTTCGCCACTGTATTGGTGCGCGAACTTGTCGATCTGGTGCCGGTGGGGCAGACGGACAGCCCATGCGTATTCTGATTTCTAACGACGATGGGGTAACTGCGCCCGGACTCGCCGCGCTTTATGCTGCGCTGGCCGATTACACCGAGTGCGTGGTTATCGCCCCCGACCAGGACAAAAGCGGCGCCAGCAGCTCGCTGACGCTCGACCGTCCGTTGCACCCGCAAACCCTGGCCAATGGTTTTATCAGCCTCAACGGCACGCCTACCGATTGCGTGCACCTGGGCCTCAACGGCCTGCTGGAGCGCCAGCCGGACATGGTGGTTTCGGGGATCAACCTGGGCGCCAATCTTGGGGACGACGTGCTGTATTCCGGAACGGTTGCTGCGGCTCTGGAAGGACGATTCCTGGAGCGTCCTTCCTTCGCGTTCTCCCTGGTCTCACGGCAGACGGAGAACCTTCCCACAGCGGCTTACTTTGCGCGCAAACTGGTAGAAGCCCACGCTGACCTCGACCTGCCCCCGCGCACGGTGCTGAACGTGAACATTCCGAATTTGCCCCTCGATCACATTCGCGGCATTCAGCTGACCCGCCTCGGCCATCGCGCCCGGGCTGCGGCACCGCTGAAAGTGGTCGACCCGCGTGGCAAGTCCGGTTACTGGATTGCAGCTGCCGGGGACGCCGAAGACGGTGGCCCGGGTACGGATTTCCACGCAGTGGTGCAAGGCTATGTCTCGATCACTCCACTGCAACTGGACCGAACCTTCAATGACGCCTTCAGAAATCTTGATGGCTGGCTGGAGGGCCTGCGCTAATGGCTCGTGAGCACGACGACATTCTGCGGCGCGGCATCGGCATGACTTCCCAGCGTACCCGCGAGCGCCTGATCCAGCGTCTGTACGACGAGGGCCTCTCCAACGCCAAGGTGCTGGAGGTGATTCGCCGTACACCGCGTCATCTGTTTGTCGATGAAGCACTGGCTCACCGCGCTTATGAAGACACGGCGTTGCCGATCGGCCATAACCAGACCATCTCCCAGCCTTACATGGTCGCGCGCATGAGCGAGCTTCTGCTGGAAGCGGGGCCGCTGGACAAGGTCCTCGAGATTGGCACGGGTTCGGGTTATCAGACGGCGGTGCTGTCGCAGCTGGTCGAGCGAGTGTTCTCAGTGGAACGCATCAAGGTCCTGCAGGACCGGGCCAAGGAGCGCCTGGTCGAATTGAACCTGCGCAATGTGGTGTTTCGCTGGGGGGACGGCTGGGAAGGCTGGCCGGCGCTGGCGCCCTACAACGGAATAATCGTCACGGCGGTCGCGACAGATGTTCCCCAGGCGTTGCTCGACCAGTTGGCGCCGGGTGGACGCCTGGTGATCCCGGTCGGCTCGGGGGAGGTCCAGCAATTGATGCTGATCGTCCGCGAGGAACAGGGTTTTTCCAGGCATGTACTGGGTGCTGTCCGGTTCGTGCCGTTGTTGAACGGGCCGCTTGCCTGAGCATTTGTTTAAACGCGCTGAATTCTATTCGATTGCTCATGTCTTACAGCGGCAACATCGGGTTAAACAGATTCATCGTCAGTGAGCAAACGTGTGCGGTAGTTCACTAAGGTAAAGCCGGCACGGCCCGTTATACTTGCGTCATTTCCTGCCGATACTTGGCAATTCAAATTTTCAGCCACCACAAAGGGAGCGGCGGGTGAGTCTCAAAGTCATTGCGCAGCGAATCGGTATCACGAGCTTTCAGCGCCTGGTGACTGGCCTTGTCTTGAGCACCTTGCTGGTCGGATGCTCCAGCAACAAATCGAGCGACGTACGCGTCGTCGATCGCAACAACACCGTGGCTCAACGGCCGGCAGTCACGACGGGCCAGTACGTCGTACGACCCAAGGACACCCTGTTCTCCATCGCCTTCCGCTACGGCTGGGACTACAAGGCCCTGGCTGCGCGTAACAACATTCCGGCGCCATATACCATCCGTCCGGGTCAGACGATTCGCTTCGATGGGCGCACCGGTTCAACGGCTTCAACAGTTTCCAGTTCTTCGAGTTCAACGCCCTCATCGTCGAGTAAAACGACGGTTTTCAAGCGCCCGGTAAATGGCTCTGGGCCAACGACTGCAGTGGTTGTACCGTCCGTCGCGAATAAACCGGCAGCCGTCCCACTGCCTCCGGCAGGCCCAGCCCCGACCGGCTGGGGATGGCCATCTAATGGCATTCTTATTGGAAAATTCTCTTCAAACGGGAGTTTGAATAAAGGAATTGATATCGCCGGAGATTTGGGACAGCCTGTTTTAGCTGCGTCTGATGGGACGGTGGTATACGCCGGGAGTGGCTTAAGGGGCTACGGCGAATTAGTCATCATCAAACACAGCGATACCTACGTCAGTGCCTACGGACATAACCGCAGGCTGTTGGTTCGGGAGGGGCAGCAGGTCAAGGTCGGACAGACAATTGCCGAAATGGGGTCAACGGGTACAGACCGGGTGAAACTGCATTTTGAGATTCGCCGCCAAGGTAAACCTGTAGATCCGCTGCAGTTCCTGCCACGTCGTTGATTTGTTTCCAGCCTGTTCCGTCACGTAGAGGGAACAGGCTCCAGCGTTGCCAAGGATAAAGGCGTCGCTTGAGCTTGAGGTCGAACTCACCAAAGGACTATAACAATGGCTCTCAGTAAAGAAGTGCCGGAGTTTGACATCGACGATGAGGTTCTCCTGATGGAGACCGACGTCGTTGCGGATGCGATGTCGAATGATGAAGGGGCGGCTACACCTTCCGTTCGGACAAAATCCAAACACTCCACGTCGTTGAAGCAACACAAGTACATTGACTACACGCGTGCACTCGATGCCACGCAGCTGTACCTCAATGAAATCGGCTTTTCCCCTCTGTTATCCCCCGAAGAAGAAGTACATTTTGCGAGATTGTCGCAAAGTGGGGATCCGGCTGGGCGCAAGCGCATGATTGAGAGCAACCTGCGGCTGGTGGTGAAAATCGCCCGACGCTACGTCAATCGTGGCTTGTCACTGCTGGACCTGATCGAAGAGGGCAACCTCGGACTCATTCGGGCGGTAGAGAAGTTCGACCCTGAACGCGGCTTCCGCTTTTCGACCTACGCCACCTGGTGGATTCGTCAGACCATCGAACGCGCGATAATGAACCAGACCCGGACCATCCGGTTGCCGATTCATGTGGTCAAGGAGCTGAATGTTTACTTGCGGGCAGCCCGGGAACTGACTCAAAAACTTGATCATGAACCTTCACCCGAAGAAATCGCCAACCTGCTGGAAAAACCGGTGGGCGAGGTCAAGCGCATGCTGGGCTTGAACGAGCGGGTTTCTTCGGTCGACGTCTCGCTGGGTCCGGATTCGGATAAAACCCTGCTGGACACGCTTACCGATGACCGTCCAACCGATCCCTGTGAACTGCTGCAGGACGACGACCTTTCCCAGAGCATTGATCAGTGGCTGTCTGAGCTGACCGACAAGCAACGCGAGGTGGTGATTCGCCGCTTCGGCCTGCGCGGTCACGAGAGCAGCACGCTGGAAGATGTGGGCCTGGAAATTGGTCTCACCCGTGAGCGGGTCAGGCAGATACAGGTTGAAGGTCTCAAGCGTCTTCGGGAGATCCTGGAGAAGAACGGTTTGTCGAGCGAGTCGCTGTTCCAATAAGCGTGTTGCAGGCAGGCAGCGAAAAGCCCCGACTGGTTCGGGGTTTTTTGTTGGCTGGGATTTGAGTCGGCGGGGGCTCGGTTTTGCAGTCAGCGGGCGTAAGTATTTGCTTACTCTGTTGTAAGTGTTCGTTATTTTTACAAGTAGACAGTTGGCTGTGTTCAACCAATATTTTAACTAAGCCTTTGATTTTAGAGGAATAATTTTCATATTCAAAGCTGGCTATTTATCCGATTTGGCATTTTAGAGGCGTTGCCCGTGGCCGGGGAAAGTCTAGTATCGGGGTTGTGTCGACGGATAGACACGCCCCTCAGGATGAGGGGAAGGACATCGCAGGATGCGATTCATCAGGATGATGAAAAGGAAAACAGGGACTAGGGAAAAAATGTGGGCGGGTCAAACCGCCCCTTTTTTTTGCCTGTAGAAAAGCTGGATCTTTTGATCTAAAAAAAAGGCCCGTAACGGGCCTTTTCGGGAACGCGATCAGATCAGCGTTCGAGGTGTTCGAGCTTGCCTGTCTTGCCATCCCATGCCGCAGAATCCGGTAGTGGATCCTTGCGTTCGGTGATGTTTGGCCATACTTCGGCCAGCTCCATGTTCAGCTGGATGAAGTTTTCCATGCCGGCCGGGACTTCATCTTCGGAGAAGATGGCCACAGCAGGGCATTCTGGTTCACACAGCGCGCAGTCGATGCACTCATCCGGGTGAATCACCAGGAAGTTCGGGCCTTCGTAAAAGCAGTCCACCGGACAGACTTCTACGCAGTCGGTGTACTTGCACTTGATGCAGTTGTCGGTGACGACGAAGGTCATTTCTAATTTTCTCCTCAGGCGGCGGCAGCGGAGCCCCTTCACGTTGGGGTCGCCAGGTTTGGGAGCGATAGTCTGCAGGCCTGGCTGTAGCCTGCAGCATCCCAAACCGCGCGAGATTCTAACAGCTTGCAAGCAAGTGCGTTAGATCCGTGTCTTCAGTGCATAGAGCATTTCGAGCGCCTTGCGTGGCGTGAGGTCATCCAGGTCGAGTTTAGCCAGTTCATCCAGCACCGGGTGAGGGAGACTGGCGAACATGTCGCTCTGCTGCGGCGCGCGGTTTTTACCTTTGACCGGCTTGGGCGCCTCGTGCGGCAAGGCGGTGGCCTCCAGTCGGCCAAGGTGCTCGCGGGCACGCAGAATCACCTCGCCAGGTACGCCGGCCAACTGTGCCACGGCCAGGCCATAACTCTGGCTGGCAGGCCCCGGCAGGACGTGGTGCAGGAACACGATGCGTTCGTTATGTTCGGTGGCGTTGAGGTGCACGTTGGCGACCAGGGGCTGTGCCTCGGGCAATACCGTCAGTTCGAAGTAGTGTGTAGCGAACAGGGTGTAGGCGCGCAGGAACGCCAGGCGCTCCGCCGCTGCCCAGGCCAGGGACAAGCCATCGAACGTACTGGTGCCGCGTCCGACTTCGTCCATCAGTACCAGGCTGCGCTCGGTGGCGTTGTGCAGGATATTCGCCGTTTCGCTCATTTCAACCATGAAGGTCGAACGCCCGCCAGCCAAGTCATCGCTGGAGCCGATCCGCGTGAAGATGCGGTCGACCAGCGACAGCTCACAACTGGCTGCCGGAACAAAACTGCCAATATGCGCCAGCAGCACGATCAAGGCGGTCTGGCGCATGTAGGTGGATTTACCGCCCATGTTCGGACCGGTGATCACCAGCATGCGGGTGTTGTCGTCCAGGCTCAGGTCGTTGGCCACAAACGGGGTGGTCAGCACTTGCTCGACCACTGGATGGCGACCCTGGCTGATGCGCATGCACGGCTCTTCGACGAAGCGCGGGCAGTTCAGGTCCAGGTTCAGCGCACGTTCGGCGAGGTTACTCAGCACGTCCAGTTCGGCCAACGCCGCAGCGGTGTCCTGCAGTGGCGGCAGCTTTGATATCAGGTCTTCGAGCAATGCTTCGTACAGCATCTTCTCGCGGGCCAGCGCGCGGCTCTTGGCCGACAGCGCCTTGTCTTCGAAAGCCTTGAGTTCCGGAGTGATGAAGCGCTCGGCACCCTTGAGGGTCTGGCGCCGAATGTAATCCGCTGGCGCCGACTCAGCCTGCTTGCTCGGCAGTTCGATGAAATACCCATGAATGCGGTTGTAACCCACTTTCAAGTGCGACAGGCCGGTACGGGCTTTTTCCCGCGCTTCCAGATCGATCAGGAATTGCCCGGCGTTCTCGCTCAGGGATTGCAGGTCATCAAGTTCGCTGTCATAGCCGGTTTTCAACACGCCGCCGTCACGGATAACCGCCGGCGGGTTGTCGATGATGGCCTTTTCCAGCAACGCGGCCAGTTCCGGGTAGGTGCTGGTGGTCGCGGCCAGTTGAATGAGGTGTGGCGCTTCCAGTTCAGCCATCGCCACCTGCAGTTGCGGCAGCGCACCGAGCGCGTCACGCAGCCGGGCGAGGTCGCGGGGGCGGGCGTTGCGCAGGCCGATCCGCGCCAGAATCCGCTCGATGTCGCCAATCTCCTTGAGCTGCGGTTGCAGCTGTTCGAATCGATAGGCATCTAGCAGGCAGGTGATGGACATCTGGCGTGCCAACAGCACCTTGAGATCGCGAAGCGGACGGTTTAGCCAGCGCGTTAGCAGACGGCTGCCCATGGCGGTCTGGCAGCGGTCAACCACCGATTGCAGGGTATTGTCGCGGCCACCGGCAAGGTTGGTGTCCAGTTCCAGGTTGCGTCGGCTTGCACCATCCAGCACAACCGTGTCGTCGAGGCGCTCGTGTCGCAGGCTGCGCAAGTGCGGCAGGGCGGTGCGCTGGGTTTCCTTGGCGTAGCTCAACAGGCAGCCGGCAGCGCCGATCGCCAGGGTCAGGTTTTCGCAACCGAACCCTTTCAGGTCCTGGGTGGAGAACTGCTGGCACAGGCTTTTAAACGCCGAATCACGCTCGAAATCCCACGGCGCGCGACGACGAACCCCGCGGCGCTTCTCTGCGGGCAGGTCCTTTGGCCAGTCGTCCGGGATCATCAGCTCCACCGGATTGACGCGCTCCAGCTCCGCCAGCAGGTTTTCCCAGCCCTTGATTTCCAGCACGGTGAAGTTGCCGCTGGTGATATCCAGCACGGCCAGGCCAAACAGGCGCTCGTCTCCCAGCACCGCGGCAATCAGGTTGTCGCGGCGCTCATCCAGCAACGCTTCGTCGCTGACCGTACCCGGCGTGATGATCCGCACCACCTGGCGATCCACGGGCCCTTTGCTGGTGGCCGGGTCGCCGACCTGCTCACAGATCACCACCGACTCGCCAAGTTTTACCAGTTTCGCCAGGTAACCTTCCGCCGCGTGGTAAGGAATCCCGCACATGGGGATCGCTTGTCCTGCAGACTGCCCGCGCGCGGTCAGGGTGATGTCCAGCAACTTGGCGGCTTTCTTCGCATCTTCATAGAAGATCTCGTAGAAGTCGCCCATGCGGTAGAACATCAGCTGGTCGGGGTGCTGGTTTTTCAGGCGCCAGTACTGCTGCATCATTGGCGTGTGGGAGGACAGATCGGAAATTGCTTTATTCATCAGTTGGTTAGGTGCTATCTGTAAAATGGCTGGGGCAAAAATGGGGCTTTTGCAAAGCGCTCAAGCTCTCATTGGTTGCTGAGCAAATTTGTAGGTTGAGGGTAACATGGCCAGTGGTTTTCTGTTTAGCCCGGCCATAGGCTAGGATGGGCGAATTCTTATGTGGCACGCTCGCTAGGCATTCCGATGTAATTGATGGAGCAATTCATGAAGACGTTGTTTCCAAACCATTTTGCAAATGAACCGGAAAAAATCACAAAGCTATGGTCTGAATGTATTTTTGTTTTCGATACGAATGTTTTAACAGGATTGTATAAGTATTCGGATGAAACAAGAGATGCCCTTTATAGGGTGATTGAGTCTTTAGAGGATAGTCTTTGGATTCCGTATCAGGTTATGTTTGAATACTTGGATAATCGTGCAAAAATTGTTCATGATCAATCTAAGTTGTATGACTCTGCTATATCGAAGCTCGAAGACTTGAAGTCTGAAATAGATATTCCAAATCGAGCGCCATTTGTTTCGAAAGAAATTTATGAGGGGTTTTGTCAGTCGACGGAGCTTGTGCTCGCTGATTTGCGAGTTCGCCGTGATCTACATGTTGGCAGGATTACTGATGATGATGTCAAACGGCGACTTTCTGAATTGCTAGACGGTAAGGTTGGTCCCCCATACACGGCTTCTGAGTTGGCTGCACTGGCGATAGAAGGTGAGGTGAGGTACTCGCAAAAAATACCTCCTGGATTTGAGGACCGAGATAAGCACAAAGGTTCACAGTTACTAAGAGAGATCAATAAACGTTATGGTGATTTGATTTTCTGGAAACAGATCTTGGATAAAGCTAAGGACGCATCCTCATCTGTTATTTTGGTAACGGGAGAGAGAAAAGAGGACTGGTGGTCAGTCTGTGGTGGTAAGACCATTGGGCCTTTGCCTGAGTTGATGGAAGAGTTTTCATCGGTTACGGGTAAGGATTTTTATATTTACTCGACTCACAGCTTTCTTAAATTTGCTAATGACTATCGCCATCAAAATACATCGCCCGCGGCTGTAGATGAAGTTCGAGATGCTTTCGTAAACGAAGGGGAGCTTGCTGCAAGGGAGGCTGCGCAAGAAACATCATTGTTGGGTGATGTCACTGAGGATGGCGATATCGAACTCCCATCGTCGCGGCGTTATGATATTAAATATTATCAGCGTATAGAAGAATCTATTGATGCTACGATTCAGCAGCTAGATTCGATGATCTTGAATGTCCGCAAGAAGGTGGCGGAGGCGGAGGTGGTTTCATCTCCTGCCGTGGTAGAAGTACAGAAGGGGCATTTGGCGAATTTAAATTCCAGGCGGAAAACTTTGCGTATGAAGCAGCGCTATTGTTCCCGAAAAATATCTCAGATGCTGAATGACTCATTGATTTAGCAGTGCAGGGCGATGATCTCGCCCTGAGTGTTTGTTCAACTGTTATGTCGGGACATTATATTTTGCCAGATGTTGTTAAGTTCTGCCGGTGACTCGTCGTCCATCCACTTGGCATAGACTTCTACCAGCATTGAGAAGTCTTTATGGCCCATCTGTTTTGCAATGAACGCAAGGTTTCCACGAGCGGTCAGGCACCAGCAGGCGTAAGTGTGTCGGGTTTGGTATGGCCTGCGCGTACGAATACCCGAGCGTTTCTGGATAGCTGCCCATTTTGTGTTCCAAGCGGTGGGGACATACCAGAAGTTGATTATTTTCTTGCGTGCCTGAGTTGCCGGAGAGAGCAGTGGCGTGACGTTATTCTGCCTGCTTTCGTGCCTGTTTTGGAAAATTTCAATAGCCCTCTTGGGGTGACCTTCAACCAGTGATATTAGAACCCGGCAGGCTTCGACTGCAGGGGGCATTAAAAGCACTGAGCGCGGCTTCCCTGTCTTAGGGACCTTGAACGTTCCGTTAGCGGTTATGGCGCGGGTGATGTTGATCTGCCCTGCGTCCAGATCGATGTCTTCAACAGCCAGCGCACATAGCTCACCTGGTCGAAGCCCGGTATACACGGCCAAAGTAATCGCAGCAGAGTCCTGGGGGTGAAGGCATCCTTTATCGACCAGCAGCTTAAACTCATCACGAGTAAGCGGATCCGGCTCTTGACCTTGCATTGCGAACCGGTTGCACGCTTCTGATAATCCCTTGCGGCAGTATCCATTGGTCTCGCACCAGCCAAGGAAACCGGCGAACGTTGCCAGGTAATGATTGACGGTCGACGGCGCTCGATCTGCAATCAGCAACGTCCTCAGCAACTGAATGTCTTCGGGCAACAAAACTCCGGCGAGACGATCAATTCCAACCAAGGCAGTGCAGATGTCCAAGGCATAGCCGTACTTCTCCTCGGTCATCGGCGTGATGTCGACAGCCTTCAACGGCTTGTACCGCTCCAGCAATGCCCCAAGCCTTTCGTCCTTGGCACTGCTGTAATTGGTCGCGTGCTTTGAGTTAGGAAAGTGCCGCCCATACTCAAAGTTACCGGTTTTGATCTCGTGAAGAATTGCCGCCCTTAAGAGGGCGGCGTGTTTGATATTGGCTTTGGAGATCGGAAGGCCGAGGGATTCGCGGCAGCGCATACGCCGCCACATGAAGACGACGAGCAGGTTGCCGCCGTGTATCTCAATCCCCTTGTGCTTTGCCAGTTCGGTTTCTAGGCAGCTTCCTGAGGTGCGCTCTCGGCCCACTTGTCATACTCCGTCATGTTGATTGCAATGCGGCCGTCCGGCGTCTTGCGCCAGATGCGGCCTTGGGCCCAGGTGCCGTTTTTCACTTTGTGGCGAATGGCGTCTTCGCTGTAACCAGTAAGTTCTGAGGCGCGGCTGATCATTACCCAGCGAGGTAGGCTCATGCTGCTTCTCCCATAAGTTCGCGCTCATCTACGTCGTTGTTGGCACTGATCAGCGCCATCATCGGCCACGGCGACACCGAGTTACCCACCATAAGCACCTGCGTCTTATTGCTGAATTTCCGGCCATCATGTCCACGATCAATCACGTAGTTGTCGGGGAAGCCCTGGGCGCGGTACAGCTCGCGTGGAGTGAGCATCCGCATGCCGATATCGACGATCACGAAGGGCGTGCCCTGGATCGTCACAGTGACAAGGGCCAGGCGAACCCGTGTTGTGATGGTTGCGGCTGGGTCGCGCAGGTCGTAAGTGTTGTCGCTGCCGTAGTAGCCCATCAGGAATGCCGCAACACGCATGGCGCCGGCCTCGACCTCTGGCGCGAGCTTGTACTCGACCAGAGCATGGTGTTCAGCGCCGGCCGTAATGGTCGGTACCAGTTCGTCCATGGCCCGGCCGATGCAGTTCCTGCGAAGCGTCGACAGGTGCGCAGTGACGATCTGCTGCTGGCTGCCAGTGGTGGTGATCGCAGTAAGCGGTTTAACCGGGTGATGCCCAGGCGTCACGTTGTATCCGCCGTTGTACTGCGCGACATAGGCCACGGCCAAAGCGTAGTGCCCACCCTTAACGCCACTGCAGATGGTGCGTAGAGGATCATCCCCTGGCATGTTGCGCTGGCTGCTGCCGTTGGCGTGTTCGGTGATGAAGGGCGCGAGTTGCGGCGTGACAAGGGCGAACCCCTGCGCACCGATTATGGTCTTCGCCGGATCTTCCACGGACTGGCATCGCGCCAGGTCGTTGCCGGTGTGGTTGACGCTGACAATGAACGGGTTCTTGTGTTCGAGGACATAGCGCTTGGCACCCTTGCGCAGGCGCTCCATGGTGTTGCTCACCAGTGGTCGTTTCACACCTGCAGCGCGGCCTTCTTCCTTGGTGAGGAAAATGCTCGGGCATGGAAGAGACCAATCGATACAGCTGGCGGCGGTGCGATAGGCTGACTGTCCCTTGGCTGGACTTTTGAAGTGCGTCGGTTCCGGCCAGCGCAGTGGCTGACCGTCACGGCGAGCAATCAGGAACAAGCGCTGGCGGGTCGTGGCGGCGCCAAAGTCACAGGCTTTGAGTTTGCCGTACATCAGGTCGTAGCCCATGGACCGCAGGTTGTTTTCGAAGCGGCGCCAGGTTCGTCCTTTCCGTTTTGGATCGGGCACCAGGTACTGTTCTTGTACCGGTATCCGTCGCGCTTCCGAGCGCGCACTGGCATAGTGACATCGGTAACTCTTTCCGCTTGCCAGCGATGATATGGAAATGACATGACATTCACTGAGCTTTTGTCCTCCGCCGTAGTGTCGGCGATGGTGGCCGCCCTCGTGACCTTACGGTCTTCGGAAAGAAAGATTGAGATAGAGAACGTCACCCAAGAGCGGGCAAAGTGGCGGGACAAGATTCGACTCAATGCGCTAGAGGTACACAGGGCATCAGTAGCTAACAACGCTCCAAAGCTTTCCGAACTGCACCTAACGTTTGAACACATGCTCAATCCGCTCGACTCTGAAGATAATGGCATTCTTGCCAGTATTTGCAGACTGAATGGCCTTGCAGAGTCAAAGACTGAGCTTGCCGAGTTTTCAAAGCGTATTGCTTTGCTACTTAAGCATGACTGGGATCGAGCGAAGCTGGAAGCCAGTCCTTGGCCATGGCCCTTCAATAAGGCGAAGCGAACGAAGTACTCCTAATGAGTTTTGGGGAAAATACCCCGCTGCACTCAAGCCCGGCCCTGAAAAAACCGGGGCTGAGGACGTAGATACGCGCCTATTTCGCTCCCGCACAACCAAGGTAAGAAAATGACAATCAGTCCTGTAATCCCCGTATTTCAGTGCCCTCGCGATATCGCCTTGAAGCTATTCCGAGAAGCTGGCCGAGCCTGGAATGCAAGCACCTTGGAAGAGATGGGAGATCACCTTTTCAATTTCTGTGTAACCAATTCCTCGTTACGGGACTGGATCTTGCAATCGAAGGGCGAAAAAGGTGATGTGGCTTTTCATAGTGCTTGGAGGGCAAAGGCTGATGGTCTGTTTGGTGAATGTGCCGATATCGCTAACGCCTCGAAGCACCTGGTGGTGAAGTCAGTTTCGGTCGGTGTTGGCAATCAGAAATTGTCCGCGCTAGGTCCAAATGGTGTAATCAAAGGGCTAGAAAAAGAACGGCAAGCTTTTAGCATCGTACGTTCAAGCGGCGAGGACATCGACCTGCTCATGTTTTTCTTCAAGATTTGCCGGGCCTGGGAAGAGCTTTTCGAAAATGATCCAACCCTCGAGTCGCTCCCTTTCCATGGTGAGTTTTTACTCACAACTGCTTAAGAAATTCAGGCCAGCCTTTCGGGGCTGCACGGGAAAGCGTTCATTGCCCAATCAAGCTGGTCGGGGACTTATGAACGCTTTACCAATGCAGCAACGAGTCCGAGGAAAAAACTCCGCACGTCATCCATGCGAAGTCGTCGTGAAACGTCTAGAACTGTAGCAATGGTTCGATCTTCGTGGGATATGCAGAGGTTGAGATGAGAGGATTTCGAGTCTTCGGGGCCTTGGCCCCCCTAGGGTTTACATGCGCAGCATTTTCGGCCTTCGCCAACCCCGTCAGTGGATTCGATTGGTCCACAGGGCAAGGGCTTTTGGATACGTGTTCCGGAATCAACATCCCCCAGGAGAAAGCCACTGAAGGCGATCTCGCGCTTATGCTGATGTGCATAGTCCAGTTCAAAACCTGGCGTGACTCTTGGGGCTATATGGATGCCTACAAAACGCTGAGGACTGATAAGAATGGTCCAATCTGCATACCACATATGGTCACGCACAAAGCCGTGATAACGAGATTCCTCGACTGGTCGAAAACGAATATGGCCCGAGAGCTCAAAGCTCAACCGAGCACGCTTAGTGTTTTTAAGTTCATGCTCACCGCTTATCCGTGCCCAGTGGAGCCGGAAAAACAAAGATCCCTTGAGCGCGAAAGTTAAGCTTCCACTCAGTCCCGCAGCTTGGGTGTTGCCGCTTTGAGCACCACTAGCAGTCAAGTTTAGGGCTCCCGGGCAGCACTCGCATAATAGCTTGCCAAAGGTCACGGAAAAGTTAGTGAGAGGCTTATGAATACCATCCCGCTTACAGATACGATCGTCCATGCGTTGGCTCAGCTCATAGACGACTCTGGAAATAATGGCAATTATCGGGAGCCATCTCATGCCGATATCGAGTTTCAAGTGAACACCGCTGGTCTTTCTATGCATGATCCAAAGCAGCAAGGGCAGACCATTGGCAAAGCGAAGCGAGTTCGAGCGGTGCTCTACAGTGCGATGGAACTACATCCTGAGGCGGGTTCTCGCTTAGTTGGTGGGCTCCTAGCTAAAGTCCGGGCTTGTGGCGGTTTCCGCGAAACTTCTACGAACTACGTGGGCCGTGAGGCCGTCGATAACGCCAAGGACGCTTTCAACGCAGAGGGCTTCAATCTAGCGGATGATGGGACGGTATCTCCCCAAGTCTTGAGTGCGCTTGCCGGAGCGGAATTGACCGATGCTTTGTGGGCCTATACCCGTCGAGCCCAGAGAGGCGCTGAGGATGCGGCGCTCATAGCGGGTACTGGAAAAGATTTGTTAGAGGCCACCGCAGCCCACGTACTTATTACTCTTAAAGGAAGTTACCCAGAAAAAGCGAACTTTCAGGGCCTTTTGGGAATGGCCTTCATAGCACTTCAGTTAGCCGTGCCAGAGATTCCGGAGCAGCCTGGTGAACCTGCGATTAAGTCGATGGAGCGCGGCCTGTTCACCGCAGCTCTCGGCGTCAACCGAGTTCGCAACAAGCAGGGTTCGGGCCATGGGAGGCCTTGGGTGCCCACTCTTTCATCAGAGGAAGCTAAAGCCGCTATCGAGATCGTGGGAACTATCTCGGCGTATTTGCTCGGGAAGCTGTCGAAGCGTGAGCGTCGACTGGCTTAGCTGCCAAACGCAGGACTCCCCATGATCGAGGAAATGACATTATGAGAATTGCAGATCCAATGGATGCGTTGGTCAGCCTTCAACGAGAAGAGCGCCGAGGTATGCCGACCAACCCCACGGAATTGTGATCACGGATGGTACACGCAATGCATTCCGACGATATAGCCGAGCTCAACGCCAAACGCATCTGCCATGAATGTATTGGAGAAGCGTATTTATCCAATGTAGTAGCGACCAGCGGAATCTCGGGGAAATGCGACTACTGTGAGCAGACGGACGCCACTTGGACGCTTGAGCAATTGGCAGAAAGGATTGAGGACGTTTTCAACGATCACTTCACTGCAACCCCCAATCAGCCAGATTTTTTTCAAGAACACATGATGGCTGATCGGGAGTCCGACTATTGGTGGGAACGTGAGGGACTGCCCACTGTAGAAGCTTTTCAAGACGCGGCGGACATCGACGTAGAAATAGCAGAAAATCTACAGACAATACTGGACGACAAATATGCAGACCCTGATTCATTCGATAGTGACGGCGAGACTGAATTCTCAGCTGGTTGCCATTACGAAGAGAAAGGCGCTACGGATGAAGCGTGGCAAGAAGACTGGCGCAATTTTGAGCGTGCAATCCAGAACGAGGCGCGATTCTTCAGCCGAAATGCCGCTGCTCATCTCAGGGAAGTATTCGGCAATATCGACTCGCTTAAGACGTTTGAGAACCTGCCGCTTGTCGTCGATGCCGGTCCAATGTTCCCCCTAGATCATCTATATCGTGCTCGTGTCTTTCAGGCAGAGGCCCCGCTTCTGAATGCACTCTGCAAACCAGACCAAGAACTTGGGCCGCCACCCACGCGTATAGCTATGGCTGGGCGGATGAATGCCCTGGGAATTTCGGTGTTCTACGGTGCGACAAGCATAGAGGCGGCCATCGCCGAAGTTCGCCCACCTGTAGGAAGCCGTGTAGCGGTCGCTAAATTCAATTTGATTCGGCCCCTGCGTCTTCTGGATCTGACCAAACTTGAGCATGTGCACGACACGGGAAGCATTTTTGACCTTACTTTTAAAGGCAAACTAGAACGGGTTGCGTTTTTGCGCACCATTGGGAAGCGAATGACCCGAGCGGTTATGCCTGATGATCAAGCTTTGGATTATCTCGCTACTCAAGCAATTGCTGACTTCCTTGCCACAGAAAATGAGCCTGCCCTAGACGGTATTATTTTCCAATCTGCTCAGGCAGAGGAAGGGCGTAATGTCGTGCTATTCCACAAAGCATCAAAAGTCGAAAAACTTAAAATCACCGAAGGTGCCAAGATTTCAGCGGTGTCCGGATTCGACTGTGAAGAAGGGTTTGAATACGACTACACAGTTTTCGAGCAGACGGCGAACGAAGCGGAAGATAATTTAGCCCGTGATCATCACTTGGGGGGGTATATGGCGAATTCTGAGAGCTTTGGGCCTAGGGAAAATACTCTTCGCGTAGATGTTATGACTGTGCAGGTTCATTTAGTGGAATGGGTCAAAGTCAAATGTACGACTTTTTCAGTTTCTCGCTATGAGCCCACATCCGCCGAAGAATTCTAGGAAATTGTCCGTGGCGAACACTCCGAAAATTCATGCGCTCCGCAATGAGGTTTGCAACGGTACGTCGATAGCTGATGCTGAATCGCACCGTGCGCAAGCGCGACGTGGTTCACCGTGCCTCCGGCATGTGCGAGGTGTGCGTACAACCCGCACCCTTCACCAGAAAATCAAACGGCACGCCTTACCTGGAGGTCCACCACAGAGTTCGGCTGGCCGATGGCGGACTTGATACCGTGGAAAACGCTATTGCCCTATGCCCCAACTGTCATAGGGAATCTCATTACGGGTAGCTGAAAAGGCCAAGCTGGCAGAATCTGGATCGCCAAATACCACCAGGGTAGGGTGGTTTTTCAGCCGATTCAGCATTAAGCGAGACGACCACACTGATAGGTAGGAAAAAAGGAGCGAACCTTGGTAAGGACAGTCAAGTTAATAGCGATATCCATTTCATTGGCGTCTGCTGCGGGGTGTGGTAGCTCCCAGTCCCACAGCTACTCGAGAAAGTAAGTATCGAATAATTTAAGAAGCTATTGGGTCTGGCAAAAAAACAATTAAAAACTTAAACGATAGAGGTTGGTATGACTAACATGGCTTGGAGCGACGATCTTCTCGATCGTAAAGGACGTGCAGAGTTTCTATCAAACTACTTGGATCAGGACATCTGCCGAGTACTTAACATTGACTCTCCGTGGGGGTCTGGTAAAACGTATTTTTTGAAAAATTGGCGATTTCAGCTTCTGCAAGAGAATAGCCGACCTGTAGTGTACTTTAACGCGTGGGAAAATGATTTTTTAGGCGATCCCCTCCTATCGCTGGTGTCTGTAATTCGCGAACAGCTCGCAGAAAATCGAGGAGTCCAGCCACTAGTGGAGGAAAAAGTTAGAGAATTTACTAAGCGTGCAGGAGAGTTAGCTTTAGCTATTGCTCCGTCGATGATGAAAGCGGCAGCAAAAAAATATCTAGGAGAGGATTTTCTAGGTGTTCTAGATGGTGAAGCGACAGCTGAAACAGCAGAAAAATTTGTAGAAAAAATACTGGGGAAAAATCAGGAGGCATTAAGCGCCGTTGATCAGTTCCAAAAATCCTTGGCAGAGTTATTTAAAATTGTGAGTAGCAAAAATGGTGGAAAGCCAGTTTATATTTTTATCGATGAGTTAGACCGTTGTCGCCCAACATATGCAATAGAGCTTCTTGAGCGAGTGAAGCATTTTTTTGCAATCGAAGGTTGCAGATTTGTAATTGCGACTGATACAGAACAGCTCGCACACGCAATTTGTGCTGTTTACGGTTCAGGTTTCGCATCTAGACGCTACCTTAAAAGGTTTTTTGATTCAACGTTCAGGCTCGACAATACACAGTTGGATAACTGGATAATTACTCATCTTAAAGATGAAATATGTCCTGCATTTGGCGACTATAAAGTTCTCACAAAGCACATTGATAGCAGGTTTTCATTCGCATTCGATGATCAAGTTGAGCCAGCATTGACATCAATTTTCAGTGAAAAACTGAACGCGCATCAGATTATCTTCAAAGCACTGTCATTGGCTTTTAAATATCAGATACGAGATTTAGAAGCAATTCTTAAGAGGGTTTGCACATTCAACTCGTATTTCACGAATAATACATGGGATTTTTTCTTCTGTACGTATTTGGTATTCCTAGCTCACTCAGACATCGAATTTAATCAAGCATTTGAATCTTACTATGATAACTCGGAGTTCTGGAGTGAAATAAATCTGAAATATCCCGTGGGTCACACTTTATACACTGGACTTGCAAATATATCAGTTCACGACTTGGCGAAAATATATTTCAGAGCACTGTCTCTGAATCAAAGACAGCTCATGGACATGGCAAACGCAGGGGGAAGTGATGCTCCCGTTGCCCTTGGGGTGATGACTAAACGCAATAATTATATTCGCTCTGCAGAAATCGCTAGACTTTCAGCCCAGCTAACCTAAATGACAGGCCCCAAAAACAGACAGGCTCCTTCTGGCCGATTGGATTCAGTCCGGAGTCATCAAGACCGCAAGCGTCATCTTGATGAACTTTTCGTTTTTATCAATGGTGTGCAGGGCGCCGCGGAGATTACCGGCGACGTCTGCTGAGCAGCGCTGCTCAACCAATAGCGTCAGCTCCATGATGGATGCTTCCAGGGCGAGCTGGTTCTCGTTGATTTTATATTGAAGGGAAGGGAGCAGGTCTGAGTTTGGCAATCGCGAATCCTCCGTGAAGAGTTCAGCGTAGCTGTCGAATGATGAGTGGGTGACGTGCCGCAGGATCTTCCCGAGCAAGGGCGACGCTCTACGTGTAGTGGTCTAATGAGACCGGTAGTGCCCATGACAGGCCTGTCTTACCGCCTGCTTAAAAGTTGCTACAAGAAGGAGCGATAAACCGGGAAGGCCTAGGCGCGCCGGGGCTGAACTCGATGGCTACGCCCAATCCATCATCGGACTCGTCATCCTAGCCAACCTTGCGCGCTGCAGGACCAAGTGCATGCTTAGGATTAGGGCAAAATTAGGGCAGATATAGGACCGGTATAGACCGCGACAAGCCACCAGATGGCGACGCCCACCCCCCGCACGTTTGCGGGCCTATGGCGGCCTACGAACACGCAAGAAAGGGTTCGAATCCCTATCCTTCATGATGTTCACGATAGAAGCAGAACTGGCCAGCAACCCTGTGTAGAATCGGATTTCTACATAGGGAGTTGTACCATGCCTACCATATTTTTGAGCCACAACTATCAAGACAAACCGGTTGTGGAACCCGTCGCTGTTGAACTGATGAAGATTTTTGGCCAGGATTCGGTTTTTTATGATGATTGGTCTATTCAGCCAGGGGACAGCATCATCGGCAAAATGAATGATGGCCTTACATCCCCAGACTTCTTTTTATTTTTCATCACCGAAAACAGCCTGAAAAGCGGAATGGTCAATTTGGAATGGCAGAGTGCTCTATACCAGGCTGCTAAAGGCAATGTTACTTTCATCCCTGTACGAGTGGATGGCGTTGCGTTGCCAGCAATCGTGATGCACAAAGCCTATGTCGACATGCATAGGAACGGTATTGAAGCCACTATCCAGCAGATCAAAGACAGGATCGAAGGCAAAGCCGAATTCACACCTAAACATACCGCCTTCTCAAATCTGACTTATACAGTGACAGGAGATCCAGAAACGGAGCTAAAAATTACTGTCAAAGCGTCGCTCCTCCAGGAATCAAATCCAAAATTCATGTTTCTGGTAAGAAATGGACTTGACGAGGTATTTGCTTGGATAGAGGGGGCCCCTGGAATTCAAGCGTTACCACAGCAATCTCACGAAATAGGGGGCGTAGGTAAGTTTGTGAGGATCGTCATACATCCATTGAGCGGGAATATCAGACCTAATTTCCCAATGACATTCACCCTTAAACCACAATACAGCTGCAAGGCTGTGGAGCTAATCGAAGTACTCCACGAAACGAAGGCCAACTGGTTCGAGCCTATTCCCGGTGTGATTGGTATTTAATAAATAATCTCCGTCTGCGTCGAATTTAGTGAAGAGCCAGGGCTAGATGGCTGATCGGGTAACGTAAACATTCCTGGCGTGGTGGTGCATAAGTGGTACGCAGAAAATACGTTGGTTCTGCAAGCCTTTACTTGCCTGCTGTTCGCAGTTTGTATGTCCAATCCATGGTTAAGATACACGTTTTTTATAAAATACCCATTTTCAGCTGAGTGCGAACTGTTCTAAGCCAATCCTCGCTGAAATGGTGCTGTAGGTTTTGAAGTTGCCTGACTCCTACTCCAGCTGTATCGGCTAGGAGCTGAAGGGAGACTACTCGATCCACCAATTTGAGCACATGAGTTGCACGAACCGCTGCTCGATCTGCAGTCGAAATTGCACTGATTACTGCCTCAGCCGGATTTGCGTGCAGCCATGCCATCATGTGCAGTTCGCCTGCATCAATTGCAGGCAAATCGGGCTGCTCTATGGCAAGAGAGATAAGCATAATGTCGTCTACACTGTGCACCTTTGACAAACCTGCCAATAGTTCCTGTTGTGGTATAGGAACGCGACCAGGCTGCAGTGGGTCCCCAGCAGCACACTCATCAATGCAGCACTGTACAGTTTCGACTTCATAGTATTGACACAGAGCTTTCCAACAATTAATTCGGAATGCCTCAATGATAATACATGTATCGACGAGTACCCGCTGCTTAGCCATCGCTTAGCCTAAGGTCGCAAACGGAACGGACTTATCGTATTCACGCATTAGCGATGCTAGTTGTTCTAGCGTCATAGACAATGCTTTTGCCGCTTTGCGAGCAGACACATGGCCGCGAGCTATCCCATCATGTAGAAGCGTTACAAAAGTTTCAGAGAGCAGTTTTGGCTGTTCATTCTGAAATTTTGGAAGCTTTAGATTTCGCAATTTTTCGCAGGTAGGTTTATCAATCATTTTTGCATTGAAGAGGCGGAATGCCAGAGCTCCTGTCGAGACCTGCATCTTATGAGCTATCTCAACCAAATATTCTGCATCACCAAAGCGCGCAGGGTCGATAAGCTTCGTAAGACTCGATGTTGGCATCAGAACTGCCGCAGCGAAGTTGTCAGCTAGTTTCTCGATTCGTTTGTGACTGCGTGCTTTAGGATCGGAATTTGGGTCCTCCCTGTGCTCAGGAGGCAATGCATCCCAAGTTAATGCGTGAAACAACTCATGGGCAACATCAAAATGGCGCCGCCAGAGCGTTTCGCGGCGGTTGATTACGATTACGCCTAAATCGGGTAATCGACACATCGCGCCGGAAATACCTTCTGGGCTTGAGCCAATTTCATCGTCGATGAAGAGGATAGGTAAATCAAGTTTGCTTTCTATGTGCTCGACAAGATTCTGAGAAGGGATAAGCCCCAACTCAAGCTCCTGCGCTATAGCCTCACCCCAGTCCCACGCGTCTTCAAATGTCGGGTTGGCCGGCATTCGTAGGACCTTAGAGAGAGCTTTCGACGGACCTCGGACAGCCACCTTTAAAAATCGCAGAAGCCCAACAATCTGCCCAATACGCGATTCAAAATCGTTAAGAGACTCGTTTGAAACGGTTGGCGATACTCTCCACGAGAAGCTGGCTGCACCGGCAACAACAAAGGGATCGATGAACCAATCAACTGGTTTTTTGAGCTCTTGGCTGATGCGCACGAGCTCAGATGGTTGGACGCGACGCTCACCGGTCTCAATAGTCGAAAGAGTTTGTCGGTCTGCAAATCCGACTGAACTGGATAATTGCTTTTGCGTCAAGCACAGGGCTTCACGGGCGGCACGAATGCGTTCGCCAATTGCACGGGCGCTTGAGGAGGTCTGATCGAGTGATTTCATGGGCAAATTTTAATCTTGCAATTGCGCAAATGCAAGACAATGGGAAGGAATGTCTGATCCTAAATCGTTTTCCAGTGGTGGGGTGCTGATTTTTGTTTGGTACGTATGTGGTACGGATAAATGCCAAATGCGCTGAAAGAGCCGTGCTGCGTGACCCGTAGCATCAGTCGTTCGAATCTATCATCGGAGGACCCCCCTTCAACTAGGACTAAACCCCACCGAGGCTTCTTGGTCAAGGCGGTGCTAGGGCAACTCCGAGACCGCCACAGGCCGCGTCTCACCATAGATGAGAACGAAAAGCGATCTGGAGCGGTCCTCAGAAGTGCTAGAAGGGGGCGTATTCCTATCCACGTACCGAGCGAGCGGAGGGTGCGAATTGAAGTGCTGTGGGGCAAATATGGGGCAAATCGTTCGCCAACCAATGCCATTGAATGCCTAATGACCAATTAGCTTGAGAAGTCAAAAAAGCCCTACAGCCCCTTATACTAGGGGCTGTAGAGCATTCTATCGCTAGTACTCCAACACAATTGGCGTGTGGGAGGACAGATCGGTCAGCGCTTTATTCATCGGATATCAGGCAAATTCGTTGAAAGGTGTAGGGCAAAGGAGGGACGTCGGCCCGGCTTTTCCGCGATGGGCGCAAGATTAACATGGGCAGTCCGCCCGCCGCAGGAGTGAAAGTCCTGCGATGCATTTGCAGCCCCGCCCACACCGCGCATTTCCTCACATTTTTGATGGGGGGCGCGCCTTGCAAGCGTAATTGGCTCGTGTACGGTAGTGCTTATCCCGCCCGACAAGGAGATGACCGTGAAAGAAATCACCCAGCTCGCCGCTGAACTTGGCAGACGCCTGCAGGTGCTCAATGCTCATGTCACGACCGCCGAGTCGTGCACCGGCGGCGGGATCGCCGAGGCAATTACCCGGATTCCCGGTAGTTCGGCATGGTTCGAAGCCGGTTACGTGACTTACTCCAACCGGCAGAAAACCGAACAGCTGAATGTGCCTGGCGAGTTGTTCTCCACCGTAGGCGCGGTCAGTCGCGAGGTGGTCGAGGCCATGGTCAGGGGCGCCCAGGAGAAAAGTCGCGCGACTTTTGCCGTGGCGGTCAGCGGTGTCGCCGGGCCGGATGGCGGATCAGCGAGCAAGCCGGTTGGTACGGTCTGGCTGGCCTGGGGCGTCGGTGAGCAGCTGTTCAGCGAGGTCCAGCACTTCCCGGGCAATCGCGACGAGGTCCGCCGACAAACGGTGAAGGCCGCGCTAGAGGGGCTGCTACGGCATGCCGCTTCAGAAATCTCAAATCAGGGGTAGGCGATCCTGAAGCGCTGTGGAATAATACTGTCTACTTATACAGGTGTTGGCCGTCAGGCCTTATTGATTACGTGAGGACTTTAATGGACGACAACAAGAAGAAAGCCTTGGCTGCGGCCCTGGGTCAGATCGAACGTCAATTCGGCAAGGGTGCCGTAATGCGTATGGGCGATCAAGACCGTCAGGCGATCCCGGCTATCTCTACTGGCTCTCTGGGTCTGGACATCGCGCTCGGCATTGGCGGTCTGCCAAAAGGCCGTATCGTTGAAATCTACGGTCCTGAATCCTCAGGTAAAACCACTTTGACGCTGTCGGTCATCGCCCAGGCGCAAAAAGCCGGTGCCACCTGCGCATTCGTCGACGCCGAGCACGCACTCGACCCGGAGTACGCTGGCAAGTTGGGCGTCAATGTCGACGACCTGCTGGTTTCCCAGCCGGACACGGGCGAACAAGCCCTGGAAATCACCGACATGCTGGTGCGTTCCAACGCGGTTGACGTGATCATCGTCGACTCCGTGGCTGCATTGGTTCCAAAGGCCGAGATCGAAGGCGAAATGGGTGACATGCACGTTGGCCTGCAAGCCCGTCTGATGTCCCAGGCCCTGCGTAAAATCACCGGTAACATCAAGAACGCCAACTGCCTGGTTATCTTCATTAACCAGATCCGGATGAAAATCGGCGTCATGTTCGGCAGCCCGGAAACCACCACCGGTGGTAACGCGCTGAAGTTCTACGCTTCGGTTCGCCTGGACATCCGCCGTACTGGCGCGGTGAAAGAAGGTGATGAAGTCGTTGGTAGCGAAACCCGCGTCAAGGTTGTGAAGAACAAGGTGGCTTCGCCGTTCCGTCAGGCTGAATTCCAGATCCTTTACGGCAAGGGCATCTATCTCAACGGCGAGATGATCGAACTGGGCGTACTGCATGGTTTTGTCGAGAAGTCCGGTGCCTGGTATGCCTATGAAGGCACCAAGATCGGTCAGGGCAAGGCCAACTCGGCCAAGTTCCTGGCAGACAACCCGGAAATCGCGGCGAAACTTGAGAAGCAGCTGCGCGACAAGCTGCTGAGTCCGGCACCAGACGTTAAAGCGTTGGCCGATCGGGTGAAAGCAGATGACCTGGTTGATGTAGATGTTTGATTGATCCGATGACCGCCGTACTCGATACACTCGTCGCAGTGCGGCGAACCGCAATGGACCTGCTCGCGAGACGCGAGCATGGTCGAGTCGAGCTGACGCGTAAGCTGCGTCAGCGCGGCGCTCTCCCTGAAATGATCGACACTGCACTCGACCGTCTGACGGAAGAGGGTTTGTTGTCCGAATCCCGTTACCTTGAAAGCTTCGTGTCCTATCGTGCCCGCTCGGGTTACGGCCCGCTGCGTATCCGTGAAGAACTGAGCCAGCGTGGCCTGCAGCGTGCCGATATCGAGCTCGCTCTGCGTGAGAGCGGGATCAGTTGGCACGATCAGCTGGAAGAAACCTGGCGGCGCAAGTTTGCCGGGCATCTACCCATCGATGCCAGGGAGCGCGCCAAGCAGGGGCGTTTCCTGAGTTATCGCGGCTATTCGATGGAAATGATCAGTCGGCTGTTCAGCGGTCGAGGGATGGACGATTAAATGAAAAAGGCCCGCTAGTGATAGCGGGCCTTTTTTATTCGCTTCACGTCACCTTTGAAGGTTCCCGCGTGCGCTGTTGAGCCTGGGGTTTGGACTGTGCCCAGTTTTCCGGCAGGTTGATGTAATCCACCAGTTCGCGCAGGCGTCCGTGATCCCGCGCATTGAAGGTGAACGCCAGTCGTGCCAGGTGGCTGAACTGTTCGTCGTCGTGTTCTTCGCCGCTATAGGCGTGTTGATGGAAATGGTCGCTCAGGCACAGATCGGCGAACGCTTGCTGCATATGGTCGAGTGCCTGGTCGCTCAGCCTGTGGTTCATGCGAATGATGAACTGGTGCTTGAGCCAGCGACTGGAGTGGAAGTTGCTGTAGAACTGATTGATCTGCTCCACCGCTTCTTCGGCGCTGTAGACCAGGCTGACGAGCTTCATGTCGGTGGGCAGTATGTAGCGATTTTCTGCGAGCTGATGGTGGATGAAGTCCAGCGCGCCCTGCCAGAAAGTACCGCCTGGCGCATCCAGCAGTATCACCGGCACCAGAGGGCTCTTGCCGGTCTGGATCAATGTCAGTACTTCCAGCGCTTCATCCAGGGTGCCGAAACCTCCGGGGCAGAGCACCAGCGCATTGGCTTCCTTGACGAAGAACAGCTTGCGCGTGAAGAAGAAGTGAAATGACAGCAGGTTGGTCGTGCCCCGGACGGTCGGGTTGGCGTGCTGCTCGAAGGGCAGTGTGATATTGAAGCCAAGGCTGTGTTCAAGGCCGGCGCCTTCGTGGGCTGCCGCCATTATCCCGCCACCGGCGCCCGTGATCACCATCAGGTCTGAACGCGCCAGCGCAGCGCCCAGCTCGCGAGCCATTGCGTACAAGGGGTTTTCCACCGGTGTACGCGCAGAGCCGTAAACCGTGACTTTGCGTCGCCCCTTGAACTGTTCCAGCACACGAAAGGCGTGTTCCAGTTCGCGCAGGGCCTGCAGGGTGATCTTGGCATTCCAGCGATTGTGGTCTTCCTGCGCCATGCGTAGCACGGTGAGGATCATGTCTCGGTAGATCGGGGAGTTCGGGCTGGCAGGTGAAACCAGGTTAAGGAGTTCTTCGACCTTGCTGGTGAGGTCGTGGCCGCTTTCTGCAAAATGACGGCTAAGGAGGTCATTCGGTTGGTAAGGCATTAACTTCTCCTTGCGTGCGGGCTCTGGTTTTTTTCGGTGAATGAAAAAAACGTTCGCAACTTCAAAAATCCATGACGGGCGGCTCCTTCCCGGCCCAAAGATGTAGTGGTGATTACTCTAAATCTAGTCTCTGGCGAGGATTCGCGCTGACTTGATCATTGCGCCGCAACGTCTTTCCTGGCAATCGCTTATTAGCGATTCGAGAAGTGATTTCACCACTCGTCTGAACCTGATCCGAGAGTTCAGCGCTCTGATTTACTTACTTACAGGCGTGACGCGACCGTTTTGCGCAAGGGCAAGACGCACGGTACAGGTAACTCAAAGGATTTATCGCGCAGTTGGGGCGAAAGGGCAGGGAGGCGGGAACTATGACCAAGGTCATTCTGGAAATCGATACGCAGCTGTATCGATTGCTCAAGGTATCAGCCGAGACCAACCATTTGAGTCTTGAGGAAGAGTGCTGCCGGCGTCTTGCAGGTGGCGAGCGTCGCTCGCGTTACTTGCAGGCACTTGTAGCGGAATTGCGCGCCGATGACGAACAGCGACGCGCTAATTCCCGATGATCACTTTTTCTTTTGATTTACTTTCGGGCAATCCGATTCCTGGAAGCGCTCGCTGGCGACCGGACGGTTGGTCTTAACCTCGGTGAATTCGTAACGCATGATCGCGCCTTTGGCCATCAGCTTGCGAAAGCCCGGGTTGTTGCAGACGGTGGAGCCCAGCTGGAAATAAACAGCCTTCGGATCGGCGCGCATCTTGTCGGCGTGAGTGCTCTGCACGCTCAGGTGGTTGATCAGCTCTTTGCCTTCAACGGTGTAACCCTGATCGAGAATGTCTTCATTGATTGCCCGCGGAGTGCCGACGCTGCTTTGAGCGGCAACGTTTTGCAGCATTTTGCTCAGTTCCATGTCTTTCAAGGAAGCAGCCTGGGCGTTGAAGGACGACGCCAGCAAAATGGCAGCGGTAGGAACGATAAAGCGCAGCATGAAACTCTCCTGGTTCAGTGACTGGTGGTTCGACCCGTCACATGACTGTGCGTTCAGTGGCGGCGAATTATAGGGGACGAGGCCTGGACGGTACAGGCTTGCGCGGGCTGCTCTGATAAACTGCCACTACTTTATGCCCAGCCGAGTGTTGTTCGTGTCGATAATCCCTTCTGTCCCTCTCTTTGCGGCGAATGCCGTTGCCCTTTTGCGCGATCAGCGTGAGGAAGAGGGCATCAAGCCGATACAGGCCCGGGGTTGGAGGGCCACTCGCTGCCGCGCCTGTCGCGTGATCGAAAGCCATTGCCTGTGTGCCTGGCGCCCGCAGGTCGATGCGCGCTCCGGCGTGTGCCTGATCATGACCAATAAGGAAGTCTTCAAGCCCAGCAACACCGGGTGGCTGATTGCCGACGTGGTGCGCGACAACCATGCATTCATCTGGTCACGTACTGAAACCGACCCTAAGTTGCTGTCCTTGCTGCGCGACCCGCAATGGCAACCGTATCTGGTGTTTCCGGGCGAGTATGTCGAGCGTGAGCGGGTGACGAACACCGTCGAAGTCGATAGTGCCAAGCGCCCACTGTTCATTCTATTGGACGCGACCTGGACCGAGGCGCGGAAGATCTTCCGCAAAAGCCCGTACTTTGATGCGCTCCCGATCCTCAGCCTGCTGCCCGAGAAACTGTCACGCTATCGCCTGCGCCGGTCGACGCGTAGCGAGCACTTGTGTACGGCCGAAGTGGCGGCGCTGTGTCTGGATCTGGCCGGCGATGTGGCGGCCGCGTCGGCACTGGACGCTTATTTCGACGTGTTCAGCCAGCACTACCTCGATGCCAAGCACCAGCTGGACATGAATGTTTCTACCCCCGCGCATGCCGAGCTGATGCCCTTCGTGCACAGCGGTTATGCTGCCTTGGGCTGATTGTCGCCCATACTGTAAAGATCTGTACTGGCCATGCACCTTGACCACCCCGGTTCCGCTGGGCATGCTTGGCGCCGATTGGGGCGCGGCCAAGGTTTGAGACGCCGTTTTAGCTTGTGATTGGCGTTGAACGTGCCCTGTTGGTGCAGCTCCGTGGCTGTACCTCGAGTTGTTTGAAAAACAGGATCATTTAAAAAATGGCCACATACGAAATCCTGATTGCCGATGACCACCCACTGTTCCGTAGCGCATTGCATCAGGCGTTGACCCTGGGCCTGGGCCCCGAAGTCCGGCTGGTGGAGGTGGCGAGTATTGCCGAACTGGAGACCCGCCTGGACGAGAAGTCCGACTGGGACCTGGTTCTGCTCGACTTGAACATGCCAGGCGCTTACGGATTTTCCGGCCTGGTGCTGTTGCGCGGGCAATACCCGCAGATTCCGGTGGTGATGGTGTCGGCCCAGGAAGAGGCCTCGATCATGGTCAAGTCTCGCGAGTTCGGGGCCAGCGGCTTCATTCCCAAGTCCAGCGACCTGAGTGTTATTCAAAAGGCCGTCAGGGCGGTATTGGACGGCGATGTGTTCTGGCCCCCGCAGGCCTTTGAGGCGGTCAGTGTCTCCGCCGAAGCCAAGGCGGCAAGCGAAGGCCTGGCCAGCCTCACGCCCCAGCAGTTCCGGGTGTTGACCATGGTGTGTGAAGGTTTGCTGAACAAACAGATCGCTTATGAACTGAGCGTCTCGGAAGCCACCATCAAGGCCCATGTCACCGCCATCTTCCGCAAGCTGAACGTGCGCACTCGCACCCAGGCGGCGTTGCTCTTGCAACAACTTGAGTCAATTTCGAGCCATTGAACCCGGCTCGTTCACGCTTTTTTGACTTTCACTGGTCTAGCTTTCCCACTCCTTTTTGGTGCAGTTGCTTACTCTATGTCTCCTTTCAAAGGCCAGACCGGCCTCAAACGCATCCTCAACGCTTCGGGTTATTCACTGGATGGGCTGCGCGCGGCCTTCACCGGTGAGGCGGCATTCCGCCAGTTGGTGCTGCTTAACGTCATTCTGATACCGCTGTCGTTCTTTTTGAATGTCAGCCGGGTGGAACAGGCGTTGTTGATCGCCGTTTGCCTGCTGGCGCTGATCGTCGAACTGCTCAATTCCGCCGTGGAAGCGGCCATTGACCGCATCTCGCTTGAATTGCACCCGCTGTCCAAGAATGCCAAGGACATGGGCAGCGCCGCGCAGTTCGTGGCACTGACCATGATCGCGCTGGTCTGGGCAGTCATCCTGCTTTAAGCAATGGTGGGCAGGACGATCTCGTCGCTGCGCTGGACTCCGGCGGTGAAGGCGCGGCACAAGTCGAGGAACTCACGCATCGCCGAGGTCTGGTACTTCTGTTTGTGCCAGATGAAATAGAACTGTCGCGCCAGGTCCAGATCCGGGGTTTCCACCGCTACCAGGCTGCCGCGCCGGAATGCATCACGCAGTGCCAGCCTCGAGATGCAGCCAATTCCCAGGCCTGACTCGACCGCGCGCTTGATCGCTTCGGTGTGTTCCAGTTCCAGGCGGATATTCAGCGCACTGCGATGATGTCGCATGGCCTGGTCAAACGTCAGGCGCGTGCCGGAGCCCTGTTCCCGCAGGATCCAGGCCTCTTGCGACAGCTCGGCCATGCTCGCCGTACCGCGTATGGCCAAAGGATGCTGGGGCGCACAGAACACCACCAATTCATCCTCGACCCAGCTCTGCACTTCGATGTCCGGGTGGCTGCAGTCGCCTTCGATTAGACCCAGATCAATTTCATAGTGCGCGACCTGTTGCACGATGTTGGCAGTGTTCTGCACATGCAGCTTCACCTGGCTTTCTGGATGACGCTGCATGAAGCTGCCGATCAGCAGGGTGGCCAGGTAATTGCCGATGGTCAGGGTGGCGCCGACTGCCAGGGAGCCGAAACCCGACTTGCCGTTGAGCAGGTCTTCGATTTCCTTGGCCTGGTCGAGCAGGGCCACGGCCTGGGGCAACAGCTGTTTGCCCAGGGCGTTGAGGCTCAGCCGTTTACCCGCGCGGTCGAACAGCTGGCAGCTGGACTGGCGCTCCAGTTCGGTGATCGAAGTGCTTGCCGCCGATTGTGAGAGGTTGAGCAGTCCCGCAGCACGGGATACGCTTTCCTGCTGGGCGACAGCGACGAAGACTTGCAGTTGACGGAGAGTAAATCGCATATCTATATAACCGATAACCCTTATCTTAATAATCCATTTAACAGATATTGTCGCTGCCATTAGAATGCGATGCAATTGCGCACATCACCGGCGCAGGCAAAATCTCCAGGAGTCCCACGTACATGAGCAACATGAACCACGAGCGTGTCCTCAGTGTTCATCACTGGAACGACACTCTGTTCAGCTTCAAGTGCACCCGTGACCCGGGTCTGCGCTTCGAGAACGGTCAGTTCGTGATGATCGGCCTGCAACAGCCCAACGGCCGGCCGCTCATGCGCGCTTACTCGATCGCCAGCCCGAACTGGGAAGAGCATCTCGAGTTCTTCAGCATCAAGGTGCCTGATGGTCCGCTGACCTCCCAGTTGCAGCACCTGAAGGAAGGCGACGAGATCATCATCAGCAAGAAGCCTACCGGCACGCTGGTACTGGATGATCTGAAGCCGGGCAAGCACCTTTACCTGCTCAGCACCGGTACCGGTCTGGCGCCATTCATGAGCGTCATCCAGGACCCGGAAACCTACGAGCGTTTCGAGAAAGTGATCCTGTGCCACGGCGTACGTTACGTCAACGAAGTCGCTTACCGCGAATTCATCACCGAGCATTTGCCGCAGAACGAGTTCTTCGGCGATGCCCTGCGTGACAAGTTGATTTACTACCCGACCGTGACCCGCGAGCCATTCGAAAATGAAGGTCGCCTGACCGACTTGATGCGCAGCGGCAAGTTGTTCAGCGATATCGGCCTGCCGCCGATCAACCCGCAGGACGACCGCGCCATGCTGTGCGGCAGCCCGAGCATGCTCGACGAGACCAGCGAAGTGTTGAACAGCTTCGGCCTGAAGGTTTCGCCGCGGATGCGCGAGCCGGGTGATTACCTGATCGAGCGTGCGTTCGTCGAGAAGTAAGCCATTCGCATCACTAAAATGCCCCCATAGCCTGCTCAGGCAATGGGGGCATTTTTATGTCCGACAATTCCAGGTAGGAGCTGCCGAAGGCTGCGATCTTTTGCTCTTGAAATTCGGGAAAGAAGATCAAGGTCAAAAGATCGCAGCCTTCGGCAGCTCCTACAAGTTGGATGCGGGTATGACTTCGAGCACGCTGATCACGCCCGCCTCGGGGTAATGCCACCGCACATCCACATCCCAGAACTGCGCGCCATATTCCCTCTGTGGTGCAGGTGTCTGGTAAGCCGGGCGCGGGTCCTGTGCCAGACACTGTTCAATAAGCTCGACCAGGGGCTCCTCAAGCCGCTGAGCGTGGCCATGGGCCTGCTGCAGCGCCGAATCCATCCACTGCACGGCAATCAACGGCGGCGCAGCGCTGGCGATGCTGTTGGAGGCCGTGTCGATGATGTCGGCGTAAGGCACGTAAGGTTTTATGTCGAGAATCGGCGTGCCATCGAGCAAATCGATGCCGGATATCCACAGGCGATTGGCTTCGACCTTGTCCAGCTTGACCACTGACTGGCCAATGCCATTGGGTCGATGCGTCGCGCGCGTGGCGAAAACACCCATGGATTTGTTGCCGCCCAGACGAGGCGGGCGGACTTTCAGCCGTGGCTTGTCTTCCAGCGCCTGGTGGAACAGGAAAAGCAGCCACACGTGGCTCACCTGCTCCAGCCCCTGCACGGCTTCACCCTGATCGAATGGCGCCACCAACTCCAGTACGCCGCGTGCGGCAGGAGCCAGTTGCGGTTGGCGCGGGATGGCGAACTTCTCCTTGAAGCAGGAGCGCACGAAACCGATAGGGGAAACGCTGTAGGTCATGGGTTGGGGTCGAGGCGGGAATGGGTGGGCATGATAACCCGATCAACCGTTTAACCGGTGGCGCCTGGCAGTTCGTCATCGCGTGCAAGCCTTGCCCCCACAGAACCTGTGGGAGCGGGCAGGCAAGCTTTGCTCCCGCCTTGCAATTATTGCGGGCGCACGCGCAGGGTCAGGCCCTTGAGGAAGTTGCGCAGCAGCTGGTCGCCGCACGGGCGGTAGTTGGTGTGGCCGAACTTGCGGAACAGTGCGCTCAGCTCAGGCTTGGACACCGGGAACTCGGCAGCCTTGAGGATGGCGTGCATGTCATCTTCTTTCAGTTCGAAGGCCACGCGCAGTTTCTTCAGGATGATGTTGTTGGTGACCGGCGTTTCGATCGGCTGTGGCGGACGGCTTTCGTCTTTACCGCGCTTGAAAATCACCAGGCCATCGAGAAAATGCGCCATGACTTCATCCGGGCAACGAACGAAGCCTTCTTCGTCTTCCTCTTTCTTGTCCAGATAAGTCAGCAGATCTTCCAGGCTCACGTCCATGCCGCCGAGCTTGATGATCTCGATGACTTTTTTGTCGCTGATGTCGAGCATGTAGCGCACGCTGCGCAGTACGTCGTTGTGGATCATGGTGTGCAGTCCTGATATTCAGCAGTGGGCGCCGCTCAAATCGCGGCGCCGAAATGTAGGGCGGCGTGAAAAGCCTAGAACTTCTCTTTGCCGGACAGGTAGCGCCATTGCCCCAATGGCACTTTGCCAATGGACACTCCGCCGATGCGGATGCGACGGACGGCAACGACCTTCAGGCCAACGGCCTGGCAGAACAGGGCGATCACGCCTGGTTGTGGATTTTTCATCGCAAACCGCAGGCGATTCTCGTTCTGCCAGCTGGCCTTCACCGGCGGCAGCTCCTTACCTTTGTAGGTCAGGCCGTGGTTGAGGCGGTTAAGGCCGTGAGCAACCATGTCACCTTCAACCTCGACCACATACTCTTGCTCGATCTTGGCGGAGTCGGCCGTCAGCTTGCGCAGGATTTTCCAGTCCTGGGTGAACACCAGCAGGCCGCTGGCATTGGCCTGCAGGTCGGTGCTGGCGGTCAGGCGCAGGAAGTGGCCCTTGAGCGGGCGTTTGCTGAAGCGGTGTTCTTCGCTCAGGGTCTCGGCGCTGATGGTGCCCATGGCCGTTTCCGCGTCCATACCCGCCGGGACGTTGAACAGAATGGTCACCGGCTCCGGCGCAGTGGCCTGGGCTTGCGGGTCGAGCTCGACTTTCTGGGTGTCGACCTTGAATTGCGGCTCGTCGATGACTTCACCGTCCACGGTGACCCAGCCGCCCTCGATGAACAGCTCAGCCTCCCGACGGGAGCAGCCGACGAGTTCGATGAGGCGTTTGGAGAGACGAATCGGGTCAGTCATGACAGGGCCGTAACAAAAAAGGGGTGGGCATTGTACCTGCTGGGCGCCGGTTAATCGCGGGTCCATTTCAATACGGTTGAATTTCCCGTGGGAGCTGGCTTGTCAGCGATTGCATCACCTCGGTCCATCTGACAAATCGCAGCGCCTGCATCGCTGGCAAGCCAGCTCCCACAGGGATTTTATGGCGTCAGGCATGTTGTGAGCGTTGCTGGTCTTGGCGCAAGCGCATATGCAGTAGCGGGTAAGGCTGCCCCATCCCGTCATGCTCGGTGCGGCCGATGACCTCGAAGCCCTGCTTGAGATAGAACCCCAGCGCCTGCGGATTCTGTTCGTTGACGTCCAGTTCACAGGCGTTCAGGTGTTCCATGGCATAACGCAACAACTGCTTGCCCAGGCCCTGGCCGCGGTGAGCCGGGTCGATGAAGAGCATTTCGATCTTGCCTGCGGCGACCCCTGCAAACCCGGTGATGCGTTGCTGGGCGTCCTTGGTGCAGATCAGCATGACTGCATCCAGGTAGCGGGTCAGCACCAGGTTCTTCAGCAGTTCGATGTAACTTTGCGGCAGAAAGTCATGGGTGGCGCGCACCGAGTCTTCCCAGACCTTTGTGAGTTCTGTGTAGTCACTGAGTTTCGGTGTATGAATGACCGAATGATGGCGCATGGCCTGTTGCCTCTTGCGGAGTAGACGTAACGAATCCTTTCATCACAAACGATAGACGTAAAAAAGCCCCGCATCTCGGCACAAGAGCAGGGCTTTTACGTTTTTCGCTTTAGATCTGTTCAGCCCACAGGTCGTATTCGTCGGCGTCGGTCACTTTGCACCAGACCTTGTCGCCCGGCTTCAGGTTGCTGCCGTTGTCGATGAATACGTTGCCGTCGATTTCCGGGGCATCGAAGAAACAGCGACCGACGGCGCCTTGCTCGTCGACTTCATCGACCAGCACTTCGATTTCGCGGCCGACGCGCATTTGCAGGCGAGCCGAGCTGATGGCTTGCTGATGCGCCATGAAGCGGTCCCAACGATCCTGCTTGATGTCGTCAGGCACGATCTCCAGGTCCATGTCGTTGGCCGGGGCGCCGTCGACCGGGGAGTACTGGAAGCAGCCAACGCGATCGAGCTGGGCTTCTGTCAGCCAGTTCAGCAGGTACTGGAAGTCTTCTTCGGTTTCGCCAGGGAAGCCGACGATGAAGGTCGAGCGGATGATCAGGTCCGGGCAGATCTCGCGCCAGTTCTTGATACGCGCCAGGGTCTTGTCTTCGAAGGCCGGGCGTTTCATCGACTTCAGGACTTTCGGGCTGGCGTGCTGGAAGGGGATGTCCAGGTACGGCAGGATTTTCCCGGCGGCCATCAGCGGAATCAGCTCGTCGACGTGCGGGTACGGGTAAACGTAGTGCAGGCGGACCCACACGCCCATGGAGCCGAGGGCTTCGCACAGTTCGGTCATGCGGGTCTTGACCGGGGCGCCGTTCCAGAAACCGGTGCGGTACTTCACGTCGACGCCGTAGGCGCTGGTGTCTTGCGAGATCACCAGCAGCTCCTTGACGCCGGCCTTGACCAGCCGCTGGGCTTCGTCGAGCACATCACCTATGGGACGGCTGACCAGCTTGCCGCGCATCGACGGGATGATGCAGAAGCTGCAGCTGTGATTGCAGCCTTCGGAAATCTTCAGGTAGGCGTAGTGGCGCGGGGTCAGTTTGATCCCTTGTGGCGGCACCAGGTCGATCAGCGGGTTGTGGTCCTGGCGCGGCGGCACGGCGTCGTGCACGGCGTTGACCACTTGTTCGTACTGCTGTGGACCGGTCACCGACAGCACGCTTGGGTGAATACTGCGAATGTTGCCTTCTTCGACGCCCATGCAGCCGGTCACGATGACCTTGCCGTTTTCCTTGATGGCTTCGCCAATCACTTCCAGGGATTCGGCCTTGGCCGAGTCAATGAAGCCGCAGGTGTTGACCACCACCACGTCGGCGTCCTGATAAGTGGACACCACGTCATAACCTTCCATGCGCAGCTGGGTAAGGATGCGCTCGGAGTCGACCAATGCTTTGGGGCAACCCAGGGATACGAAGCCAACTTTTGGATTGGCCGGCGCAGGAGTGGTGGACATGTCTAACCTCGGTATTTGTGACGACTGCGCCCGGTAGGGCGAGGCGGCTGACGGACGCTTTGTGGCGTCTCTGATCAAAAAGTGCGCAATTCTAGCGATGGGACGCGCGCTTGACCAGCTTTATGCAGGGAAATGCGACGAGTGCTGCGCTATGCTTCGCGCCTTGATGCTTTACCGATTACTTACAGTCAAGAAAACGTCTGTAACGTGAAGTAAAACAGCGCATGCTCAGGGCAGAGCATAGTGCTTCTTATCAGTAGTCCAGGTCTGAGTAGCAGGAGTTTTGGATGGGGCAGGCAAGTAGTCAGGCGGCGGACGCTGAGCATTCGGCAGCAAAGCCGATCGGCATGCTGGTCGCGGCGGTCGGTGTGGTTTACGGCGATATCGGCACGAGTCCGCTGTACACCCTCAAAGAAGTGTTCTCCGGTGGCTATGGGGTGCCGGTCAACCACGATGGGGTGTTGGGCATTCTGGCGTTGATTTTCTGGTCGCTGATCTGGGTGGTCTCGATCAAATACATGATGTTCGTGCTGCGCGCCGACAACCAGGGCGAGGGCGGGATCATGGCGCTGACGGCCCTGGCCCGGCGCGCCGCAGCCGGGCATGCCAGGTTGCGCAGCCTGTTGGTGGTCTGTGGCCTGATCGGCGCGGCGCTGTTCTACGGCGACAGCATGATCACCCCGGCGATTTCCGTGCTGTCGGCGATCGAAGGCCTTGGGCTGGCTTTCGATGGCATCGACCATTGGGTGGTACCGCTGTCATTGGTGGTGCTGGTGGCGTTGTTCCTGATTCAGCGGCACGGTACGGCGCGCATCGGCATTCTGTTCGGGCCGATCATGGTCACCTGGTTCCTGGTGCTCGGCGCCCTGGGTGTCCACGGCATCTTGCAGCACCCCGAAGTGCTGCAGGCAATGAACCCGGTGTGGGGCGTGCGCTTCTTTATCGTGCATCCGGGCATGGGCGTGGCGATCCTCGGTGCCGTGGTACTGGCCTTGACCGGTGCCGAAGCCTTGTACGCCGACATGGGGCATTTTGGTCGCAAGCCTATCGCCCGCGCCTGGTTCATCCTGGTGTTGCCGGCTTTGGTGCTGAACTACTTCGGCCAGGGTGCCTTGCTGCTTGGCGATCCTGAAGCCGCTCGCAACCCTTTCTATCTGCTGGCGCCAAGCTGGGCGTTGATCCCGTTAGTGGGCTTGTCGACCCTGGCCACCGTGATCGCTTCCCAGGCAGTTATTTCCGGCGCGTTCTCCCTGACCCGCCAGGCGATCCAGCTGGGTTACATCCCGCGCATGCACATCCAGCACACCTCCAGCGCGGAACAGGGCCAGATCTACATCGGCGCGGTGAACTGGTCGTTGATGGTCGGCGTGATCCTGCTGGTGCTTGGCTTTGAATCCTCTGGTGCGCTCGCCTCGGCGTATGGTGTGGCCGTAACCGGCACCATGTTGATGACGACCATTCTGGTGGCGGCGGTGATTCTGCTGCTGTGGAAATGGCCGCCGGTGCTCGCCGTGCCGCTGTTGTTTGGCTTCCTCCTGGTGGATGGCCTGTACTTCGCGGCCAACGTGCCGAAGATCGTCCAGGGCGGGGCGTTCCCGGTCATTGCCGGTATCGCCCTGTTCGTGCTGATGACCACCTGGAAGCGCGGCAAGCAGTTGCTGGTGGAGCGCCTGGACGAGGGCGGCCTGCCGCTGCCGATCTTTATCAGCAGCATCAGCGTGCAGCCACCGCACCGGGTCCAGGGCACGGCCGTGTTCCTGACGGCCCGCCCGGACGCCGTACCCCATGCGCTGTTGCACAACCTGCTGCACAACCAGGTGCTGCATGAGCAAGTGGTGCTGCTGACCGTGGTCTACGAGGATATCCCGCGGGTGCCGCCGAGCAGACGCTTTGAGGTGGAATCCCACGGTGAGGGGTTCTTCCGGGTCATCCTGCACTTTGGCTTCGTCGACGAGCCGGACGTGCCACAAGCGCTGAAGCTGTGCCATCTCGATGACCTCGACTTCAGCCCGATGCGTACCACTTACTTCCTCAGCCGCGAGACGGTGATCGCCTCCAAACTCGAAGGCATGGCCCGCTGGCGCGAGGCGCTGTTCGCATTCATGTTGCAGAACGCCAATGGCAATTTGCGGTTTTTCAATCTGCCGCTGAATCGGGTGATTGAGTTGGGGACGCAGGTGGAGATGTAAGGGGCTGACAAGAATACTGTGGGATTGGGTGCAAATAAAAAAGCCCCCGCTACTGTGAAGTGGCGGGGGCTTTTTGTGGGGGAGAGGATTACTCCTCAGTCACCTTGTCCTTGCTCTGGCGCTTCTCGATCACGTCCACCAGCTGCTGAGCCAGTTTCGGATAGTTCTCGTCAAAGTGATGCCCGCCCGGCAATTTCAGCGCCTCACCCACGGCCGTCTTGTCGGTGCAGCCGCTTTCATCGGCCTCCTCTTCACCGTAGATGCAGACCACTTTCTGCGCTGGCAACCTAGCCATCTCCGGGCCCGTGGCGGCTTCCTTGCCGGCGTTGCCCAGCCACCCCTCGACTTCGATCTCGAAGCTACCGGTGCGGGCGAAGGCCAGCAGGATGATTGCGTCGACGCGTTGCTGCTCGGCGGGCTCCAGGCGGTTGTAGATCGCAGGCAGCACATCGGCGCCAAATGAGTAGCCGGTCAGGACGAAGCGCTTGGTGCCCCATTTCTGCCGGTAGTGCTGCATCAGCTCAGCCAGGTCCAGCGCGCTTTGCTCGGGGCTTTTGTGCTGCCAGTAGTAGCGCAGGGTGTCGATACCGACCACCGGGTAACCGATTTTTGCCATCTCGCCCGCAACGTCGCGGTCCAGGTCACGCCAGCCGCCATCACCGGAAAGGAACAGGGTGACGGTGTCGTTGGCCTGTCCTGCCGGCACTTCAACGACCGGTATCTGCAGGCCGCCGGCGGCCTTGTCGCCGCCGACCAGGATCTTGCGCAGCTCGTTGTTCAGGACTTGCGGCAGGTTGATGTCATAGTCGCTGATGCTGGTCTCGGCATTCGGCTGGTCACGTACGAAGCCGGCGCTGGTGTCGTCCGGGTTATCGTTCCAGGCTGCCAGCCAGCGACCGTGCGCTGCGCTTTTTGGCAGCAGGTGGGTGCAGCCGGGTTTTTCCAGGGCAAGGTCCACGGAGACGGCCTGCGCCTTGTCGTCTTTCTGTTCGGACAACCAGCGCCAGGCCAGCACCGCGCCGGGACCGATGCCGCTGACCAGCGTTGCCGGACCGTGGAGCTCGCGCAGGCCCGATTGCAACGCGCGGCTTTGCAGCAGGCAGTCTTTAGGCAGGATCACCTGGACGATCTGCGCCGAGCCGGTACGGCTCAGGGTCAGCAATTGCTTGTCACTGAGCTTTTGGTCCTCGTTCACTGCGACCAGCACCTGGGCGCGGGGCGTGGTGCCGGGAGTGACCCGGGTCATCGCCGTGCCGTCGGCGGGCTTGAACAATTCGAGGGTCGGTTCCGGGGCCGGGCGCTTGAGGTACCAGTAACCGCCACCGAGAATCAGGGCCAGCACTACCAGTGTGGCCAGTACATACCGCAGGGAGCGTTGAATCATCAGCGTTTCACCAATCCAGTCAAGCCGCCCGCAATCAGGGCGGCAGTGTCGGCCAGGGCTACCAGCGGATCGAGTCCGGCGGGCACGGCCATATAACGGGGTTCCCAGTCAGGCTGGAACTTGTCTTTGAAGCGGCGCAAGCCTTGGAAGTTGTAGAGCTGCTCACCACGGCGGAAAACCATCGAGCCCAGGCGCTGGGTCAGTGGTGCGCCGCGACGGGGTTGCAGCCCCGACAGCGGCACCATGCCCAGGCTGAAACGCGCGTATCCGTGACTTTTATAATGTTGAATCAGGCCGATCATCATGAATTCCATGGTCAGCTTTGGCGCTTCCGGGTGCGCGCGCATCAGGTCAAGGCTGGCCAGGTCGTGGCCGAATGTCTCGAGCAGATTGGCGAATGCCACCGGGCGGCCTTCGAAGCGGATCACCGCGATGCGGAAATGCTTGAGGTAGTCCTCGCTGAAACGGCCGAGGGAGAAGCCTTTCTCGCGAACGTTCTTGCCGGTCAGCCAGGCATCGGAGATCACCTTGAGCTCATCCATCGGCGCCTGTCCGGGTTCGAAGATCTCCAGCGACAGGCCGTCGCGGGTGCCGCGGTTCCAGGTGTAGCGCAGGTCCTTCATCTCCTTGCCCTTGGCTTCCAGGTCGAAGCGCTGCAGATCGACCCGGGCTTCCTCGCCCAGCTTGATCGCGGTCAGGCCGATGTCCATGTAATACGGCAGGTTCTCGGCGCGTACCTGATAGAACACAGGGCGGGCGTGGTGAATGTCGCACAGGTCGCGGAACTGCCAGATCATTTCGGCCCGTTGCTGAGGCGGTCCGATAGGGTCATACAAGGCCACCAGGCTGCGGCCACGGCGGGCGTACATCAAGAACGCCTGCTCGTCGGGGTGGAACAGCAGCGCCTTGTCACCCGTCAGGGCGAGGCCACCGTCCGGTTGAGCGGAAGCCATGAGGATCTTCACCGCCCGGTCCAGCTCGCCAGGCGTCGGCAGGTGGATCACCGGGCGTGCGGTGCGCAGCAGCCAGGTGAGCGACACCACCACCAGCAGTACGGCGGCGCCGAGCAGCGAGCGCAGGCCCCGGGGAGCGTCGGCATCGAGGGTGAACTGCCACCAGAGTTGATGGCTGTAAGGCACATCCTGGTAGGCAAACAGCAGCAGCCAGATGGATGCTCCCAGCACGCACAGGCTCGACACCAGGTACAGCGGCGAGAACGGCAGCTCGGTCAGGCGGCTCGGCCGGTAGAACGAGCGACGGAATACGCCCAGCAGGCTGGCGGTCAGGATCAACAGGCAGGCTTCTTCCCAGTCAAAACCCTTGAGCAGGGAGAGCAGGGCGCCTACCAGCAACAGAATGGTGGTCAGCATCCAGGCGGCCGAGAGGCGCCGGCGCAGGCCCTGGGCGAGCAGCAGGCAGAGCACGCCGATCAGGCTGGCGCCAAAGTGCGAAGCGTCGACCAGGCGATGGGGGATCAGAAAGCCGATGTGCTCAAGGCGGGTGTCGATTTCCGGCGTCACACCGGAAAACAGCAGTACCACGCCGGACAGGAACACCAGCACCGCCAGGATCGGCGCAGCCAGGCCGGACGCTGCGCGCAGGGACTGACGGGATTGAAACAGGCGCTGTCCTTCGTTGATCAGCAGGAACACGCAAGCCACCAGTAATGGCAGCACCACATAAATCAGCCGATACAGCAGCAGTGCGGCCGCCAGCGGTGCAGCGCCAAGTTTGTCGGCGAAGGCGGCCAGCAGGATTGCTTCGAATACGCCGACCCCGCCGGGCACATGGCTGAGCACCCCGGCAGCGAGTGCCAGCAGGTAGACCAACAGGAAGGCGCCGAAGGGTGGCGCTTCTGGCAACAGCAGGTACAGCACGGTAGCGGCTGCGGCCACATCCAGTGCGGTGATGATCAATTGCAGGAACGTCAGGCGCCGCCCCGGCAGACGCAAGGTGCGTCGCCCGGCCTTGACCAGCAGGTTGTCCGCATAAGGTTGTTCCGGCAGGCGGCGGCGGTAAATGCCGATGGCCAGGACGCTGAACAGCAGCAACACTGCCACGGACGCCGCGCCCAGCAAAGTCTCGGACAAGCCCAGGGCGGTCGAGGCAGCGGGCAGGTCGCTGAGGGTTGCCAGGGCCGCAAGGGGAGGCAGGGCGCAGCCCAGCGAGAGGCTGGCGAACAGGGTCATGCGCGCCACTTCCGTGGCACCGAGGCCATGCCGTGCATATAGACGGTAGCGCACCGAGCCGCCAGAGAGCATCGACAGGCCGATGGCATTGCCGATCGCAAATGCGGTGAAGCCACCCAGGGCGAGAATTCGCGGTGCCAGCGTCACGCCGGCATAACGGCTGGCCGACCATTCATAGCCCAACAGAATGATGAAGCCGACCACTGTCGCCGCCAGTGCACCCAGCAAGGCAGGTTTTGGTACTTGGAGAATCGAGTCGTGCAGAGCGTCCAGATCCAGTTCGCTCAACAGATGACGACAGGCAATCAGCGCGATGGCGAACAGCAACAAGGTCACTGCCAGGCCGATTGGCTGGCGGTACTTGCTGATCAGGTCCAGCAGGCGCAAACGCCCGGGCTTGATCGGTTGTGTCGCTGTGACGGAGTCTTGTGGATCAGACGAATTGGCGCGCATCAATCACCTCTTGGATTGTGCGCGACAGGATGGGGGTATCCAGCCAAGTTACCAATCCCTGTAGAAAAAAATAATCACAAATATTAATGCCACTCACCCTCAACGGGTGACGGCACGCCATGGGCCGGTGCGGTAAACGCCTCGGACCAGCATAGACCGAACTCAAGGCTGGAGTGATACCCATCGGCCTGCCACATGGTGGCAGATCATTGTTGCGAAAGGACTTTTTCGACAGATACAAAAAAGGCCACTCTTTCGAGTAGCCTTTTTTGATGTTTGGTTGCGGGAGCCGGATTTGAACCGACGACCTTCGGGTTATGAGCCCGACGAGCTACCAGACTGCTCCATCCCGCGTCTGTGTGTCGGCATTCTACAGAGGATGGCGGGGCTGTCAACCGCCACTTACGAAGAAAACTCTTCCTGTTCAATCGCTTAGCGCAAAACCTCGGCGGCTGGAATGGCTGCAGCGCAGGCGTGGCAAGGGTTGCAGCTCTATTGGTAGGAGGTTTTCGATTGAAAAAACAAATTCAACTTTTTTCCTACCCTTGAAAAAGAACATGCCTACTACTGGTGCTATATACAGGTGTCGATGAGATACTGTTGATCTGACTCGCTAAAATCCTTATTCGCACAGTGAACGTCGCTTCTCTATGACCCAGCGAAAGATCATCCACGTCGATTGTGACTGCTTCTACGCCGCCATCGAGATGCGTGACGACCCGCGCCTGGCCGGTAAACCTCTTGCCGTGGGCGGCTCAGCGGATCGGCGAGGGGTGATTGCGACCTGCAACTATGAGGCGCGCGCCTACGGTGTGCGCTCGGCCATGTCCTCGGGGCACGCGCTTAAGCTGTGCCCGGACCTGACGATCGTCAAGCCGCGCATGGACGCCTATAGAGAAGCCTCGAAGGAAATTCACACGATCTTTCGCGACTACACCGACCTGATCGAGCCATTGTCCCTGGATGAGGCCTATCTGGATGTGTCGGACAGCTCGCATTTTGGTGGTAGCGCGACCCGGGTCGCCCAGGAAATCCGCCGGCGGGTCTCCAACCAGCTGCACATCACGGTGTCGGCCGGCGTGGCGCCCAACAAGTTCCTGGCCAAGATCGCCAGTGACTGGAAGAAACCCAACGGGCTGTTTGTCATCACTCCGGATCAGGTCGAAGACTTTGTCAGTGGCTTGCCGGTAAGCAAATTGCACGGGGTCGGCAAGGTGACTGCGGACAAGCTGGGGCGACTTGGGATTGTCGATTGCTCGCATTTACGTGAGTGGGACAAGTTGGCGCTGGTCCGCGAATTCGGCAGTTTTGGTGAGCGATTGTGGACCCTGGCCCGTGGGATCGATGATCGCCTGGTGCACAACGACAGTCGGCGTCAGTCGATCAGTGTCGAAAACACCTACGACGTGGACTTGCCGGACCTGCTGAGCTGCCTCGACAAGCTCCCCGAATTGCTGGAGACCCTGGCCGGGCGCATGGCGCGGATCGACAGCAGCTACCGGCCGGGCAAGCCGTTCGTCAAAGTGAAATTCCACGATTTCACCCAGACCACGCTGGAGCAGGCCGGGGCAGGGCGGGATCTGGGGAGTTATCAGCTGCTGCTGACCCAGGCGTTCAATCGTGGTGGCAAGCCGGTACGGTTGTTGGGGGTCGGGGTGCGGCTTGAGGATTTGCGGGGTGGGTTTGAGCAGATGGAGTTGTTTGAGCGGTAGTTTTTCAAAGTCAAAAGATCGCAGCCTTCGGCAGCTCCTGCAGGAAGCGCGCCGCCCTGGTAGGAGCTGCCGAAGGCTGCGATCTTTGAAGAGACTTTAATTCGAATTCGGCCCCGGATCCGCCACCAGCCGCCCGGCATCCTTGGTCAAGGACTTGAGGAATTCGGTCTGTAGCTCCGGATCATTGCGAGTCAGTTCGATCAGGCTCTGTTCCAGTTCAGTGGCTTCTTCCTCCAGCCCCAGCTCCGACAGGCGCTTGACCCGGTGCACCCACTGGCTTACTTCGTCGTCTTCGAGGTCGTCGTAGATCAGTCCGTGAGCTTCGAGCAGTTTGCCGCGCAGTGAACTGCTGACGGCCAGGGACGTATTGACGTGTACCTCGTCCTGGCCGTCCGCGACGCTGATCAGCAAGCGGGTCAGATGATTGATGTCATGTTCAGCGAACGGGCTGTCCAGCAGGTTCAGGCGTAGCACGCCATTCTTGTCGGTAGTCAGCTCGAACGTCTCCTTGCCGGCCTTGACCTGCACCGGGCGCTCGCTCCATGGCAGGCTCGAGTACTCGGTGCGCTTGTCGAGCTGGACCTCGTCGATACCCGCCAGGTTCTGCTGAGCGCGACCATGGGATTGCACGTTCATGAACGGATTGAGCCCGGCGAAACCGTAGCTCAGCCAGTCCTGGGTCACGCTGTCCGGCAGATTGCCCAGGGCGAACACATTGACCACGTTCGCGCCGACGCCGGCCACCACAGCCACGGCGCCCAGCGGAATCTCGTAAGCCTCCCGCCAGGGTTGGTAGGGCGTGTAGCGGTCGTAATGGCGAGTGACCTCGAACTCGGTGACTTCGAAGGTCTTCTGCTCGTGGATTTTCACCCGGCGTTGCGGCAGCTCAAGCACCTTGGGCTCGCCGACATCGACCTGCAGGCTATGATCGAGCAATTTGCGCTCGACACGTTCCTCGTGCTCGCTGCGTTGCGACATTTGATTGGCACAGCCGCTGACCAGCAGGGTGCCGCACAGGGCGGCACCACCGAGGCCTAAGGTGTTTCGCTTGAACATGACTTCTCTATCTGGTGTCAGCGGCGGATACGGGCCTGGAGGAAGGACAGCACGTCAGCGACCGGCAATGCCTGCGCTTCAGGTTCGGTGCGGCTCTTGTATTCCAGGTTGCCATCGGCGAGGCCACGGTCGCTGACCACGATCCGGTGAGGAATACCGATCAGCTCCATGTCTGCAAACTTGATGCCCGGGCTGGTTTTCTTGTCGCGGTCGTCCAGCAACACTTCGAAACCGGCCGCCGTCAATTCTGCGTACAGCTTGTCGGTGGCTTCGCGGACCTGTTCGTTATCGTAGCGCAGCGGTACCAGCGCGATCTGGAATGGAGCGAGTGTGTCACTCCAGATGATCCCGTTGGCGTCGTTGTTCTGTTCGATGGCCGCAGCCACCACGCGGGACACGCCAATGCCGTAGCAGCCCATTTCCAGGGTGACCGGCTTGCCGTTCTCGCCCAGTACTTCGCACTTCATGGCTTTGCTGTACTTGTTGCCCAGCTGGAAGATGTGCCCGACTTCGATGCCGCGCTTGATTTCCAGGGTGCCTTTGCCGTCCGGGCTTGGGTCGCCGGTGACTACATTCCGCAGGTCGGCAACCGTCGGAACCGGCAAGTCGCGTTCCCAGTTCACGCCGAAGTAGTGCTTGTCGTCGATGTTGGCGCCAATGCCGAAGTCGCTCATCAGCTCCACCGAGCGGTCGATGATGATCGGCAGCGGCAGGTTCAGCGGGCCCAGCGAACCAGCGCCGGCGCCAATGGCGTCGCGCAGTTCGGAGTCGGTAGCCATGACCAACGGGCTTGCCACGCCAGGTTGCTGGGCAGCCTTGATCTCGTTGAGTTCGTGGTCGCCACGAATGACCAGGGCGATCAGCTTGCCTTCTTCCTCGGCGCGCACGATCAGGGTCTTGATGGTCTTCTCAATCGGCAGATTGAATTTTTCCACCAGGGCGGCAATTGTCTTGGTGTCCGGGGTGTCGACCAGGCGCAGCTCTTCAGTTGGCGCTGGGCGGGAGGTTTCCCGGGGCACGGCTTCGGCTTTTTCGATGTTCGCGGCGTAGTCGGAACCGTTGCTGAAGGCGATATCGTCTTCGCCGGATTCGGCCAGTACGTGGAACTCGTGGGAGCCGGCACCACCGATGGAGCCGTTGTCGGCTTCCACAGGGCGGAATTTCAGGCCCAGACGGGTAAACACGTTGCAGTAGGCCTGATGCATGCGGTCGTAAGTGACCTGCAGCGAAGCCTGGTCAGCGTGGAACGAGTACGCGTCCTTCATGATGAATTCGCGACCGCGCATCAAGCCGAAGCGTGGACGGATCTCGTCACGGAATTTGGTCTGGATCTGATACAGGTTGATCGGCAGCTGCTTGTAGCTGCTCAACTCGCTGCGCATCAGGTCGGTGATGACCTCTTCGTGGGTCGGGCCGGCGCAGAAATCACGACCATGGCGATCCTTGAAGCGCAGCAATTCAGGGCCGTATTCTTCCCAGCGCCCGGATTCCTGCCACAGCTCAGCCGGTTGCGTGCTCGGCATCAACACTTCGAGAGAGCCGGCGGCGTTCATTTCTTCGCGAACGACCGCTTCAACCTTGCGCATCACTCGCAGGCCCATGGGCAGCCAGGTGTAAAGGCCCGAGGCGAGTTTGCGGATCATGCCGGCGCGCAGCATCAGCTGATGGCTGATCACGACCGCGTCGGAAGGCGTTTCTTTCTGTGTGGCGAGCAAAAATTGACTGGTGCGCATGGTTGGCCGTTGTCGGTTGCTGATGACGAGAAATGACGGAGCATTGTACGGGCGAGATCTGCTGGCGTACAGGCGTGCGGTCGGTGGTGTCGCGGCAGGGCGGGAATTACCCCGCTCCAGCGCGTTTTCCAGCTAAAGGGGTTCTTCGGCCGCAGGTGCAGGAATCGGTTCCGGTGTCGGCGTCGGCCCTGCGCGGCGGCTTTCCTGATACCAGTGCAACATGATCAGGAGCAGGGTGGGGACGCCCAGCAACGCGGTGATCAGGAAGAAGTTGTGATAACCGAATTTCTCCACCATGACCCCTGAGTAGCCGCCAATCAGGCGTGGCAGCAGGAGCATGATCGAGCTCAGCAGGGCGTACTGGGTGGCGGAGAACTTGAGGTTGGTCAGGCTCGACAGGTAGGCGACGAACGCCGAAGTCGCCAGCCCGGAACTGAAGTTGTCCAGGGAAATGGTGACAATCAGCATGTTCAGGTTGGCGCCCATATCGGCGAGCATCAGGAACAGCAGGTTGGTGCCGGCTGAAGCAATGCCGCCAATCAACAGGATCGGCAGGATACCGAAGCGCACGATCAGCAAACCGCCCATGCCGGCGCCCACCAGCGTCATGATCAGGCCGAAGATCTTGCTGACGCTGGCGATCTGGTCCTTGGTAAAGCCCTGGTCGATGTAGAACACGTTGGCCATTACGCCCATGACCGTATCGGACATTCGATAGGTGGCGATCAGGCCCAGCAGCAGCAGCGCCTGCCAGCGGTAGCGCAGGATGAAGTCGTTGACCGGCGTCAGCACCGGTGCCAGGCCGCGGCGACCCATGGCCGACAGGCACATGAAGGTCAGTGTGGTATAGAGAATGGCCCGCAGGAACGCGCGGTCTTCCAGTAGCAGGTCGAGCACGCTGTGGCCTTCGAACAGCACGCTGGCGAAATCGGTGTTGTACAGCTGGGTGAACATGGCAGGCACAGACACCAGCAGCACGATCAGTACGAACACGGAAGCCAGTTGATGTGCGAAGGAGTACCGTCCGGCCTGCAGTTGCGTGCGCAGGGGCACCGGCGGTTCACGCATGAAGAAAGAGGTCAGCAGCGCCGGGATCATCAGGGCGCCGAACAGGATATAGGTGCCGGCCCAGGCTGAATGCTGGTAGTTGAAGCCCGTAGAGCCAAAGCCTTCGGCGAAGAACAGCGCGCCGGCCGTGGCCAGCAATGCGGCAATACGGTAACCCGACATGTAGCTGGCGGCGAGGGCAGCCTGGCGGCTGTCATCGGCAATTTCCAGGCGATAGGCGTCGACAGCGATGTCTTGTGTTGCCGAGGCGAAGGCCACGACCACGGCGATCGCGATCAACCAGGACAGGTGTTTTTGCGGGTCGCAGAAACCCATCCCGATCAGGCCGAGAATGACCAGTGCCTGGGAAAGGACCAGCCAGGAGCGTCGACGCCCCAGCTTGCCGAGCAATGGCAGGCGCCATTGGTCGAGCAGCGGCGACCACACCCATTTGAAGGCATAGGCCAAACCGATCAGGCTTGCGTAGCCAATGGTTTCGCGGGCGACACCGGCTTCACGCAGCCAGACCGAAAGTGTTGAAAACACCAGCATGTACGGCAGGCCGGCGGCGAAACCCAGCAGCAACAGCACGAGCGTTGAAGGGCTGGCATAGGCGGCGAGCGCGGCGCGCCAGGTTTTACGGGGCATGGGCTGGAGTCTGCCTCAAAATTACGGAAACAAAGCGCGCACTCTAACCGCTGTGCTCTACCGGGCGCCAGCCATGGCGCTGAATATCAACACGATTATTCAGGATACTGACGCCTTCCTCGCGCAATCGCGCGCGTTGTTCATCCCCGGAAGCGCTGCCTGCAGGCAGGCTCAGGCGCCCGCCCGCGCCGAGTACCCGGTGCCACGGTAATTTGCTGTCACCGGGAAGTTGGCTGAGGGTTCGGCCGACATAACGGGCGGCGCGCCCCAGTCCTGCCAGCTCGGCAAGCTGCCCATAACTGACGACCTTGCCCGGCGGCACCTGCGCCAGCGTCATGTAGAGCGCCGTGCGTCGGATTTGCGCAGTGCTGTCGGTTTCATTGAGCGGGTCTGTCACGTGCGCAATTCCTGCGGGTCGCGGTATTTACGGTCCCCAGAGTAAGTCGAGAATGGCCAATTGAGAAATGAACTCAATAGAAATAGTCGTGTCAGTGCTTGCTAGGGTCTTATTCGTAAGGATAATGCCGACTTTTTTTCGCAAACTTGAGCCTGTATTTGCTTATGGTGTCCAGATCCCTGCTGTGCCTCGCTGTCCTAAGTGCTTCCACACCCTTGCTCGCCGACACCGTCTGGTTGAAGAACGGTGACAAGCTGAGCGGCAAGATCACCCTGTTCGACGGCGGCAAGCTGTTGATCCAGACCGAGTACGCCGGCGCGATCCCGATCGACTGGAAACAGGTCAAGACGCTGGAAAGCGATCAGGAATTACTGGTCAAGCAGGATGCTTACACCGGGGAAAAGGCCAAGTCACTGCAGGCGGCAGACGATGGCAAGGTGACGCTGGCCAATGGCGATGCGCCGAAGACCGTGGAGCTTGCCAGTATCCAGCAGATCCTTAAGCCCAAGCCGGTGGTTGAGGACCTGGTATGGAAGGGCAATGTCGACATGGCGCTGGATTACCAGCGGGCCGAGAAAGACACCGATGACTACGACATCGACTTCAAGACCAGTGCGCGGCATGGCAAGTGGCGGCATACGGCGGAAGGCGAATACAACCGCGAATTCCAGGACGACGTGGTCACCACGGATAACTGGCGCGGTGAGTACTCCCTCGATCGGTTCCTGACCGAGAAATGGTTCTGGCAAGGTCGCGCCGTCTATAAGCGCGACAAGGTCGAAGACTTGTCCCGTCAGCGCACCGTCGGTACCGGTCCTGGTTATCAGTTCTGGGATGACGAGCTGGGCGCGTTCTCGCTGGGGTCGCTGGTCAACCGCACGGATTATGAATACGCGGACGGCGGCAAGGAAAACTTCTACTCCCTGGCCATGAAGTGGGACTACAACCGCTACCTGATTGGCAAGAAGGTCGAGTTCTTCACCAACGGCGAGGTGGGCAAGCCATTGTCAGGCGTTGCGGATTACGCGCTGGATGCCGAGGTGGGGTTGCGCTACAAGGTGACCGAGTGGGCTTCGCTTAACCTGAAGGCCGAGCGAGATGTCATCAGTGGTACTGATGATGCTGATTTGGAGAAGACCCGGTATACCGCTGGGTTTGGTGTGGCCTGGTAATAAGCGCTTAAGCTTAAGCTCAAGATCAAAAGATCGTCCGATCGCGGCCCGAGCCTTCGGCAGCTCCTACAGGATGAATGCAAAACTCTGTAGGAGCTGCCGAAGGCTCGGGCCGCGATCTTTTTTGCCCTGGCAAAAACACACAGGCACAAAAAAGCCCCGCTTTTGAGGGCGGGGCTTTTTACTAAAGCAAGTACAAGTTAGATAACTTGAACTTCTTCAGCTTGCATGCCTTTCTGACCGCGGGTAGCGATGAAAGAGACCTGTTGGCCTTCTTTCAGGCTTTTGAAGCCGTCGGATTGGATAGCTTTGAAGTGAACGAACAGGTCGTCACCGGATTGTGGAGTGATGAAGCCGAAGCCTTTTTCATCGTTGAACCACTTAACGGTACCGGTTTGGCGATTAGACATGGTGTAACTCCTTGAACAAAGATAACTGCGACGCAGGAAGAACCCTGGCCGAGACTGAGTGCAAAGAGCAGGAAAAATTCTTGTAGATGGTTGGATCGAAATTCAACATATCGTGTAGAGATTCTCAGTGACACAAGCAGCACAGTGGCGCCACCTTAACCCTTTTTCCGGAACGTGCCAATGCTTCTTGCGAAGGTTTCTCTTATTTCGTGACTGACGGTGCATCAAAATAGACTGAGGGCCCGGAAATTCGGGGGCGCGCTCGGGAGAATTTTATTGCGCTCTTTGAACCGGCGACCCGCCCCCGGTAAGATGCCGGACAGATTTTCTCCACCTCGCTATTCAGGACACCCGCCATGAGCATCAAATCGGACAAGTGGATTCGCCGCATGGCGCAAGAGCACGGCATGATCGACCCCTTCGTTGAGCGCCAGATGCGCGGTGAAGGTGCCGAGCGCCTGATTTCCTACGGTGTGTCGAGCTACGGCTACGACGTGCGCTGCGCCGATGAATTCAAAGTGTTCACCAACATCAACTCGGCAACCGTCGATCCGAAAAACTTCGATGAGAAGAGCTTTGTCGACGTCAAGAGCGATGTCTGCATCATTCCGCCCAACTCGTTCGCACTGGCCCGCACCGTGGAATTTTTCCGCATACCGCGCAACGTGCTAACCATATGCCTGGGTAAAAGCACCTACGCCCGTTGCGGCATCATCGTCAACGTGACGCCGCTCGAGCCGGAGTGGGAAGGCCATGTGACCCTGGAATTCTCCAACACCACCACGCTGCCGGCAAAAATCTACGCCAATGAAGGTGTCGCACAGATGCTTTTCTTCGAATCCGACGAAGAGTGCGAAGTGTCCTACAAAGACCGTGGCGGCAAGTATCAAGGCCAGCGCGGCGTTACCCTGCCGCGTACCTGAGTCATCCATCTGACGGGTCGTGGGAATTCTTCGGCGCGAAGACACTCTATTGGGTGTACTGCCCGGTTCGCGCACAGTGAACCGGGCCACCGCTCAGGAGTGCTCTATGAAGATCGATCCGCAAATAAGTGCCGAACTGGCAAGGCTTGAGCCCAATCAGGTTGGCGTTTTGGCCTGGTCACTGCTGGCGCACCCGCCACTCAGCATGGCTGGAGGAATCCCCGGCCAGCCTGATCCTGATACCCCCAACGAACAACCGACCGAACCTGGCGAGCCCACCTTGCCGGATGAGCCGCCTCCAGCGCCTGTTGCATGATCCTTCGGCCATTGCTGTGTGGGAGCGAGAGCTCCTACACCGGCCATATCTCGTTGTCGCCAATCACGAACAATCTGCAACTGTCATCCCGCTCGACCTGGTACCCGCCGGTAAATGCGCCGAAGGCGGGTAGCAGGCTGACAGCCTCTGCAAGCCTGAAGCACGCCAGGCGCAAGCTTTGTCGCCCGCGACCCTGAAGCCGATACACCGGATGGACGTGACCGGCCAGCACGTGCCGGTCGGGGTGCGGGTCAGGCTCATGTTGCAGCGCAAAGGGCCCGAGCAGCATTGGCTCAGGCACTACGCGAATGTTCAATGAGGTGGGCGGGTCGCCGGCGCGCTTGTCATGATTGCCGCGGATCAATGTCATCGGCAGGTCGATGTGCCGCGCACGCCACTGCGCCAGGGCGCTTAAAGTAGCCGGTGCGTGGGAGCCTGGGCCGTGCAGGAAGTCACCCAGGAAAATGAGTTGCCGACACGCCAGTCGCGCCAGCAGCGCGTCCAGCACACGGATGTTCTGCGCGGTAGTGCCCTGAGGCACGGGCTGACCCAGGCGCCGATACGCGGCAGCCTTGCCAAAGTGCACATCGGCCACCAGCAATGCCTCCTGCGCTGGCCAGTAGATGGCTTTTTCCGGTAACAGCCACAGCTCTTCACCCGCGAGCCGGACGGGGTAGGGTGTACTCATCAGGCTTTCCCTGTCTCTGCAGTCGTTTCCAGGTCGCTGACCATGCGGCGGATGCGGTCGGCAAGTTTTTCCGAGCTCATGCTTTCGCGCATGCGCTCTACCAGCAGTGGAAAGGCCAGCGGTGTAGGACGTTTGATCGGGTGCAGGTCGAGCCTGAGTCGGCCGATTCGCTCAAGTGTCTCTTCAAGGCGCCGTATATCCAGTTCCTCGCGCAACACCTCTTCCCCTGCCTGGGCCAGCAGCAAGTTGTCAGCATCGTATTGCTTGAAGACTTCGAAAAACAGGCCGCTGGAGGCCTGTACCTGCCGGGTACTTTTCGGCGCACCTGGATAACCGGCAAACACCAGGCCGGCGATGCGCGCAATCTCGCGAAAACGGCGCAAGGCCAGCTCGCCCGCATTCAGGCTGGCAAGCACATCAGCCATCAAGCGCTCAGGACTGAGCAGCGCCGGGTCGAGATGCTCAGCCCAGTCCACATGGGTGGCGCTCAGCAACTCCAGCCCGTAATCATTCACCGCAATGGAGAACGTAACGGCCAGGCGTTGACTGACCCGCCACGCCAGCAGGCTGGCCAGACCCAGGTGCACCTGGCGTCCAGCAAAAGGGTAGAGAAACAGGTGCCAGCCCTCGCGGGATTTCAGGGCCTCGGCCAGCAGGCTTTTATCCGTTGGCAGCCCGGACCATTGTTGCTGCACCTCCAGCAAGGGGCGCAACGCTTTCATTTCCGGCCCGATGAACTCGCCTGACGCGGCTGCGCTGAAACGCGCAACCACCGCCGTGGCCAGTTCATTGGAGAGCGGCATGCGTCCGCCATTCCAGCGCGGCACCGCGGCTTTCTTCGCTGTGCTGCGCTTGACGTAGGCGGTCATGTTTTCCACCCGCACCAGCTCCAGCAAGCGCCCGGCGAACAGGAAGCCGTCGCCGGGCTTGAGCCGGGCTATGAATCCCTCTTCGACACTGCCCAGTTGCTTGCCGCCACCGCCCTTGCTCCAGAACTTCAGCTGGATGCTCGCATCGCTGACGATGGTGCCAATGCTCATGCGATGGCGTCGCGCCAAGCGCGCGTCGGGTACCCGCCACACGCCATGCTCATCCGGTTCGACCCGGCGATAATCCGGATAGGCCGTCAGAGACAGCCCACCGTGGCGTACGAAAGCCAGCGCCCACACCCAGTCCGCCAGGCTGAGGTCGCGGTAGGCCCAGGCACCGCGTACTTCTTCGTACAGTTCTTCGGGTATGAAACCACCTCCCAACGCCATGCTGACCAGGTGTTGCACCAGCACATCCAGCGGCTTGTGCGGCGATTCCCGAGGCTCGATGCGCCGCTGCGCTACGGCGTCCTGCGCCGCAATCGCCTCGATCAATTCAAGGCTGTGAGTCGGAACCAGTGTCACTCGTGACACACGCCCCGGTGCGTGGCCGGAGCGGCCTGCCCGCTGCATCAGCCGCGCGACGCCTTTGGCCGAGCCGATTTGCAGCACCCGTTCCACCGGCAGGAAATCCACCCCCAGGTCGAGACTGGAGGTGCAGACCACGGCTTTGAGCTGCCCATCCTTGAGGGCCCGTTCAACCCAGTCCCGGGTATCGCGCGACAATGAACTGTGATGCAGCGCAATGATCCCGGCCCAGTCCGGCCGTGCCTCCAGCAGCGCCTGATACCAGATTTCCGATTGCGCGCGGGTATTGGTGAACACCAGGGTGCTGGGGCTGGACTCGAGTTCCGCGACCACCTGCGGCAGCATTTTCAGGCCAATGTGCCCGGCCCAGGGAAAGCGTTCGATGGCGGGAGGGCGCAGTGAATCGACTCGCAGGTCTTTGCCGCTCTGGCCCTGCACGCTAATGCCGCCGCCATGAGGGATCAGCACTTGCTCGGCGTGGGCCTGATTACCCAAGGTGGCGGACACGCCCCAGACCACCAGGTCGGGTTGCCAGCGGCGCAGGCGGGCGAGGGCCAGTTGTAACTGCACTCCGCGCTTGTTACCGAGCAATTCGTGCCATTCATCCACCACAATCATGCGCAAGGTCGACAAGGCGCTTTGCGCGTCGGCCCGGGCCAGCAGCAGAGTGAGGCTTTCCGGGGTGGTGATCAGCGTGGTGGGCAGGCGCCTGCTTTGCCTGGCCCGTTCGCTGCTGCTGGTGTCACCGGTTCGCAGGCCGACGCTCCAGGGTATCTGCAGGTCCTGCAGTGGCCCCTCCAATGCACGCGCGGTGTCCGCCGCCAATGCGCGCATCGGGGTAATCCACAGGACGGTCAAGGGTTCGGCTACAGGTTTGCGCTTGCGCGGGGTTTCGACCGGGGAGAGGGTGCTGGCGTAGCGGTTGAGTGCGCCAAACCAGACGGCGTAGGTTTTGCCGGCGCCGGTACTGGCGTGCAGCAGTCCTGACTGGCCTTGCTTGACGGCGGCCCAGACCTGCTTTTGAAAAGCGAACGGCTTCCAGCCGCGAGCGCTGAACCATTTTTTTGCAAAGTCTGGAGAGGATCCCATGCCGGCTGCTTGCGCCCTGTAGGAGCTGTCGAGTGAAACGAGGCTGCGATCTTTCGAGCTGGCGTTTGCTGAACTAGTTCAAAAGATCGCAGCCTCGTTTCACTCGACAGCTCCTACGCAGGCGCCAACGCAGAAATGATCTGGGGGCCAGGCAATCGAGCTCCCGTTATTTCAGGTTTCCGCTCAGGAACTGCTTCAACCTCTCGCTGCGCGGATTGCCCAATACATCCTCGGGCGCGCCTTCCTCCTCGACCAGACCCTGATGCAGAAACAGCACCTGGTTCGACACCTTGCGCGCGAAACTCATCTCGTGAGTCACCATGATCATCGTGCGGCCCTCTTCGGCCAGGCCCTGGATCACTTTCAGCACTTCGCCGACCAATTCCGGGTCCAGGGCTGAAGTCGGCTCGTCAAACAACATCACCTCCGGCTCCATCGCCAGCGCGCGGGCAATGGCGACGCGTTGCTGCTGACCGCCCGAGAGAAAGGCCGGGTACTGATCGGCCACCCGCGCCGCCAGGCCCACCTTGTCCAGATAACGCCGGGCGCGGTCCTCGGCTTCCTTTTTGTCGCAGCCCAGCACCCGGCGCGGTGCCATCGTGATGTTCTCCAGCACTGTCATGTGGCTCCACAGATTGAAGTGCTGGAACACCATCGCCAGGCGCGTGCGAATCCTTTGCAGTTCATCGGCATCGGCCACATGCATGCCGTGGCGATCCTTGATCATGCGGATACTCTGGCCGTCGAGGCTCATCGCACCGTCGTTGGGCTGTTCGAGAAAGTTGATGCAGCGCAGAAAGGTACTTTTGCCCGAGCCGCTGGCGCCGATCAGGCTGATGACGTCACCGGTTTTTGCCTTGAGCGAAACACCCTTGAGCACTTCATGATCGCCATAGCTTTTGTGCAGGCCTTCAATGGTCAGTTTGTACATGGGGCAATGCATCCTCAAGGCGAAAGTAGGTAGCCGCTGCGATAGGCTTCAGTGCCCGCAACGTGGGCGATCACCATGCCAGCCGTGGCCATGCGTCGCAGTGACCGGGCGTACATCAGCCCTGCGGTGGCGCAATGGACCGGGGTGACCTGGTCAAGCACCGGATCAATGATTTCAGCCACCAACTGCCCGGCTTCCAAGTATTCCCCAGGCAGCGCCGCGAACACCAGCAAGCCGCCAACCGGCGTCGTGACGGGCTCCACCGCGGCCAACGGGGTCGCGGGGTAGGGCAATTCGGGCAATGGCCCCGGCGTGCCGACGATAGCGCCGAAGTGGATCAGGTAGTCGAGCATTGCCTGGCAGTCGAGACTGGCCAGGGGGTGATTGACGTCACCCTGGCCGCGCAATTCGACGGTTACCGAGAAACTGCCCAAGGGGATGTCGAAGTGCTCGCCGAAGCGCTCTTTCAATTGCCACCAGAGTAGCGTGAAGCATTCGTCAAACGACTGGCCACCGGAATCGGTGGCCAGCAGGCTGGCTTCGGCGCCGATGTAGCGGGCCAGTGGCTCCACCTGAGGCCAGGCCTCGGGGGTGGTGTAAAGGTGCGCAACGGCTTCGAAATCGCAATGCAGGTCCAGCACCAGGTCGGCATCACAGGCCAGCCTTTGCAGGGTCAGGCGTTGGGATTGCAACTGGGTCGCCGCCGTGTGCCGCGCCAGGGCCTGGCGCAGGCTGCTGCGGATCACCTGCAGGTTGCGTTGTGGATCGTCGCCCAGTTGCCCTTCGATGTCGTTGCCGACTTCTTCACTCAGGTCGACGAACCAGCGGTTGAAATTCTGTCCGCTTTCCAGCTCGTAGCGCCCGAGGGGGACATCCATCAGAACCTGTTCGAGGCCAACCGGATTGGCCACGGGTACCAATACGATTTCGCTGCGCAGGCGGCCGGCGGCTTCCAGCTCTCTGAGGCGCTGCTTGAGATGCCAGGCCACCAGCATGCCGGGCATTTCATCGGCGTGCAGGGATGCCTGGATGTAGATCTTGCCGCTGGCCGACGAGGGGCCGAAGTGAAAGCTGTGAATCTGCCGTGCGGTCCCCGGCAGCGGGGCCAGCAAGTCATGGATCTGGTGGCGCATGGTGCAAAGTCCTAGTGGGTCGGCCCGAGGAAGGCCAGCCATCGGCGTTCGGCGAGGCGGAACAGGCCGACCAATGCAAAGGTAACGGTCAGGTAGATCAGGGCGGCGATGCCGAACGACTGAAAGGTCAGGAAGGTCGCCGAGTTGGCATCCCGCGCGACTTTCAGGACATCCGGGATAGTTGCGGTAAACGCCACGGTGGTCGAGTGCAGCATCAGGATCACTTCGTTGCTGTAATAGGGCAACGAGCGGCGCAGGGCCGAAGGCATGATCACGTAGGCGTACAGCTTCCAGCCCGTCAGGCCGTAGGCTTTGGCCGCTTCGACTTCGCCGTGGTTCATGCTGCGAATGGCCCCGGCGAAAATCTCCGTGGTGTAGGCGCAGGTGTTCAGGGCAAACGCCAGGATCGTGCAGTTCATGGCATCGCGAAAGAACGCATCCAGCAGCGGTTGTTCACGCACCGCCGCCAGGCTGTAGATGCCGGTGTAGCAAATCAGCAACTGGATATAGAGCGGCGTCCCGCGAAACAGGTAGGTATAGAACTGCACCGGCCAGCGCACGTAGACCTTGGGCGAGACCCGGGCAATCGACAGCGGGATCGACACCAGGAAGCCGATGAAGATCGATGCGCTGAGCAACCACAGGGTCATCGCCAGGCCCGTGATGTTGTAGCCGTCGGTATAAAGGAAGGGTTTCCAGTATTCCTGCAGGAGTTCGATCATCGTACGGCCTCCCGCGAGCCGGCGGCGTAGCGGCGTTCGAGCCAGCGCAGGACGAAGTTGGAGGCGCTGGTAATCAGCAGGTAGATCAGTGCCGCCAGCACCAGGAAATAGAACAGTTGGTAGGTACTCTTACCGGCGTCCTGTGCGGCCTTGACCAGGTCGGCGAGGCCGATGATCGACACCAGTGCGGTGGCCTTGAGCATTACCATCCAGTTGTTGCCGATGCCTGGCAGGGCAAAGCGCATCATTTGCGGGAACACCACGATACGAAAGCGTTGGCCGCGATTGAGCCCGTAGGCGGTGGCGGCTTCGACCTGGCCCCGGGGCACTGCGAGGATCGCGCCACGGAAGGTCTCGGTGAAGTACGCGCCATAAATGAAGCCCAGGGTAATGACCCCGGCACTGAACGGGTTGATCTCGATGTATTCCCATTCCATGAAATCGGTAAACGATGTCAGCCAGGTCTGCAGGCTGTAGAAAATCAGCAGCATCAGCACCAGGTCCGGCACCCCGCGGATCAGCGTGGTGTAGACCTGCGCCGGCACCCGCAGCATTTTGACTTTCGATAGCTTGGCCGTGGCGCCGAGCAGGCCGAGCAACACGGCCACCAGCAGCGACAATGCCGATAATTTGATGGTCATCCAGGTGCCTTCCAGCAACAACGGGCCAAAGCCCTGGAGGCTGAAGGCTGAGAGCCCCAGATTTTGCAGGAGGTTTTCGAACATAAATCAGCAACCTGATCGGATAAAAAGAGCGCCCATCCAGGGATGGGCGCCGGGCATTATTTGCCGCTGTACAGATTCAGATCGCCGAAGTGTTTCTTCTGGATGGTGGCGTAGGTGCCATCGTCGTGTAACGCTTTGATACCTTTATCCAAAAGCGCTTTCAGCTCGGTGTTACCTTTCTTAATGCCCACCGCTGTTTTGGCTGGCAGCAATTCGCTGTCGACCGGCTTGCTGATTTCGTAGCCTGCGCCTTTTGGCGACTTCAGGAAGCCCAGTTCGGCTTGCAGCATGTCCTGGATGGCGCCGTCGAGACGGCCGGAAGTAAGGTCGGAATACACCTGGTCCTGATTCTGGTAAGCCTGGGTTTTAACGCCAGCCTTGTCCAGCACGGCCTTGGCGTAGGCTTCCTGGATGGTGCCTTGCTCGTAGCCAATGGTTTTGCCTTTAAGCGACGCGACGTCTTCGCTCAGGCCCGAGCCTTGCTTGAATACGTAGGCGGTTGGGCCGGAGAACAGCTCGCTGGAGAAGTCGATCACCTTTTCACGGGCCGGGGTCACGGTCATCGACGAAATCACGCCGTCGAATTTGTTGGCCTTGAGGCCTGGAATCATGCCGTCAAAATCACTTTCGACCCACTTGCACTTGACCTTCAACTCGGCGCAAATCGCGTTACCCAGATCGATGTCGAAGCCCACGAGGTTGCCGTCAGCCGCTTTCGACTCGAACGGTGCGTAGGAAGGGTCAACGCCAAAACGCAATTCCTTGTATTCCTTCGCCACCGCGGAGCCGGCAGCCATGCACAACGCCAGTGCAGAAAGGGTCAGCAATGCTTTTTTCATTATTCAATCCCTAAAAACCAATTTGAGCGCTTGTGGCGCGTAAAATTTGTTACTGGAAAGCGTAAGACCTGAATAAAGTAGCAATTTCTGAACCATAGTCCCGAACAAGCGTTTTAAAAGGTGCCGTGAGGAACGGTGCGCAGGCGTTTGTGCACGCAAGCGGGCATCACCGCGTGCGCGCACCAGATTGGTTCATCTCAGCCCAGCAGGTCCTGCAACGTGGCCAGGTTGTCTGCCTCATCCACTGACTTGTCGCGACGCCAGCGCAGCATCCGAGGAAACCGCACCGCGATACCGCTCTTGTGGCGCTTGGACAGGGCGATGCCCTCAAAGCCCAGTTCGAACACCAGGCTCGGTTTCACGCTGCTGACCGGGCCGAATTTCTCCACTGTGGTCTTGCGTACGATGCTGTCGACCTGGCGCATTTCTTCGTCAGTCAAGCCGGAGTACGCCTTGGCGAAAGGCACCAGCGTGCGTTCGGTTGAATTCGCCGGGCCGTCCCACACGGCGAAGGTGTAATCGCTGTACAGGCTGGCGCGCCGACCGTGGCCGCGCTGGGCGTAGATCAGCACTGCATCGACGCTGTAAGGGTCGACTTTCCACTTCCACCACACGCCCATGTCCTTGGTCCGGCCGACGCCATACAGCGAGTCCCGCGCCTTGAGCATCATGCCCTCGACGCCGAGGCTGCGCGACGCTTCGCGCTGGCGTGCGAGGTCCAGCCAGTCTTCGCCGGTGAGTACCGGCGACTCCAGCAAAACCGGGTTGTTGCAGTCGGCGAGAACCTGCTCCAGCTGGGTCCGTCGCCGGGCCTGAGACTGGTTGCGCCAATCTTCGCCATTCCATTCCAGCAGGTCGTAGGCAAGTACCACCACCGGGACTTCGTCGAGGATTTTCTTGCCGAGGGTCTTGCGGCCGATGCGCTGTTGCAGCAAAGCGAAAGGCTGGACCGAGGGTGCCGAGGGCACTTGCGGGTCGAAGGCATCCTCGGTCCCGGCTGGCGCGGCTTTCCAGGCAACGATTTCACCGTCGATCACCGTGCCGTCGGGCAGGCCGTGCACCAGGCTCTCCAGCTCCGGAAAACGCTCGGTCACCAGTTCTTCGCCCCGAGACCAGATCCACAGCCGGCCCTCGCGTTTTACCACCTGGGCGCGAATACCATCCCACTTCCATTCGATTTGCCACTGGCTGGCAGGGCCAAGCAGGGCTTCAAACTGGTCTACCGGTTGCGACAGCGCATGGGCCAGGAAAAACGGATAGGGCTGCCCGCCGCGCTGCGCATGTTCGTCGGTTGATTCCGGCGCGATCAGTTTCAGGTAACTGGCGGCGCTCGGGCGGTTGGACAGGTCGGTATAACCCACCAGGCGCTGGGCCACCCGCTTGCTGTCCAGCCCCGCCATGGATGCCAAGGCGCGTGTCACCAGCAGTTTGGACACGCCTACGCGAAAACTGCCGGTAATCAGCTTGATGCATAACATCAGGCTGGAGCGATCAAGTTGCGACCAGAGGGCAGGCAAGGCCAGGGCAAGCGCTTCGGGTGTTTCCCCGCGCAGAGGTAGCAGCTTTTCCTCGATCCAGACCGCAAGGCCAGCATCGGAGCTGTGGCTGGATTCGGGCAGTACCAGGGAAATGGTTTCCGCCAGGTCACCCACCGCCTGGTAACTCTCCTCGAACAGCCAGGGCGACAGACCGGAGTACGCCACTGCCAACTCGCGCAGGACGCGTGCCGGGACCAGTTGCCGGGGTCGCCCGCCAGACAGGAAATACACAGCCCACGCAGCATCCTGCGGCGCTGCCTGGGCGAAGTAGTTTTGCATGGCCGCCAGCTTGGCGTTGCTGGAGGTCGTTGCATCGAGTTCGGCATAGAGTTCGGCGAAGGTTTTCATGCGCGAACCTCTGCGCTTTGTTGCTCGGCGCTCGTCGCTTCCTCTTCGTCGTCACCGTATTCAGTGCTGAAGCCCTGGGCATCAAGGCCTTGCTCGCGCAAATGGCGGACGAGGACGGCGACCGAGCCGTGAGTCACCATGACCCGTTCGGCGCCGGTCTGCCCAATGGCCCAAAGCAGGCCTGGCCAGTCAGCGTGGTCGGACAGGATAAAACCGCGATCGACGCCGCGCCGGCGCCGGGTCCCGCGCAGGCGCATCCAGCCGCTGGCGAAGCCGTCGCTGTAGTCACCGAACCGACGCATCCAGGTGCTGCCACCGGCTGAAGGCGGGGCGATCACCAGGGCCTTGCGCATGACCGGATCGCTTTTTTTTACATCGCCGGCGTAAATCGTCGGCGGGATGTACACGCCGCTTTCGCGGTAGACCCGGTTCAGTGGCTCCACCGCGCCGTGGGTCAGAATCGGACCGAGGCTCGCGTCGATGCCATGCAGAATGCGCTGGGCCTTGCCGAAGGAGTAGCAGAACAGCACGCTGGTTTTATCCACGGCAGCGTTGGCCTGCCACCACTGATTGATTTCGGCGAATATCTCCGCCTGTGGTTGCCAGCGATAGATCGGCAGGCCGAACGTCGATTCGGTGATGAAGGTATGGCAGCGCACTGGTTCAAACGGCGCGCAGGTGCCATCGGGTTCGATCTTGTAATCCCCTGAGGCCACCCAGACTTCGCCACCGTATTCCAGGCGCACCTGGGCCGAGCCGAGCACATGCCCGGCCGGGTGAAAGCTCAAGGTTACGCCGTGGTGCAGCAGCCGTTCGCCATACGCCAGGGTTTGCAGGTTGATGTCCTGGCCCAGGCGTGATCGCAGGATCCCTTCGCCAGGGGCGGCAGCCAGGTAATGTTGATTGCCGGTGCGAGCGTGGTCGCCATGGGCATGGGTAATGACCGAGCGCTCGACTGGACGCCAGGGGTCTATATAGAAATCCCCGGCGGGGCAGTACAGGCCCTCGGGGCGAGCGATAACAAGGTCCATGAGGATGACCAGGCAGGGGGACTTGTTAGCTATGAGGACGACGTGAGGTCAGAAGTTCTATCGATTTGTGTCGGTGACACAACATGCGCTGTGGGAGCAAAGCTTGCTCCCGCAGGGCATGATCAACTGGGGAAGACTACTTCCCGGGAGTCAGTGTCAGTCGGGCTTTGCCATACACCTTGTCGAAGTTTTGCGGCTGCATCGGCAGGCTCATGTATTGCCCCTTCAGCCACGGATCGATGCTGTTGAGGTAATTAGGGCTGGCCGGGTTGCCTGATTGTCCGGTGGCGTTCTGGCCCATCAACGGCTCGGCTTGGCCGAAGTCGACGATGAAACGCATGGACGGTGCCAGGGTAGTGTTGAAATCTTCGCCCCAGGCAAACGCGGCGGTATTCAACGTGGTGTGATCGCCACCGGCTGCAAGCGGACCGCGGACGCTCTGGCCGCTGGCGTTCTTCCACTCGTAGCGGTGCAGCTTGCCCCATTGCCAGGCCTTGTGATCGGCGCCCAACAAGCTGTCGCCCGCAGTGATTGCAGCTGCCAGGCTGCGGGCCAGGATCACTGCCTTGTCCTCTTTTTGCGGCGTGCGAGTGTCATCCCAGAAAGGGCTGTCCTCGCGTCCCAGCAGGTGATCGGCCTGGGCGGCGTAGGAAAGCTTGCCGTTGGCGATGAAGGTTTTCCACGCAGCACTGCCTTGCGGCCCCAACTCATCGAGGAAGATCTGCCGCGTGCTTTCTTGCAGGAACAGTTGGTAGATGGCCGCATCGGCGGAAGTCGTGCTGAGCTTGCCGTCGAACGCCATCAGGCGGGCATAGGCCTCGCGAGCCTTGACCGCGTCGGTCGTCGGCAACGCTTCGATGGCTTGCTTGAGCGGCTGGGCCATGCCCGGCGCCGTGAACATTTTCTTCAGCTTGGGGGCGAAGGTGGTGGTCTGGTCGTATTGCATGGCGATCACGCTGCGCGTGTCGTGCTTGCCGGTGCCGGCGAGTTCAGCCATGCGTTCGCCGCGCTCCGGTGCGGACCAGGAGTTGGACAGCTGCATGCCATAACCATGGGGGATGACCCGCTGGTTGGCGGTGCCGAGCCAGCCCTGGGCGGGGTCTTGATCGTATGGGTGCAGCATCGGGTCGGCGTAACCGTCCCAGTCGTAGCGACCTTCCCAGCCCGGCGAGGGCAACAGGCCTTCGCCTTCGCGCCGGTTCGGATAACGCCCGGTGACCTGCCAGCCGATGTTGCTCGCATCGGCGAACACCAGATTCAACGCAATTGCGCGGATTTCACGACTGGCATCCGAGGCCTTCTCGACATTCTGCGCCCGGGACAAGTCAAAAAACGCGTCCAGGGTCTTGTCGTCGGTGAAACTCGGCGCCTGCAGTGCCAGGCCAAAACCGTTGGCCAGGGCGGTTCCCTTGGCACTGTTGAGCAGGGGGCCATGGCGGGTTTCATACACCGCCTCGCGAGTCGGCCGCTGGCCTTTGACGAAGTAGGTCTCGTTACGAACCATGACCGGCTGCCATTTGCCGCCCGCCTCGTAAGTCAGGCCGTTACCCTGGCGCTTGATTTTTTCAAGGAACAGGTCCTGGTTGTCGCCCATGACCGTGGTCATGCTCCACGCCACTTTGCCGTTGAAGCCACCCAGCACCAGCGGCAGGCCGGCGATGGTCACGCCCGAAGCCTGGTATTTCGGCGCGCGAATCTGCACATAGCTGAACAGCGATGGCACGCCGAGCGGGCCATGGCTGTCGCTGGCCAGCAGGCTTTTACCGGTGCGGCTGCGCTGCGGTGCGATTGCCCAGTTATTGGAGGACGTGGCGCCAAGCAAATTCAGGTCGGACAATTGACTGGCGGCTTTGCTGATGTCGACCAGCCCCGGAATCTGCCCGTTGAGCGTGATGCCTTGGAGTTTCTCGGCCTCGGCCACTGGCAGTTTTTCGTCGGGGGCCGAAGGCGTCAGCCAGGGGAGTTTGTCGATGCTGACGGTCTGCGCCAGCATCAGCGAGGAAATTTCTTCCGGCAGGTTGGCTGACTGACTGAAGTTCAGCAGGCAGAAAATCAGCGCCGAATCTTCCGGCTGCCAGTATTCGGGCTTGTAGCCGGTTGCCATCAGGTCTGCCGGCAACTTGTCGCGGTAGCGGAACAGGTAGGCGTTGACGCCCCGGGCATAGACTTCAAAAAAACGCTTGAGCCGCGGGGAGGACGCCTTGTACAGCTCACCAGCACTTTTCTTCAGGTTGACCGCGCGCATGTAGCGGTCGGCGTCCAGCAAGTCGGCGCCGGACATTTCTGCCAGGCGGCCTTGAGCCAGCAGGCGCAGGGTGACCATTTGCGAGATGCGATCGCTGGCATGCACGTAGCCGAGGGCGAACAGCGCGTCGTGGAAGCTGTTGCTTTCGATCAGCGGCATGCCCATGGCGTTGCGCCGCACCGAGACGTTCTGCGCCAGGCCTTTGAGCGGCTGCACGCCGGTGGTGGGCGGGAGGGTGTCCTGGGTGTTCAGGGTCTGACAACCGGTCAGGCCCAGAACACCGGCCACTGCTGCGGCAACGCCGAACCGGGGAAGAAAATGAGTAAGGGCTGGCGAGGCCATGGCAAAGCTCCTGCGGGGGTAGTAACGCGATAAAGTCGCTACGTTAGTGAGCAGGAGAGGGGCGCGCAAGCGGGGTATTCGGTTATTTCTGGATTTGTCTGATTAAGGACGTTCACGGGACGCGGCGAATTCACCATGGTGGTGGCGACAGCGCAAATTCTGCAGGGGACGGCTTGCTGGCGATCGCCGCGACGCGGTGCGTCGGGTTCGACGCTGCCGCGCGCAGGCTCGCCCCCACAGGGTAGCGGTGAACGACCCGATCAGGCGCCGTGGCACTTCTTGAATTTCTTGCCATTGCCGCAAGGGCAAGGATCGTTGCGACCGACGTCCTTCAAGGCGTTGCGCACCGGCTCCTGGTGGGCGTGGCCGCAATTCGGGCCGTGGACATGGCCATGGTCGTGATCATGGTGATCGTGCTGATCATGATCGTGATTGCAGTCGGGGCCATGAACATGGGGTTGCTGGGTCATCAGGTTTACTCCGGAATTAAATCGGCGGGGATTATCACGCCATTGCGCGCTATGTGCACGTAGTGAGCGATGAATAAACCCGTTTCCATCTCTCCTTCCAGACGGTAAGGGATGGGCTGACCGGGTTTTTTCAGCAATTTCACCAGGTCGCGGATTTTTGGCCACAGATTCGTGCGGATCGGCACCTTGAAATAAGCGCTGCGCTTGGGCCCCACAGTAAACCAGTGTTCGTGTTCACCCTCGGTCAGTAGCATGTCACCCAGATGAATACGGTACTCGAGGCCGCGTACCGTCAGGTCGCTGTCGTTTGGGTTGTCCACTCGAAAGTGCAGGAGGAATTTCTGCTCCAGCAATTTGGCGCGGATCACTTCCACCTTCACCAGATGCAGTTGCGGTTCCGGCTCGTCGCTGCTGAACCAGGACGCGCAGCCGCCTAGCCCGAGAACGAGGCTCAAAGTCAGCAGGTGGAGGACGATGCGCCGGGCGATCATGATAATTTTTCCTTGGGCCTGCAGGTGATGCAGGTCATGCCTCAACTGCCGAAATAGCCCGCGCAGCACTTCTTGAATTTCTGGCCGCTGGCACAGGGACAGGCATCGTTGCGGCCGGCCTTGAGTTGCACGGTCGGATCGATGAAATACCACTGCCCGGCGTTTTGCACAAACGAGGAGCGCTCGCGATGGCTGTGCTCCCCGGTACTGTCATGCCAGCGTGCGGTAAAGGTCACGAAAGCATGTTCCGGTTGCCCGCCAAAGACTTCCGAGCTCTCCACTTCAAGACCCAGCCAGGTGCTGTTGGCGCTCCAGTCACTGATGGACTGGCGATCCAGGCCGGCCCGTTGTGCGGGCAGGGTGGTGGCCACCAGATAGTCGATCAGGCCCAGCACATAGGCGCTGTAGCGCGAACGCATCAATGCTGCGGCGCACGGGGCGGGGTGGCCTGCGTGATAATGACCGCAGCAGGCGTCCAGCAGGGTGCCGCTGCCGCAAGGGCAAATCGATGTACTCATTGCGTTACCACCAATATTTCCCGAAATTCTCCGGATTGGCCCAGAACCTCGAGTTGAGCCAGTCAGGTACCTGTTTGTAGTCAAGCAGATCATAGGTGAACAGCGTCACCACCTGATCGTCGCGCTGAAACCGCTCGCTGGCTTGCAGGGCCAGGGAGAAAAAGTCCGTTTCCTGCCAGCCGCTGGCGTGCAGGTCAGCCAGCACCGCGATACGACTGGCGTTGAGATTGCGGATGCCTCCAAGCAAATTCAGACCGTCGCGCTTGGGCAGGTGTTCCAGGCAATCGACCACCACCGCCAGGTCGAACCGGCGTGCCGCCAGCTCCGCAGGCAACAGCCCTGGTGCAGCGTGGGCCACGCAACTGTCGGGGTGCGCGAGCTTAAAGGCCTCGAGCGCGGGAAATTCACTGGCACCTATCAATAGCAGGCGTGCGGGGGCGTATCGATCAAGCAAGGCGGCCAGCGCCTGTTGCGGCGTGCGCGAAGAAATACCGGCAATCATCAAGGATCCTCAATCAGCGTCTGCCAAGACTAGCCTGCCCGAAGGTCCGGGCCTAGCGCTCTATAGAGGCAAATGCATCGATCCACGGAGAACGGGAGGCAAATCAGCGTTGGCCTATTGCTGGCGGAGATTAAAACTCCGGTCTTTACTCCCTGAATCGGTTCTAAGCCGATCCTTCAGGAGAAAACTAGATGAGCATAGTTCGGACAGCATTACCCTTGGTTCTGCTAACCAGTGTGTTGACTGGTTGCGCAGGTTTGCAGAAAACCGACTGGCCGACCTGTGCGGCGGTCGGTGGTGTCGTCGGTGCGGGTCTTGGTGCAACCGAGAGCTCGGCGTGGGCAGGCTATGGCGCGCTGTTGATCGGTGGTACGGCAGCGGCCTATTGCTGGGTTCACGGTGATGGCGACGAAGACGGTGATGGCGTGCCGGACAGTCGCGACAAGTGCCCGGGTACGCCTAGAGGCGTGCAGGTCGATGCTGACGGTTGCCCGCCACCGGTGCCAGCACCCGTGGTCGAAGAGGCGGTAGTCGTCAAGGAAGAAGTCATCGTCGTGCGTGATGTGCACTTCCAGTTCGACAAGGCGACGCTCACTCCTTCCGACAAACAAGTGCTCGACAAGATTGCTACTCGCTTGAAACAGGAATCCTCCAGCGCACAACTGACTGTGACGGGTCATACCGACAGTGTGGGCAGCGATGCCTACAACCAGAAACTGTCGGATAAACGCGCACATTCGGTGGTTGAGTACCTGATTTCCAGTGGCGTACCGCGCAGCAGCTTCGTATCTGTGGCCGGTGCCGGCGAGAGCCAGCCAGTGGCCGATAACAAAACGGCAGACGGACGCGCGATGAACCGTCGCACGGAAATCAAAATCAATCGTTGATGCCCCTCGCACTCCGCGGCTTGTGCAGTCGCGGATGCGGGTCTTTACTCCTGTGTAACCGGTATGGGCCGGTAACACAGGAGCTTTCAATATGAGTGTTCTCACAAGGACCGTCCTACCGGTTCTGCTGCTTGGCAGCCTGCTGACCGGTTGCGCGACCCACAGCGATGGCACTGCCCCCTTGAATCAACGTACCTGGCCAATTTGCAGCCTTATCGGCGGCCTGGTCGGCGGAGGCCTGGGCGCCATTGAAAGTGCCGGCTGGGCGGGAGGTGGCGCAGCGCTGGGCATCCTGACCGGTGGCCTGATCTGCTACTCCCAGGATGGCGATGAAGATGACGACGGTGTATTTGACCGCCGTGATCGTTGCCCGGATACGCCTGCCAATACCCCTGTCGAACACCATGGTTGCCCGCTGCCGCAATACCCGGCCAGCGTGAAACCCGCCGAACCTGCACCGACCCCGAGCGAAGTCGTGACGCTGAGTGATGCCAATGACGTTCTGTTCGCTTTCAACAAGTCCGACCTGACGCCAGCGGCCCGCAGCGAACTGGATTCGCTGATGAGTAAATTGCAGAACGCCGACGTGGTCAGCATCAAGGTCATCGGCCATACCGACAGCGTGGGGTCTGATGCCTATAACCAGGGACTCTCGGAACGTCGCGCCAGCAGCGTCGCCGATTATCTCCTGAGCCAGGGTCTGGCGCCGAACAAACTCACCAGTGAGGGGCGAGGTGAACGTGAGCCTGTCGCCGACAACGATACGGACGAAGGACGGGCGAAAAACCGCCGCGTGGAACTGCACATAAACCGCTAGTGCCCGAAACAGAGCCGTCCGCCGATGCCGTCGAGCGTCCGGGCGGCCCATTCGGCGGCCTTCATGAAGAAAGTTCGATTGCCCTCTGGCTTATCCCGCGCGGAAGCCGTTACTGTGCGCGCAAAGAATAATTCTCATCGGGAGAGCGTATGAAGGTGTTCTGGGGGCTATGGAAGCTGCTGACCCTGTTGTTCTGGGCAGTAGTGGCAGTCAACTGGCTCATGCCGTTCGTCTTCCCGCTGAATTTGCTGGTCCCCGTGACCGGTGGCCTGCTGGCCGTTCTGCATCTTCTGGAGGTGCTGCTGTGTAATCGCAGCCTCAAAGGTCGCGCCCATCCGTGGCGTGATCGCCTGAAGATTTTGTTTTTCGGCGTATATCACCTGCAAACCATTCCGGCTCCGACCGTATCGAAGGCTTCCCATGCGTAATCTCTGTCTGCTCGCCGCATTTATCAGTCCACTGGCTTGCGCCCAGGTAGTGAGCGTCGAAACCAACTCGCTGATGCGCTTGCCCAACACCGCGAGCACCTTGTCCCTGGAGCGACTGGAAGTAGCCGACTACGGCACCTTGCTGATTCCCTCGAACGTTACCGAAGTCACGGTGGGCGAACTGCATTTGGGGCGCGAAGCGCGGATCGCCATTGTGCCCAGCGAGCAGGCGCTCGACCTGAAGGTCAGTCGTGCCGAGTTGTCCGAGGGCAGCCAGATCACGGCCCGCGGTGCGCCGGGTACCTACCTCAAGGCGGCCCGGTCGGGGCGCAACCTCAACTTGCAGATCAAGGCGTTGAATGCCCCGCAGTTGGCGGTGGACGCCCGTGGTGGGGCGGGGGCACCAGGGTTCGTCGGACTTGATGGCGCCAACGGCCAGGCACCGGGGTGCACCTGGGGCCAGGCTGGTCGCGGCGCGGACGGCAGTAATGGCAGCGACGGCCAGGCTGGTGCGCCCGGTGCGCTGGTCAGGCTGGAAGTGCCGCGCGATTATCCGGTCGAGCAGATCAAGGTCGAGGTGGCCGGCGGTGCGGGTGGTCTCGCTGGCCCCGGTGGCAAGCCAGGTGCGGGCGGCAAATCCAAAGGCTGCATTGTTTATCGCGCCGATGGCGGCAAGGCCGGTCGTCCTGGTGTCGATGGTCAACCTGGGCCTGCAGGGGCAGCGGGTTCGGTGACTGTGCAGCGGTTGTAGGATGGTTGTGATCCTGTGACGGTCATTGCGAGCACGCTTTGCTCCCGCAGGGCGATGAAAACCTGTGGGAGCAAGGCTTGCCCGCGATCGCGCCCGCCCTGCCGACTCAGAACATCGGTCGAGCCGCCGCAATTGCAACCAGCAGCAACCCGACCAGCAGATTGATCCCCACCAGCCGGCGAATCCTTCCCAAAATCCCGGCGCCAGCCGGCCAGTCCTGCGCCGCCACGGCCGTGCGCAGCTCGGGCAACATCAGCGCCTGGATGCGAATAAACAGCGCCGTCATCACCACATACAACCCCATCATCACCTGCACATAACGCGGCGCGCTTTCAAAACCGGCATATTGCAGGTGAATCATGCCCACGCCGCTGATCGGCAACACCACCACAGCGACCCAGACCCAGCGGAAAAAACCGCTGAACACCTCGACCCACAGTTTCAGCCGGGCAGGGCCCTCCAGCGCCTTCATGGCCGCCGGGCGCAAGACCATCCAGGCGAAAAACATGCCGCCGACCCATACCAGGGCCGACAGGACATGCAGGCTGTAAACGATGGCAAAAAGTGTCATTTGGGTACTCCGTTCTGCGCGGGATTAATTAGCGGGGTATGATAGCGGCCGAACCGAACCACTGAAAATTTATCCAGCGTTTTTTGCGCCCGACAATCCATGATCAGCACCGAACTCAAAACCACGATCCAGGGCGCCTACTCGCGTTTTCTCGAGGCCAAGAGCCTCAAGCCGCGCTACGGCCAACGCCTGATGATCGCCGAAATTGCCAAAGTCCTCGGGGATATCGATACCGATGACGAGGGCCGGCGCAGTGGCGACCCCGCGATTGTCGCGGTGGAAGCCGGCACCGGTACCGGTAAAACCGTGGCCTACAGCCTGGCTGCGATACCGACGGCCAAGGCCGCCGGCAAGCGCCTGGTGATCGCCACGGCGACCGTGGCGCTGCAAGAACAGATCGTCTACAAGGACCTGCCCGACCTGATGCGCAACAGCGGGCTGAATTTCAGCTTCGCCCTGGCCAAGGGCCGGGGGCGCTATATGTGCCTGTCCAAGCTCGACATGCTGTTGCAGGAAGGCCACGCGCAAACGGCTACGGCGCAATTGTTCGAAGAGGAAGGCTTTCGCATCGAGGTCGACGAAGCCAGCCAGAAGCTGTTCACCAGCATGATCGAGAAGCTTGCCGGCAATAAGTGGGATGGCGATCGCGACAGCTGGTCCACCGCCCTGGAAGACGCCGACTGGGCTCGCCTCACGACCGATCACAGCCAGTGCACCAACCGCCATTGCCCCAACTTCGGCCAGTGCGCCTTCTACAAGGCCCGCGAAGGCATGGGCAAGGTCGACGTCATCGTCACCAACCACGACATGGTGCTGGCCGATCTGGCACTGGGGGGCGGCGCCGTCCTGCCGGACCCTCGCGACACCATCTACGTCTTCGACGAAGGTCATCACCTGCCAGACAAGGCGATTGGTCACTTCGCCCATTACACGCGTCTGCGCTCCACGGCCGACTGGCTGGAGACGACCGCCAAGAACCTCACCAAATTACTCGCCCAGCACCCGCTGCCAGGCGACCTGGGCAAGCTGATCGAGCAGGTGCCGGAACTCGCGCGGGAAATCAAGACCCAGCAGCAGTTCATGTTTACCGCCTGTGAACAGGTGGCCGATTTCAAGCCGGGCGAAGACGTCGAAGGTCGTGAGCGACCACGGCATCGCTTTGTCGGCGGGGTGATTCCCGAGCACATGCGGGAAATGGGCATCGAGCTGAAGAAAGGCTTCGCCCGCCTGAATGACGTGTTCAACCGTCTCACCGAATTGTTGAAGGAGGGCATGGACGGCGAGGTCAACATTGGCATCGCCAGCAATCAGGCCGAAGAGTGGTACCCGCTGTTCGGCAGTCTCCTGTCCCGCTGTACGGGCAACTGGGAGCTGTGGACCGCGTTCACCGCCGAGGACCCCGACGACAACCCGCCGATGGCGCGCTGGCTGACCCTGGCCGAAAGCGGCTCGCTGTTCGACATCGAGGTCAACGCGAGCCCGATCCTGGCGGCGGAAATGCTCCGACGTAACCTCTGGAATGTGGCTTACGGTGCCTTGGTGACCTCGGCGACCCTGACCGCCCTGGGCACGTTCGACCGTTTCCGCATGCGTGCCGGGCTGCCGAAAAAAGCCGTGACGGCGGTGGTCCCCAGTCCGTTCCACCATGCCGACGCGGGCGTGCTGCGGGTGCCGGACCTGAAGGCCGATCCACGGGACGCGCCAGCGCATACTGCGGCAATCATTCGCGACCTGCCGCAGTTGGTGGAAGGTTCGCGCGGCACCCTCGTCCTGTTTTCTTCACGCAAGCAAATGCAGGACGTGTTCGACGGGCTTGATCGCGACTGGCGCAAGCAGGTGTTTATCCAGGGCAACCTGTCCAAGCAGGAAACCCTGAACAAGCACAAGGCGCGGGTTGATGGCGGGGATTCGAGCGTGCTGTTCGGTCTCGCAAGTTTTGCCGAAGGCGTGGACTTGCCCGGTGCCTACTGCGAACACGTGGTGATCGCCAAGATTCCGTTCTCGGTGCCCGACGACCCGGTTGAAGCCGCCCTGGCGGAATGGATCGAGGCCCGGGGCGGTAATCCGTTCATGGAAATCTCGGTGCCGGACGCCTCGCTCAAACTGGTCCAGGCCTGCGGGCGGTTGCTGCGAACCGAAGAGGATCGCGGCACCATCACCTTGCTCGATCGACGTCTGGTTACCCAGCGTTACGGCAAGGCCATTCTCAATGCGTTGCCGCCATTCCGTCGTGAAATTTCCTGAGGCATCGGTGGGCAATTTCGCCCGCCGCGTTGTCTATCCCTCTGCCACCGATATTCCACTGGCCCATTTTGGTCGTTAGGGAGAACTTCGTTCCCATGATTCGCCGTTCGCTGCGCCATTCGTTACCTGCTGGGGTTTTTGCCCTGATGTTCACAGCTCCTTTGCTGGCAGCTCCTGCCGGTCAACAGACGCTGTTCAACTTTGTGCGCCCCGCTGACGTTGTTCAGGTAGCGACCCAGGACGCCAGCTTGCCGCAGTCCAACGCGGAGCAGACGGCCGAAGGTGAGGTACTGCGCCGGGTGACATTCAATCCGGTGGCACAACCGACGCTGCGCCTGACCCCGCAAAGCGGTGCATGGGACTGGTCTCAGTCGGGCGTCATGAGCTTGCGCGTCCAGAGTGCCATGAGCTGGGCACTGACGCTTTACGTGAAAATCCAGAGCAATGATGGAAAGACCCTGGTCAGCCGGGTCGACCTGCCGGCTGGCCCCGCGCAGACCTTGATGGTGCCGCTGCAACCGAGCTCGCCGCTGAGCCTGGGCATGAAAGCCGGGCCACCGATGCCGATCACCGTCGATGGTCAGCGAGTACTGCTGGCCAGTAGCGCCGGAGAGCTGGATCGCAGCCAGGTGGTGTCGGTGACCTTGTCGATGGATCAACCCAAAGTTGCCCAGAGCATTCTGCTGGAACGCTTCGGCGTTCAGGACGGCGAGGGTGTGGTGCAGGCGGCGTATGGCGGTCTGGTGGATGCCTACGGTCAGTCGACTCGTGCCAAATGGCCGGAAAAAGTCACTGGCGATGATCAGTTGAAAAGCGCCGCCGCCAAGGAACAGCAACTGCTGAAAACCTGGTTGGCAGAGCGCGAGAAATCTTCCCTGGACAAGTTTGGAGGCTGGACCAAGGGCCCGCAATTCAAGGCCAGCGGATTTTTCCGCAGCGAGAAGCACGAGGGGCGTTGGTACCTCGTCACTCCTGAAGGCCACCCGTTCTACTCCCTGGGCGTGAACACTGTGTCCCCGGAGGTCAATCAGACTTACATTGCCGGTCGCGAGTGGATGTTCGAGTCCCTGCCCAAGCCCGATGAGCCGCTGGCGAGCCATTATGGCGAAGGCGACAACCGCGGGGGCAACGGCGCGGATCAGGGGCGAGGTAACAACGCCGGACGCTGGTACGATTTTTACGGTGCCAACCTGCAGCGTCTGTATGGCCAGCCGTGCGTTGTGACGAGCGAAACCAAGGCCGGGGTTGCCGATGCCGCCAAAGCCGACGCCGAAGCGGCCGAGAAACCTGCCGCCGCCCCTTGCGCGCCGCAAGTCTTCGACGACAAACGCTGGACGGCCCACACCCTCGATCGCCTGCAAGCCTGGGGTTTCAACACCGTGGGCAACTGGAGCGCGCCGATGCTGGGTGATGCCGAACGAGTGCCCTACACCGTGCCCTTATCGATCGTCGGCGATTACGCGAGCATCAGTACGGGAACTGATTGGTGGGGCGGCATGCCCGATCCGTTTGACCCACGATTTGCCATGGCCACCGAACGCGCCGTGGCCATTGCTGCCCGCGATCATCGTGATGATCCATGGCTGATTGGCTATTTCGCCGATAACGAGCTGGCCTGGGCCGGCCCCGGCGATGACCCGAAAGCCCGCTATGCGCTGGCATACGGCACTCTGAAAATGACCACCGATGTCCCGGCCAAACGTGCGTTTCTCAAGCAGCTGCGTGACAAGTATCGCAACCAGGCAGGCCTGTCCAAAGCCTGGGGGATCGACCTGCCGGCCTGGGAACTGATGGAGGACCCGGGGTTCGTACCGCCGCAACCGAGCGCGGAGTACCCCGAGATTGAGGCGGACTTCAAATACTTCCAGAAAGTCTTCGCCGACACCTATTTCAAGACCATCTCCGACTCGCTGAAGTGGCACGCCCCCAACCAGCTGTTGCTGGGCGGCCGGTTTGCCGTCAGCACGCCAGAAGCGGTCGAATCCTGCGCCCAGTATTGCGATGTGTTGAGCTTCAACATGTACACACTGCAGCCGCAGGATGGTTATGACTTCGAGAAACTGCGCAGCCTGGACAAGCCCGTGCTGATTACCGAGTTCAACTTCGGTTCGGCTGATCGCGGGCCGTTCTGGGGAGGCGTGACACAGCTGGCGAGAGAAGAGGACCGCGGGCCGGCGTATGCGAACTTCCTCAAGCAGGCGCTGAAGGAACCCTCGATTGTCGGGGTGCATTGGTTCCAGTACCTGGATCAACCCGTTACCGGGCGCTTGCTGGACGGTGAGAATGGCCACTTCGGCTTGGTGGGCATCACCGATCTACCGTTCCAGGGATTTGTCGACAGCGTGCGCAAGAGTAACCTGGCGACTGTCGATCAACTGGCCAAAGAAGTTGAAAAGGCCCGGGTCGCGGCGCAGAAGGCCGGCCATGATGCCGAGGGTGGGCGTAAAGGCGAGGCCGGAAAGGCGGCCAAGTAATCGACCGCCCGGCCCGCACCTGTTCCCAAAACCGTCAATGGCTGGAACAATGCGGCCACTTTGTAGAACATGAGTCAGGGGAGTTGCGGGTGCAGATTCAGGGTCATTACGAACTCCGGTTCGAAGCCGTGCGCGAGGCATTCGCGGCATTGTTCGACGATCCCCAGGAACGTGGCGCAGCCTTGTGTATCCAGGTTGGCGGGGAAACGGTGGTCGATCTTTGGGCCGGCAGCGCCGACAAGGACGGCAGCGAGGCTTGGCATAGCGATACTATTGCCAACCTGTTTTCCTGCACCAAGACCTTCACCGCAGTCACTGCCCTGCAACTGGTTGCCGAAGGCAAGCTGCAACTGGATGCACCGGTGGCTCGCTATTGGCCGGAGTTCGCGGCGGCGGGCAAGGAATCGGTAACCCTGCGCCAACTGCTGTGCCATCAGGCAGGCTTGCCAGCCTTGCGCGAGGTGCTGGCCCCGCAGGCCCTCTACGACTGGCAAACCATGGTCGACGCCCTGGCCGCCGAAGCACCCTGGTGGACCCCGGGCACTGGTCACGGCTATGCCGCGATCACCTATGGCTGGCTGGTCGGTGAATTGCTGCGGCGGGCCGACGGTCGGGGCCCCGGAGAGTCGATTGTGGCGCGAGTGGCCAAGCCGCTGGGGCTGGATTTTCATGTCGGCCTGGCGGACGAAGAATTCCATCGGGTGGCGCATATCGCCCGCGGCAAGGGCAATGTCGGCGATGCCGCGGCCCAGCGCCTGCTGCAAGTGACGATGCGCGAACCCACGGCGATGACCACTCGCGCGTTCACCAATCCGCCGTCGGTCCTGACCAGCACCAATAAACCGGAGTGGCGCCGGATGCAGCAGCCGGCCGCCAATGGGCATGGCAATGCGCGCAGCCTGGCCGGGTTTTACGCCGGCCTGCTGGATGGCAGCCTGCTCGAAAGCGAAATGCTCGACGAGCTGACTCGCGAACACAGCGTCGGCGACGACAAGACTTTATTGACCCGGACCCGTTTCGGGCTGGGCTGCATGCTCGATCAACCGGACGTTCCCAATGCCACCTATGGCCTCGGCCCGCGCGCGTTCGGGCATCCGGGTGCCGGCGGTTCCATCGGTTTTGCTGACCCGGAACATGATGTTGCTTTCGGATTTGTGACAAATACACTGGGGCCGTACGTCTTGATGGATCCCCGCGCGCAAAACCTTGCGCGAGTACTGGCCACTTGTCTGTAAACCCGGTCGTCAGGCTTCCAGGGCGGAACCTGACAGCGTTTCTGGTTTCAAAGCGTGTCTTTATGCAGGCCATTCTGGTCTGATTTTTGTTAATTCATTTTGTGGATATCCAATGTCGTCCAATAAAACTTTCGCCCTGGCCCTGTGCTTCGCCATCACCGGTTGCGCACAGACTCCACAAAATGACGCAGATGGCAGTAGCTGGTGGCCATTCGGTTCCTCCGATAAAGTTGCCGCAAAAGAGCCAACCCCGGCGCCTGCCCCGCTCAAACCCGCAGCGACTGCACCGGTCGCCAAGGCCGAAAGCTCCAATCCCTGGTACTGGCCGTTCGGTTCGGAAGAAGTTCTGGACAAGAACCCTGACGTGAAAGCTGAAGCCAAGCCGGTCGAAGTGGCCAAGGCTGAAGCCGAAGCGGGTGGAAAATGGTGGTGGCCGTTTGGCGGCAAGGATCAGCCTGTCGCCAAGGCTGTACCGATGCCTGATCCGAAAGTCACCCAAGCCTGGCTCGATGACTACGAACCGCGCCTGCGCACCGCGATCAAGGACAGCAACCTGCAACTCGAGCGTCGTGAAAACGTGCTGGTGGTCACCGCCCCGGTCGAAGGCTCGTTCAACCCGGATCGCCCGGCCATGCTGCTACCAGTCACCCTGGGCCCGTTCACCCGCGTCGCTAAAATTCTCGAAGTCGATCCCAAGACTGCGGTCCTGGTGCTCGGCCATAGTGATACCTCCGGTGCTAATCCGGCCAACGTCAAGTTGAGCCAGGAGCGAGCCCAGGCCGTTGCAGCAATCTTCCGTCTAAGCGGCCTGCAACGTGATCGTCTGATGCTGCGCGGCATGGGCAGTGAAGCGCCGCGGGCAGCCAACGACAGCGTCGAAGGGCGCGCCTTGAACCGTCGTGTGGAACTGCTGGTAACTCCGCAGAACACCATGGTTGCCTTGTTGAGCAAGTACAACATGCCGGCTCCGGCACCCGTGCGCATGGTTGCGGCCCAGGACGTCAAGCCAGCGGTAGCGCCTGTCGCTCCGGCCCCTGCGGCGAAGAAAGCCGATGTCCCGGCTGCGAAAAAGGCCCCGGCCAAGAAAGCTGCCGCCAAGGCGCCCGCCAAGAAAGCCCCGGCTAAAACCGCTACGCCGGCCAAGAAGACTGCGCCGGCCAAAGCCAAGGCGGCAGCCACTGACAAGAAAGTCGCGGCTGCTGACGCTGCAAAAAAGTGATTCGTTAACCAAAAGGAATGCGCCATGACCCAGGGCCTGGCTGATATGCGTCGCGACTACACCCGGGACGGCCTGACCGAGGCGCAAGCCCCGGCCGAGCCGTTCGGGTTGTTCCATCAATGGTTCGCCGAGGCGGTGAAAACCGAACAGGCGCCGGTGGAGGCCAATGCCATGACCCTGGCCACCGTCGATCCTGACGGGCGCCCGCATTGCCGGATCCTGCTGCTCAAGGGGCTGGACGAGCAAGGCTTCACGTTTTTCACCAACTACGAAAGTGCCAAGGGGCAGCATCTGGCGGCGAATCCGTTCGCTGCCATGACCTTCTTCTGGCCGGCCCTGGAGCGTCAGGTGCGTATCGAGGGGCGGGTGGTCAAGGTGTCTCCCGAGGAGTCCGACGCCTACTATCAGGTCCGGCCGTTGGGCAGCCGTCTGGGCGCCTGGGCTTCGCCGCAAAGCCGGGTGATCGCCGACCGTGCCGAGCTGGAAGCGCTGCTCAAGAACACCGAGCAACGTTTCAGCGATACGCAGCCGCATTGCCCCGAGCACTGGGGGGGTTATCGCCTGTTGCCCGAGCGCATCGAATTCTGGCAGGGCCGTCCGAGCCGTCTGCACGATCGCCTCAACTACCGCCTGCAGGGCGCCGACTGGATTCTTGAACGTCTGGCACCCTGAGCAGTCTACCGAGCGGGATAGTTCGCCGCAGCGGCCTTGAGCCACTGCGGCAATTCCCGACGCTTGATCCCCTGCGCTTGAGCGTTCGCCAGTTGCTGGAGCATGAAGGCTTTTTTGCCTTCGTCGCCTTCGGCCAGGGCTAACGCCAGGTCACGGTCCATCCAGCGTTTGATCCGCACGTACAGCCACCAGTGGAAGTACAAACCGGCGACAGTGGTGACGACAATGATGAAGTAATCCATGAAAATCCTTGGGTCGGTGACGCAGATCTCGTAATTTGACGCTACTGTGTGGTGAATTCGAGGGGCGCCTGTACGTGCCCTGAATCAAACCACTTTTATCCGGGCGATGCCGTGACAGGCGTCATGCTGCGGAGTTTAATGAATACCTGTCCTTTGGAGTTGATGCTATGCGTAAGTCTGTTTTGTTGGTTGCTTCCTTTTCGACGATGGCGATGTTGCTCACTGGCTGCCAATCGAGCCTGACCGGTGACTCCTATTCCCGTGACGAAGCGCGTCGCGTGCAGACGATTCGCATGGGCACCATCGAAGCACTGCGCCCGGTAAAAATTGAAGGCACCAAGACCCCGATCGGCGGTGCCGCCGGTGCGGTCGTCGGTGGCGTCGGCGGTAGCGCCATTGGTGGCGGTCGCGGCAGCATTGTTGCAGCTGTGATCGGCGCAGTTGCCGGCGGCTTGCTGGGTTCGGCCACCGAAGAGGGCCTGACCCGTACCCAGGGCGTGGAAATCACCGTGCGCGAAGACGACGGCAGCATGCGCGCCTACGTGCAGCAGGTTCAGGAGAACGAAGTGTTCCGTGTCGGCGAGCGCGTGCGGATCGCTACCGTGGATGGTACGAGCCGCGTTTCGCACTAAGCGTAACCGCTCAAAAGAAAACCCCGACCAGGAGACTGGTCGGGGTTTTTTATTTTGCCGCAAACCTATGTCAGGCGTGGGCCAACGCAGCATTCTTGCGGCTTGCCGCTGCTGTCACTGCATAACCAATCAGCGCTGCCAGGATCGACCCGGTCAAAATACCCATGCGGTCCATGCCAGCGAATTCGCTGACGCCCGGTTCAAACGCCAGTGAGCCAACGAACAGGCTCATGGTGAAGCCGATGCCGCAGAGGATCGCCACGCCTAGCACCTGGCCCCAGTTGGCACCTTGGGGCAGAGCTGCGATACCGGTTCTAACCGCCAGCCAGGTGAGGCCGAACACTCCGACAGTCTTGCCCAGCAACAGTCCGATGGCGATGCCCATCGGTACGTGATGAGTGAAGCTTTCGACGGTCACGCCGCTCAGCGACAAGCCGGCGTTGGCGAAGGCGAACAGCGGCAGGATGCCGTAGGCTACCCAGGGATGCAGGGCGTGTTCCAGGGTCAGCAGCGGCGAAGGCTCGGCATTTTTCGTGCGCAGCGGGATGCAGAAGGCCAGGGTCACGCCGGCGAGCGTGGCGTGGACGCCACTTTTCAGCACGCAAACCCAGAGGATCAGGCCGATGATCATGTACGGCCCAAGCTTGACCACACCCAGCCGGTTCATCGCGAGGAGTGCCGCTATACAGGCCCCTGCCAGAGCCAGGGACAGGGTCGACAAGGTGCCGGAGTAAAAGATCGCGATGACGATGATTGCACCCAGGTCATCGATGATCGCCAGGGTCATCAGGAACAGTTTGAGCGACACCGGTACGCGTTTGCCCAGCAGGGCAAGCACGCCCAGGGCGAAAGCGATGTCGGTGGCCATCGGGATGGCCCAGCCATCAAGGGCTGCGCCGTTATCCCGGTTGAAGAACCAGTAGACCAGCGCGGGAATGACCATGCCACCAATCGCCGCGGCACCGGGCAGGACGACCTGGGAAGGTTTCGACAGCTGGCCGTCGAGGACTTCGCGCTTCACTTCCAGGCCGATCAGCAGGAAGAACAACGCCATCAGGCCATCGTTGATCCAGAGCAGCGCCGGCTTGGCGATTTGCAGCGCACCGATCTGCGCCACCACCGGAGTGTCGAGAAAGCTGGTGTACAGCCACGACAGCGGGGAGTTATTGATGATCAGGGCCAGGACTGCGGCGGCGATCAGTAATAGACCGCTGGCCGCTTCCAGCTGAAAGAAACGCGTGAAAGTGCTACGCAGTGGCAAGGTCACTCTCCATTGATGGGTTCGAAGGTGGCACACCCTAACCCGTGCCGTTAGTTGTTAAAACAAAATTTATATTCTTTTTTGTTATATAGCGTTGCAGCTATGGGTGCTGGACCCGAGGCTGAGCCTAGCAGTTGCCAAACGTATTGAACCTCAGCTGTACCTGTGCGTGATGTAGGTTTTTTCCTAAGCTTGCATGTTGGGCCTCAAAAAAAGGTCTGCCAAAACCCGATCCGACGAGAAAACCACCATGAGCGACAACCGACAGTGGGCCCGAGAAGCCATCCGGATCATTGAGGCGGACTTCCAGCGCAGTGCCGACACTCACCTGATCCCTTTGCCGTTGCCCGGGTTTACCGGCATCGAACTGTATTTCAAGGATGAGTCGAGCCACCCCACGGGCAGCCTCAAGCATCGACTGGCTCGCTCGTTGTTCCTGTATGCGTTGTGCAATGGCTGGCTCAAACCGGGGGCGCCGGTGATCGAGGCATCCAGCGGTTCGACGGCGATTTCCGAGGCTTATTTCGCTCGGATGCTCGGCCTGCCGTTCATTGCGGTGATGCCGGCGACTACGTCCAGGGAGAAGATCGCGCAGATCGCCTTCTACGGTGGCAAAAGTCACCTGGTGAATGATCCGACGCAGATCTACGCCGAGTCCGAGCGCCTGGCACGCGAGCACGATGGCCACTTCATCGATCAGTTCACCTATGCCGAGCGCGCGACCGACTGGCGCGCCAACAACAACATCGCCGAATCAATCTTCCATCAGATGCGCTTCGAAAAGCACCCGGAACCGAGCTGGCTGATTTCCAGCCCCGGCACGGGCGGTACCACGGCGACCCTGGGGCGTTATGTGCGTTATCGTCAGCACTGCACGCGCGTACTCTGCGCCGATGCCGAGCGTTCCGTGTTCTTCGATTTCTACCAGACTGGCAACGCGAGCCTGCGCCTGGATCACGGTTCGCGCATCGAAGGTATCGGTCGGCCCCGGGTCGAAGCGTCGTTCCTGCCAAAAGTTATTGATGCGATGGTCAAGGTGCCGGACGCGCTGTCTCTGGCGGCCATGCATTACCTGGCCGGACGCTTGGGAAGGCATGTCGGCGGATCGAGCGGGACTAACCTGATTGGCGCTTTGATGGCAGCCCAGCAGATGGCGGCGGCGGGGGAGTCGGGGTCGATCGTGGCGATTTTATGTGATGGTGGCGAACGCTATGCCGACACCTACTACGATCAGTCCTGGCTCAAGGCGCAGGGGTATGAGTTGAGTGGCCTGATCGATGCGGTCGCGGCGAGTGCCGAGCGTGGGGAGCCGTTGCCGGCGAGCGTGCTGCGCGCCAATATCTGAAGGCGCTGCGGCACTGAAGAGCCTATGTGGTAGACCCATGTGGAAGCGAGCCTGCTCGCAATTGCGGATTAACATTCACCAGATATGCTGGCTGATCGTATGCAATCGCGAGCAGGCTCGCTCCCACAGGTTTTTCCACAAGCTTTTGTAATGGCTTAGAGCATCAGGCCTCGAGGCCGAGGATGTCGCGAGCCACTGCTTCGGCGATCCGGATCCCGTCCACACCTGCCGAGAGAATCCCGCCCGCATAACCGGCGCCTTCACCCGCCGGGAACAGACCCTTGACGTTGAGGCTCTGCATCGACTCGTCGCGGGTAATGCGCAGCGGCGAGGACGTGCGGGTTTCGATCCCGGTCAGCACCGCGTCGTGCAGCGAGTAGCCGCGAATCTGTTTTTCGAAGGCAGGCAGTGCTTCACGAATCGCTTCGATGGCAAACGCCGGCAGCGCCAGGGCCAGGTCCCCCAAGGCGACTCCGGGTTTATAGGACGGCTCGACACTCCCCAGTGCGGTGGACGGCTTGCCGGCAATGAAGTCCCCGACCAGTTGCGCCGGGGCTTCGTAGTTGCTGCCCCCCAGCACGAAAGCGTGGGACTCCAGGCGTTCCTGCAGCTCGATCCCCGCCAGCGGGCCGCCCGGATAATCGACTTCCGGGGTAATACCCACGACGATGCCGGAGTTGGCGTTGCGTTCGTTACGCGAATACTGGCTCATGCCGTTGGTCACCACCCGGTTCGGCTCGGACGTCGCGGCTACGACGGTGCCGCCAGGGCACATGCAGAAGCTGTAGACCGAGCGGCCATTCTTGGCGTGGTGCACCAGTTTATAGTCGGCCGCGCCGAGTTTCGGGTGGCCGGCGTACTTGCCCAGGCGCGCGCGGTCGATCAGCGATTGCGGGTGTTCGATGCGGAAACCCACCGAGAACGGCTTGGCTTCCATGAACACACCACGGCCGTGCAACATGCGGAAGGTGTCACGGGCGCTGTGGCCGAGGGCCAGGATTACGTGCCTGGAATGTATCTGTTCGCCGCCATCGAGCTCGACGCCGGTCAGCTGTCCGTCTTCGATCAGCACGTCAGTGACGCGCTGCTGGAAGCGCACTTCGCCACCCAGGGCACGAATCTGCTCACGCATATTCTCCACGACCCCGGTCAACCGGAAGGTGCCGATGTGCGGTTTGCTGACGTACAGGATTTCATCCGGCGCGCCAGCCTTGACGAACTCGTGCAGGACCTTGCGCCCGATGAACTTCGGATCCTTGATCTGGCTGTAGAGCTTGCCGTCGGAGAACGTCCCTGCGCCGCCTTCACCGAACTGTACGTTGGACTCGGGATTGAGCACGCTTTTGCGCCACAGGCCCCAGGTGTCCTTGGTGCGCTGACGAACTTCAGTGCCGCGCTCCAGAATGATCGGCTTGAAACCCATCTGCGCGAGCAGCAGACCGGCGAAAATACCGCACGGACCAAAACCCACGACCACCGGGCGCTGTTCGAGATCCGCCGGCGCCTGGCCGACGACCTTGTAACTGACATCCGGCGCCACATTGACGTTACGGTCATCGACGAACCTGTTCAGCACCATCGCTTCATCGCGCACGTTGAGGTCGACGGTGTAGATGAAGCACAGTTCGGAAGACTTTTTACGCGCGTCGTAGCTGCGTTTGAACAAGGTGAAATCGAGCAGGTCATCGCTGGCAATGCCCAGGCGTTGCACGATGGCAGGGCGCAGGTCTTCTTCGGGATGGTCGATCGGCAGCTTGAGTTCGGTGATTCGTAACATGACAGGATCCGGTTCGCGGGGCGCTTGACTGCGCCAGGGCGGAATAGCACAAACCGGTGATTATAAGCCCCAAAGACCCGAATCAGTGAGGCTAAAACGATCAGTCGTCACGCGCTCCGCCGAAATACCCGCAACCACGCTGGACCTGGCCGTTGATGCGCAGTTCGGCGCTCATGTGCTGGACCGCGCCCGTGGTGGCATCTACGCACCGTTGCGGCGCGACCCACAGCTCTATGCGTTGGTCATTGGCTTCAGTGCTGAGATTGAAGCGGCCATCACCCAGCTGTTCCTCGACATAGGGCAGGGCCAGGGGTGGCTGGCCGGCGCGGTCAATGACCATGCCCTTGCCGCTGACCTTGACGCTCCACGGCGGCGTCTGGCCGGCGGCGCGCAGGATCAGCAATTTGAAGTTGGGATCATCACAGGCCGTGCCCGAGCGTTCGACGCGGTACAACTGCTGCAGGTCGAGGCGGTTGCCGTCGATGCGCCCGCGCACGTCGGCAAACAACTTGCCCTGATTGTCTGCCAGGGTCGCAGCCTCCTGCAGCACGCTGGTGCCACCGGTGTCGTTGACCACAAAACTGCTCGATTGATTGCACGGCTGGAACACCAGCTTGCCATCCGCCGCCGTCAACTGTCCCTGCATGCGGGTCTGGCCCACGTGGGAGGCGCTTTGCCGCGGACCATCGAACAACTGGCACGCGGCAAACAATGGAAGCAAGGCAACGAGGACAAGGGAACGGGCAACACGCATCTTTGGTTCTCCAGACAAGTGCTGCCACGTTACGCAGCCTGACCGCTCATCACAACCCCGGCGATGCAGTGGCCTCCCCCTGGCTCCCACTGCCTGAACCTGGATCAACCTGGCTCAACTGTGGGAGCAAAGCTTGCTGGCGATAGCGATCTCAAGGGCGCCATCGCGGGCAAGCCTTGCTCCCAAAGATCACCGGCAAGGCCCCACAGATCACTGGCAAGCCTCCCACAGACTGTCTCAGGCGCTCAGCCCACGTGAAAAGTCTGACCCGTCTGCAAGCCTTCTACGCTTTTGGCGTAAGCCAAAGCCACATCGGCCGCAGGAACCGGTTTGTACCCGCGGAAGTACGGCGCATAACTGCCCATCGCCTCCAACAGCACGGTCGGGCTGATGGAGTTCACGCGTAACCCGCGAGGCAATTCGATAGCCGCCGCGCGTACGAAGCTGTCCAGCGCACCGTTGACCAGGGCCGCCGAAGCGCCGCTGCGGATCGGGTCATGGCTCAGCACGCCAGTGGTGAAGGTGAACGAGGCGCCGTCATTGGCGAACTCGCGGCCGATCAACAGCAGGTTGACCTGCCCCATCAGTTTGTCCTTCAGCCCCAGTGCAAAACTCTCCTCGGACATCTCATCCAGCGGCGCGAATGTCACGTTGCCAGCGGCACAGACCAGGGCGTCAAATCTTCCGGTCTGCTCGAACAGTTTGCGAATCGAGGCGCTGTCGCTGATATCCACCTGCAGATCGCCACTGTTACGACCGATGCGAATGACTTCGTGACGTTGCGACAACTCCTTGTCGACCGCTGAACCGATGGTGCCGCCTGCGCCTATCAACAGAATTTTCATGCCTTGATCCCCGGGTGGTTTAAGCGAGGCTCCAGTCTAGGGGTGGTTTTTTTCACTGATAAGCGTGCTAATAGGCAACCTTTGGTTTTCAAAAGGAAACAATCCATGAGCGAAATGGATGACCTCGCGGCGTTCGCGGTATTGATCGAGGCGGGAAGTTTTACCCTGGCTGCGCAGCAACTGGGTTGCAGCAAGGGGCAATTGTCCAAGCGCATCAGCCTGCTGGAAAGCCGATTTTCCGTAGTCCTGCTGCAGCGCACCACCCGCCGCCTGAGTTTGACGGCGGCCGGCGCTGCGCTATTGCCCCAGGCCCAGGCACTGGTGGTGCAAGTGGAGAGGGCGCGTCAGGCATTGGCGCGATTGAAGGACGATATGGCCGGGCCAGTGCGCATGACTGTGCCGGTGTCGCTGGGCGAAACTTTTTTCGATGGGTTGTTGCTGGAATTCTCTCAACAGTACCCAGAGGTGCAAATCGAGCTGGACCTGAGTAACGAATTCCGCGATTTATCCCGAGAGGGTTTTGATCTTGCAGTGCGCTCCGAGGTCGGTAACGACGAGCGGCTGGTGGCCCGACCGCTGTTGGCCTGGCATGAGATGACCTGCGCCAGCCCTGTGTACCTTGAACACTATGGTGAGCCCGCAACACCACAGGCACTGGCAGAGCACCGCTGCCTGCTCAATAGCCATTACAGCGGTCGCGAAGAATGGCTCTATCACCAGCAGCACGAGTTGCTGCGGGTGCGAGTGATGGGACCGTTCGCCAGTAATCGTTACAGCCTGCTGAAGAAAGCGGCGCTGGCGGGTGCGGGGATTGCGCGGTTGCCGTCGTATTTATTGCAAACGGAGTTGGCCGACGGGCGCTTGCGCTGGTTGTTGCGTGACTATCAGACCCGCAGGATGCCCATGTATCTGGTGCATCCATACCAGGGCGGTTTGCCGAAACGCACGCAGGTGCTGGCGGACTATCTGATGGGGTGGTTCAAGCGCAGTGGTGAGGCGTTGGACAAGCTTTGAGGCATCGCATATAACCACGTAGGAGCTGCCTCCGGCAGCTCCTACAGGGTATTGTGCTTAGCCGCCCAGATACGCCTCGCGTACTTTCGGATCGGTCAGCAGTGCTTCACCAGTGCCTTGCATCACCACCCGACCGTTCTCCAGAACGTACGCTCGGTCAGCGATTTTCAGCGCCTGGTTGGCGTTCTGCTCCACCAGGAAAACCGTGACGCCATCCTTGCGCAGCTGTTCGATGATGTCGAAGATCTGCTGGATGATGATCGGTGCCAAACCCAGTGACGGCTCGTCCAGCAGCAGCAGCTTGGGCTTGCTCATCAGCGCGCGGCCGATGGCGAGCATCTGCTGTTCGCCGCCGGACATGGTGCCGCCACGTTGACTGAAGCGCTCCTTCAGGCGGGGGAAAAGTCCGAGGACCTTGTCCATCTGTTCCTGGTAATCGCCCTTGTCGGTGAAGAATCCGCCCATGGCGAGGTTTTCTTCCACGGTCAGGCGAGCAAACACTCGACGGCCTTCCGGTACCACTGCAATGCTCTTGCGCATGATCTGCGCTGAAGTCTGCCCGACCAGTTCCTCGCCCATGTAGCGAATACTGCCACTGTGAGCTTGAGGTGAACCGCACAACGTCATCAGCAAAGTGGACTTGCCGGCGCCGTTGGCACCAATCAGGGTGACGATTTCGCCCTGGCGGATTTCCACATTGACGCCGTGCAAGGCCTGGATTTTGCCGTAGAAGGTGGAAACGTTTTCGAACTGCAGCATTACGCTTCCCCCAGGTAGGCTTTGATCACTTCAGGATTATCGCGGATCTGTTCCGGCGTGCCGTCGGCCAGGGGAGTGCCCTGGTTGATGACGACAATGTGGTCGGAAATACTCATCACCAGCTTCATGTCGTGTTCGATCAACAGCACGGTGACGTTGTGCTCTTCACGCAACACGCCGATCAGCGCCTTTAGGTCTTCGGTTTCCTTGGGGTTCAGGCCTGCAGCCGGTTCGTCGAGCATGAGGATCCGCGGGCGGGTCATCATGCAGCGGGCGATTTCCAGGCGACGTTGCTGACCGTAGGCCAGCGTGCCAGCCGTTCGGTTGGCGAATTCCCTGAGGTTGACCTTGTCCAGCCAGTACTCGGCAAATTCCATCGCCTCGCGCTCGCTTTTGCGGAACGCCGGGGTCTTGAACAGACCGGCCAGGAAGTTGGTGTTCAGGTGACGATGCTGGGCGATCAGGAGGTTCTCGACCGCCGTCATGTCCTTGAACAACCGCACGTTCTGGAAGGTTCGCACCACGCCTTTACGGGCGATCTCATGCCCGGCCAGGCCTTCGATCGCCTGGCCGTCGAGCAGGATGCTGCCACCGCTCGGCTTGTAGAAGCCGGTCAGGCAGTTGAACACCGTGGTCTTGCCGGCGCCGTTAGGGCCGATCAAGGCGACGACCTGTTTTTCCTTGACGGTCAGGGCCACGCCGTTGACCGCCAGCAAGCCGCCGAAGCGCATGCTCAGATTTTCGACTTTCAGGATCTCGCGGCTCATTTGCGCAGCTCCATGTGAGGACGTTGCATGGGCAGCAGACCCTGAGGACGCCAGATCATCATCAGCACCATCAAGGCACCGAACATCAACATGCGGTATTCACTGAATTCGCGCATCATTTCCGGCAGCAGGATCATCACCACGGCAGCCAGGATCACCCCCAGCTGCGAGCCCATGCCACCCAGAACGACGATGGCGAGGATGATCGCCGACTCGATGAAGGTGAATGACTCGGGCGTGACCAGGCCCTGGCGGGCAGCAAAGAAACTGCCGGCAAAACCGGCGAAGCTGGCGCCCAGGGTGAAGGCCGACAACTTGATGACGGTCGGGTTGAGGCCGAGTGCACGGCAAGCGATCTCGTCTTCACGCAACGCTTCCCAGGCACGGCCGATTGGCATGCGCAACAGGCGATTGATGACGAACAGGGCCGCCAGGGCCAGCAACAGCGCAACCAGGTAGAGGAAAATTACCTTGTTGATCGAGTTGTATTGCAGCCCGAAGTACTCATGGAACGTCTGCATGCCTTCGGCCGCTTTGCGTTCGAAGGTCAGGCCGAAGAACGTGGGCTTCTCGATGTTGCTGATGCCGTTCGGGCCGCCAGTGATGTCCGTGAGGTTGCGCAGGAACAGACGGATGATCTCACCGAAGCCCAGGGTCACGATCGCCAGGTAATCACCCCGCAAGCGCAGAACCGGGAAGCCGAGCAGGAAGCCAAAGGTGGCTGCCATCAGGCCGGCGACCGGCAGGCAGACCCAGAAGCTCCAGCCCAGGTAGTGCGACAACAGCGCATAGCTGTAGGCACCGACGGCGTAGAAACCGACGTAACCCAGGTCGAGCAGGCCTGCGAGACCGACCACGATGTTCAGGCCCAGGCCCAGCATCACGTAGATCAGGATCAGGGTCGCAATGTCCACCGCGCCACGGGAGCCGAAGAACGGCCAGACCAGGGCACCGATGATCAAAGCGATGATGATCCAGCGCTGAGTGGTCGGCAGGGTCAGGAAGTTGCTGGCCTTGGCCGGAATCAAGGGCATGGACGGCGAGGATTTCCAGGCCTTGCTGATCGGGTCGTCGAACAGCACCCGCAGGAACATGAGTGCCGAGCAGATCGCGATGATTGCAAGGGTCATGTTGCTGGTGCCGTGGACTTCCAGGTTGATGCCGACGATGGTCAGTTTGAGGCCGAGCACCGGATAGGCAACTGCCCAGACCAGGAGCGCGCTGAAGAGCGCTTGCTTAAGATTCTTAGTCATACCTTTTCAACCTCCGGACGGCCCAGGATGCCGGTCGGCCGGAACAACAGAACCAGAACCAACAAGCCGAAAGCCACGACGTCCTTGTACTGGTCGCCGAAGATATCGGCACCAAAGGCTTCCGCCACCCCAAGCACCAGTCCGCCGAGCATGGCGCCGGGAATGCTGCCGATGCCGCCAAGTACCGCAGCGGTAAAGGCCTTGAGGCCAACGAGGAAGCCGGCGTTCGGGTTGATCACGCCGTATTGCATGCTCAACAACACGGCTGCAATGGCTGCCAGCGCCGCACCGATGACGAAGGTCAGGGCAATGATGTTGTTGGTGTTGATACCCAGCAGGTTGGCCATCTTGATGTCTTCGGCGCAGGCGCGGCAGGCGCGACCCAGTCGGGAACGGGAGATGAACATCGTCAGGCCGAGCATGGCGACCAGGGTCACCACGAACACGACGATCTGCATGTACGAAATCAGCACTTCATGTGCACCACCTGGCCCGAATGAGAGATTCCCGGGGATCAGGTTGGGGATGGATTTGTCCTTGGAGTCTTGCGACAGCAGAACGGTGTTCTGCAGGAAGATCGACATGCCGATGGCCGAGATCAGCGGAATCAGACGGTTGCTGCCACGCAATGGGCGATAGGCAATCCGTTCGATGCTGTAACCGTAGGCACTGCAGACGACGATGCTCGCGATGAAACCGGCAGTCATCAGCAGCGGGACGCTGTCGAGTCCCATCATGGCCAGGCCTGCGATGGCGATGAACGCCACGTAGGAGCCAATCATGTACACCTCGCCGTGGGCGAAGTTGATCATTCCAATGATGCCGTAAACCATCGTATAGCCGATGGCGATCAGGGCATACGTGCTGCCAACGGTGAGGCCGTTAACCAGCTGTTGGAAAAAGTGATAGATGTCAGGCATTACAGCGCTCCTAAAAACCTGATACGCATTTCACTGGTGGAGTCATTTTCCCGCCCGATCCCGCGGATCTGCATCCACTTCGAATTCGGGGTTTGCCAGCGAACCGCTGATGACGGTTTTGAGATTTTCAGGTGGGGAGACTTGCGGATCACGCAAGCGCGGCCCAGTACATTCGTAAAACAAAGCCCACGGCACGCCGTGGGCTTTGTGGGCAGTCAGTCAGGCAAGGCCTTACTGAGGCGAAGCTTCAGTTTTAGGTTTGCCGAAGTGCCACTCGTAAACCACAAATTTGAAGTCTTTCAGGTCGCCCTTGGCGTCGAAGCTCAGGTCGCCAGTCGGGGTTTTGAAAGTGCCAGCGTGAATGGCTTCAGCCACTTTTGCCGGGTCTTCGCTCTTGGCGGCAGTGATGCCACCGACAATGACTTCAACAGCCGAGTAGGAAGGGAACACGAACGGACCGCTCGGATCTTCTTTCTTGGCTTTGAACGCGTCAGCCAGGGCAATGTTGGCAGGGTCCTGGTCGAAGGATTTCGGCAGGGTGACTAGCAGGCCTTCGGACGCGTCCTTGGCGATCTGCGAAATGGAGTCGTTACCCACGCCTTCCGGACCCATGAACTTGGCTTTCAGGCCTTTTTCCGAGGCTTGACGCAGGATCAGGCCCAGCTCCGGGTGGTAGCCACCGTAGTAAACGAAGTCGACGTTGGCTTGCTTGAGCTTGGCGATCATCGAGGAGAAATCCTTGTCGCCGGCATTGATGCCTTCGAACACGGCCACCTTGGTGCCTTTCTTCTCGAGGGTTTGTTTCACGGCGGTAGCGATGCCTTCACCGTATTGCTGTTTGTCGTGCAGGACGGCAACGATTTTCGGCTTCACGTGATCGGCAATGTAGTTACCGGCTGCAGGGCCCTGGGCGCTGTCGAGACCGATGGTGCGGAACACCATCTTGTAACCACGGGAGGTGATGTCCGGGCTGGTGGCGGCCGGAGTGATCATGATCACGCCTTCGTCTTCGTAGATGTCCGAAGCCGGTTGAGTGGAGCTGGAGCACAGGTGGCCGACTACGAACTTGACGCCGTCGTTGACGACCTTGTTCGCTACCGCTACCGCTTGTTTTGGATCACAGGCGTCATCGTATTCAACGGCTTCGAGTTTCTTGCCGTCTACGCCGCCTTTGGCGTTGATCTGCTCGATGGCCATTTTGGCGCCACTGAACTGCATGTCGCCGTACTGGGCTACAGGACCGGTCTTAGGGCCGGCAATGCCGATCTTGATGGTGTCAGCTGCGAACGAATGGCTGGCAACCCCGGCCAGAACCATAGCGGCAAACAGTTTGGAAATCTGCTTAGTAGCCTTAGTCATAGTGCTCCACTCTTACTGTTGTAGTTTTTATAGTCCTGGCGCCGTAGCAGCAGAACCGGGTCAGATATCGTCGATACCCTCCGGAAATGCCCCCGACAACTGTACCGGTACAGTGTAGAGCGCCGATTGTCAGCCTGGGAAGGCAGCGCCGGGGGGCAAAACCAGAGGGTGTCGCTTAATTGAAAGAAAAATACAGAATCGCGGCGGGATGTTAGCTGGCTAATAGCTTGATTCACCTGCATTCCTTGGCTTTCCTGCGGTTTTCAATCGGTGAAGCAAATTGCATCCGGGTTTTGCTGCCAGACCATCGACGTTTATCATTCGCGTCGATTTCTTTTCCGGACAGAACCCATGAATCAAGAACCTAGCACCCTCTATGCCAAGCTGCTTGGTGAGACCGCATCTATTACCTGGAAAGAGCTTGAACCCTTCTTCGCCAAGGGTGCCCTGTTATGGGTCGACCCGGCTCTGGATTTGATCGCCGCGGCCGAGGCGGTGGCGGTTGACGAAGGTGAGAAAGTGGCTGCCTGGCTGGCCGCCGACAAACTCGCCAAGCTCTCTGAATCGCGGGCGCTGGATCTTTTCGAGCGAGATCCAGAGCTGTGGGCCGTGGTGGTTTCGCCGTGGATTCTGATCCAGGAAAGGGCGGGCGAATAAACCTCTGCGCTTTATTGGTGCATGAGCTGCTTGCTGGAAAGTGTGTAGGCCCGTAGCGTGATGGCATGTTGCCGTGGAGAAAGGCCACATCGAACGCGTGGAGAGGGTGACGCGCACGTAACGGGAACAGTTGGCTGACCCGCCATTGGTCGATTTAATTGTTTCCAGATGTTGGCCCGGTTCGAGCACACCAGGCTTTTTTACCCCTGTTCAATTGGAGGAACCACCCGTGGCAACTTTACCTTCCTTGGGATTTGCCGGTATCGGCCTGATGGGCTTGCCGATGTGCCGACGATTGATGGCGGCGGGCTTTGCGTTGACTGTGTGGAATCGCAATCCGGACAAGTGCTTGCCGCTGGTCGAGGCCGGGGCGCGACAGGTTTCGACGCCGGCCGAGCTGTGTGCGCACGCGGACGTGGTCATGCTTTGCCTGGCGGATACTGCAGTGGTGCGCGAAGTGGTGTTTGGCGCGGCAGGCATCGCCGAGGGTGCGAGAAACGGCCAGTTGCTGGTGGACTTTTCCAGCCTCGAGCCTGCGGCCACCAGGGAAATGGCCGCTGCGTTGAACGCATCAAGGGGCATGCAATGGCTGGACGCGCCAGTGTCTGGTGGCGTGGTGGGCGCCGAAGCGGGGTCGCTGGCGATCATGGTCGGCGGCGCGGCATCAGACCTTGAACGGGTCAGGACTGCATTGCTGAGCATCGGCCAGCGGGTGACCCACATGGGGGGCGTCGGCGCGGGGCAGGTGACCAAGGCCTGCAACCAGATGATCGTTGCCTGCAATGCATTGGTCATTGCCGAGGTGGTGGCCTTGGCCGAGCAATCCGGCGTTAATGCCAGCCTGATTGCCGAGGCGCTGGCAGGGGGGTTCGCCGATTCGAAGCCGTTGCAGATCCTTGCGCCGCAAATGGCCGACAACCGTTTCGAACCGGTGAAATGGCACGTTCGCACACTGCTCAAGGATCTCGACACCGCCGTGAAATTATCCCGCGAACAGGGGGCCGCGACACCCCTCAGCGCACTGGCCGCGCAATTGATGCGGTTGCACGGGAGTAAGGGCTTCCTGGAAAAGGATCCGTCGACGTTAGTGCAGATGTACCGCGAGCCTGGCCCGAGGGAATGACCGGGCTCGAATACTGGCGCTGGTTGATTTCGTTAAGGACGGGGCGCAGTTCAGCCAGCGGAACCGGGCGACTGAGCAAGTAGCCCTGGACGAAATCACAGCCGTAGCGCTCCAGGAATTCGTATTGCTCCAGCGTTTCGACGCCCTCGGTGACAACCTGCAAGTGCAGGGTATGGGCCATGATAATGATCGCCTGGACGATTTCCATGTCCTGGGTCGACTCGGGAATCTCCTGGATAAATGACCGATCTATCTTCAAGGTGTTGAGCGGCAGGCGTTTGAGATAGGCGAGGGAGGAATACCCGGTGCCGAAGTCGTCGATCGACAAGGATACCCCCAGCGCACGAATCTGGCGCAGCAACACCAGCGTGTTGGCGATGTTGCCCATCAGCGCATTTTCCGTGACTTCCAGTTCCAGCCGTTGCGGGGCTACACCGGCGACCCGCAACGCCTGTTCGATTTCATCGGCGAGTTCCTCGCGCGCCAGGTTCAGCGGTGAACAATTCACCGCGATCCTGAGTGCTTCGCAGCCCTGGCGGGACAATTCACTCAAGTCTTCGCAGGCTTTGCGCAGCACCCAGTTGTCCAGTTCCGCAATCAGGCCGTTGGCTTCGGCGATGGTGATAAACCGCTCTGGCGAGAGCAGGCCATGCACCGGATGCTGCCAGCGCACCAGGGCTTCGAGCTTGCTCACCAGCCCGGTCTTGAGGTCGAAGATCGGTTGGTAATACAGCATCAGTCCGGTGTTCTCGCGCAGGGCGTGACGCAGTTCTTCTTCCAGTTGCAGTTCCAGCGTTGCACGGGTCTTCAGGTTCGCGCTGAAGAAATTCAGGCCGTTGCGGCCATTGCCCTTGGACTGGTAGAGCGCCAGGTCGGCGTTTTTCAACAGTTCTTCGCAGGTGCTGCCATCTTCGGGAAACAGGCTGATGCCAATGCTGGTGGTCATCACCATGCGCCGTCCCGCCAGCTCGATGGGTTCCTTCATTTTCATCATGATGCGCTGGGCCATTTGCCGGGCTTCTTCACGGTCGTGCAACCCAATGAGAATGCAGAACTCATCACCGCCGAAGCGTGCCACCACATCTTCATGGCTGCGTACCGAACTCTTGATGTGACTGGCCAGGACCTTGAGCAATTCGTCGCCGGCGTCATGGCCGAGGCTGTCGTTGATACGTTTGAAGTGGTCGATGTCCAGGAACACTACCGCGAGCATGCCGCCTTCCTTGGTCTTTTCGCTGAGCTTCTCGGCGAACAATTGGTTGAACCCGCGGCGGTTGACCAGGTTGGTCAGCGCGTCGTAATGCGCCACCTGCTGCAACGACATCCGTGCCTGGTCGAGTTGGCTGAGCAAGGCGTTGACCCGTTGCAGGTCGTGCTCCTTGTGCTGCAGCTTTTTGTCGGCCAAGGCCGCGCTGATACTGCTGCCGATGATCAGCAGCGTCATGACGGCCACGGTGAGTCCCAGTTGCAGGTGATCGTTTTCTCCAGGCGGCGTCAGGGCACTGCCTGCAGGCAGCACCATATTGAACGCGGCCATGCCGGTGAAGTGCATGCTGAAGAGACCGGCGCCAAGCACCAGGCTGGCGGTGTATTTCTTCAGTTGATGGGGCAGGCCCATGCCGCCGCGCAACTGCCGGGCGATCAGCAGGGCGGCAAGGCCGGCCAGCATGGCGATTAGCACAGACAGTGTGAACAGCGTCGGCTCGAAGTAAGCGGCGGCTTCGGAGCGCATGGCACCCATGCCGACGTAATGCATGGCGGCGATGCCCAGGCCAATGCACACCGAGGCTCCTACGTAACGCCACAGGGTTTGTTGCGCCTGGCTGAGGGTGAGCATCACCAGCCATGAAGCGAGCAGGGCAATCAGCAGGGAGGCGAGGGTAATGGGCAGGGCGTAATGGATCTCGACAGGCGCTTGAAACGCGAGCATGCCAATGAAGTGCATGGCCCAGATTCCACCTGCCAGGCAGGCAGTTCCTGTCAGGCTCCACAGGCGCCGGGATTCCGCCTTCTGTGCATGATCCACCCGTTCGGCCATGTCCAGCATGGCAAAGCTGCCAACGCACGCAACCACGTATGCCAGCAGCACTAGAAACGGATTGTGGGTGCAACTCAGGATTACCTGTCCACTGTCTGGTAGGCCGGTAATGAAAGGCAAACCAAGCCATTCCATAGCATTTCCCGTTTGTCGTCATCCTGGCTGCCGCCACTGCTGCAGGCGGGTTGCCTTGGAGTATAGAGCGCACGGCGGAAGCGCAAGCCGTGGTGGCAGTTTGGCGTCAATCGATTTGGAATGAGTATTAGAGCGTTTGGCAATAATCAAATCGCGCGGGCATTGGGCTCTTCATGGCCGCCTATCAGCTTAACGAATAATTACAGACAGCTTGTGCAGGCGTGACTAGATTGCATGTTCCGGGGGCAGTTAAGCCCCATAACAATAAAAGAGACGGAAGCATGCAGAACTCGACCCAAGCGGCGAATGCGTGGCGCATTCTGTTCCTGTTGTTCCTGGCCAACCTGTTCAACTTTTTCGACCGCACCATCCCGGCCATCATCATCGAGCCCATTCGCATGGAATGGCACTTGAGTGATTTTCAGCTGGGGATCATCGGTACGGCATTTACCATCGTCTATGCAATCGCCGGCCTGCCCCTTGGGCGAATGGCCGATACCGGTTCACGGGCCAAGTTGATGGGGTGGGGGCTGGCGGCCTGGAGCGGGCTGACAGCGGTCAATGGCCTGGTCGGCAGTTTCTGGACGTTTTTGCTCGTGCGTATGGGTGTTGGTATTGGCGAAGCCAGTTATGCACCGGCGGCCAATTCGTTGATCGGCGACCTGTTCCCGGCGCACCGGCGTGCCCGGGCGATGGGTATCTTCATGCTGGGCCTGCCACTGGGTCTGTTGCTGGCTTTCTTCACCATCGGCTGGATGGTCAAGACCTTCGACAGCTGGCGTGCGCCGTTTTTCATTGCCGCAGTGCCGGGCCTGGTTCTGGCGGTGTTCATGTTTTTCATCAAGGAACCCAAGCGTGGTGCCGCGGAAAGCGTGCAGGTGTCCCAGGAGCGCGTCGAGCGGCCAATCCGTCGGGTATTGGCCGTGCCGACGTTCCTGTGGCTGGTGATGGCAGGGTTGTGCTTCAACTTCGCAACTTATGCCTGTAACTCATTCCTGGTGCCGATGCTGCAACGCTACTTCCTGATGCCACTGCATGACGCTGCGGTGGCGACCGGGGTGATTGTCGGTGTCACCGGGTTGTTCGGCCTGACCCTGGGCGGGTTGGTCGCTGACAAGATCCACCAGCGGGTCGCCAATGGGCGGCTGCTGTTTGCAGCCTTCAGCCTGATTGTCTCGACCGTATGCACTGCCTGGGCCCTGCACGCCGGGCGAATCGAGATCGGACTGTTTGTCGGGGTATTCAGCCTGGGCTGGCTGTTTGCCTACAACTTCTACACCTGCGTCTACACCGCTATCCAGGACGTGGTCGAGCCGCGCTTGCGGGCAACGGCCATGGCGCTGTTTTTTGCCGGCTTGTACCTGCTCGGCGGCGGATTGGGGCCGGTGGTGGTCGGTGGGCTGTCCGATCACTTCGCCCACACGGCGATGCTGGCGGCTGGCGCCGGGCAGATGACCGAAGCGTTCAAGGCGGTAGGCCTGCACGACGCGATGTACCTGATACCGGTGGCGCTGTTTTTCACCATGGTGTTTCTATTCATGGCTTCGCGGTGTTTTGTGCGGGATGCGAAGCGGATGAAGGATGGGTTGGTGGCTGTGGTCGAGCCTGGGGTTTCGGCGGCGACTGCGTAATTGCAATCACGAGCAGGGCATCACCGGCGCGAGCATCGACTTTTGCAGGAGCGAGCTTGCTCGCGAAAAAACTCAACGATAACGCGTGAAGCCTGGTAAACGCGGTGTCTATGAGTTCTTCGCGAGCAAGCTCGCTCCTACAAAAAAAGCGCCAGAGGGCTTACCCCGCCACCAGCACCCGAATCGCTTCCAGTCGCAACGCAGCCTTGTCGAGCATGGCCAGGCCTTGCTCGCGTTGTTTGCGCAGTGCGACCAGTTCGCTGTCGCGTACCGTCGGGTTGACCGCTTGCAGGGCGGTCAGGCGTGCCAGTTCCTCGTCGGTGTCGGCGGCCAGGCGGCGCTGGGCTTCGGCGACGCGCTCGGCATGGCGCGGGAAGATCTTTTCTTCACCGGCGTTGATCCGTGGCGTCAGCTGGTCACGCTGGGCCTGGATGAACTTGTTGGCGCTGGCCCGAGGAACGCTTTCGAGCTGGTCGTTGAGGGTTTCGAACGCTACGCGAGCCGACAGGTCGTTGCCGTTGGCATCGAGCAGGCAGCGCAGGGCGGCTGGCGGCAGATAGCGCCCCAGCTGCAGTGAGCGCGGCGCCACCACTTCGCTGACGTAGAGCAGTTCCAGCAACACGGTGCCAGGTTTGAGCGCCTTGTTCTTGATCAGCGCCACGGCGGTATTGCCCATCGAGCCGGACAGCACCAGGTCCATGCCACCCTGGACCATCGGGTGTTCCCAGGTGATGAATTGCATGTCTTCGCGAGACAGCGCCTGGTTGCGGTCGTAGGTGATGGTAACGCCTTCGTCGTCGCCCAGCGGGAAGCTGGCGTCGAGCATTTTTTCACTCGGCTTGAGGATCAGCGCGTTTTCCGAATGGTCTTCGCTGTCGATGCCGAAGGCGTCGAACAGGGTTTCCATGTAGATCGGCAGGGCGAACTGATCGTCTTGCTCAAGAATATCCTCGACCAGTGCATCACCTTCGCCGGCACCGCCGGAGTTGAGCTCCAGCAAGCGGTCGCGGCCGGTGTGCAGCTCGGCTTCCAGGCGCTCGCGCTCGGCGCGGGCTTCGTCGATCAACGCTTGCCACTCGCCGTCGTCGGCATTTTCCAGCAACGGCAGCAGGCGCGAGCCGAACTGATGCTGCAGCGCGTTGCCGGTCGGGCAGGTGTTGAGGAACGCGTTCAGGGCCTCGTGGTACCACTGGAACAGACGCTCCTGCGGACTGGTTTCCAGGTAGGGCACGTGCAGCTCGATAATGTGCTTCTGGCCGATCCGGTCGAGACGACCGATGCGTTGCTCCAGCAGGTCCGGGTGCGCAGGCAGGTCGAACAGCACCAGGTGATGCGAGAACTGGAAGTTGCGACCTTCACTGCCGATTTCCGAGCAGATCAGGACTTGGGCACCAAATTCCTCGTCGGCGAAATAGGCGGCGGCGCGGTCACGCTCAAGGATGTTCATGCCTTCGTGGAACACCGTCGCCGGGATGCCGGAACGCACGCGCAGGGCGTCCTCCAGATCCATCGCGGTTTCGGCGTGGGCACAGATCACCAGAACCTTGGTGCGCTTTAGCATCTTCAGTTGATCGATCAGCCACTCGACACGTGGGTCGAACTTCCACCAGCGCTCTTCTTCATTGGCATCCGGCTGGGCCTGGAAGCTCACTTCCGGGTACAGCTCGGCGTGATCGCCCAGGGGCAGCTCGAGGTATTCGTCCGGGCACGGCAGCGGATACGGGTGCAGTTTGCGTTCCGGGAACCCCTGCACGGCGGCGCGGGTGTTACGGAACAGCACGCGTCCGGTGCCATGGCGGTCCAGCAGTTCGCGAACCAGGCGCGCACTGGCTTCGGTGTCGCCATCGTTGACCGCAGCCAGCAGCGCTTCGCCTTCATTACCGAGGAAACCGTGGATGGTCTTGTGCGCTTCAGGCGACAGACGGCCCTGGTCCAGCAGCTCCTGAACGGCTTCGGCCACCGGGCGGTAGTTTTCGCTCTCGGCGCGGAAGGCGTGCAAGTCGTGGAAACGGTTCGGATCGAGCAGGCGCAGACGTGCGAAGTGGCTGTCCTGGCCGAGTTGTTCCGGGGTGGCGGTCAGCAACAGGACGCCGGGAATGACTTCGGCCAGTTGCTCGACCAGGGAATACTCAGGGCTGGCCTTTTCTTCGTGCCAGACCAGGTGGTGCGCTTCATCGACCACCAGCAGGTCCCAGCCGGCAGCAAACAGCGCGTCCTGGGCTTTTTCGTCGTCCACCAGCCACTCAAGCGCAACCAATGCCAGCTGGGTGTCTTCGAACGGGTTGGTCGCATCGCTTTCGATAAAGCGTTCTTCGTCGAACAGCGCGACCTGCAGGTTGAAACGGCGACGCATCTCTACCAGCCACTGGTGCTGCAGGTTTTCCGGAACCAGGATCAGCACGCGGCTGGCGCGACCCGAGAGCAATTGGCGATGGATCACCAGGCCGGCTTCGATGGTTTTACCCAGGCCTACTTCGTCCGCCAGCAGAACCCGAGGGGCGATGCGGTCAGCGACTTCGCGGGCAATGTGCAATTGGTGGGCGATTGGTTGCGCCCGAACGCCGCCCAGGCCCCACAAAGAGGACTGCAGCTGACGGCTGGTGTGTTCCAGCGTGTGGTAGCGCAGGGAGAACCAGGCCAGCGGGTCGATCTGCCCGGCGAACAGACGGTCGCTGGCCAGGCGGAACTGAATGAAGTTCGACAGCTGGGTTTCCGGCAGGGTGACGGTTTCGTTCTGCGCGTTGAGGCCGTGGTAGACCAGCAGGCCGTCGACATCGTCGACTTCCTGTACGGTCAGTTTCCAGCCTTCGAAGTGAGTGATCGAGTCACCCGGAGAAAACCTCACGCGGGTGAGGGGCGCATTCCGTAGCGCGTACTGGCGGGTATCGCCAGTGGCCGGATAGAGCACGGTCAACAAGCGGCCGTCCTGTGCCAGAACGGTGCCCAAACCCAGCTCGGCTTCGCTGTCACTAATCCAGCGTTGCCCCGGTTGATACTGCTGCGCCATGCTGCCTGACTCCCACCTTGAAAAAGCGGGCTATCTTAACGGAATGAGGGCTCCAGGCCAAAGGATAACGCGTGCAGGCGCTGACGGAAGCGGCGATCTTTTGATCCTGGTGGAACGTCTGGCTCAGGCGTTGTCCGATAAATGACAGTCCAATCGCCCAAGCCCGCCGCCACCGCGCAAGTGCCAACCGGGTCACAGTTTGCGTGAGCTGGCTCAAGTCGCGGTCCCCGCAGCCGACAGCCTGCTGACAGGAGAACAAAAATCATGCTGCCACCGATGCTCCCATTGAGTGCCGTGCCGATCACTTCACAGCAGGACCCGGTTCGCCAGCGCCCGGACATCGCGCCCGTGACCCCGGTACAGCAGACCTCCAGCGACAGCACGATCGACCTGCAGCAGCGCGACGCCGAGGAAGCAGCATTTCAGCTGCGCGAAGAACAGCGCCGTCAGCAGCAGCGAGAAAAGCGTCGGCGAGAAGCCGATGGCCAATCTGATCAGCATTTGCCGATTCCCGGCTATGAGTTGAACGCGGACAACACGGTGCCAGTGGCGCCGTTGATCGAAGACGAGCCGAGGCAGGGTTTGTGGGTCGATATCGAGATCTGATGCCAGTACTGGTCAGCGTCGTCGTCAGGCTCCATTATTGGCGCGAACATGCGTGCAAGCGCAGCACCTTTAAACGATGCGATGTATTGAAGACATGAGCCAGGACGACAAACTGATCGATCTCAACACTGAACGCGCCAAGCGGGTTCATGACCTCAACGAGAAGCGCCTGAATGAAGTGCGCCAGGCATTCGAGCAGGCTATGCCTTTGGGAAAACCCAAGAAGAAGCCGAAGAACAAACCGAAAAAGCGTTAAGCCCCCCTGCATTGTTTGATGCAGGTCAGTTTTGCCTCTCCTTTACGCCCAGTCTCGGGCGACATTGATCCCGGTCAATTTTCTCTCCTGCCCGATTGGTTAACTTAGCCCTATCGCAACAGGGCAAGTGCTGGAGGCCAGTCATGTTTTTCGACAACGTGGTGATCGCCGGAGTGCTGACAGTCGGCCTCATGGTTCTGTTTTTTGCAGGGTTTGGATTTTTCATCTGGAAAGACTCGCACAAACGGAAAAAACCGTAGGTCTTTCTGGAAAAAATGAGCACGCAAGGCATTTTGGGCAACTTCGGTTGCCCTTTTTTTTGCCCGCGAAACGGCCGGGGCTACGTAGGGTTGATGGTTGTTTGCAGGCATAAAAAAGGCGCGAACCTCACGGGACGCGCCTTTTTTGTGCCGCTGACTATCAGCTACCCAGCGCCTTCGACGCCAGCCAGAACAGGCCGGCCGACAAGCCTACCGTTGCCGGCAGGGTCAACACCCAGGCCAGCAGGATGGTTTTCACGGTGCCGCCTTGCAGGCCACTCTTGTTCGCGACCATGGTACCGGCCACGCCCGAGGACAGCACGTGAGTGGTGGAAACCGGCAGGCTGAAGATGTTTGCCATGCCGATCAGGCTCGCGGTGGTGATCTGCGCCGACATGCCCTGGGAATAGGTCATGCCCTGCTTGCCGATTTTCTCGCCGATGGTCAGTACCACGCGCTTCCAGCCAACCATGGTGCCCAGGCCCAGCGCCAGGGCGACCGCCAGGATGACCCAGAACGGGGCGTATTCGGTGGTGGTGGTCAAGTCCTTGCGCAGCTTGTCCAGGTCGGCCTTTTCACGGGCGGCCAGGCCAGGCAATTTGCTGACTTTCTTCGCCGTGTCATCCAGGCAGAGCAGGTAGCGACGTACTTCGATGCGACTGTCCGACGGCAGCGAGTGGTAGTCGGAAACACCTTTCAAAGTGCCGAGCAGGGCGGTGATGGTCGGTTCGGTCTGTTGCGGGTTGCACCGGAATTTCTCCGGCAGATCGCCTTCCACGCTCTTGCCCAGGGCCAGGAACTCGCCCAGGGTATCGGCATTGCGCTTGTAGAACTGGCTCAAATGCAGGGTCGCGTCGCGAGTCCGTTCGATCTGGTAAGTGGTGCTGCCCAGGTCGAGTACGAATTGCGCCGGGACGATACCGATCAGCACCAGCATGATCAGGCCGATACCTTTCTGGCCGTCGTTGGAACCGTGCACGAAGCTTACGGCCATGGCCGAAATAACCAGGACCAGGCGGTTCCAGAAAGGCGGGTGTTTTTTGTCGTCGATCTTGCGGCGCTGTTCCGGCGTCTTGTGCATTTTCGACAGCGGGCGCCACCATTTCAGGCCGATCAGAATCAGTGCGGCGATCAGGAAACCGGCCATTGGCGAGAAGACGAGGGAGGCGGCGATGTCGATCGCTTTCTGCCAGTTCACACCGTCTGCCAGCGGAATGTCGTTGATCAGGGCGTTGGCCAGGCCGACACCGAGGATCGAACCGATCAACGTGTGGGAGCTGGAGGCCGGGATGCCGAAGTACCAGGTGCCCAGGTTCCAGGTGATGGCTGCGGCAAGCAGCGAGAACACCATGGCCAGCCCGTGACCGGTGTTCACATTGATCAGCAGTTCTACCGGCAGCAGATGGACGATGGCATACGCCACGCCGACACCGCCCAGCAGCACGCCGAGAAAGTTGAACACACCGGAAAAGAACACCGCCAGATGGGGCGGCATGGCTTTGGTGTAAATAACGGTGGCCACCGCGTTAGCGGTGTCATGAAAGCCGTTGATGAACTCGAAGGCGAGGACAAAGGCCAGGGCGAGCAAGAGGCTCACGAGCACCCAAGCATCCAGTCCGCTGAATAAATCGATCATGAAGGTTTTCTGACCCGGTCGTAAGGGGGCGCGATTATGCCAGAAAAGGATGGAAATCGATGCACTAGCTGCTCATCGGTAACATTCTTCAACGATTTAGTTTGCGCTTAGCGGTGCCTCGGCGGGTTTTGCAGGTCGTTGAATCTTAAGGTAAAGGCTGCACACACAGGGTTTCTCCGAGCAACCGGAAAAATATGAACACCCGTAGGAAATTTCTGAAATAAGGGTCAGAAATGAACCTGTCACCTCATCCGGTGGACAAGGTAGCCGCTGCCCGCTCGTAGCGGGCGCGAAGGCATCATCGACTCAAGCCGCTTTTAGCAGGCCCGCATCCAGACCCCTGGAAAGATCAAAGCCCGGCGATTCATGGCTCTTCGGCTTTGAGTTCCTTTTCCATCTTTTGCAGTTCCTGGCTGAACGCCTGATCCTGAACGGTGGCGCGTTTACGCCAGGGTTTACGTTCCGGTTCGGGCTGTGCGGCGTAGGTGGTGACTTCCCCGCCGTAAACTTCCTTGTAACGTTGTTCCTGGCGCTCAAGTTCCGCGCGCAGTTCGTCTTTCGTCACAGTGCTACCTGTATGAGTTGAGATTGATTCTGGTGAAACGCACTGCACAGCGGTATCGAGTGCAGTCGGCGTCAACCCGGGAGGTTTTCGTTGGCGAGAGCATTCAATACGGGTTACAGGCGGCCACGGCACCAGAGATAAACAGCTGACGTAGCATCAGTCTCCAGTTTCAGCGAGCGCATTGGCGTTGAATCCAGTGATCAGCGGCAGGCGCTTGCTGCTGGGGGCGACAATGGAACATTGCGCCACCCAATGGTGGACTCGGCAGGTGAGTAGCCGAGTCGCCATTGAATTGTATTATAGCGGCCGTTTCGGAGAACACTATCTCTAAACCGTTAAAACAAGATATTGCGCAAAGTTTGTTTAATACCACATAAGTTTTACCCTGAACTAGGCCGTTCAGGGTATGTATTTTGTGACGCTGTCTTTCTGACGCCATTGTAGCCGGCAAGTTCGCAGGCAATTGCCCAGCCTTAGTTGTACGAGAGTTCCGTTCCAGGAAAACTCCCGGGGCTCGTCAGCTGTGTGACCGGCAGAGGTTTGCGATAATCGGTTGATGGTTCGATAATCGCCCGATGTTGACCGGTGTCTCTTGTGCACCGTACCGGAGCCGCTTGTAATGGCTCCCGAATCGTGTGGGAAAAGGACCTGATATGAACGACCAAATGCGCAACTCCTTCGCTTCAGTGGCGCCGCCCATAGTCGCGTCTCCCGCCAAACGCATCCAGGCGCTGACCGGTGACCCGGATTTCATGACGTCGCTGGCCCGCGGCCTGGCGGTTGTGCAGGCCTTCCAGGAGCGCAAGCGCCACCTGACCATTGCCCAAATCAGCCACCGCACGGAAATACCTCGCGCTGCAGTGCGACGTTGCCTGCACACGCTGATCAAGCTCGGCTACGCCACCACGGACGGGCGCACCTATTCACTGCTACCCAAAGTCCTGACGCTCGGCCATGCCTACCTGTCATCCACGCCGCTGGCGGTCTCCGCCCAGCCATATCTGGACCGCATGAGCGAGCAACTGCACGAGGCCTGCAACATGGCCACGCTGGAGGGCGATGACATTTTGTACATCGCGCGCTCGGCGACCACCCAACGGCTGATCTCGGTCGACCTCTCGGTGGGCGGGCGGCTTCCCGCCTATTGCACCTCGATGGGCAGAATCCTGTTGGCCGCACTGGACGACACTTCGCTGCGCGAGTACCTCGATCACGCCGAGTTACAGGCCAAGACCAGCCGCACCCTGCACACCCCCGAAGCCTTGCTCGAATGTTTGCAAGAGGTACGGCAACAGGGCTGGTGCATCGTCGACCAGGAACTCGAACAAGGCCTGCGCTCGATCGCCGTTCCCGTGTATGACGCCTCCGGGCAGGTGGTGGCGGCATTAAACGTCAGCACCCACGCTGGCCGGGTCAGTCGCAACGAACTCGAACAGCGATTCCTGCCTGGCCTGCTCAGTGCCAGCCGCGACCTCAGCAGTCAGCTCTTTGCCTAGCCCACAGCTGCGAAGTGTTCGATAAACGCACAGACTCGCGTTTATCGAATTGACGCTGTTTCCCCGGGATCATTAATGTCGCCGCAGCGCCAGCACAAGGCTGGCACCTGTTCGACTGCGTTCTTGCGTGGAATAAAAATAATGAACCAGCCCCAGTCTGTTGTAGGTAACTGCCTCGACGTGCAGTCCTTCATCAATGCCCAACCCATTTCACGCTACCAGTGGCGAGTGGTGATCCTGTGTTTCCTGATTGTCTTCCTCGATGGCCTTGACACGGCGGCCATGGGTTTCATCGCGCCGGCCCTGTCCCAGGACTGGGGGATCGATCGGGCCAGCCTCGGCCCGGTAATGAGTGCCGCGCTGATCGGCATGGTGTTTGGCGCATTGGGCTCCGGCCCGCTGGCTGACCGCTTCGGACGCAAAGTAGTGCTGGTCGGTGCGGTGGTGCTGTTCGGCGCATTCAGCCTCGCGTCGGCCTACAGCACCAACGTCGACCAACTGCTGGTATTGCGGTTTCTCACGGGCCTGGGCCTGGGTGCCGGGATGCCTAACGCGACCACACTGCTGTCGGAGTACACCCCGGAGCGCAAAAAATCCTTGCTGGTGACCAGTATGTTCTGCGGTTTCAACCTGGGCATGGCGGGCGGCGGGTTCATCTCGGCCAAGCTGATCCCCATGTTCGGCTGGCACAGCCTGTTGTTGATTGGCGGGGTCCTGCCGCTGATCCTCGCCGTTGTCTTGTTGTTCTGGTTACCGGAATCGGCGCGTTACCTGGTGGTACGCAATCGCGGCACCGATAAAGTGCGCAAGACCCTGGCGCCCATCGACCCGGTCGTTGTCGCCCAGGCTGCAAGCTTCAGTGTGCCGGAACAGAAAACCGTCAAAGCCCGCAACGTGTTTGCGGTGATCTTCAACGGTACCTACAGCACCGGCACGTTGCTGTTGTGGCTCACCTATTTCATGGGGCTGGTGATTGTCTACCTGCTGACCAGCTGGTTACCGACCTTGATGCGCGATAGCGGCGCCAGCATGGAACAGGCCGCCTTCATCGGCGCGTTGTTTCAGTTCGGCGGGGTATTGAGCGCCGTAGGAGTGGGCTGGGCGATGGATCGCTTCAATCCGCACAAGGTCATTGGCACTTTCTACCTGCTGGCCGGGGTGTTTGCCTACGCGGTGGGACAGAGCCTGGGCAACATCACTCTGTTGGCGACCTTGGTGCTGGTGGCCGGGATGTGCGTTAACGGTGCGCAGTCGGCCATGCCGTCGCTGGCGGCGCGGTTTTACCCGACACAGGGGCGGGCGACCGGCGTCTCGTGGATGCTGGGTATTGGTCGCTTCGGCGCGATTCTCGGCGCATGGATGGGTGCGACGTTGCTGGGCCTGGGCTGGAACTTCGAGCAGGTGCTGACGGCGCTGGTGATACCGGCGGCATTGGCGACGGCGGCGGTGGTGATCAAGGGCATGGTCAGTCATGCGGATGCGACCTGAACCGGGTTGCGGCCCGCTAAAGATCGCCGCCTGCGGCAGCTTCTACGTGTGCGCGAAGTCCGGCAGGAGCTGCCGCAGGCGGCGATCTTTAGCGGGCCGCGCAAACGATAGCCGAACAACAATCTGTTCGATAAACGAACACTCAGTCGATTATCGGATTGTTTGGCCCATTGCGCAGGCTTACTCTTCAGTGACTCCGGCGCTGCGCATCGCGCCCTTTTCATCCACTGTCGGTTCATTACAAAACGGGAGCCTGCCCCATGGCTGAAATCCTTTCGCTGCACGAAGCAGTGAAGCAATTCGTAAACGACGGCGATACCGTCGCACTCGAAGGCTTCACTCACCTGATCCCTACGGCGGCGGGTCACGAAATCATTCGCCAGGGCAAGAAAGACCTGACGCTGGTACGGATGACACCTGACCTGATCTACGACCAGTTGATCGGAGCCGGATGCGCGCGCAAGCTGATTTTCTCCTGGGGCGGCAACCCTGGTGTTGGCTCGCTGCACCGTTTGCGTGACGCGGTCGAGAAGCAGTGGCCACACCCGCTGGAAATCGAAGAACACAGCCATGCCGACCTGGCCAACGCCTACGTTGCCGGCGCCTCCGGGCTGCCTTTCGCAGTGCTGCGCGCCTACGCCGGCTCCGACTTGCCCAAGGTCAATCCGCTGATCAAGACGGTCACTTGCCCCTTCACTGGCGAAGTATTGGCCGCGGTGCCTTCGGTACGCCCGGACATCACCGTGATCCATGCACAGAAAGCCGATCGCAAGGGCAACGTATTGCTCTGGGGTATTCTTGGGGTGCAGAAAGAAGCCGCGCTGGCAGCCAAGCGTTGCATCGTCACCGTTGAAGAAATCGTCGACGACCTGAACGCGCCGATGAACTCCTGCGTGCTGCCCACCTGGGCGCTCAGCGCGGTCTGCCACGTACCGGGCGGTGCGCATCCGTCCTACGCCCATGGGTACAACGAGCGGGACAACCGCTTTTACCAGGCCTGGGATCCGATCGCCCGTGACCGTGAGACTTTCACCGCATGGATCAACGAATACATCCACGGTAGCGCTGACTTCAGCGAGTTCCAGGCCAAGCTGGCCGCTGCTTCGGAGGCCAAGTAATGACTTACACCACCAATGAAATGATGACCGTCGCTGCCGCCCGCCGCCTGAAAAACGGTTCGGTGTGTTTCGTCGGCATCGGCCTGCCTTCCAAAGCCGCCAACCTGGCACGCCTGACATCGTCGCCTGATGTCGTGCTGATCTACGAATCCGGCCCGATCGGTGCCAAGCCCAGTGTGCTGCCGCTGTCCATTGGTGACGGTGAGTTGGCGGAAACTGCTGACACTGTCGTCCCCACCGGTGAGATCTTTCGCTACTGGCTGCAGGGCGGGCGCATCGACGTCGGCTTCCTCGGCGCCGCGCAAGTCGATCGCTTCGGCAACATCAATACCACCGTGGTCGGCGACTACCATTCACCAAAGGTCCGTCTGCCGGGTGCCGGCGGTGCTCCGGAAATTGCCGGCTCGGCCAAGAGCGTACTGATTATCCTCAAACAGTCGTCACGCTCGTTCGTCGACAAGCTGGACTTCATCACCTCGGTGGGTCATGGCGAGGGCGGCGATTCGCGTAAACGCCTGGGCCTGCCGGGTGCCGGTCCTGTAGGAATCATTACCGACCTGTGCATCATGGAACCTGAAGAGGGCACTCACGAATTCGTGGTGACCGCATTGCACCCAGGCGTGACCCGCGAACAAGTGGTAGCGGCCACCGGCTGGGCCATTCGTTTCGCCGAAACCGTCGAGCACACCGCCGAGCCTACTGAAGTCGAACTCAAGGCGCTCAGGGATCTGGAAGCCCGCACCGCAGCGGCCCACGGCCAAGCCCCCGGAGAAGCCTGATGCGTGACGTTTATATCTGCGACGCGATTCGTACCCCTATCGGCCGCTTCGGTGGCGGACTGTCGGCGGTCCGCGCTGATGACTTGGCCGCCGTGCCGATCAAGGCGTTGATGGCGCGCAATCCATCAGTCGACTGGAGCGCAGTGGACGAGGTATTCCTCGGCTGTGCCAACCAGGCCGGCGAAGACAACCGCAACGTCGCACGCATGGCCTTGCTGTTGGCCGGGCTGCCGGAGTCCATTCCGGGCGTTACGCTCAACCGTCTCTGCGCTTCGGGTATGGACGCCATCGGCACCGCGTTTCGGGCGATTGCCAGTGGTGAAATGGAACTGGCCATCGCCGGCGGGGTGGAGTCGATGTCCCGGGCACCGTTCGTGATGGGCAAGGCCGATGCCGCGTTTTCTCGCAGCATGAAGCTGGAAGACACCACTATCGGCTGGCGTTTCATCAACCCGTTGATGAAAGCCCAGTACGGTGTGGATGCAATGCCGCAGACTGCTGACAACGTCGCCGACGATTATGAAGTCTCGCGCGAAGATCAGGACGCGTTCGCCCTGCGCAGCCAGCAACGGACCGCCGCTGCCCAGGCAGCCGGCTATTTCGCAGAAGAAATCATCGAAGTGCGCATTGCCCACAAAAAGGGTGAAACAGTGGTCAGCCAGGACGAGCATCCTCGCGGCGACACCACCCTGGAAACCCTGGCCAGGCTCAAACCGGTTAACGGTGCGGACAAAACGGTTACTGCCGGCAACGCTTCAGGCGTAAACGACGGCGCAGCGGCATTGATCCTGGCATCGGCCGACGCTGTAAGGAAACACGGCCTGACGGCTCGTGCGAAAGTGCTGGGGATGTCGAGTGCCGGTGTTGCACCTCGGGTCATGGGCATCGGCCCGGTGCCGGCGGTGCGCAAATTGACCGAACGCCTGGGCCTGGCCGTCAGCGACTTCGACGTGATCGAACTCAACGAAGCATTTGCCAGCCAGGGCCTCGCCGTCCTGCGCGAGCTGGGGTTGGCGGACGACGCACCTCAGGTCAACCCGAACGGCGGCGCCATTGCCCTGGGCCATCCGTTAGGCATGAGCGGTGCGCGCCTGGTACTCACGGCCTTGCATCAACTGGAAAAAACCGGCGGCAGCAAGGGCCTGGCGACCATGTGTGTCGGCGTCGGCCAAGGCCTGGCCCTGGCGATTGAACGCGTCAGCTAACAAGAACAGAGGAAAGCGTAATGACTGACAAGCCTGGTTACCGCCGCCCGCAGGAGGGCACTCAACCGGCCTACCTGCACCCGGCCTATCAATCCACCAACCTGCGCGCGCCGTCGCAGCCGTTGGTGTTTTTGCCGCACTCGTTGTCGGAAATCACCGGTCCGACCATCGGTGCCGAGCGTATCCAAGCCCAGGACAACGACCTGACCGCGCAACATTCGGGCGAACCCCAGGGTGAGCGCATCATTGTCCATGGTCGCGTGCTGGACGAAGACGGCCTGCCGGTGCCGGGTATCCTGGTGGAAATCTGGCAGGCCAACGCCGCCGGGCGCTATAACCATGCGCGTGACCTGCACGACGCGCCGCTGGACCCGAACTTCACCGGCACCGGTCGCACCGTGACCGATGCTGAAGGCTGGTACCAGTTCCAGACCATCAAGCCGGGTGCTTATCCGTGGGGCAACCACCACAATGCCTGGCGCCCTGCGCATATCCATTTCTCGCTGTTCGGGCCAAGCATCCTGACGCGTCTGGTCACCCAGATGTACTTCCCGGGCGACCCGCTGCTGGCGTATGACCCGATCTACAACTGCGTACCGGATACCAGCGCCAAAGAGCGCTTGATCGCCAGTTTCGATCTGGAGAAAACCATCCCTTCCTATGCCCTCGGTTACCGCTGGGACATCGTTTTGCGCGGCCGCGAAGCCACGCCGATGGAGAAATAAGATGACGCTCAACGCGACCACATCCCACACCGTCGGACCCTATTACCACATCGGCCTGACGTGGCTGAACCGCGAAGACCTGACCGTCGAACAGACCTTGGGCCAGCGCGTCGCGATCAGCGGGCAGGTGGTGGACGGCAACGGAGACTTCGTCAACGACGCCATGCTGGAAATCTGGCAGGCCAATGCCGCTGGCAAATACGATCACCCGGAAGATGACCAGGCCAAGGCGCTGGACCCGAACTTCGAAGGCTTTGGCCGGGTACCGGTGGATGCCCAGGGGCGCTTCCGCTTTACCACGATCAAGCCAGGTACCGTGCAAGGTCTGAAAGGCACGACCCAGGCGCCGCATCTGGTGGTGCTGGTGTTCGCCCGCGGGCTGGTGAAGCATCTGCTGACACGGATTTACTTCGATGGCGAGCCGGCGAACGTTGATGATTCGCTGCTGGAGTGCGTACCTGCGGAGCGCCGCAGCACCTTGCTGGCGAAGCAGGACGCGGCGGGCGTGTACCAGTGGAATGTAATTTTGCAGGGCACTGAAGCGGAGACGGTGTTCTTCGATTATTGAGCACCCCGCAAATGCTAATCCCGTGCGGGTTGCCCACACGGGATTGCCTTGCCTGATGCATCTGCGGAACGGGACTGTTGCAAAGTATGTCTAGACTGTCACTGTCCCCAAAGAGTGAAAAACAATGACAACCCCCACCGCTACTCCAGCGCACTACACCGGCGAAGAGCGTAAAAAACGAATCTTCGCAATTGTTGGCGCCTCGTCGGGCAACCTCGTTGAATGGTTCGACTTCTACGTCTACGCCTTCTGCGCCATCTACTTCGCCCCGGCGTTCTTCCCGTCCGACAACCCGACCGTGCAACTGGTCAACACCGCGGGCGTGTTCGCTGCCGGGTTCCTGATGCGGCCCATCGGCGGCTGGATCTTCGGTCGCGTCGCGGACAAGCACGGGCGCAAGAATTCGATGCTGATATCGATTCTGATGATGTGCTTCGGCTCCTTGCTCATTGCCTGCCTGCCGACCTACAAGGACATTGGCGTCTGGGCGCCGATCATGCTGCTGTTCGCCCGTTTGCTGCAGGGCCTGTCGGTTGGCGGCGAATACGGCACCACCGCTACCTACATGAGTGAAGTCGCTCTCAAGGGCCAGCGCGGATTCTTCGCCTCGTTCCAGTACGTGACGCTGATTGGCGGCCAGTTGCTCGCGGTGTCGCTGGTCGTGGTGCTGCAGCAATTTCTCACCGAGGATGACCTGCGTGCCTACGGCTGGCGGATCCCGTTCGTGGTGGGTGCGGTGGCGGCGCTGATTTCGCTTTTCCTGCGCCGTTCGTTGAAGGAAACCACCAGCAAGGAAATGCGCGAGAACAAGGACGCCGGCAGTATTCGTGCGCTGTTCCGTGATCATAAAGCGGCGTTTATCACCGTGCTGGGCTACACCGCCGGTGGTTCGCTGATTTTCTACACGTTTACCACGTACATGCAGAAATACCTGGTGAATACCGCCGGCATGCATGCCAAGACGGCCAGCTACATCATGACCGGCGCGCTGTTCCTGTACATGTGCATGCAGCCGCTGTTCGGCATGCTCGCGGACAAGATCGGCCGGCGCAACTCGATGCTCTGGTTCGGCGCCCTCGGGACCCTGTGCACCGTGCCGATCCTGCTCAGCCTGAAAAGTGTCAGCAGTCCTTTCCTGGCGTTTGTGTTGATTACCGTGGCACTGGCGATCGTGAGTTTCTACACCTCCATCAGTGGCTTGGTTAAAGCGGAGATGTTCCCGCCGGAAGTACGCGCATTAGGCGTGGGCCTGGCGTATGCGGTGGCGAATGCAATTTTCGGTGGTTCGGCCGAGTATGTGGCGTTGAGCCTCAAGGCCGTGGGCATGGAAAACTCTTTTTACTGGTACGTGACGGTGATGATGGCGGTGGCGTTCCTGTTCAGCCTGCGCCTGCCGAAACAGGCGAAATACCTGCACCACGACCTTTGATATTTACCCGTGGGCCTGAACGGCCCACGCTTGCAGGGAAAGTTTATGAACGAGCGACCGGGCAATCAGTTGTTCGATGCCTATTTCACTGCCCGCGATATGCGCGACGTGTTCTGCGATCAGGGGCGCGTCCAGGCAATGCTCGACTTCGAGGCGGCGCTGGCTCGGGCCGAGGCAACTGTCGGCCTGATCCCGCAGACCGCTGTGGCGCCGATCCAGGCGGCTTGCCGGGCCGGACTCTACGACTTTGCAACGCTCGGCGAGGCCATCGCCACGGCGGGTAACTCGGCGATCCCACTGGTTAAAGCCCTGGGCAAACAGATCGCGGCGACCGATGCCGACGCCGAACGTTATGTGCATCTTGGCGCAACCAGCCAGGACGTGATGGACACCGGCCTGGTGCTGCAACTGCGTCGGGCGTTGGAGCTGATCGAATGCGACCTGGCACAGCTGGGCGCGACCCTCTCGACTCAGGCCGAACGCTATGTTGCCACGCCGTTGGCTGGCCGGACCTGGCTGCAACACGCCACGCCCGTCACTCTGGGCATGAAAATCGCCGGTTGGCTGGGGGCGGTGACCCGCAGCCGTCAACGCCTGCAAGAACTCAAGCCGCGCCTGCTGGTGCTGCAATTTGGTGGTGCCTCCGGAACCCTGGCTGCTCTCGGCGACCAAGCGTTGCCGATTGCCCAGGCGCTGGCCAAGGAACTGCAACTGGGCTTGCCGGATCAACCCTGGCACACCCAGCGAGATCGCCTGGTGGAGTTCGGTTCCGTGCTGGGGTTGATCGCCGGCAGCCTGGGCAAGTTGGGGCGCGATGTCAGTCTGCTGATGCAGACTGAAGCCGGGGAGGTTTTCGAGCCCTCGGCACCCGGTAAAGGCGGCTCCTCGACCATGCCGCACAAGCGCAATCCGGTGGGCGCCGCAGTGCTCATCGGTGCGGCGACGCGGGTGCCCGGCCTGATCTCGACCCTGTTCAGTGCAATGCCGCAAGAGCACGAGCGCAGCCTGGGCTTGTGGCATGCCGAATGGGAAACCCTGCCAGAGATTTGTTGCCTGGTGTCCGGCAGCCTGAAGCAGGCGCTGCTGATGGCGGCCGGCCTTGAAGTGGACGCCGAACGCATGACCCGCAACCTCGACCTGACCCAGGGGCTGGTGCTCGCCGAAGCCGTGAGCATTGTCCTTGCCCAGCGGGTGGGACGTGATACCGCGCACCATGTGCTGGAGCAATGCTGCAAACGTGCTGTCGCCCAGCAACGGCACCTGCGCGCAGTACTCGGCGAAGAGCCGCAAGTCACTGCCCAGCTGTCTGGCGCTGAACTGGATCATCTGTTGGACCCTGCCCACTACCTCGGTCAGGCCCGAACCTGGGTCGAGCGAGCGGTGGCTGAACATTCTGCATTAACTGCCTGAAGGAGATTGCTGTGGCTTTTGTACAACTCGCCGAGGGCGAACTGCATTACCAACTCGACGGACCGCAGGATGCGCCGGTGCTGGTGCTCTCCAACTCGTTGGGCACCGACCTGCACATGTGGGACGCGCAGATGGCCGCGTTCACCGAGCACTTCCGGGTACTGCGGTTCGATACCCGAGGTCACGGGAAATCCCTGGTGACGCCGGGCCCGTACAGCATTGAGCAACTGGGGCACGACGTCCTGGCGCTGCTCGATGCCCTGAACATCGAGCGCGCGCATTTTTGTGGCCTGTCCATGGGCGGTTTGATCGGCCAGTGGTTAGGGATCAATGCCGGTGATCGCCTGCTCAAGCTGGTGGTGTGCAACACCGCAGCGAAAATCGGTGATCCGTCGGTGTGGAACCCGCGCATTGAAACCGTCCTGCGTGATGGTGCAGCGGCCATGGTCGCCCTGCGGGATGCGTCGATTGCGCGCTGGTTCACCCCGGACTTCGCCACGGCCAATCCTGCTGTCGCCAGCCGCATTACCGACATGCTCGCAGCCACTTCGCCTGAAGGTTATGCCGCCAATTGCGCAGCTGTGCGTGATGCCGATTTCCGTGATCAACTGGGCTCGATCAAGGTGCCGCTGCTGGTCATTGCAGGCTCTGGAGATGCGGTCACGCCGCCAGCGGGTAGTCACTTCATCCAGGAGCACGTGGCCGGTGCCGAATACGCCGAGTTCCATGCCGCCCACCTGTCAAACGTCCAGGCCGGCACAGCGTTCAGCGAGCGCGTCGTGGCGTTCCTGTCAGCTCGATAAGGGGAATTTCGTGGACGAACAACAACGTTACGATGAGGGGCTGAAAGTTCGCCGTGCGGTTCTCGGCGACGCCCATGTCGATCGCAGCCTGAACGCCCTGACCGAGTTCAACTCGGAGTTCCAGGAAATGATTACGCGCCATGCCTGGGGCGACATCTGGACCCGCCCAGGCCTGCCACGTCATACCCGCAGCCTGATTACCATCGCGATGCTGATCGGCATGAATCGCAATGAAGAACTCAAATTGCACCTGCGCGCAGCCGCCAATAACGGGGTGAGCCGTGGCGAGATCAAGGAAGTGATCATGCAGAGCGCGATCTACTGCGGCATCCCGGCCGCCAATGCGACTTTCCACCTGGCCGAGTCAGTGTGGGATGAGTTGGGCGTTGAGTCCCGGGAGTGATTTTTGTGATTTTTGTTGCCTGAACTGACGCCATCGCGGGCAAGCCCGCTCCCACAAGGTTTTGTGCCATTCCCCAAACATACGCAAGACATAAACCTGTGGGAGCGGGCTTGCCCGCGATGACGCTGGTGAGGCTTACAACAGGCTGATCGGGTAGCTGACGATCAGCCGGTTCTCATCGAACTCGTTATTGCTGTAGTCCCGGCGCATGGTCGAATTGCGCCATCTGACGTTCAAGTCCTTCAGCGCACCGCTCTGCACGGTGTAGCCCAGTTCGCTTTCGCGACCCCATTCCTTGCCATCAGTGATCGTGCCGGTGTGGACGTTGCTGCCGCTGATGTAGCGGTTCATCAAGGTCAACCCGGGCATACCGACGGCGACGAAGTTGTAGTCGTGGCGCAGTTGCCAGGATTTCTCCCGGGCATTGTCGTAACTCGAGTTGTAACTGTCGTTGGCCAGCGTACCGCCGCTGGTACCGTTGACCCGCATCCAGGCGCTATCGCCGGTGAGTTTCTGCAGGCCCAGGTAGAAAGTATGGCCGCCATACTTCGCCGAGAACAAGCCGGACCAGGTCTTGTTGTCCAGCTCGCCAGCGCGAGCGCTACCGTCGTCATTGCCGTAGAAAAATCCGAGGTTGGCGCCCAGTGTCCAGTCGCCCAGGGGCTGGCTGTGGATCACATTGACGAACTGCTGGCTGTAGATGTCCTTCAACTCGGCGTTCCACAGCGCAAGCTGGGTGCGTTTATCGTTAAACACATATTCGCCGCCCTGGAAGTTGAATCTGTCCGAGGTGAAAGACGGCTTCCCGGTCATCGACATGTCGATCATGCTGCTGTCGTCGCGCGGACTATTGGCGCGGAACTGCCCACCGTACAGCGTCAGCCCAGCCAACTCCCTGGAAGTGATCTGGCCGCCCCTGAAGGTTTGCGGCAGGGATCGGCCGTCGTCCGAACGCAGGACCGGCAGCACGGGCATCCATTCGCCGACTTTGACTTCGGTTTGCGACAGCTTCGCCTTGAACGCCACGTTCGTGCGACCGAAGTTATCAGCGGGGCGGCCGTCTTGATCCAGGGGTAGCAGCTGAGTCCCGCCGGTGCCCTTGCCGCCATCGAGCTTCACCGAGTACAGCCCCAGCACATCCATGCCAAACCCGACGGTGCCTTGGGTGAACCCGGATTTCGCATCCAGGATAAAGCTCTGCGTCCACTCTTCAGCCTTGCCCTGGGTCTTGGTCGGGTTGGTAAAATTACGGTTGATGTAGAAATTGCGCAGGTTCAGGTTGACCTTGGCGCCTTCGACGAAACCCGATTCCTCGGCGGACGCGGTGCCAGCTGCGGCGGCCAGGGCAACGGCGATCAGGCTGGGATATAAGTAGTGCGCAGTGGAAGGCGTCATGGGTAGGGGGTCTCTCTATTTATTGGGGATGCAACGGGGAATGCCGCAACCTGAGGCTGCAGTTGAAGATGCGTATCGGGGAGGTAGAGAAACGGTTTCAGCCGGACAGGGCAGGGCGCTGGGACATGGTCGAACCTGGAGGTTATTGGTTTTGTGGAGCGAATGGTGCGCGGAATGTACTAGATAGTTCAATCTGTGACTGAGAGTTTTGGGCGATTATCGAACGATAAAGAATCAAAAGATCGCAGCCTTCGGCAGCTCCTACAGGTGTGCGCGAATGCCTGTAGGAGCTGCCGAAGGCTGCGATCTGTTGATCTTGAAGCCCAACAAAAAGCCCACCTGTCAGGTGGGCTTCGATATTGCGACAAGCGCTATCAGAACAGCTTTAGCTTAGGCGCTTCTTCTTTGACCGGCTCGTTTTGCGCGGTTTGCGCATTCCAGCCACCACCCAGTGCCTTGTACAGATTAACTGCGCTGACCAGCTGGGCCAGACGATCGGTGATCAGTACCTGCTGGGCGCTGAACAACTGGCGCTGGGCATCGAGGAAGGTCAGGTTGCTGTCGACGCCAATACGATAACGACGCTTGGCCAGACGGTAGTAGTCCTGGTTGGCGGTGACGAAATCACGCTGTGCCTGCAGCTGCTGGGTGTAGGTCTGGCGCGCTGCCAGGCCGTCGGCGACTTCCTGGAACGCCGTTTGAATGGACTTCTCGTAGTTCGCCACGCCAATGTCTTTCTGGATTTTCGAGTAATCCAGGCTGGCACGCAGGCTGCCGGCGTTGAAGATCGGCAGGTTGATCTGCGGCTGGAACAACCAGGTGCCCGAGCCGCCCTTGAACAGGCCGGACAGGTCCGGGCTCAGGGAACCGGCATTGGCTGTCAGGCTGATACTCGGGAAGAACGCAGCCCGCGCGGCGCCGATGTTGGCGTTGGCGGCCTTGAGGTTGCGCTCGGCCTGGAGGATGTCCGGGCGCCGTTGCAGCAAGTCCGACGGCAGGCCTGGCGGTACATCGCTCAGCAAGTCGTCAGCCAGGGGCCGGGTGGGCTGCAGGTTCGCCGGCAGGCCGGTACCGAGCAGCAGCACCAGGCTGTTTTCATCCTGCGCGACCTGGCGGGTGTACTTGGCCAGTTGCGCCCGGGCGTTTTCAACCGAGGTGCGCGACTGCGCCAGGTCCAGTGCCGAGGCGACGCCCACCTCGTTGCTGCGCGAAGTGAGCTTGTAGCTCTCCTCGAACGCACCAAGGGTGTCCTGGGTCAGCTTGAGCAGTTCCTTGTCGGCTTGCCAGGTCAGGTAGGCGTTGGCCACGTTGGCCACCAGGCTGATCTGCGTGCTGCGACGGCCTTCTTCAGTGGCGAAGTACTGTTGCAGGGCTTCTTCGCTCAGGCTGCGAACACGACCGAACAGGTCGAGTTCGTAAGCGCTGATGCCGACCGTAGCCGAGTAGGAACTGGTGATCCCTGCCTCGCCGGTTTGCGAAGCGTTGGCCGGAACGCGCTGGCGGCTGCCAGTGCCATTGGCCGACACCGCCGGGAACAGGTCCGCACGCTGGATGCGGTACTGCGCGGCAAAGGCGTCGATGTTCAACGCGGCGACTCGCAGGTCACGGTTGTTTTCCAGAGCCACCTGGATCAGCTGTTGCAGGACCGGGTCATGGAAAAACTGCTTCCAGCCCTGTTCAGCAGCGGCCTGACCTGGCGCCTGGGCCGGCGAATAAGCCGGCCCTTGCGGGTACTGGCTCGCCACCGGTGCTTCAGGCTGCTGATAATCGGGTATCAGCGAGCAGCCACCAAGTACGAACGCGGCGACTGCCAGGGAGAGTAGCGACTTGCTCATTGGCCAGCCTCTTTAGGAGTTTCAGTAGTGTCATCCGGGTCGGTTTTTTTGCGCTGACCAATGGAGGACACGGTAACGAAGAACAGTGGTACCCAGAAAATCGCCAGGACCGTGGCCGTGATCATACCGCCAATAACGCCTGTACCGATGGCATGTTGGCTACCTGAGCCGGCACCAGTGGAAATCGCCAGGGGCACTACGCCCAGGACAAAGGCCAGCGAGGTCATGATGATCGGGCGCAAACGCATGCGGCACGCTTCGATCGCAGCCTCTCGCAGGCTCTTGCCCTGCTCGTGCAGTTCCTTGGCGAATTCAACGATCAGGATGGCGTTTTTCGCCGCCAGGCCGATAGTCGTCAACAGGCCCACCTGGAAGTAAACGTCGTTGGACAGCCCGCGCAGACTGGTCGCCAGCAGTGCCCCGATGATCCCCAAAGGTACTACCAGCATCACCGCAATCGGAATCGACCAGCTTTCGTACAGAGCCGCCAGGCACAGGAACACCATCAGCAGCGATAACGCGTACAGCGCCGGAGCCTGCGAGCCGGACAGGCGTTCCTCGTACGACAGGCCGGTCCAGGAAATCCCTACACCCGCCGGGAGTTTCTTCGCCAGCGCTTCGACTTCAGCCATGGCCTCACCGGTGGAATAACCCGGCGCCGGGGCTCCGAGAATTTCCATCGCCTCTACACCGTTATAACGCGACAGCTTAGGTGCGCCGTAGATCCACTGGCCCTTGGCAAAGGCCGAGAACGGCACCATGGTTCCTTCGGAGTTACGTACGTACCATTTCTTGATGTCTTCGGGGCTCATCCGCGAATCAGGCTGGCCTTGCACGTACACCTTCTTCACCCGACCGCGGTCGATGAAGTCGTTGACGTAGCTACTGCCCAAGGCAATCGACAGGGTGGTGTTGATGTCGCTGAGCGTGAGGCCCAAGGCACTGGCCTTCTCGTCATCGATTTCCAGCTGGTATTGCGGTTCGTCGTTCAGGCCGTTGGGACGTACCTGCGACAGCACCTTGCTCTGCGCGGCCATGCCGAGGAACTGGTTGCGCGCTTCCATCAGTTTTTCGTGGCCGATGCCGGCACGGTCCTGGAGGAATACGTCAAAGCCCGTGGCGTTACCCAGCTCCAGTACCGCAGGTGGCGCGAAGGCGAACACCATGGCGTCACGGAACGAGAAGAAATGCTTTTGGGCCCGGGCGGCCAGGTTGAATACGCTGTTATCGGCGTTTCGCTCGCCCCAGGGTTTGAGCATGATAAAGGCCAAGCCCGAACTCTGGCCGCGACCGGCGAAGTTGAAGCCGTTCACGGTAAACACCGAGGCCACCGCATCGCCTTCGCCGCCGTCCTTGGATGGCCGCAGCAGGAATTCGCGCATTTCGTCGATCACCACCTGGGTTCGCTGGGCGCTGGAGCCGGCCGGGGTCTGCACCTGGGCGAAGAGTACGCCCTGGTCTTCTTCCGGAAGGAACGCCGTCGGAATGCGGGTGAACAACCAGATCATGCCGACCACGATGATCACGTAGGCCAGCAGGTAAGGGGCCTTGTGCGTGAGCATGTTGCCAACGCCGCGCTCGTAGCTTTTGACGCCGCGGTCGAAACTGCGGTTGAACCAGCCAAAGAAGCCGCGTTTCGGGGTGCCATGTTCGCCTTTCGGAATCGCCTTGAGCATGGTTGCGCAAAGCGCCGGCGTGAAGATCAGGGCAACCAGTACCGACAGGGCCATGGCCGAGACGATGGTGATCGAGAATTGCTTGTAGATCACCCCGGTAGAACCGCTGAAGAACGCCATTGGCAGCAGTACTGCCGAGAGCACCAGGGCGATACCCACCAGTGCACCCTGGATCTGCCCCATGGATTTCTTGGTGGCCTCTTTGGGTGACAGGCCTTCTTCACTCATGACCCGTTCGACGTTTTCCACCACAACGATGGCATCGTCCACCAGCAAGCCGATGGCCAGCACCATGCCGAACATGGTCAGGGTGTTGATGCTGAAACCGAACGCCGCGAGAATCCCGAAGGTACCCAGCAGTACCACCGGCACCGTCATCGTGGTGATGACCGTGGCGCGGAAATTCTGCAGGAACAGGAACATCACCAGGAACACCAGCACGATCGCTTCGACCAGGGTTTCAACCACACCCTTGATCGATTCGGTCACCACTGGCGTGGTGTCGTACGGGAACACCACTTCCATTCCTTGCGGGAAGAAGGGCTTGAGCGTTTCGATGGTGTTACGCAGTGCCTTGGCGGTATCGAGGGCGTTGGCACCGTTGGCCAGTTTCACCGCCAGGCCGGAAGCCGGTGCGCCGTTGAACTGAGCGTTGATGCTGTAGTTCTCACCGCCCAGACCCACATCCGCGACATCGGACAGACGCACTTGCGAGCCGTCCTTGTTGACCTTGAGCAGGATCTTGTTGAACTGCTCGGCGGTCTGCAGGCGGGTTTTGCCGATGATGGTAGCGTTCAGCTGCTGGTCAGGTGCAGCAGGCAAGCCGCCCAGTTGGCCGGAGGACACCTGGATGTTCTGCGCCGCGATAGCCGCCTTGACGTCTACCGGGGTCAGGTTGAAGTTGTTCAACTTGGCCGGATCGAGCCAGACGCGCATGGCGTACTGGGAACCGAAGACCTGGAAGTCACCGACACCGGCGGTCCGCGAGATCGGATCCTGCATGTTGGACACGATGTAGTTGGACAGGTCGTCCTTGGTCATGCTGCCGTCACGCGACACCACACCGATGACCAACAGGAAGTTTTTCACCGCCTTGGTTACGCGGATCCCCTGTTGCTGCACTTCTTGCGGCAGCAGCGGGGTGGCCAGGTTCAGCTTGTTCTGCACCTGGACCTGGGCGGTATCGGAGTTGGTACCCTGCTCGAAGGTCGCGGTAATGGTCATGCTGCCGTCGGAGTTACTTTCCGAGGAGACATAACGCAGGTTATCGATACCGTTGAGCTGTTGCTCGATCACCTGGACCACGGTGTCCTGCACGGTTTGTGCGGACGCGCCTGGGTAGGTTACCTGGATCGCAATGGCCGGTGGCGCAATGCTCGGGTATTGGTTGATCGGGAGTTTGAGGATCGAGAGTGCCCCGACCAGCATGATCACCAGGGCAATTACCCAGGCGAAAATCGGACGGTCGATAAAAAATCTGGACATGGGTTACTCCCCTTTGCCGCTGGAGGCCTTGTCAGCTGCCTGTGCGGGGACCGGGTTCTTGGTGCCTACGTTAGTCGCTTCAGTGGCTTTGACTTCGACACCAGGTTTGACGTACTGCAGCCCTTCGGTGATCAGTCGATCGCCGGCTTTCAGGCCGTCTTCGATCAGCCACTGGCTGCCCACGGTGCGACTGGCCTTGAGCTGGCGCAGCTCGACCTTGTTGTCCGGGCCCACGACCAGTGCCGTTGGCGCGCCCTTGAGGTCGCGAGTCACGCCTTGCTGGGGGGCCAGGATCGCTGCGCTGTTCACACCGGCCTGCAGCTGGGCGTGAACGAACATGCCGGGCAGCAGGGTGTGGTCAGGGTTGGGGAACACGGCGCGCAAGGTCACCGAACCGGTGGTCTGGTCTACCGAGACTTCGGAGAACTCGAGTTTACCGTCCAGCTTGTACTGGCTGCCGTCTTCAAGGGTCAGCTTGACCGCCGCGGCGGTATCACCGGCCTTTTGCAGGCGCCCGCTTTCCAGTTCGCGGCGCAGTTCCAGCAGCTCCACGGACGACTGGGTCACGTCGACATAGATCGGATCGAGTTGCTGGATCACCGCCATGGCGTCGGTCTGGCCGCTGGTGACCAGGGCACCTTCGGTCACGTTGGAGCGACCGATGCGACCGCTGATAGGCGCGTAGACCTTGGTGTAGCGCACATTGATCTGGGCAGTCTGCACCGAAGCTTCCGCCTGCATGCGGTTGGCCAGCGCCGTGTCGTATTCCTGACGGCTCACGGCCTGCTCTTTCACCAGCAGCTTGTAGCGGTCGGAAATCGACTTGGTCTGCTGCAGGTTGGCTTCGGCGCTTTTCAGCGTGGCTTCATAGACGGCCGGATCGATCTGGTACAGCTGCTGGCCGGCCTTGACGTCGCCGCCTTCCTTGAACAGGCGCTTGAGAATGATGCCGTTGACCTGCGGGCGGACTTCGGCAATGCGGAACGCACTGGTACGACCCGGAAGCTCGGAAGTCAGGGTGAACGATTGTGGCTGCAGCGTCACGACGCCGACCTGAGGGGGTGGTGGGGCGGGGGCCGCCTCTTCCTTTTTACATCCGCTGAGCAGCGATGCAAGGGCGACGGCAGTGACCAGAGCGGTAACAGCTGGCTTGAATTGCATGAAAATCCTCGGGTCAGGCGCGCTAAGTGCGCACTAGAAAGTATGAAAGGTAAAAAATGTGCGCTGAGTGGATAAGTAGCTTGCTAAGGAATATACTTACGTTCATGGTTGTTTGTAAATACCTTTGGCGTTGTACTCATCCCGTTACAAATGCTCCGCGAAGGTTTGAATTGTAGGCCGCAGACGAGTCCCAAGAGCGCTCGCTGCAATTTTATTCAGTGGATGTTCAGACTGCTGAAGCATCCTGATCGAGGTTGTACTGCCATGGTCCGTCGTACCAAAGAGGAAGCCCAGGAAACCCGCAGCCAGATACTCGAAGCGGCAGAAAAAGCCTTCTACGAGCGGGGTGTGGCGCGCACGACACTGGCCGATATCGCGACCCTGGCCGGCGTCACTCGCGGGGCCATCTACTGGCATTTCAGCAACAAGGCCGATGTGGTGCAGGCGATGCTCGATAGCTTGCACGAACCACTGGATGACATGGCCAAGGCCAGCGAGAGCGAGGACGAACCCGACCCCCTGGGCTGCATGCGCAAGCTGCTGATTCATTTGTTTCATCAGATTGCCCTGGACCCGAAAACCCGGCGTCTCAATGAGATCCTGTTTCACAAGTGCGAATTCACCGATGAAATGTGCGACCTGCGCCAGCAGCGTCAGGCCGCCAGCCTGGACTGCAACGTGCGGATCGGCCTCGCCTTGCGTAACGCAGTCAACCGTGGGCAATTGCCGGCAGACCTCGACACCGTCCGTGCCGCCATCAGCCTGCATGCCTACATTGACGGCATTCTGTATCAGTGGCTGCTGGCACCGGACAGCTTTGAGCTGCACGCCGAGGCCGAGCGCTGGGCCGATACAGGGTTGGATATGCTGCGCTTCAGTCCCAGCTTGCGCAAATGAAACAAAATGCGTAAGCAGCAGCGATGTCAAGGGACGAGCGCCGCAGACTGCTTTATATACGTAGAGCCGCCAGGTGGACAGGTAGCGGGCTACGTATTTTGTAGGAGATTTGTGTCAATTGATCTAGCGGGTCTAGCCGTCAGCGCGCCAATACCCTCACTGCTTGAAGGTCAAGACACCAGTAATACAAAGCCCCGGCTCTTTCGAGACGAGGCTTTGTTGTAGTGCGTGTTGCTGTTCGGTTTTAGAGCACGGGATAGTCGATGTAGCCCACTGGACCCTTTGCGTAGAACAGTTCCGGACGCGGCTCGTTCAACGGCGCATCAGCCTTCAACCGGGCCGGCAGGTCCGGGTTGGCAATGAACGGCACCCCGAAGGCTACTGCGTCAGCCTTGCCAGCCGCCAGCCAGGCGTTGGCGCTGTCTTTGCTGAAACGTTCATTGGCGATATACGGACCGCCGAACGCTTCTTTCAGTTGCGGCCCGAGGCTGTCGGCGCCTTCTTTTTCCCGGGAACAGATGAACGCGATACCACGTTTGCCCAGCTCTCGGGCGACGTAGGTGAAAGTCTCCGCCAGGTTGTCATCGCCCATGTCGTGGGAGTCGGCGCGAGGCGCCAGGTGCACGCCAACTCGGCCGGCGCCCCAGACTTCAATGGCGGCGTCGGTCACTTCCAGCAACAGGCGGGCGCGGTTTTCCAGAGAGCCACCGTAGTGGTCGGTGCGCTGGTTGGTGCTGCTTTGCAGGAACTGGTCAAGCAGGTAGCCGTTGGCGCCGTGGATTTCCACGCCGTCGAAGCCGGCGGCCTTGGCGTTTTCGGCACCCGTGCGGTAGGCGTCGACGATGTCGGCGATTTCAGCGGTTTCCAGGGCGCGTGGGGTCGGGTAGTCGGCCAGAGGGCGCACCAGGCTGACGTGGCCTTTTGGTTGAATGGCGCTGGGTGCGACAGGCAGTTCACCGTTCAGGTACGACTCGTGAGAAACCCGGCCGACGTGCCACAGTTGCAGGAAGATCTTGCCGCCTGCGCCGTGGATGGCCTTGGTTACGTTGCTCCAGCCGCGTACCTGATCGTTGGACCAGATACCCGGGGTGTCCGGGTAGCCAACACCCATCGGCGTGACCGAGGTGGCCTCGCTGAGGATCAGGCCAGCCGAGGCCCGTTGTACGTAGTACTCGGCCATGAGCGCATTCGGCACCCGGCCTTCGTCGGCGCGGCAGCGGGTCAAAGGCGCCATGATGATGCGGTTGGCGAGTTCGACGTCGCCCAGTTTGATTGGATCGAAAATAGTCGTCATGAAATACAAGCCTCGTGGGAGATCAATGGGTAGCAGGGGCCAGTTCGGCATTGCCGCTCTGGCGGAAAGTAATCAGCGTCACCAACAGGGCAAGGACTGCCAGGGCAGCGGCCGCCAATGGCACGCGGGTCAGGCCGAAGCCGTGGGCGATAACGCTGCCGCCGACCCAGGCGCCCAGCGCGTTGCCGACGTTGAACGCGCCGATGTTCAGGGTCGACACCAGGTTCGGTGCCGCCTTGCCGAAAGTCACCACGTTGATCTGCAACGCCGGGACGGCGGCGAACGAGGCGGTGGCCCAGAGGAACAGGGTGATTTCGGTCGGGATCAGCGCCACGCTGGTCCAGGTCAGCACGGTGGAGACCACGGCCATCGAGATGAAAACGCCAATCAGGGTCGCTGCCAGTCGCTTGTCCGCCAGCTTGCCGCCGATGATGTTGCCCACGGTAAGGCCCAGGCCAATCAACAGCAGGGTCCAGGTAACGCCTTTGGGCGAGACGCCGGTAACGTCACCGAGCAGCGGCGCGACATAGGTGAACAAGGTGAACATCGAGGCGGCGAATAGCGCGGTCATGCTCAGGGACAACCAGATGCCGGCGCCCTTGAGTGCCCGCAATTCGGCGCGCATGTCGAGTTTCTCTTCATCGCGCTTGGCGGGCAGGAACCGAATCAGGCCGATCAGCGCAATCACGCCAATGACGGTCACTGCCCAGAAGGTCGAGCGCCAGCCGGCTTCCTGGCCGAGGGCAGTACCCAGTGGTACGCCGAGGACGTTGGCCAGGGTCAGGCCAGTGAACATCAGGGCCACCGCGGATGCGCGCTTGTTAGCCGGAACCAGGCCTGCCGCCACCACCGAGCCGATGCCGAAGAAGGCGCCGTGGCACAGCGCCGTCACTACACGGGCAAACATCAGTACGTTGTAGTCACTGGCCAGCGCGCAAAGCAGATTGCCGATGATGAAAATGCCCATCAACGCTACCAGGGCGGCCTTGCGCGGCAATTTGGCGGTGGCCAGTGCCATGAACGGCGCACCGATGGCCACGCCCAGTGCGTAACCCGTCACCAGCCAGCCGGCGCCAGGAATCGACACGCCGAGGTCGGCCGCCACATCGGGCAACAGGCCCATGATGACGAACTCGGTGGTGCCGATGGCGAAGGCGCTCAAGGCCAGGATGAGGAGCGAGAGTGGCATGTTGATTCCTTGTGGGCTGGCTGACTGGAAGGGTCAGAGCTCTTGACTGAAGGTGCTGAGGAATTCCTGGATGGTTTCCTCGTTGCGTTTGAAAAAATGCCATTGCCCGACTTTGCGGCTGCTGATCAGGCCGGCGCGTTGCAGGGTGGCCAGGTGCGCGGAAACTGTGGATTGCGACAGGCCGCAGCGTTGATCGATCTGTCCGGCGCAGACTCCGTGTTCGTTGCTGTGGGTCTGGTCGGGGAATTCGACGGTCGGGTCTTTCAACCAGTGCAGGATTTCTCGCCGGACTGGGTGTGCCAGGGCTTTTATTATTTCGTCGAGATTGATAGGCATGGTATGGGCTCGTGATGAGTAAAACGCTATATCGCGATGAGGCGAACTTTAAATCGCTATTTCGCGATACACAAATATGATTTTGGTCTGATGACCGCATAATTCGCTATATCGAGTTATAACGATACGTTGACTGTAACGGTTCGGGTGCGCAGTGCTAAGCTGGGCGACATGAATTATCTCGCACATCTGCACCTCGGTGGCCAGCGCCCCGGTCAACTGCTCGGCAGCCTGTATGGCGATTTCGTCAAAGGGCGGCTGCAGGGGCAGTTTGATCCGGAGGTCGAGGCGGCCATCCAGTTGCATCGCAGTATTGACGTGTTTACCGACCGGCATCCGTTGGTCGATGTTTCGTTGTCGCGTTTTTCCCTGACTCGCCGGCGTTACGCCGGGATCGTCCTCGATGTGTTTTTCGATCACTGCCTGGCGCGGGACTGGGGCCTGTATGCCGAGCAGCCGCTGGAACTGTTCACTTCGGATGTGTACCGGGTGCTGGCCAGTGAGCGGCAACTGCCGGAACGCCTGGCGAGGATTGCGCCGCACATGATGGCCAATGACTGGTTGGGGTCTTATCGCCAGTTCGATGTGCTGGAGCAGGTACTGCGCGGGATTTCACGGCGGCTGACCCGGCCAGAGGAGCTGGCCGGGGCGATGCAGGAATTGCGGGTGCTGTATGAGCCGCTTAGCGAGGATTTCCGGTTGTTCTACCCTCAGCTTCAGCGCTTTGTGCAGAACCATCCAGCAAAATAGACCTTGGGGAGACCCTGCTCGCGATTGCGGTCTGTCATCCAACAGAGTTGTCGACTGATACACCGCTATCGCGAGCAGCGCTCGCTCCCACAGGAGATTTGTTGTTTCGGTGAATGGTGTCAGGCAGCTATAGCAGGGCGCATCGGCCTTTGCTGCTGTTCCGGAATCGCCCCAAACAATGCCTTCTGCACCGCCTGCTGCGCATCGAACGCCAGCGCCGCGCGTTCCCGGCCTTCACAAGCGATTGGCTTGAGCAGATGAATTTCCACATCACCGCGCTCATTGCCGAACAGGCGCATCAGGTGCGACAGCAAGTCATCGTCGCCAACAAAAGGCGCCAGCGAATCCAGCTCACCCCCGCGCAGATAACGAATCGCCACCGGTTGCAGCTTCACCTGGGAATCAATCGCCGCGGATAGCAGGCGACCATGGAAGGTGCGCAGCGAGCGGCCATCGGTGGTGGTGCCTTCCGGGAACATCAACAGGGGATGGGCCTGCTGCAGATGACGGGCCATCTGCTTGCGGATCAACTGGCTGTCGCCCGAACCACGGCGAATGAACAGGCTGCCGGCCTTGGCCGCCAGCCAGCCCGCCACCGGCCAGGTGCGCACCTCGGCCTTGGACAGGAACGACAGCGGGGTGAGCATGCCCAGCAGCGGAATGTCGGTCCAGGACACGTGATTGCTGACCCAGAGCATCGGCTGCTGCGGCAGTTCGCCGTGGACGGTCACACGAAAGGGCAGGGCATTGGCCAGGCGTGCCATGAAGAAACGCGACCAGCGCTGGCGGCGCGCCATGGAGTGCGCGATCCCCAGGCGCTCGAACAACCCGAACACGCCAGCCATGCTCAACCCCAGCGTTACCACCACCAGCACTCGTGCGATTCGCGCGTACACCCGCAACCGGCTCATCACATGGCCGCCTTGAAGTGCTTGGCGTAACGCGGGCAGAGTTCATCGCGCTTGAGCAGGATAAATACGTCGGCCACCTGGAAGTCTTCATCCCAGCATGGCTCGCCGCAAATCTTCGCGCCCAGGCGCATGTACGCCTTGAGCAGCGGTGGCATTTCGGCGATGACGTTGGACGGAATGGCCAGTGCCGGCAGCGGTTTTTTCGGCTCGGCACGCAGGTGTTCGGTGCACAGGTAGCGCTCGCGCAGGCGCTGCATGATCGCATGGGCCTGGATTCCGCCATCCTGCATCGGGATGCTGGCACAGCCCATCAGGTAGCTGTAGCCGCCCTGGTTCAACACTTCGGCCAGCTCACCCCAGAGCACGGCGATGGTGCCGCCGTTGCGATAGGCGGGGTCGACGCAGGTGCGCCCGATTTCCAGAATCGGGCCCTGCAAGTGGACCAGGCCATGCAGGCTGAACTCCTCTTCGCTGTAGAACCTGCCCAGGCTGCTCGCGGCCTGGTGGTCAAGCAGGCGGGTAGTCGCCACCAGGCGGCCGGTGTTCAGGTCGCGCACCCCGATGTGGGCGCAGTGAACGTCGTAGTCATCCATGTCCAGACCCCACTCCGCGCCCTTCAGCTTGGCGTTGAATTCGCCGCTGAACACGTTGAAGCGCAGAGCCTGGGCTTCCTGCAGCGCGTCGGCACCTACCAGGCGTTCGGCTTGCAGGCGACGTTCATTGCCGGTGTCGCGGATGTGGGCGATCTGGGTCATGGCGAATCTCCGTGCGGGCTGGTCACCCGTCTTGGGTGGCAGTCGATCGACTTTCTTTATGCAGCCGTGTTGTGCAAAGTCAGGCTATGTAGCCCCGGTGTCATCGCCATGAAGCTTTGGTGATGCTTGTATGACAGCCCTTGAGGAGCCTTCAATGCCTTGGCAGAACCTGTTGAAACGTTGTGATCGAGTGCCGGCCAGTGCAGACCTGGCGGAAGGCTTTGCCAATCTTTTGCAGCAACTGGGGAGTGTCACGCCCTTCGAGCTGGCAGTGGCGGGCGGGCGATTGATGGCGACGCCGGGGCTGGCATTTCTGGTGGGGTATCAGGCTGCGTTACGCATGCTCTGGCCAAGCGCGCCGCTGAGCCTGGGCGCCATGTGTGCGACCGAGCAGCGCAGCCTGCGGGTGGCGGACATGCAGACTCGCCTGGGCGATCTACGCCTGAGTGGCCGCAAGGATTTCGTCACTGCGGGCAATGCCGCTGACTGGCTGCTGGTCGCCGCGCGTAGCGAGCAGCCCGGCGAAGCGCCTCGCCTGAGCCTGGCGGTGGTGTATCCAGGCGAGCCCGGAGTACGCCTGGAGCACCTGCCGTCGATCCCGTTGATGCCGGATATCAGCCACTGTCGGCTGTATCTGGAGAACGCCCAATGCGAATTGCTGGCCGGAGACGGTTGGGACGCCTACGTCAAACCGTTCCGCACCCTGGAAGATATCTATGTGCTGAGCGCAATGACCGCCTGGCTTTACGGTATAGGGCAGGACATTGACTGGCCACGGTCCCTGCAACTGCGCTTGCTGGCGTTGCTCGCCGGATGTGCGGAAGTCAGCCGCCAGGCGCCGAACAATCCGGCAGGGCATGTGCTGCTGGGCGGTTTGTTCGCCCAGTTCGATGGGCTCAAGGTCGAGATCGGCCTGGCGCTGGCGGATGGGCCGCCGCACTGGGCGGCGATGTGGCAGCGCGATCAGGCGGTGATGGATCTGGCAGCGGTGGCGCGGGGCAAGCGGTTGGCCAAGGCATTGGCGTGAGCTGCGCTGGATTGAATGGCGCCATCGCGGGCAAGCCTTGCTCCTACAGGGATTTGCAGTGCACACGCGACTCTTGCGCGACGTAGGAGCTGCCAAGTGAAACGAGGCTGCGATCTTTTGATCTTGCTGGTGGCTAAACCAGGTCAAAAGATCGCAGCCTCGTTTCACTCGTCAGCTCCTACCGTCTGGTCTGCCCCCCAAAAGTGATAATTGATGTCTAACATTTTGAGGCAGACCAGTCAGCGGTGTGGCCACTGACCTGTGGGAGCAAGGCTTGCCGCGATGGCGTCTCCAAGGTCCCACCCAACTTAAAACTGTAATTAGCTTCAACTAGGCTCAACAGGTTCAACAGGTTCAACCTCCCGAGCCCTCACCATGTCCAAAGGTTTGTCCCTGTGTTTCCTGGTGATGCTCAGTGTCTGCGCCCGTGCCGAAACCTGGCCCGGGGAGCAGTGGTCCAGCGGCCCGAGCCTGAGCGGGCCAACGCTGCAAGCCCTGGAGGCCTACGCATTCGCGCCCCGTAATGACAACACCCGGGCAGGTATACGCACCGATGCCTTGCTGGTGATCCGCGACGGCCAATTGCTTTACGAACGCTACTGCGCACCGACCACTGCCGACACGCCGCACCTGACCTGGTCGATCAGCAAAAGCCTCATGGCCACGGTCCTCGGCGTGGCCTATGGCGAAGGCCTGTTCAAGCTTTCGGACCCGGTGCTGAAGTTCTATCCGGCGCTGGGAAAGCATCCGGCCATCAGCATGGCTGACCTGCTGCACTGGGCCTCCGGCCTGGACTGGCAGGAAGACTACGAGTACGCCCCGTTGAAGTCCTCGGTGGTGGCGATGCTGTATACCCGCGGTCATTCGAATATGGCCGCGTTCACCGCCTCCCATGACGCGTACGCCGAGCCCGGCCAGGTGTTTCGCTATTCCAGTGGCGACAGTAATCTGCTGTCCGCCGCGCTGAAAACCATCGTCGGGCCGGCGCGTTATCCGGACTATCCATGGACCGCCTTGTTCGAGCCGCTGGGCATCCGCGACGCGACCTGGGAGGCCGACGCCAGTGGCACTTTCGTCGCATCCTCCTATGCCTACCTCACCGCCCGCGATCTGGCACGTATCGGTTTGCTGATGGAACGCGGCGGGCGCTGGGGCGAGCGGCAATTGCTGCCCAAAGACTGGGTTGCCTTCAATCGCGAGCCCTTCACGCGGTACAAGGCCCACCAGGACGCCACGGTGCCGGGCGGACAATGGTGGCTTAACCGCTCCGTCGAGGGTGCCGCGCGACCCTGGCCCGATGCACCTGCCGATACTTTCGCAGCACTCGGCCATTGGGGGCAGGCGCTGTACGTGATCCCCAGCGAAAACCTCGTGATCGTGCGCTATGGTGATGATCGCGATGGCAGCTATAACCACAACACATTACTCAGGCTGGTGCGCCGGGCAGTCGCCGGACAGGTGCAGCCGTGATTCGCCGCAGCTTTGTACGCCGCCGTCCTCTCACCACGCTGTGGTTGATTGTGCTTTTCGCCCTGCTTGGCTGGGTGTGGCAGGAGCGGGTGGCGCTGTGGGCGTTTCCTGACATCATCAGCGCCTACACGGCGAAGGAATATTGCTCGTGCCGTTACGTGATGAACAACCCCGCCGAGTATTGCCACCGCTATGTGAAGCAGTGGCTGCCGACCAGCGGTTTCGCGGATGACTCCGCCAGCAAGACCGTCTCCGTCAGTGGCTTGGGTCGTAGCAGCAGCGCGCAGTGGCTCGGCGCGCGTCAGGGCTGTCGCCTGATGCCCTGAAACCGGTAGCAACTGGAGAAACCCTGCAGGAGTGAGCCTGCTCGCGATTGCGATCTGGCATCCACTGCCAATGCTGGATGTGAAACCGCCATCGCGAGCAGGCTCGCTCCCACAGGATTTCGACTACGATGTTTCGACGCCACAGTTTGCAATGCGCTCAGGGGCGGTTAAGGTTCGCTCAGGTTTATCTGCCCCACGAGTCTTTATGTTCAAGCGGTCCCTTTGCAAAACTCTCGCCTTTCTGTTGCTGGCCGGCGCTACTGCGTCGGCGCAGGCCAACTGGTACCTCGATGGCGAGTCGTCGCGGCTGTCGTTTATCAGCACCAAGAACGCCAACATTTCCGAAGTGCAGCGCTTCCTCGTGCTGCACGGCAAGGTCAGCCCCAAAGGCCTGGCGGAGGTCGAAGTCGAGCTGGACTCGGTGAACAGTGGTATTCCATTGCGCGACGAACGCATGCGCAAGGAGCTGTTCGACACCAAGACCTTCCCCGAAGCCCTGATCACTACGCAAATTGACCTGGGCCCGATCAATGATCTCGCCTCCGGTGCCCAGCTCGAGTTGCGCCTGCCGGTGACCGTTAACCTGCATGGCAAGACCCACGAATACAACGCCGAGCTGTTGGCGACTCGTCTTGATGACCGGCGATTTCAGGTAGTGACGCTGGAGCCGCTGGTGATCAACGCGGCGGACTTCGACCTGGCGCCGGGGCTGGAAAGCTTGCGCAAGGTCGCCGGCCTATCGGCGATCAGCCTGTCGGTACCGGTGGGTGCGGTACTGATCTTCACGGCGCGCTGACTGCCATGGCCGGTGCGATCTTCCCCTGGCGTGAAGGCAACAGCTTTGAGCTGTTGATCGATGGTCCGCAGTTCTTCCCGCGAATGCTAGTGGCGATCGCACGCGCCGAGGAACAGGTCGAACTGGAGCTGTATCTGGTGGAGGCGGGCGCCTGCGCCGAAGCCATGGTGCAGGCGTTGACCCAGGCCGCCGAGCGCGGAGTGCGTGTGCGCTGCCTGTTCGATGACTATGGCAGCCTCGCATTTACCCAGGCCCTGCGTCAGCGCCTGATAGCCGCTGGCGTGGAGTTGCGCTTCTACAATCGCTTGAGCTGGCGGCGCTGGGTGGGCAACTTCTATCGTGACCACCGCAAACTGCTGTTGGTCGATCAGAGCCTGGCGGTGGTCGGCGGCACTGGCGTCACCGATGAGTTCTGGAACCCGGGGGAGGACGTCAGCGAGTGGCACGAGGTCATGGTGGAAATTTCCGGTCCTCTGGTGATCGACTGGCAGTTACTGTTTGACCGCCAATGGATCGCCAACCGCCATCGCCGCGCCTGGAGGCCTGCGGCGCATTTCGGTTTGCCGCGCCTGCCCAAGGTGCCTTCCACGGGCGAGGGCATGGGGCGGGTGGCGTACGCTGATGCGCGCCAGCACCGCGATATCCTGCAGTCGCTGATCCGTGCGCTGAACAGCGGGCAGAAACGTATCTGGCTCGCCACGCCCTATTTCCTGCCGACCTGGAAGGTCCGTCGCTCGTTGCGCCGCGCTGCGTCGCGGGGGATCGATGTGCGGCTGCTGCTCACTGGGCCGCGCACCGATCACCCGTCGGTCCGCTACGCCGGGCATCGTTATTACCCCCGGTTGCTGAAGTCTGGCGTGAAGATCTTCGAGTACCAGCCCTGTTTCCTGCACTTGAAAATGGTCCTGGTCGATGACTGGGTCAGCATCGGCTCGTGCAATTTCGATCACTGGAATTTGCGTTTCAACCTGGAAGCCAACCTTGAAGCCCTTGACCCGGGGTTGACCCGAGCGGTGGTGGCCAGTTTCGAGAAGGATTTTGTCCAGAGCCAGGAAGTCAGCCTGGAGGCCTGGCGGCGCAGGCCGCTGTGGCGGCGGGTGAAGCAGCGGGTGTGGGGATGGGTGGATCGGCTGGTGGTGAATTTGCTGGATCGGCGGGGGTAGTCGTAAATTATTGTGGGAGCGGGCTTGCCCGCGATGACGGCCTGACAGTCAACGTAGATGTTGGATGTTATGGCCTCATCGCGGGCAAGCCCGCTCCCACAGTGATTCGCAGTGTCCGAGGGGTTACAGCAACTCAAAACTTTGCTGAGTCACGTCCTGCGAGTCCAGGCCGATCTGCACGTTGAACTTGCCAGGCTCTGCCGCGTACTTGAGCCGGGTGTTGAAGAACTTCAGGTCATCCTCGGTGATGGTGAAGTGCACGACTTTCTGTTCGCCGGCCTTGAGCATGATTTTCTGGAAGTTCTTCAGCTCCTTCACTGGCCGGATCATCGAACCGGTGACGTCCTGGATGTACAACTGCACCACGGTCTCGCCATCACGCTTGCCAGTGTTCTTCAGCATGACGCTGGCATCAAGCTTGCCGGTCTTGTTAAGAGTGGTCGATGACAACGCCATGTCGCTCAGGCTGAAATCGGTGTAGCTCAGGCCAAAACCGAATGGAAACAGCGGGCCGGTTGTGTCATCGAAGTACTGCGAGGTGTAGTTGCCCGGCTTGCCCGGCGTGAACGGCCGGCCAATGCTCAGGTGGTTGTAGTAGGTCGGAATCTGGCCTACCGAACGCGGGAAGGTCAGGGGCAGTTTGCCCGAGGGGTTGTAGTCGCCGAAGAGCACGTCAGCGATGGCATTGCCCCCTTCGGTGCCGCTGAACCAGGTTTCCAGAATGGCATCTGCCTGGTCCTTTTCTTCAAGGATCGACAGTGGACGCCCGTTCATCAACACCAGGACCAATGGCTTGCCGGTGGCCTTGAGGGCCTTGATCAGTTCGCGCTGGCTGGCGGGGATGTTCAGGTCGGTGCGGCTTGAGGACTCGTGGGACATGCCACGGGATTCGCCCACCGCTGCCACTACCACATCGGCGTCCTTGGCCGCTTTCACGGCTTCGTCGATCAGCACTTGGGCCGAGCGCGGATCATCCACCACTTCCGGTGCGTCAAAGTTCAGGAAGTTAAGGTAATCCAGGACCTTCCTGTCGCTGGTGATGTTGGCGCCGCGGGCGTAGATCAACGTTGCCTTGTCGGCCATGGCCGCGTTCATGCCGTCGAACAGGGTCACTGATTGCGCGGGTCTGCCGGCAGCGGCCCAACTGCCCATCATATCGATTGGCGCCTTGGCCAACGGACCGACCAGGGCGATCTTCGCGGTTTTCTTCAACGGCAGGGTCTCGCCCTGGTTCTTCAGCAGCACCAGGCTGCGACGTGCTACGTCACGGGCCTCGGCACGGTGCAGGCGGCTTTCGGCGTAGGTGTCGGCCGGGTCATCCTCGGCCTTGCCGATGCGCAGGTACGGGTCCTTGAACAGCCCCATGTCGTACTTGGCGCCGAGCACAGCCCGCACGGCATTGTCGATGTCGCTCTGCTCGATCTCCCCAGCCTTCAGCAACCCTGGCAGTTCCTTGCCATAAAGGGTGTCGTTCATGCTCATGTGGATGCCGGCCTTGATCGCCAGCTTCGCCGCTTCACGGCCATCGCGAGCAACGCCGTGCTTGATCAGCTCGAAAATCGCCCCGTGGTCGCTGACAGCCAGGCCTTTGAAGCCCCAGTCCTTGCGCAACAGGTCATTCATCAGCCAGGTGTCGGCGGTCGCCGGTACGCCGTTGATCGAGTTCAGTGCCACCATGACTCCGCCGGCGCCAGCATCAATCGCGGCGCGGTACGGCGGCAGATAGTCCTGGTACATCTTGACCGGGCTCATGTCGACCACGTTGTAGTCGCGACCGCCCTCTACCGCGCCATACAAGGCAAAGTGCTTGACGCTGGCCATGATGCTGTCAGCCGCATTCGCGCCGGCACCCTGGAACGCCTTGACCATCACCCCGGCGATGCGCGACACCAGGTAGGTGTCCTCGCCGAAGCCTTCGGAAGTGCGGCCCCAGCGCGGGTCGCGGGAGATGTCGACCATCGGTGCGAAGGTGATGTCGAGACTGTCGGCGGCGGCCTCTTTGGCAGCAATGCGCCCGGACAGGCCGATGGCGTCCATGTCCCAGCTCGACGCCAGGGCCAGCGGAATCGGGAAAATCGTCCGGTGGCCGTGGATCACGTCATAGGCGAAGAACATCGGGATCTTCAACCGGCTACGCATCGCTGCGTCTTGCATCGGACGGTTTTCCGGGCGGGTGATCGAGTTGAACGTGCCGCCGATATTGCCGGCGGCAATTTCCTTGCGGATCATCTCGCGCGGCATTTCCGGGCCGATGCTGATCAGGCGCAGCTGGCCGATTTTTTCATCGAGGGTCATCTGCTTCATCAGGTTACTGACGAAGGCATCCTTGTTTTCCAGAGGTGCGGGCGTCGCGGCGGCCAGTACGTTATGACTGGCCAGGCTGACGAACAGGCCCAGCAAACACAGCTTCTTCATGAATTGTCTTCTCGAAAGCCTAAGCGGCGATGACTTCGCGCCGGTCAGCCAAAATTGAGGGAGCGACTATTGTTGTTCAGGTAAATGCAGCAAACTTCTGAACTGTTTTAATCCTGGAGCATCTTTTAGCCCATCGGCAGGATGCAATCCAGTGGCGGCGCCGATTATGCCCCAAGAGCCGCGTTCAAAGTTCGCAGGTTGTTTTTTCAACGGAATGTGCAAGGGAGCGTCAACCAGATGAATGTACGACACCACTATCGGTCGAGCCTGCAGGTGGCCGCCCTGATGTTGCTGACCACGCTGTTGGCCGGCTGTGGCATCAACAATATTCCAACCCTGGACGAACAGGCCAAGGCCGCCTGGGGTCAGGTGCAGAACCAGTACCAACGCCGTGCCGACCTGATCCCCAACCTGGTGGAAACGGTCAAGGGCTACGCCAAACATGAAGAAGAAACCCTGACTGCGGTCATTGAAGCCCGGGCCAAGGCGACTTCGATCCAGGTAGATGCCAGCACCCTCGACAACCCGGAAAAGCTCAAGCAGTTCCAGCAGGCCCAGGATCAGCTGACCGGAGCCCTGAGTCGACTGATGGTGGTGTCCGAGCGTTATCCGGACCTCAAGGCCAACCAGAACTTCCTGGCGTTGCAGTCGCAACTCGAAGGTACCGAGAACCGTATCGCGGTCGCACGACGGGATTTCATCCTGGCAGTGCAAAAATACAATACCGAGATCCGTACTTTCCCTGGGCGCCTCTGGCACAGTGTGATGTACAGCGATCTGCCTGTGCGTGAAACCTTCGAGGCGACCAGCCCCGATGCCGATAAAGCACCTCAAGTGAAGTTCTGATCGGGCTGCATTACCACGGATGAGGTTGCCAATGCGCGTGTTGAAAGTTGGCCTGGTGCTGCTGCTTTGGGTGTTTGCCCTGGCGGCCCAGGCCGAGTTGAAGTTTCCCCAGCTGACCGGGCGGGTGGTTGATAACGCCCAGATGATCGAGCCCGCGGTTCGCGAGCAACTGGCCCAGCAACTCCAGGCTCACGAAAAAGCCACCGGTGAACAGTTGGTGGTGGTCACAGTGGCGGATTTGCAGGGCACAGACATTGCCGACTTCGGCTATCAACTGGGTCGGTACTGGGGCATTGGCCAGAAGGACAAGAACAACGGCGCACTGCTGATTGTGGCCCGGGATGATCGACGGTTGCGTATCGAGGTCGGTTACGGGCTGGAAGATCGCCTGACCGATGCGCAGAGTTCGGTGATCATCAATCAGGTGATCACTCCATCGTTCAAGACCGGTAACTTCAGCAAGGGCATCAGCGACGGCGTTGCGGCCATGCTGGTCGTGCTGGGCGGCAATCCGCTGGACGAACCTTCCACGGTCTACGAACCCCGCGGGGATCAGGACAGCGATTTCCTGTCACGGCATCCCGGGGTATTGGTGTTCCTCGTCATGCTGTTCATCCTCACTGTGTTCGTCTGCCAGATGCTCGGCATCCTGCCCAGTGGTGGCGGTGGGCGGGGCGGTTCGGGCGGTTTTGGCGGTGGTGGATTCGGTGGCGGCGGTGGCGGTGGCTTCAGTGGTGGTGGGGGCAGTTTCGGGGGCGGTGGTTCGTCGGGCGGCTGGTGATGACAATAAGTGAGCGAGCGTTTCTGATATGGCATTACTGAATGAACACGAACAGCGCAAGGTCGCCGAAGCGATCGCGCGGGTGGAGCGCGAGACCGACGCCGAACTGGTCACCGTGCTCGCCGCTCGTGCGGACGACTATGCCTACATTCCACTGCTGTGGGCCAGCCTGCTGGCCCTGGTGGTGCCGGGTGTCATGCATTACCTGACCGGCTGGCTGACCCTGCACAGCCTGCTGCTGGTGCAATGGGCGAGCTTTATCGTGTTGTGCCTGCTGTTCCGCATCCCGCGCATCACCACCCACCTTATCCCTCGGTCGGTGCGGCATTGGCGTGCATCGAACCTGGCGCGCCGACAGTTCCTGGAGCAGAACCTGCACCACACGGTGGGCAGCACCGGGATGCTGATTTTTGTCTGCGAAGCCGAGCGTTATGTGGAAATCCTGGTGGATGAAGGGATCTCCAGTCGCCTGGATAACAAGACCTGGGACGCGATTGTCTCGACCTTTACCCACCAGGTGAAACAGGGTCAGACCTTGCAGGGGTTCGTGACCTGCGTCGAGGCCTGTGGCGAGTTGCTGAAGGTGCATGTGCCGGTTACCCATGCCAGGAACGAGTTGCCCAACCGTCTGGTGGTATTGGGTTAGGTTTCAGGACCTGTGGCAAATAACCCCGTGCCCAAAGCGCCCATCCCCCTTAAAATAGCGGCATTCCCTGTTTGCTCCGCCTGAGGCTGTTTCTGTCATGTCCATTGTCGCCACCCCCGCCAGCCTCGCGCCGGATCACCACGCGCAGTTCATCGACTTGCTGCGTTCAAGCCTGGAGCAGCATGCGTTTATCAAGTTGGTACTGGCCAAGTACGTCGGTGACGAGCCGGATTTGCAGCGCGTGATCATCAAGCAGCTGACGGTGAAGGATCAGCCGTGCCTGTCTTTTGTCTACCGTTACAAGACCCGCGATATCACCAGGAACCTGGCGCTGGGCGAGGGCGTGGCCAGCATTGGCGCGTTGCTGCCGGCCTCGTTCAAGAATGCCCACTTGCTGTCGGTGACTGACGAAGCCCAGCTCGAATACAGTAAAAAGGGCAAGAGTTCGCTGTTCAAGAGTAAACCCCAGCAACTGCGCGAAGTGCCGTCCGCCGAGCACAACCGCGAGAAGAATCGTTTTCTGGACCTCAGCCGGCCGTTCCTTGCCGACCTCGGTGTGACCAACGGGAAACACGAACTCATCCCGGCGATGTCGCGTAAATGGAAGCAGATCAACAAGTTCATCGAGGTCTTCAGCCACGCCCTCACCACCTCGCCACTTGCGCTGGACAAGCCGGTTCGGGTCGCCGATTTTGGCTCAGGCAAGGGCTACCTGACGTTCGCGATTCACGATTACTTGCGCAACACGCTGCACGCCGAGGGCGAAGTGACTGGAGTCGAGCTGCGCGAAGACATGGTGGCCCTGTGCAATGCCGCTGCTGCCAAGCTCGAGCATCCTGGGCTGGTGTTCAAATGCGGTGACGTGCGTAGCGTGGCGCCGAGCGAACTGGATGTGATGATCGCCTTGCATGCGTGTGACATTGCCACTGACTACGCGATCCATACCGGCATTCGGTCGGGCGCCTCGATCATCATGTGTTCGCCGTGCTGCCACAAACAGATCCGCCTGCAGATCCAGAGCCCGGCTTTACTCAAGCCGATGTTGCAATACGGCCTGCATTTGGGGCAGCAGGCGGAAATGGTCACCGACAGCCTGCGTGCGCTGTTCCTGGAAGCCTGCGGTTATGAAACCAAGGTGTTCGAGTTCATCTCGCTGGACCACACCAACAAAAACAAGATGATCCTGGCAGTCAAGCGCGCCGAGCCCGTGGACCCGGCGCAGTTGCTGGTAAAGATCCAGGAGCTGAAGGACTTCTACCGTATCAGCGAGCACTGCCTGGAAACCTTGCTGCGGGCTGATGGTTACCTCTGACGGGTGACCATGCCTGTAGGAGCAAAGCTTGCTCGCGATGGCGATCTCGATATCGTGAGCAAGCGTTGCGCCTGCTCCGGGCGGCGAGGCCTCATGAGGTCGCGATGCGGGCAGGTTTGACCGCAGTCTTGCGTCCCAGCATGACCGTCACAATCACCCCGCCAGCAAACACCCAGGTGATCGGCTCAACGTGTTCGCCGAAGAACAACGCAGAAAAGGCAATGGTGAAAAAGATCTGCAGCAACTGGATCTGACTGACCCGGGCGATCCCGCCCATGGCCAGCCCGGCGTACCAGGCGAAAAAACCGATGAACTGCGAAAACAGTGAAACGTAGCCGAACGCCCACCAGGTCCTGGCGGAGATCTCGCCCTGATGTTGCAGCGCCAGGTAAAGCACTGGTCCGATCAACAGCGGCGTCGACAGCACCAGCGCCCAGCAGATCACTTGCCAGCCGCCCATTTCCTTGGCCAGCCGGCCGCCCTCGGCATACCCCAGGCCGCCCACGGCAATCGCACCCAACATCAGCAAGTCACCGGCCTGGATGCTACCCGCGCCGCTGATCAATGCATAACCGAGCACCAGCGCGCTGCCCAGCGCGGCGCAGGCCCAGAAGGCTTTTGACGGCCGCTCGTGGGACAACCAGGCGGCGTATAGCGCCACGCACAAGGGTTGCAGCCCGTTTACCAGCGCCCCGTGGGATGCTGGCAACGTTTGCATCGCCCAGGCAGAAAGCACCGGAAAGCCCAGAATCACCCCGGCGATCACCAGTGTCAGGCCTTTGATCTGTTTCCAGGTGGGCCATTTCTCTCGCTGCCACAGCAGAAGCAGCGCCGCCGGTACTGCCGCAAACAGGGCTCGCCCCAGGCCGTTGAGCAAAGGATGGATTTCCTGCACGACGATCCGTGTGAAGGGCAGGGTGAGGCTGAAGATCACTACGCCTAGCAGGCCGAGGGCCATGCCGGTATTTTCGCGCGAGGACATGATGGGGACCAGGATCAGGGATGATGGAGCGTGGCTTCATCTAGCCACAATCCACCGCGCCTGGACGGTTACAGATAGGCACAGAGTTGGGTGTACAGTTCGGGTAATCCCCGAACGTAGGAGCTGCCGAAGGCTGCGATCTCTTGATCTCGATCTTGATCTTGAGTCCCCCCAACACCGCCAAAAGATCGCAGGCTACGCCAGCTCCTACGCCGTCCGCATACAACCGCAGCCGCAGCCGCAACCCCCATTACGCCCCGAACCAACCCAACCCATCCCAACGCCAGGCCGTAGTAGCAGGTTATTACCCACCCCCACAGATAAAGACTACCTTCAATACTCCCCTGTACCCCCAAGGAGTGCCCCTCATGGCTGCCAAGAAAATTCTGCTGCTGGTCGGCGATTACGTCGAAGACTACGAAGTGATGGTGCCGTTCCAGGCATTACTCATGGTCGGTCACACGGTGCATGCGGTGTGCCCGGACAAGACCGCCGGCCAGACCGTGCGCACGGCGATTCATGACTTCGAAGGCGACCAGACCTACAGTGAAAAACCCGGCCACCTGTTCGCCCTGAACTTCGACTTCGCCCAGGTCAAGGCACAGGACTACGACGCGCTGGTCATTCCCGGCGGCCGCGCTCCGGAATACCTGCGCCTCAATGAACAGGTCCTGGATCTGGTGAGAGCGTTCGACCAGGCCGGCAAGCCGATCGCTGCCGTGTGCCACGGTGCGCAACTGCTGGCCGCCGCCGGGGTGCTTGAAGGCCGCGAGTGTAGCGCCTACCCGGCCTGTGCTCCGGAGGTGCGTCTTGCCGGAGGTACGTTCATCGATATCCCGGTGACGCAGGGCCACGTTCAAGGCAATCTGGCCACTGCGCCCGCCTGGCCGGCGCACCCGAGCTGGCTCGCGGGTTTTCTCGGATTGCTGGGCACCAAAATCACGCTGTAACGAGGGACATTGCGATGTGCGAGCTCTACGTCAAAGCCGATCCGATCCTCTACGAATCGCGCTCCCGCTCGCTACGCATTTGCGGAGTGGTGACCACGCTGCGCCTGGAAAACCAGTTTTGGGACATCCTGGGCGAAATCGCCGAAGTCGACGGCATGACCACCAACCAGTTGATCGCCAAGCTGTATGAAGAGGTGATGGACTACCGCGGCGAGGTGGTGAATTTTGCTTCGTTTCTACGGGTGAGTTGCACGCGGTATCTGAGTCAGAGGCGGGGGCAGGCGCCGGAGTTATCGGTGGTGCGTGCGGCGGTGAAGTAGCGTTAACCGCGTCGCCGCCATCGCGGACAGGCGACAAAAAACCTCGGCTGGTCTTTACTCTGAAGCGCGAAACCTCTCAATTGCCCAGGAGCACCAGCATGTCCGGATGGTACGAAGTGAGCAAAAGCAGCAGTGGTCAGTACAGATTTGTCCTGAAGGCCGCGAATGCCGAAACCATTCTGACCAGCGAGCTGTACACCACCCGTGTCGCTGCCGACAAAGGCATTGCGGCAGTGCAGAGCAACAGCCCGCTGGAAGAACGCTACGAAAGGAAGACCACCAAAGACGGCCATCCTTACTTCAATCTAAAGGCCGGCAATCACGAGGTCATCGGCAGCAGCGAATCCTACGCCAACGCTTCGGCACTGGAAAAAGGCATCGCCAGCGTCAAGGCCAATGGCCCGAGCACGGTGATCAAGGACAAGACTCTGCCGGTGCTCTGATCACCCTCCCTCAAACCCGATACTCATCCCCCGGTGGGAGTGAGCCTGCTCGCGATGAGGCCATAACATCCAACATCGATGTTGACTGTCAGGCCCCATCGCGAGCCGGCTCACTCCCACGGGGTAGGTGTGGACTGTCCGGATCAGCTCAATTCTTTCAATAACGCCGTCAACTGACCGACACCCGCTTCAGCCAGCGCAAACACTGGCAACCGTGGATCACCCACTTCCAGCCCGGTCGCACGCAATCCTGCCTTGATAGTCGCCGGCAACCCACCCTTGAGAATGAAGTCCAGCAGCGGCAACTGGCGGTAGAACAGCTCGCGCGCCTTGTCCAGATCATTGGTCAGAACAGCCTCGTACAAATCCAGATTAAGCTGCGCAATAAGGTTCGGCGCTGCCGTACACCAGCCTTTGGCACCTGCCGCGAAAGCTTCGAGGGCCAGCGGATTGCATCCGTTGTAGAACGGCACCTGCCCCTCGCCGAGCATTTGCAGGCGGTGCATGCGCTGGATGTCGCCAGTGCTCTCCTTGACCATGGTCACGTTTTCCACGGAGTTGAAGATTCGCAGGATCAGGTCCACCGACATGTCGGTGCCACTGGTGGCCGGGTTGTTGTACAGCATGATCGGTACGCCAATGCTTTCGCCGATCGCGCGATAGTGGGAGAGAATTTCCGCTTCGCTGAGTTTCCAGTAGGACGCCGGCAATACCATCACCACGTCCGCACCCTGGGCTTCGGCAAACCGCGCACGGCGCACTGCTTTGGCGGTGGTCAGGTCGGATACGCTGACCACAGTGGGCACGCGCCTGGCAACATGCTTGATGCTGAACTCACTGACCTGATCCCATTCGGCATCACTCAGGTAGGCGCCTTCGCCGGTGCTGCCCAGAGGTGCTATCGCGTGGACGCCAGCGTCAATCAGGCGGTCGATGGAGCGCCCCAGTGAGTCGAGATCAACGCCTTCGCCGTTGGCGCCGAAAGGTGTGATGGTGTAGCCGATGATGCCGTGAATGGTTGGGGTCGACATGCTGTTTCTCCGTATCGAATTGAGCAGGTTCAGTTCAGGCAATCGGCGTGTTGGCGCAGGTTCTGCCGGGCGTAATAGTTGAATGCTGCCGCGTGGCGTTTGGGCCTGGAGATCCAGTCGTGGGCTTCACGGCCTAGATGCGGCAGGATCGGTTTGATGGTCCCGGCACTCATCGCCAGCAATTGCAGCTTCGCCGCGCGCTCGATCAGTTGGGCGATCACGCAGGCCTCCTCGATGGTCGTTCCGGTGGATAACTGGCCATGGTGGGAAAGCAGGATCGCGCGTTTGTCGCCCAGGGCTCCGGCAATCAGTTCGCCTTCTTCGTTACCGACCGGCACGCCCGGCCAGCCCTCGAGAAATGCACAGTCGTCGTAGAGCGGGCAAAGGTCCATGTGCGAGATCTGCAGCGGCACCTCCAGCATCGACAGCGCCGCGACGTGGGTCGGGTGTGTGTGGATGATGCAGTTCACGTCAGGCCGCGCGCGGTACACCCAGCTGTGGAAACGGTTCGCCGGGTTGGGCATGCCATGGCCTTCCAGCACCTCAAGGTCCTCGTTGACCAGCAACAGGTTGCTCGCGGTGATTTCGTCGAAGCCAAGGCCCAGCTGTTGAGTGTAGTAAGTGCCTGGGGTTGGGCCACGCGAGGTGATTTGCCCGGCAAGACCTGAGTCGTGACCGTTCTCGAACAGAATTCGGCAGGTGATGGCCAGCTTTTGCCGGTCGGTCCACGTATTATCGGCCAGGGTATTTTGCATCTGGGTCAGCGCCTGCTCGACCAGTTGCTCTTTGGGTAATGCTAATGTCTTGGCCATGAGCGTGTCCTCGGTCAGTTCATTAAAATGACACTAAAGATGCTATATGACACATTGTGTCATTGGCAAGGGTAAATCGTCGCCTCCTTGATGGATTAATCGCTGCGCATGTCTATCCGATTGAAATTGTTGAGAAAGAAACTTGGGGTGACCCTGGAGTCGCTGGCGGAAAAATCCGGCATGACCAAGAGTTATCTGTCGAAAGTCGAGCGCGGATTGAACACGCCCTCGATCGCGGCCGCGTTGAAACTGGCCAAGGCGCTGAACGTGAAAGTCGAGGAGCTGTTCTCGGAAGACAATGTCAGCCTCGACAGCTACAGCCTGGTACGCAGCAACGAGCGCCAATCCCTGGCCGCCAATGACCAGAGTCCGCGTTATGCGGTGCTGGCCCGTCAGGTCAGTGAGCGTAGCCTGCTGCCGTTCATCATCTATCCACCGCCCGAGTTCGTTGACAAGGCGTTCAAGGAACATACGGGGGAGGAATTTCTATTCGTCCATGAAGGGCAGGTAGAAGTGGATTTCATGAACGAGCGCGTGTTGCTGGATCGCGGTGATGCGCTGCACTTCAACTCGCAGAAACCGCACCGTATTCGCTCGGTTGGCGAGGTTCAGGCGCAGTTGCTGGTGGTGGTGCACAGCAACGAAGAATGAGTCAGCCGCGCTGACGCCATCGTCAGCAGGCTCGCTTCCACACGGGGATACGCTCACCTTGTGGGAGTGTGCCCTGCTCGCGATGGCGTCGGCCGCCCCAGCGCTAAACCTCCACCGGTACGGTGAGCTTGGGGCTGCCCAACGCATGTGTTTTGGCATCAAAGAACCGCAACGCTGACCCCGTCCCCTCGAACACCTTCGCGTAATGCCGCTTCTGGTGCTGGATAAAAGCCTTGCTGCGCGGATAAATCGAAATCGCCACCACCTGGGGTTGCGCCTGGCGCAGCGCCTGGATGATGTGGTTGTCCTGCTCGCCCAACGCATGCCCGAAAATGCACAAACCCTCGCCATGCCCCAGTAGCTGGTCATAGCAGAACGACAGGTAGTCCGAGCTGCGGATGGTCCTGAGCTTGTCCTGGGACTGTCCCTCATTCACGAACAGTGGCACGTCGTCCAGGGTCTTGATCGTGTTGTTGATGGCAAAACTGCCCAGCAACGTGCCCTCGGTCGTCATCAGTTTGCGCGCCGTGCCGTCCTGGTTGCGTACCAGGTGCAGGCCGCCGTGCAGGTACAGCAAGCGGGTTTTGTCCGTGGCCGCGCTACTCAGGTCAAAGCGTGGCTCGGTGCCCTGGAACAGGTCGCTGATCGCATCTGGCTGGTGCTGGATCGCCCAGTGGTTGAGCAGATCATAGTTGGTGGTGAACACCGTCCGGTATCGGCCCAGCTCCTGACTGATGGCAGCCAGTGTGGCAGGCACGATCAGGCGCCAGGGAATATGCACCGCATGCACGGTGTTGATCAGCGCTTCCTTGATTGCGTAGTAGCGATTGCGCGGGGCGGCGGAGCTCACCGCCAGGGCCTTGTTCACCCGGCTGGTGGTTTTCAGCGCGCTGAGGACCTGTTCGAAACTGCGGGTCTGCAACGCGTCGAATACGCTCAGCTCGGATTGGCTCAAGGGCTTTTCTTCAACCGTGCGGGCGTTTTCAAACAGCGAGTCATAGCCAAAATCATCCCACACGGCGCGACTGGCGCCATTGCCCACCAGCAGGCCATCAAGCGTGGCGGTGGCGCGCAAGGCATTCCAGTCTTCAAGTTGGGCATCAACATCCTGGAAATCGGTCATTGCGGTGAGAGTCTCGAAGCAAAAGGTCTGATGGGCGGTGACTTTATCACGACCCGACGTTGAGCCAGATCAAGTTAGCGCATCACCGATGGGTCGATCCTGTGGGTACCCGCTGGGTCGGTATCACCGGCTCGGCCCCTGTCAGGAGATTGGCTCATGAGCAGCACATTTTTTATCCCCGCCGTGAACATCATGGGCATCGGCTGCCTTGACGAAGCCATGGTTGCCATTGGCAAGTACGGGTTTCGCAAGGCCCTGATCGTCACCGATACCGGGTTGGCCAAGGCCGGCGTTGCCGGCATGATCGCCGGGAGGCTGGCGCAGTTGGACATCGAGTCGGTGATCTTTGACGGCGCCAAGCCGAACCCGAGCATCGCCAACGTCGAACTGGGCCTTGGCCTGCTCAAGGAAAGCCGGTGTGATTTCGTGGTGTCGCTGGGCGGCGGTTCGCCCCATGACTGCGCCAAGGGCATCGCCCTGTGCGCCACCAACGGCGGGCAGATCCGCGACTATGAAGGCGTTGATCAATCCAGCCAGCCGCAACTGCCGCTGATCGCCATCAATACCACTGCCGGCACCGCCAGCGAGATGACCCGCTTCTGCATTATCACCGACGAATCCCGTCACGTAAAAATGGCCATCGTCGACCGCAACGTTACACCGCTGCTGTCGGTCAACGACCCGGCGCTGATGGTCGCGATGCCCAAGAGCCTCACGGCAGCCACCGGCATGGACGCATTGACCCACGCCATCGAAGCCTACGTGTCGACCGCTGCCAACCCGATCACCGATGCCTGCGCGCTCAAAGCGGTCACCCTGATCAGCAACAACCTGCGTCTGGCCGTACGCGACGGCAGCGACCTGGCGGCCCGGGAAAACATGGCGTACGCGCAGTTCCTCGCGGGCATGGCGTTCAACAATGCGTCCTTGGGATTCGTCCACGCCATGGCCCACCAGTTGGGCGGTTTTTACGACCTGCCCCATGGCGTCTGCAATGCCGTACTGCTGCCTCACGTGCAGAGCTTCAACGCGCTGGTCTGCGCCGACCGGCTGACCGACGTGGCCCACGCCATGGGCGCCGATATCCGCGGCTTCAGTCCGGAGGAGGGCGCCCAGGCCGCCATCGCCGCGATCCGCACCCTGGCGCGTGACGTCGAGATCCCCGCCGGCCTGCGCGACTTGGGTGCCAAACTCAGCGACATCCCGATCCTGGCTACCAACGCCCTCAAAGACGCCTGCGGCCTGACCAACCCGCGCCCAGCGGATCAGCGCCAGATCGAGGAGATTTTCCGCAGCGCGTTTTAAGTTGTTTTTTCGGCCGGGTGCAGGGGCTCGCAGAGCCCCCACAGGAGAGCGTATCGACGAAGAATACACTGGCTGCCCCGAGACCTGAGATAGACTGGCGTGCAGTCACCCCGTCGTCTAAAGGATTTACCGATGACCCCATCGTTGCTCATGGCCGTTCTCGCCTCGGGTTTTATCTACGGCATTACACCAGGGCCCGGTGTTTTGGCGGTGTTTGGCATCGGTGCAGCGCGAGGGCGGCGGGCCGGGGCAGGTTTTTTGTGTGGGCATTTGCTCGGGGATGTGGTCTGGTGCAGTACAGCACTGATCGCCATAGTGGGTGCCCGGGAGATCGGCAGCACCGCGTTCGACGTGCTGGGCGTGCTCAGCGGGCTGTATCTGTTCTGGCTCGGATGGCGCGCAGTGCGGGCCAGGCGTGGCAGTGGCGAGGCGCCCCAGGGCGCGGCGCGGCAGCCGTTCTGGCACGGCATCATGTTCGGGCTGACCAATCCCAAGGCGTATCCGGTGGCGGTGGCAACATTCACCGCGCTGTTGTCCAGCCGGGCAGAGTTGCTCAACTGGTCGATGCTGCCCTGGTTGATCGTGCTGAGTTTTCTCGGCGGCCTGGTAGCCTACGCTATCCTCATTGGCATCGTCGGTGCCCGTCAGGTGCGGACCTTGTACCAACGCCATGAGTTATTGATCACCCGGTTGTGTGGCGTGATGTTTATCGGTTTCGCCATCAATGCCCTGGCGCATGCATTGCCCGGGCTGGTGACTGACAGGACTTGAGGCGAATCGCCGGAGCATCATGGCAAGCAGAAATTCCGCGCCCCTGGCGAGTTACATCGATCTGCTGCTGGACGCGGTTTGTGCCGTCGACAAGCAAGGCACCTTCGTATTCATCAGCGCGGCCTGCGAACAGGTCTTTGGCTATACCGCCGACGAGCTGATCGGCCAGCGGATGATCGACCTGGTACACCCGGCCGATCGGCAGCGCACCCTCGACGCCGCGCGGGAAATCATGGGCGGCGAGCCCAAACTCAACTTCGAAAATCGCTACGTGCGCAAGGATGGCCGCGTCGTGCACCTTCTCTGGTCGGCGCGCTGGTCTGAAGTCGATCAGCTGCGCATCGCCGTGGCCCGCGACATTACCGGGCGCAAGCAGGCCGAGTCCCGACAAGCCGCGCTTTACGCGATTTCCGAGGCCGCCCACGCGGCTGAAGATTTGCTGGCATTGTTCAAGCGCATCCACTCGATCATTGGTGAATGGCTGCCGGCGCTGAATTTCACCGTGGCCCTGTGCGACGAGCATGGCGCACCGTTGCAATTTCCTTATCACGTCGATGAAGCAGGGTGTTCGCCCGATCTGCCGGGAGCGGTGACCGAGCGTCTGTGCACTGAGGTCATTCGCAGCGGCCAGCCGCTGTTGCTGACACCCGGGCAACACACTGCGGCGGCAGGCTTTGAAGCGCTGGTGTCGAGCCAGGATTCGCCGTGCTGGCTGGGTGTGCCGTTGAGCTCGCAGAACGGCACCATCGGCGCCGTACTGGTCAAAAGCGGCCCGGATGGCCTGCGTTATACCGAACAGGACCAGGAACTGCTGCATTTCGTCTGCGCCCAGGTCGCAACAGCAATTGAACGCAAGCAACTGCACGCGCGTTTGCATCACATGGCCCGGCATGACGCCCTGACCCAGTTGCCCAACCGCACCCTGTTACGCGAGCGCCTGAAGACCGCGCTGACAGCGGCGCATCTCAATGACGGCCGAATGGCCTTGCTGTATGTCGATCTGGATCGCTTCAAGGAAGTCAACGATACCCATGGTCACGCCATTGGTGATCTGCTGTTGCAGGCGGTCGCCCATCGACTCAAGAGTTGCGTAACCCGTTCGGACACAGTGGCCCGCATGGGCGGAGACGAGTTCGTCGTGCTGCTGCACCGTATTGATGCCGGGCAAGACCCCGAGCGGGTCGCGGCCAAGATCCGCCAGGTGCTGGCTCAGCCGCTCCACCTTGGCGGGCATGGTATGAGCATCCAGACCAGCATCGGCATCGCGCGTTACCCCGAGCATGGCAGCGAAGAGTCGCAGCTGCTGCGCCATGCTGACGAAGCGATGTACGGCGCCAAGCGTAGAGATCGCCGTCGCCTGGATGTCTGAGCCTGGGCGCTTAGTATTGGCCACCGTTCGTCGCACTGGCGTCAGCTTTACTAAACCTTTCAAGCTCTTGAACTTCCTATGTGATGCGGGCTGCTGTCTGCCGCAGTCATCATCCAGAGGCGGGAGCGAAAGCTCGCGCTTGAATTCTTCAAGAGGAGGGCGCGACCATGAGCCGGATGGCCACCCGTTTACGCACTATCAGTTTTGCCACGTTACTGGGGTTGTTTGCCACCCATGCCTTCGCCCAGTCACCCGCCGAATTCATCAACGATGCGTCGGCCAAAGGCATGGCCGACATCGAAGCCAGCCGCCTGGCGCACCAGAAAACCGAATCCAAGGAGGTGAAGGACTACACCATCGTCGTCATCAACGACCGCACCACCGCTAACCAGCATCTGGCCAAGATAGCCAAGCAGCTGGACTTGCCGGTGGCGCCACGGGAAGTGGTGGTGGATAAAGCCAAGGCCCTGATGCCCGAGGTGCAGGACGGCGCTTCGTTCGACCAGGCCTATGCGGCCAGTCAGGTGAAAACTACTGAAGAAGCCATCCAGCAACTGCAGCAACAGGCGCAGTCCACGCAGGTGCCGGAAATCAAGGCGTTTGCCGAAGAGACTCTGCCCAAGTTGCAGAATCACTTACAGATGGCCAGGGCCCTGCAAGCCAGTCGATAACTTCCAGTAACGCAAAACGGCGCCCATCACAGGCGCCGTTTTTTTTGCTCAGCATTCGTTCAGGTCTTGTTTGCGCTTGCTCGCCGCAGCCAGCCCTTGGAGGGCGTGGACGTCTTTTTCGCCCATGGCCCGATAGTGTTTGCGCAAGGCTTCCAGTTGTTTCAGGTCGAGTAATTCGAGGCCCAACATGGCGTTTTGCGCTTCCTTGTTGACCCGCAGCAACTCGTCGATTTTCAGGTGCAGAATGTCGGTGTCACGGTTTTGCGTGTTCTGGATCAGGAACACCATGAGGAAGGTGATAATCGTGGTGGACGTATTGATGACCAGCTGCCAGGTATCGTTGTAGCCAAATATCGGACCGCTCAAGCCCCAGAGGAATATCAGGATCAAGGCCGCCATGAACGTCTTGGGGCTGCCGGCCCACAGAGCGAGCTTCTGCGAGATTTTTGCGAATTTCATTGCCGGATTCCTTATTGGGGTGCACTTGAATTTGTGACAGCACCGGCACGTGGAAAATTCTGCTTACATTTTACTCGAGTCAAAAAAAGCCACGCTCGACGTTGATCGTGACAGTCGCAACCTTTGCCCGCTCTGGAGAGTCACTAGTTAAACCCATTAGAGTTGGAGCACCCCCATGAACATCCTGCGCACCCTCTGCCTTTCCTGCTGCCTGTTCGCCCTGCAAGGCTGCTTTGATAATTCCGATAACGAAACCCGGGACAACACTGATGGCACCAAGTCTTCGGTGCAGATGCAGGACAAGGAGGCTGCGGACAAATAGGTTCGTGCTATTTTTGTGGGTGCGAATTTGCCGTGAAGCTTGTGCCTGGCCCTTTCGCACCTACAGGAGAACGCAATGAGTTGGTCTGCCAGACAATACGTCGCTTTTGAAGATGAGCGCACGCGTCCCGCCCGCGACCTGTTGGCCGCGCTACCGCCAGGGGATGTGCATTCGGCCATCGATATCGGCTGCGGTCCGGGCAACTCCACGGAGCTGCTGGTGGAGCGCTTTCCCCACGCCACATTGCGCGGGCTGGACAGTTCCAGCGACATGATCGAAGCCGCACGCAAGCGCTTGCCCCAAGTGCGGTTCGATGTTTCCGACATCGATCAGTGGAGCGAGACCGGTCCGTTCGATGTGATTTTCGCCAATGCAGTGTTGCAGTGGTTGCCCGATCACGCCTCATTGTTGCCCGCGTTGGTGGACAAACTGGCGCCGGGTGGCAGCCTGGCGGTGCAGATGCCCGACACGCTCAACCAGCCATCTCACCGCTTGATGCGAGAGGTGGCTGCGACGGGGCCGTGGACAAAAAAGCTGGCCGGGGCTGCCGCGCAACGCACCGAGGTCGCCAGCGCCAGCGATTATTACGCCGTGCTGCGCCCGCACTGTTCAAGGGTCGACGTCTGGCTGACCACTTATCATCACCCCCTGGCTGCAGGGCCTTCGGGGATCGTCGAGTGGTTCAAGGGCAGTGGTTTGCGACCCTTTCTCGAGCCTCTGAACGAGAAAGAACGCGAAGCTTTTCTGCAGGAGTATCTGGCGGGCGTCGAGCAGGCTTATCCGGCGCTGGAAGATGGATCAGTACTGCTGCCGTTTCCGCGGTTGTTTATTGTCGCGACCCGGTAGTGCGCCAGGTTCTCCGGACCTGTTCCACTGTGAGCAAATCTGGATCTGAATCTTGTGGGAGCAAAGCTTGCTCGCGATTGCGTTGTGTCAGCCGACATCAATGATGGCTGTCAGTGCGCAATCGCGAGCAAGCTTTGCTCCTACAGGGGGAGTCGTGATTCGGCGCGCTCGTCAGCGCTCCACAGCCACCAGCATCATCATCGGTCTCTCTCGTTCTTCCGCGAGCGCCGGCAGCGCCACCACATCGGCGTCGCTCGGGCCCCATTCATTGACGTGGCTGATGCCGAATCCCGCTGCGATCAGCGTGTTCAGCAACGTGCCGATGGTTCGATGCTGCTTGATCACGCCATCGGCCAGCCAGTTGGTGACCCGTTCGCCTTCGCGTTGATAACTGTCCACCGGCCAGCGCTTGTGGCCTTCGCTGTCGGTCAGCCAGCCAGGGTTGCGCGGCGCCATGAAGATCGGGTGTTCAATCGAGAAGACGAAACGCGAGCCGGGTTTCAGCGCTGCGTGAATCGTGGCGAATAGTGCTGGCAGATCCTTGATGTAGTGCAGCGCCAGCGAGCTGTAGGCCAGGTCGAATTGCGCGGCTGGCAGGTCAAGGTGTTCCAGGTCGGCGCGGGCGTATTGCACGGTGGCGCCGCTGGTAGTCTGACGGGCCCGTTCGAGCATTTTTTCCGAGACATCGAGCCCCAGCACACGGGCTGCGCCTTGTTCACTGGCCCAGCGGCAGAACCAGCCATAACCGCACCCCAGGTCCACCACGTTCAGACCTGTCATGGGTGGCAGCAGCGCTTTGAGGGCAGGCCACTCCGGTGCGGCATCCAGGCCACCGACCGAGCGGCCCAACTGGCTGTAGGCCTGGAAAAATTCGAGATCGTCGTAGATGTTTTGAGTCATGTTCGAGCTGCTCTGTCGCGTTGGTGAGCACGGGCGGCTGGTGCATCCGTCGGCGAGATGGCAATATGCTACATCTGCCGGCGCAGACCCTTTCGATCAGGGTTTGACGCCTGTATTTCTGACAAGGATCAGTTGGATGTCTGCCGTACCCGTGGTTTTCAATGCCTTCCGTTTACTCCGCCACCCTACGTTAAACGCTCTGTTTCCGAACAGCGCGGCGCAGTCATTTCGCCTGAAAAAAATTCCGTCCCCCAGTGAACCTGAAAGAAAGGGAGCTTCACCGTGCGTAAAAAGTTTGTCGTCGCCGTCCTCGCAGTGTCCATCGCCGCCGCCTCCGGTTGTGCACAATTGGGCATAAACAAACAGCAGGCCGGTACTGCAGTTGGCATGGTAGCCGGCGCAGTCGTTGGCTCCTTTATCGGCAACGGCAATGGCAAGGTTGTCGCTGTCCTGCTGACCAGCGCCATCGGCGGTTTCATCGGCAACAAGATCGGTTCGATGCTCGACGACCAGGACAAACAGGCCCTGGCATTGCGTACCCAGGAAGCCTTGAGCCTGCCGGCCAATGATTCGGCTAAAGCGGTGTCCTGGACGTCCGGCCATTCCGGCGCGACCGCGCAGATCGTGCAGGGCAAGGAGTACACCGAAACCAAGACGGTTGAAGTAAAGCGCGCGCCAAAGATCGCCGCAGTTCCTTCGATGAAACTCATCAACGAGCAATACCTGACCAAGAGCAGTTCCAACGTGCGGGCCGCGCCCAACAAGACGGCGGAGAAGGTCGGCGGGCTCAAGGCGGGTACCGAGTTCACTGCAGTGGGTTCTACCGGTGACTGGATTCTGGTCGGGCGCAAGGGCGTGACCGTGGGCTACATCAGCAAAGATCTGGTCTCGCCCAAATCTGCAGCCGTGGTCCGCAGCGTGAAACCGGCGGCCAATCTCGACGAGATGGACGTGACCGCCGACACCGAGACCAAGGCCTTCGATCTTGACGCTATTGCTGCCCTGCCGACCCAGCAGGTCGCCGCAGAAACTGCCTGCCGGCCGGTCACCGTCAGCCTCAAGGCGGCAGACGGCAAGAGCGAGCAGGAACAGAACACGTTCTGCAAACAAGCCAACGGCACCTGGGAACTCATTTAAGGATCTCCATGAAAAACCGCGCACTCGCACTCGCTGTGATGAGTGCTTGCGGCCTCGCGCCGCAAGCATTTGCACACGAGATTGCCTTCTCGAAAACCGAGCAGATCCACGTTGTCGTCAACGGCGAAGCCACCACCTGGTGCCAGCCGGAAATCGCCATCACCATGCAGCGTCCCACCTGGGATGATCAGAAGCCATTGAATGGGTTATTGAGCAAGTTGCCATTCATTCTCGGCCAGGAATGTCCCCAGGCTAAAGTCAGCTGGAAAGCTGTCGATGCCAAGGGTGTGGTTTACGCCTCTGGCGCGGGCAATGCGAGCAATCTGGGCATAGCGACGCTGGCGGTTGCGCCTGCTCCGGTGGTTGCGGCTGTTGCTGCACCGGCGGCTCCTGCCGCTCCCGCTCCTGCCGCAGTGCCTGCACCAGCGCCGGTCACACCCGCGCCTACTGCGGTTTCACCGGTCGTTGAAGCGCCAGTGGTGGCCGCACCACCAGCGCCAGCCGTAGCACCTGTTGCGCCGGCCCCTGTTGCCCCAGCTGCAGTGGTTGTTGCACCAGCTCCTGCTCCTGCTCCTGCTCCTGTTGCTACTCCTAGTGCTGCCCCAGCCCCAGCCCCGGCTGAACCTGTCGCTGTTGCACCGGTTCCCGCACCGGCCCCACCCCCACAAGCAGCCCCACAAGCAGTCCCGCCAACACCCGCAGCCCCCGTCGCACCGCCTGCAGCAGTCGCTGCCGTGCAGTCCGCAGACCTTGGCCGTGCGCTGGTCCTGGCCAACAAGAATCTCGTCGGCATCACAGATGCCAGCGGCTGCAAATGGCTGATCAGCAAAAGCGCTATCGACGAAAACGACTCCAGCTTTGCCTTCGCCTCCACTCCAGCGATGCCCTGTGGCATCTCCGGTTATGCCGAAGGTGCTTTCGACAAGTTGCGCTGGTCGATCCCCAACACCTATCGCGGGGACACCTGGTCGCGCACCTACGTGCACCCGAGCGGGTTGATGTTCAATCAGTCCATCAGTGCCGCCGTCAAAGGCAAGTCGCTGTCATTCCTCAGCAACAACGCCGACCAGGCGCTGTTCCAGCTTGGCGAAATCCCGGCGCGTGGCATGAAGGTGTACCTGGCTTACCAGCGCTCCACCTATCGCATCCTGTCGCCGTTCAGCAGCGACCCGTACTACGTGGCGATCACGGCGGACGAAAGCTTCGCCCTCGATCCGGCGGAGTACAAGCGTGCGGTGCTGGAGGTGTATCAACTGGTGAAAGCGACCTCGCCCACCACGGTCGACCTGTCGAACCTGTTCATCGCCAAGAACCTGGAAACCCTCTACCCGGCGTCCGGCTACTCCAACGACGACAAGGACAAGATCGTGCGCAATCGCATGGGTGAGAACCGTGGCGAGTTCTACTTCGATGCGCGTGAAGGCACCAACTACGCCCAGCGTCGCGAGGAGACTCGCCTGCGTGAGGCTCGTCGCCAGCAGCAGCAGATGGCTGAATTGCACAACCGCGTACTCGCCCGTTACGAGCAGCTCAAGGACGGCATGACCGCGTTCAAGGGGCGCGAGACCGAGGCGCTGGCGCAGATGGCCGGGATCAAGGTGGCGTTCGCCGCACCCATGACCATGCTCGATCCGTCGTCCTCGACCTCGGCGGTGCCGATGATGATTCACGTCACCGGCAAACGCGGCGACTTCTATGAAATCGACTTCCCGCGCAAGGGCCGGGTCCAGGCCGATGTAGAGCTGGAGGATCAGTGGTACGTGATCCATGCCGCGAACATGACGCCTTACCTGCCCCTGGAAGACGGTCGTGCGATTCCGACGTTCCGCGTATACGCCGTTGGCGATCCAGAGGCTTGCAAGCAGGATCACTGCGCCGACCGCGTGTCGTTTGGTGCCGTGCTGGCCAAGGAATTTCCAAACGCCGGCATCGACTTCAGCTGGACGCCTGAAGTCTCCGAGCGCTACGTGACGGCTTGGCAGCAAGCTTCCGCCCAAATTCAGTAAGGCACCGCCACTATGAAATCGATGAACAAGAAACAAATCATCATCGCCGCCGCGGTCGCCGGCGTGGTGATCCTCGGCATTGTCGGCTCGATGCTGTCCAGCGCCGGAAAAAAGGAAACCCTGGGTTATTACGACGAACTCAAGGAACAGTTTTTCCTTGAGAACGTGCTGAACGAAGGGGACGTGTCCTATTCGTTCTGGTCCGGCAACCTCACTGTGGACGCCCCGGAGATCCGCCTGGTCGCCGCCAATACCAATGGCGCTGACAAATTCCTCAAGAGCATGATGGGCATGCTCGCCGGTCTCAACGCCAATACGGCGGAAAGCGGCCTGGCCGCCTGGTCCCGCTACCTGATCACCTCCACCACCGGTGGCGGCAAAGCGGGTGGCGTGTACCTCAAGGCCGATGCCCTGAAGGTCAGTCGCTCCGGCGACAGCAAGGACGGCGAGATCCACGTCCAGTTGCTGGGCCTGGACCTGAGCAATCCCTACCTCTCGCAGAAAGGTGGTGACGTAGTACTGGTGTCGGAGGTGGCTGACGAAATCCAGCCGCGGGCCGAGGTCGATCAGTACGGTCGCGTCGTCAGCTCAAACTTCTCATGGGGCAGCAACATGGTCGCCCGCCTGCCGTTTACCGGTGCGTTCATCAGCGCTGCTACCGGCGATATCGGCACCAAGGTCGACCTGGATTTCACCCTCAAGCGTTCCGATGACGGTGAAGGTTCGATGACATTCGTGGTAGTACACCGCAACGACGGCAGCGAAGTCGGGCGCATCGTACGCGAGGCTTCATTCGCCTCGATACCGCCGCTGGACGACGTCCAGGAACAGCTCAAGGCGGCGTTCAGCGGCTTCATCGTCGGCGCCTACAGTACCTCTACCGGGCAAACCGTCATCGCCGAAGCCGTGGGTAACTTCGCGCGCAAAGCCAAGGTGGCCAGCTACTCGCTGACCTACAAGGGCTTTGATGAGCTCAAGGATGGCTTCGACGAATACCAGGCCGCGACCAAGCAGAAAGAGTTCGCCGGTTACTGCGCAGCGGCCGGCCTGTCAACGTTCCAGAACGACTTCGGCGCCAAGGCCAAGCAGCACAGCGACTCGGAATGCGCGATTGCGCAGAAGCTGGTTGCCGATGGCAAGTTCAAGGAGGCGTACAGCTTCAAGGAAGACAAGTCGTTGTTCGCGGGGTTGTTTGTGAGCAAGAGCTATACGCTTGAGACGGACTGATTGAGGTGGGTGCTGCGCTTGGGCGCCTGGTGATCCAGGTGTCCGGGTGTGGTGCCGGGGAGTTTGTGCAAATAAAAACCGGCTGGGAAGGGCCGGTTTTTTATGTGTGAGCGAACGTGAAGCCTCGCCATTCAGCGAGTCTTGAGTCCTTACTCAGACAACACCTGCGAGCAAGCTCTCGTAGGGAATATGCAAGCCATCGTGCAAACGCTTGATCATGGAAAGACTCAGCTTGCGTTTGCGATTGAGCACTTCGGACACTCGCCCGCTTGTACCGATGTAAGGTTCCAGATCCCGCGCAGTGAGACCCTGCTGATCCATGCGAAATTTGATCGCCTCGATGGGGTCTGATGCAGGCATTGGAAAATGTTCGGCCTCATATTTTTCGATAAGAAGCGCAAGGATTTCCAGCTCATCGCCTTCAGGCGAACCCATTTCAGCTCCCCATAGCTGCTCCATACGCTCGAACGCTGCGGTAAGGTCTTCTGGGCTGCGAATAGGTTTGATGTTCATTACACGGTCTCCGCGTTGATCTGGTCGTACTGGGCATGCGTGCCAACAAACCTTATGAAACAAAGCTGGCGCTGATAATCGATAGCCATGATCACCCTGTATTTATTGCCTCCTATGTTAAATACCACCCTCCCGCCCTTGAGGATGCTGGCCGTTCTCAACTCCGCTTTTACTTCCTGCGGTGTGCGATAGAAAGCCTTTTCCATGTGGCGATACCATTCAACCAGCGGTGTCTCGGATTCGGCGTAAGCCGGACTGCTCTCCCAAAACTCCCGCAAAGTAGCTCTCGCGATCACCCGCACCTGTAGTTCTCCCGTTTTGGGAGATACTAGTCCACGCGTTGTTGCGACGCAATGTCAGATCACGAGACAGGGGAGCGGAGCTCGATTGATTGTCCAAACGTTGAAAACGAAAAAACCGGCCATAAAGGCCGGTTTTTCCTGTACCTGCATCCCCCGTCAGAAACCAACGTGAGAGCGAAATCCGAGTGGAGCGGGTGAAGGGAATCGAACCCTTATGGGACTAAAACGGAGGGGAAGTGTGTAAGTGTGTAAGTGTGATGGGCTCGATGCCCCCGTCGCAGCGGGGAGTTTTGGCGACGAGCCGTCCATCTGCCGTTCACTAACCTGGTTAGTAAAGCGGCTTGCGGTGGTCTGCTGATTGCTAATCGTTTGCCAAGCGTAAGCGTCCAGCCAACACGCATTCCGAACTCGCACATTCGAGACCGATGGCGTCCGCATAGGCACCTAACGGGCGATATGGCCAAGCAACGTTTCTGTTATCGATCAGGCTGCCATTGTGAGTACCTTGGGAGATCTTCCCCATCCAGCCACGCTACGTCCTGCTCCGTCCAGATGTGATACTTGGGCCTAGAGCCAGGCTCCTCGTCTAACGTCGCAACGCGCACGATCATTGCAGCTGAGCCGTTACGCTCAGCTGCAAGGTGCGATCCGCAGTGGGAGCAGAAGTGCCGGATCTTGCCAGGAGATGACTCGAAAGCCCTCAATGCGCCCAAGCCTTGAGTCCATTTAAAATGCTCTCTCAGCACCCCAGCTGTTGAGACATAAGCAGCAGCATGGGTCTTCCGGCAGGTACTACAATGACAATGGCTAATTGGCGTATCAATGCTATCGATCTCATAACCTACAGCCCCACAAGCGCAGCTTCCTTTCATTTCATCCTCCGATTTCGACACAGTGCGAAGATTATGGTCACCATCGTAAATCGAACCAACAAGCAGTGAATAGAATGCTACGCGGAACGCATGCCTCCGGGATCACGCCCCGCGCAACCAAACCGGTTGCCAGTTGTGCGGCAGCAACTGATCGATTTCACTAGCCCGCTGTGTCGGCAGGCGCGTAAGAACATCCTTCAGATAGGCATACGGATCATGGCCATTCAGCCGTGCAGACTGGATCAAACTCATGATCGCTGCCGCCCGTTTTCCGCTGCGTAGAGATCCTGCGAAGAGCCAGTTCTTGCGCCCAAGAGCCCACGGCCGAATCTGGTTCTCTGCCCAATTATTATCAATGGGGACGGCCCCGTCATCGAGGTAGCGCGACAGCGCTGCCCAACGTTTCAGGCTGTAATCCAGTGCTCTGCTGATAGCTGAACCTTCGGGCACAAGATCACGCTGGGCGGTCATCCAGGCATGCAGCATATTCATCACCGGTACGGCTTTTTCTTGCCGTATTCGATGACGTAAATCCGGCTCCAGGTCGCGGACTTCACTTTCGATTTCGTACAGCAGATAGATATAGCGCAAGGCTTGCTGGGCGAGCATGCTCTTGTTGGTGGCGTGCAGTTCGAAGAACTTGCGCCTTGCATGGGCCATGCAGCCGATCTCGGTCACGCCGAGTTCGAAGCTGGCCTTGTAACCGCCAAAATCATCGCAGACCAGCTTGCCCCTCCAGTCTTGCAGGAAGTTGCGAGCATGTTCACCGGCGCGGCTGGGGCTGAAATCGTAAACGACAGCCGCTGTTTCGCAGAACTGGCTGGTGGCGTAGGCCCAAACATAGGAACGGTGGGTTTTCTTCGAGCCTGGAGCGAGCATCTGAACCGGTGTTTCATCGGCGTGGATGACTCGCTGCTCAAGCACCACGTCGCGCAGCGCGTCGACCAGAGGCTGCAACTGCACGCCCGTCATGCCAACCCACTGAGCCAACGTTGAGCGTGGAATCGTCAAGCCAGCTCGACCGAAAATCGACTCCTGGCGGTAAAGCGGAAGATGGTCGGCAAACTTGGCGATCATGACGTGGGCAAGCAGCCCAGCGGTGGGGATGCCCTTATCAATGACCTGCGCCGGAACCGGGGCCTGGATCAGTGTTTCGCAGCCATCACAGACCCACTTGCCACGGACATGGCGTTCGACGGTAAATACGCCGGGCGTGTAGTCCAGCTTTTCACTAACGTCCTCACCGATGCGCTTGAGTGCACAGCTGCATTGGCAGTGAGTATTGTCCAGTTCGTGATGGATCAATGTGCGTGGAAACTCTGCGGGTAATGCAGTGCGCTTGGGCTTCTGCTTTTTCTCGGTCGGCGACGGAGCGGATTGCAAGGCTTGAAGCTCAGCTTCAATCGCCGCGATATCGGTATCGATCAGGTCATCGAGCAAGCTGGCCTGCTGCGGATTCAACTGCTCGCTACGTTTGGAAAACTTCATGCGTTTGAGCTGCGCAATCTCGTGAGTCAGCTTCTCGATAAGCGTCTGGTGGCGGTAGATCTTCTTGCCCATGGTGTCGACTTGCGACAGCAACTGCGCTGCCAAGGCACGTAGTTGGTCGGGGGACATTTGGTCGAGATTGGGCGAAGAAGTCATGCCTCGGATTTTGCCAGAGCGGGCAGTTCGCGGCGATAGACCGATAGGCTAATAGCAGCCGTTAAAGCAGTGTGATCGCGCCGCCAGCCCCCATGCGTTGCCATGGTAGGCCCAGCATCAGGGCCTGAAGTTGCTCGGTATCCAACTGCATTTCACTGCCATGGCGAGTGCCTGGCCAGTGGAACTTACCTTGGTTCAACCGGCGAGCAGCCAGCCAGATGCCGAAGCCGTCATGCACCAGAACTTTCATGCGTGTGGCGCGGCGGTTGGCGAATAGATAAGCACAGTGCGGCTTCGCCGCACCGAACACCGCGATTACTCTGGCCAACGCGGTTTCGGTGCCTGCACGCATGTCCATCCGCTCGGTGGCGAGCCAGATGGAATCGATGCGAATCATCGCAGCAGATCTCGAAGAAAGGTCGCGCAAGCAGCAGCACTTTCAGTTGGCCAGTTCACTTTGACGGTGCCGCGCGGGTGCTGAATCTCAACGCAGATATTCGATGATGCCGCTTGCGAATTTGCTCCGGCCAGCTGCATGGGTAACGGAATAAATGCAGGTTGCAGCGCCATGCTTTTCTGCGTTTGTACCCGAATCCATTTGTGGACGAGGTTTGCGTTGAGGCTATGGCTGAGTGCGATGCTGGCAATTGAAGCGCCGGGCTGGGCACACTCTTGAATGACCTGAGTCTTGAAGGACTTGGAATAGGAACGGCGTTGTGGCTGCATGAAATACCCGCTTAAAAGGCTAGAACTGGTGCCCACTTAAATTCAAGTGCACACCATGTCTTGGCTTTGCGGGGCTGGGTAGATGACTTTGCCGGACGGATACTGTAGTCGCTGCAAATGGCTCTTACAATTGGAGGCGAGTCATCAATAACCTATCGTCAAGATCTGACGTAGGCGATAAGACCTGAGATGAATTAAGCCAGAATTACGTGTCCAAAATAGAGACCTAACTCGTCCCTTCAACCATATCGCTCCATGCCCTGTGCGCCTCAATCAACGGGGATTTTGTCCCCGGAGTTGGCTGTATTTCCCCAATGCTCGTGTCTGGCTATCTAAGCTGTTGGAACGGTCGCGGATTTAATTTGCCTGTTTCAAACGCAGCGCAGTTCAGATACTGGCTACGCGCACCATCATTGATTGGCAGCGGATATTTGGCATAGAGAATGCTGTATGTCACCTAGGCTTCATTGAGAAATTCAAGCTGAAGGTTTAATTAGGAAATATTCTATAGGACGCTACCATGCCTGCAATATCAGCATTGTTTAGGCGCCTACATCGGGAAGCGGCTGACTCAGTTGTGCCGACGAGACAACCCAATCTCCTGCGCTGGTTTTCAATCATCAGCTTCATCCTGATCAGCGCGATAGCTTTTGGGCTGGGTTCAGTATCGACTCGCTTCCTGGTCATCGAAAGCCTGGAGCGCGACGCGCTGCTTTCGGCGCAATTTATTCAGACCATCGCTGTGGGTGAAATCCGTCACCACGGGTTGTCCGGGATGCGGATGGGTGACGTTTTGGCAGCCACCCCATATGGAATGCTGTCGGAAGAAATGGCGCTGAATCGGCACCGTGCCCGCTCCGAGTTCCTCGACCACCTTTCACACCTCCCGGATTCACTCCTGATTAGCATCTACTCGCCACTTAGGACGGTGATGTGGTCAACCAATCCGCAACTGATTGGACAGAAAATCCTCAACGACGAAGCACTTGAAGCGGCATTCAGCTCGAAAGACAGGGTTTCCACCAAGTACAGCAATGCTGATGAACGCCGTCCCGAACAGCAGTTTTTGCTCGCACCGAAAATGTTCTTCATCGAGAGCTACATCCCCCTTGTAGATGATCTGGGGAATACCCTGGCTGTGGTGGAAATTTATAAGGAACCAGCCGATTTGATCGAACGCCTTAACCGGGGCCACTGGATCATATGGCTGTCTACCGCCCTGGGCGGTCTACTGCTTTATTTCGGGCTGTATTGGATCGTTCGACGGGCATCGATTCAGTTGGCCTCACAAGAGGCGCAACTCGTCGCCAACAAGACTTACGTGGGCTTGGTCGAGATGTCCACGGCAGTCGCCCATAGTTTGCGTAACCCCCTGGCCTGGATCCGCTCCAGCGCAGAACTGGCGAACGAAGCGGAGGGCCAGCCCGCCAAGAAGAACATCGACGATATTGTCTGCCAAGTGGATCGGATGTCGCAGTGGGTGCATGAACTGTTGCTGTGCTTGCGACCGATTCGTGGAGAAGCGGAACTGGTGGAGCCGATGAATGTTATACAGGCCACGTTGGCCGGCTACAGCGCGCAACTGGCTCAATCAAGAATCCAGGTCGAGTTCAACAATGAGCCGACACCCCGGATCATCAGCAATCCACTGTTGCTTTCTCAAATTCTCAATAGCGTCATTGCCAATGCAATAGAGGCAATGCCGGGAGGCGGGAAGCTAACCATCCAGGCGAACGTGGATGACACCCATCAGTGGCTGCATCTCATCATTGGTGACACCGGGGATGGAACGTCACGACAACAGGAAATGATGGCTTTCAAGACCTTCTACACCACCAAGCAAGGCAAGCTCGGTATAGGGCTGATCATGGTGAAGCAGATCATGGAAAATTTTGGTGGAGAAGCCAGTCTGACCCACCACGAAGACCAGGGAACATCCGTGCACCTGAGTTTCAGGGTTGTGGAAAGAAGAGCCAGTGGGGTGCGCTAGTCTTCGCGCAACAGTTCCTCTAGATCGGCAGAAAGCGGCATGGCGGCAAAAGCACTGACGCTCGCTCTTCCCGTGTTGCCGACAGGCACCCAGATTTTAGAAAACAACAACGCGGCAATGATCCGAGGAAGCTGACCTGCAACCTCCCGCCAATCCTTCGTCAGCAACCCCAGGTTCAACATAAGCCAATGAGATTTCGCGTGAGCCAGCGGCATACGTTGGGTAAGGATGTGCGCACGCTCAATCCAGCGGTAGGCAGCCTGAAAGTCATGGGCCCTCATAGCGAGCCCAGCCTCATGGAATGCTTCGGTTATGGCGTTACGCAAAACCTCTTTCATGTCGACCTACAACGCTACTTTTTCAGCAATCGAAGCCCGTTGAGCACCACCAGTAAGCTGACTCCCACATCGGCAAAGACAGCCATCCACATGGTGGCTAAGCCCATCAAGGTGAAAACCAGGAACACGGCTTTGACACCAAGGGCGAAGCCGATGTTTTGTTTGAGGATCGATGCGGTTTGCCGTGAAAGGCGGACAAAAGCCGGAATCTTGCGCAGGTCATCATCCATTAACGCAACGTCAGCTGTTTCAATGGCTGTTCCCGTGCCAGCGGCGGCCATGGCGAATCCGATTTGAGATTTGGCCAGCGCTGGTGCATCGTTTATTCCATCTCCGACCATCCCTACCACGTGGTTACGTCTCTGCAACTCGCCAATGGCCGCCAGTTTGTCGGCAGGCAACAAGTTTCCTCGCGGCTCATCAATGCCAACACGTTGAGCAATGGCCTCAGCCGTGTGCGCGTTATCACCTGTCAGCATCATGGTCTTGATGCCCAGCTCGTGCAGTTCCTTGATCGCGGTCTGACTTGAGTCCTTTACGGTATCGGCCACGGCAAACAGAGCGATGACCTGAGTAGAGCTGGTCAACGCTACAACTGTTTTTCCCTGAAGCTCTAGTTGACTCAGCGAAGCTTCCAGCTGCAGTGTTCCGAGCCCCAGTTCTTCGATCAGGCGATGATTTCCAAGGTGAAAAAGTTGTCCTTCGATGACGCCCTTCACCCCGCGTCCGGGAAGGGCTTCAAAGTTCGCCACCTGTTTGAACGTTGAGGTGTCTAGTCCCTCGTGTTTGGCGATTGCCTGCGATACCGGGTGATCCGAGCGAGCACCCAGGCTTGCGGCAATAATCTGAGGGTCAACCGCTGAAGGCTCCATCAGTGGCATGTAATCGGTTTGAACCGGCTTGCCATGGGTGATGGTGCCGGTTTTATCCAGCGCGACAAAGCTCAGCTTGGCGCCGATTTCCAAGTAGACGCCGCCCTTGACCAAAATTCCTTTACGGGCAGCTGCTGCCAGACCGCTGACGATGGAGACCGGCGTGGAAATGACCAATGCACAGGGGCAGGCTACGACCAGAAGCACCAAGGCGCGATAGATCCAGTCTGTCCAGACCCCACCCATAAACAAGGGTGGGAACACAGCAATGGCTAAAGCGAAGAAGAACACACCAGGCGTATAAACCTTGGCGAATTTGTCGACAAATCGCTGGGTAGGTGCTCGCGAACTTTGGGCTTCTTCCACCGCGTGAATGATCCGAGCCAACGTCGTATTGTTGGCCTCAGCCGTCACGCGGTACTCAAATGATCCTGACTCATTAATGGTGCCGGCATACACAGGATCATCGACCGCCTTCTCAATGGGCAGGCTCTCCCCCGTGATAGGTGCCTGATTGACGGTAGACGAGCCGGAAGCGACATCACCATCCAGCCCGATACGTTCACCGGGACGCACCCGAACCAGGGCCCCGATCCCGACCGACTTCACATCGACTTCCAGCCACGAGCCGTCGACCTGACGGACAGTTGCGCGTTCCGGAGTCAAATCCAGCAAGCCTTTGATGGCGTTACGCACACGATCCAGCGACTTCGCCTCGACCATCTCGGCAATGGTAAACAGCACCATGACCATCGCCGCTTCTGGCCACTGTCCGATCAATACGGCGCCAGTCACCGCGATGCTCATCAAGGCATTGATGTTCAGGTTCAGGTGTTTGAGCGCAATCCAGCCTTTCTTATAAGTCGTCGGCCCGCAGAGCGCGATGGCGAACAACGCGACGACGGCAATCACCCATTCCGGGGCCGACTGGGTGAAGTGCAAGACTTCTGCAATCACCGCAGCGATACCGGACAGCGCTAATGGCCACCAACTGCTTTTATGTGCGGATGGAGCTTGCGACTTGGCTTGCGCTGAATTGGCGACAGGTGCGTTGCTTTCAGGCGTTTGTGGATCTGCATGCATGCCCAGCGATAGCACTGCTGCTTCGATACCCAAGGTATCCGGCAGTACATGCCAGACACCCAGTGTGCGGTTCATCATGTTGAATTCGAGCTTTTGAATCCCGCTCATTCGAGCGAGCTTGCCCTCGATCATGGTCTGCTCGGAAGGACAGCACATTTGCCCAATTCGGAAACTGCTGAAGCGAGTTGCGTCCCCGCTATCAGTCTGAAGCTCCTCTGCGCCACGAGACTTTGAATCAGATGGCGGGCAGCACACTTCAGTAAATAGATCGTTGCCGACCGGAGGGGCAGGTTTGCTCGGCTCCGCCAAGGCATACAGGGTGGACGGAGCAGCTTTGGCCGCACAGCATGATTTGCCGGCATCCGGCGCAGGCGCGCAACAACCTTCGCCTTCTGGTCGGGAGGGGGCTGGACTCACGTCTGCAGCTTTCGGAGCACAACAACTGCTTGCGGACTGAATTTTGGCTGCTGGATCGCAAGCCGTGGCGGCAGGTGCACAGCAGCCCGAGCCTGCGGACGGATCAAAAACTTCGACACCGGCCTGAGTTTCCGGTGTGGGCTTGTCACCGCAACAGCTTTTCATAAGGGCACTCTCGGCAATTCATGGCGAAGAGTGAACACCCTATAGCCACTATAAGGTCAAGCACTTCGTGAAGCGCTTTGACCCGTTCTTAGCGTCACTAAATTTGCTTATCGCGACTGATTGATCTCACTCCAGATCAAGTCATAGAGCTGCTGGGCACCGAAGTTAGTCAACGGTTTACCGTTGACGAAGAATGTCGGCGTGCCGCTTACACCAACCTTTTTCGCATCGGCGGCGTCTCGTTCAATTGTTGCCGTGATCTCGGGAGACATCATGTCCTCGCGTGCCTTGGCCACATCCAGGCCTGCCTGGCCGGCAGCGTCCCATGCCGCCATAGCCTTGGCGTCATCATGCCATTGCGGCTGAGCCTCAAGGACAGCTTCCAGTACCGGTACAAACACGCCTTGTTTCCGTGCGGTTTCTAGAATCCGGATGGCCTCTTCAGACCCGACGTGCAGTCGAACATAGCGCAGCACTAGACGAACATCGCCCGGATGCTGGGACATCATCTTTTTGACAATGGGATAGAAGGCGCGGCAGCTCTCACACGATGGGTCAAAGAACTCGACAATAGTGACCGATGCCTTGGCGGGGCCAAAGCTTGGCGAATTGAATCGCACCAGCGCCCCAGCTTCCTCCACGGGAGCAGTCGCCTGGGGCACTGTCGATGCGCGGTCATAAAAGAATGCAGCAACCGCAAAGCCGATCACGGCCAGGACACTGATGGCGAGGATGATGATGCGACGACTCATTGGGTAAATCTCCGGCGGATAAGAACAAGAAGAACGATCAGAAGACTGAATACGCCTAGCGATAACAATGGCAATGGCACGCCACTGAGGATGGTCATGTCGGCACCGGAGCATGACGGGCCGGCACCACAAGGTTGAATGCTTTCGGAAATTAGTCCGAAATAAAGCATGTTGTGATACAGGGCGATCAACCACCCCATAACAGCTAACGGCAATGCGTAACGCCAGACGCCTGTGTCCGATATGCAGCAAGCCACGCCCAGCACAAGCACCAGAGGAAACATGAAGGCACGCTGAAACCAGCAAAGAATGCATGGCACCTGTCCCATGACTTCGCCCACGAACAGCACAGCGAGAGTGGAAACAAGTGTAAGCAGCCAGGCACATAACAGGAGCGCCCAACCTTTGGATTTAGGCTGTTGGTGTGTGGTTTGCATTGAGTTAAAGCCCTTTCTTATAGAAGTGGTAAGGGCGCGCGCGGATTTGCTTATCGCCTGAAGCAGGTAGAATGAAGGTTCTAGCGACTATAAGGTCAAGCGAAATGAGTTCGACCACTTACACAGTTGGTGCCTTGGCGAAGGCGACTGATACCAAGGCAGTGACCATCCGCTATTACGAACAGGTCGGCCTGCTGCCTTCGGCAGGACGATCAACAGCGGGCTATCGCTTCTACACGAACGAAGAGCGCGACCGTCTATTGTTCATTCGCCGTAGCCGCGCACTAGGCTTCAGTCTTGACGATGTTCGAGAATTGTTGGGTTTTGCTGATAAACGCGACGCCTCCTGCGCCGGTGTGGATTCAAAAGTCGAAGGACAGTTAGAGCAGGTGAGGATGCGGATCCGAGACCTGCAAGGCTTGGAGGCTGAGCTGGTGCAGTTGATTGCTTGTTGCGAGGGAGGCGTGATCAAGCAATGCCGCATTATCGAGTCGATGTCTAATCGTCGTAAGGCTGGCTAAATTTGCGGGGCAAACTGCCGCGCTATGTCCGCTATACGTATAGGCCTATCCAGCCATGGAAGCCCACGTAGAGACCAACACCAATGATCAACACGCTGGATAGGTACGGTGCACGACGAGCCACGGTGCCCAGCCACGGCCAGCGATTGGAGGCCTGTTTAGCACCGATGGCTGCCGCAGCACCGACCGTCACTAAGGTAAGGGCCAAGCCGATGCTGAAGCACAGGACGAGCATGCCACCCAGCGCCACTTCTTTAACCTGAAGACACAGCAACAGAACGGTGATGGCAGCCGGACAAGGAATCAAACCGCCCGTCAAACCGAACACGACGATCTGGCCCGTGGTGACCTCGCGGTTGGTGAAGCGCTTACGGATATCATTTGCATGTGCGCGCTCGTGCGCATCCTGATAGCCGTCAATCGACAAATCTAGACCTTCCAGTTCGGAATGCGCATGCCCGTGATCATGCTCCTGGTAGTCCAGATCATAATCATGGGAGTGGCCCGCATGCCCAAGACTCAGGCGAGCACTGAACTCATGAGGTTCCGGGATATCGACTGCCGACTCCAAGAAGCCTTCGCGCTCGACGAAAGAGAACGATTGGGTGCTGCCGTCTGGACGGGTAGTCCTTAGGCGAACATCTGAGGCGGGCCACACATGTCCTGTCAGTGTCTTCAGGCGCCAATGCGGTGGCATGCCTTCTTCGAAGATCGACAGTTCGATGCGCCCGTGGCCAGTATCGATTCGGTGGGTCTCATCATGATGACCATGGTCATGCTCGTCGTGGTGATGATCATCACCTTGCTCGAACTTGAACATCTGCTCACCGCGCCAGGTACGCCACAGCATCCACAGCGCAATCACGATGATCAGTGCAGAGGACGCAAGCTGGAAGTACGGCTCAGTGGTTTGAGCATCCAGTCCTTTGCCCAGGTACATGCCGCCGATGGCGACCAACCACACCACAGCGGTGTGCGACAGCGTCGCGGCCAAACCCAACAAAACAGCCTGTTTTACCGAGCCACGGATGGCCACGATGAAGGCCGCCATCATGGTTTTTGAATGGCCCGGTTCAAGCCCATGCAAGGCTCCGAGCAGAATAGCGCTCGGGAAATACAGCCAGGCGTGATTCCCGCCTTGTTGTAGCAGTTCAGCGAAGTTGGGCATGTCAGACCTAGAGGTACTTGGTGATTTGCTTGAAGGCTTCCAGTGGTGCGCGCTCGCCATTGTTCAACGCCGAGACGGTATCCTCCAGGCAGTGATCAATGTGATCCTGAATGAGCGTGCGCTTGGCTTGGCACACCGCTTTTTCAACAGCATGCAGCTGCTGGGCGATGTCCACGCACTGACGGCCCTCTTCGATCATGGTGATGATGCCGCGTAAATGACCGTCCGCCCGTTTGAGGCGTTTAATGATCGCCTCGTGACTTTGGTGGGTGTGGCTGTGTTCGTGTTCGTGCTCACTCATGACTTGAGCCTCAGGCCTCAATGAATTACGCTGGCATCCTATCCCCCCTAGGAGGATGGGTCAAACGCATCAAAGCCCTACAAAACGAGTTGAAACCCGAACGCTATGTTCAGCAGAACACTGACAACGACGGTGGTAATCGCGCTTTCTCTCGCCATGTTTGTGGCCTGGGCTGGGCATACCTATACGTTGTCGGTAACGACGAAACCGCCTGCCTGGGAGATCGCGCAAGACGCCTATCACTCCCATGAGGAGCAGGCAGAGATGTCGTGCGCGAGTTGCTCCGATCACTACCACTCGCCTTTGACCCCCGACCACCAGCACGAAACGCCACAGCTCACGTCCGCGTTGACTTTGGCAGCACAGCCGAAGCTGTCCATACGAGTCGATGCCCGCCGATATTCCGTTCCTCGTCCGCCGATTTTCTTGATCGAGCGTCCACCCCGTCCTTCGTTCGCATCCTGACCATGGCCGCACTGCGGCCTTTGATCCCTGCAACGTAGGATTGATCTATGCATTCGCACTCGATGAGCGGCGTTGACGCATTTACTGCGCCTTCGCGTCGCCTGCTACTGCTGTTGTTTTTATTTGTCGCGGCACTTTTCCTTGGGATGCCCGAGGCCATGGCTCACGCCGTCGCGGAAGGTGACAAGGGCTTCATCCAGGAAAGTTCCGGCGTCATGTTGCTGCCCTTCATCTATATGGGCGCCAAGCACATGATGACGGGCTACGATCACCTGCTGTTTCTGTTCGGGGTGATCTTCTTCCTCTACCGCCTGAAAGACGTGGGGCTCTACGTCACGCTATTCGCTGTAGGCCACTCGGTCACGCTGCTGCTTGGCGTGCTGACTGAGATCAGCATCAGCTCCTACATCATCGACGCCATCATCGGTTTTTCGGTGGTGTACAAGGCGCTCGACAATCTGGGCGCATTCCAGCGCTGGTTCGGTTTCCAACCCAACACCAAGGTGGCCACGCTGATCTTCGGCCTGCTCCATGGTTTCGGTCTGGCCACCAAGATCCAGGAGTACGAGATCTCGCCCGACGGCCTGATTCCGAACCTCATCGCCTTTAACATCGGTGTCGAGATCGGCCAATTGCTGGCCCTCAGCGCGATTCTCATTCTGATGGGGTATTGGCGGCGCACCGGCAGTTTCTGGCGCCACGCCTATACCGCCAACGTCGCCATGATGAGTGCCGGCTTCCTCCTGATGGGTTACCAGATCACCGGCCTGTTTGTCTCCGCGTAAGGAATTCTGACCATGTTCAATACTCCGCTTCCAACTGTTAATGAATTGCCTAGCACTCGCAAACTGGTGCGTTCGACTGTCATTGCACTGCTGACTGCGGTCGGCCTGCTGGTGACAGTGGTCATGCCTTCGGAATATGCCATTGATCCTACGGGTGTGGGCCGCGCACTGGGTCTGACCCAGATGGGCGAACTGAAGATCATCCTTGCCCAAGAGGCGTTAGCGGATGCCGCGCCACCGCAACCAGCAGCTCCAGCTCCAGCTCCAGCTCCGCAGGTTGCGCAAGTCCAACCTACTGCGAAACCTGCTGCTCAGCCGGTGGCGACACCTGACCCTACTTTGAAGACGGATCAAATGACTGTCACTCTCAAGCCAGGTGAAGGGACAGAAATCAAGCTGGAAATGTTGAAGAACAAAACCGTCAGCTATGAATGGACAGCGGCTGGTGGGCCTGTGAACCACGACACCCATGGCGAGCCCTACAACGGTGAAAAGGGCTACTTCCACAGCTATACCAAGAGCAAGCAAGTCAAAAGTGACAAAGGTGAATTCACCGCCATTTTTGACGGCACCCACGGTTGGTTTTGGCGTAATCGCAGCAACAACGACGTGACCATCTCACTGAAAACGACCGGTGATTACTTGAGCGTCAAACAGTAATCCGAAGCAGCGATGGCTGTTCTACTGGCAAAAAAAAGCAGAGTTCAGCCTGACCATAGACCATCTATTTCATCCATTGTTGAAGAGCCTTCCAATGAAAACCCCAACAACTTTGATCCCGTTCGATGCTCCTGATCTGCTTCCTTGGCCTGATGACGGCATGCGGTGGTGAAAAAGGCACTACCTCCGAAAGCGCTAAGCACGGGCACTCGCACGAGTAGGTCGCTGGATGAAACAGGGCCGCATTTGCGGTCTTGTTTGCTTTCTTATCTCAACTTTTACCGAGTTCGATCACACGGTTCAGCGGCAAATTTGAGGTTTTCTAGTCGCTTACAGAGCAGGCGCCACATCTTGTTGTCATAGGGTAAGGCACGCAATCGTTCTCTTTGCTTCACTCGTGGTCAGCAGGCCACTCGGGAAGGCTGATCATAAAGGTCGTATGACCATCTCTGGAGACACATCCGACGGTGCCGTCATGGGCTTCGACCAATGACTTGACTATTGCCAAACCTAACCCCGCATGGTTCGTAGCGCCCTCTCTCCGTGCTGGATCAACTCTATAAAAACGGTCAAACAATCGGGCCAGATGCTCTCCCGCGATCTCCTCACCGGGATTTTCTACCGACAAGCTAATCGTCTTGCCAAGCCGCTCGATTTTCACGGAAATTGTAGAGTCAGGAGGGGTATACCTGAGCGCATTGGATAGCAAATTAGAGATCATCCTATCCAACATCATCACGTCACCGTAAACCGCACCGTGCCCCGAGACTTGTAGCTTTAGTCCTGTGTCGTCTGCCAGCAACTGGTAATACTCGAAGAGTTTCTCCACGACCGAACGCAGCTCGACTTTCGCTTTGGCAGGTAGTACTAGACCATTGTCCGACTTTGCCAAGAAAAGCATGCCATCAATAATGTTGGAAAGCCGGTTCAGATCCTCCAGGTTGGAATAGAGGTTCTCTTCATAATCCTCGGGCGCCCGTTTTTTTGTAAGGATGACCTCGGTATGCGTGCGCAGATTGCTGATAGGAGTACGTAGCTCGTGCGCGATATCGGCTGAAAAGTTAGATAACCGAGCAAATGACTCTTCAAGGCGAGCCAGCATAGCGTTGAACGAAGTGACGAGGAGCTCCAGCTCGCGAGGCACAGAGTCCATAGGGATACGCTCTTTTAGCGATCCGGCAGACATCGAGGCGGCGACTTGTGTCACCTGTGCGACCGGCTTCAGCCCGCTGCGCGCCACTAACCAGCCTAACCCTGCGCTGATCAAGGCACTAATCACCAGCCCGATCACCAACCACCAGCGCAGAGTTTCAACGAAATGCATATGGCTTGTGATGTCTAGATTCAGCCACGCAGTCATTGGCTCAGCTTCATTCGCCAAATGGACTTGGGCTTTCATGCCTCGATAAACATGGCCTCCAGCTGTCCACTCCCACATATCATCGCCGAGGTCGCCGGAGGAGGTAGCTGGATGCCCCACTGCATTTGGAGTCGCGAAGAATGTCTTTCCTCCCATCGTGGTGATAGAGGCTGAGAGTTCCTGGTGTGCACCAAGCAAAGCCTGTAGTTGCAACACAACTTCTGATGGCGCTGCGGAGCCAGCTTCGCCATCCATTATCTGCCGAATGGATTCGAGCTTTTCTGCCATCGTTTGACGGTCGAGGGATTTGAAGTGATGTTGGCTGAACCCATCAAAGGTAAACCCCGCAACTACCAGCACGGCGACCACAGCACAGACAAACATCATGCTTAAACGTAGGGTAAGAGACGCGCGCTTCATTCTTTATCCGGAGCATCTAGCATGTATCCCATTCCCCTCGTGGTTTGAATCAGCTTCGTGTCGAAATCATCATCGATTTTGGCCCGGAGGCGACGAATCGCGACTTCGATCACGTTGGTATCACTGTCGAAGTTCATGTCCCAAACCTGCGATGCGATCAGTGATTTCGGCAAGACTTCTCCCCGACGGCGCATCAGCAGCTCTAGCAGAGAAAATTCCTTGGCGGTAAGGTCAATGCGTCGACCTGAGCGTGAAGCCCGTCGCTTCAGAAGATCGACCTCCAGATCCCCGATTTTAATAGATGTCTGGTTGGGTACGGCGGCACCACGGCGAAGCAAGCTTCTGACGCGAGCAAGCAACTCGGAAAATGCGAAGGGTTTGACTAGATAGTCGTCCGCACCTAACTCCAGCCCTTTTACCCGGTCATCAACTCCGTCCCTGGCCGTCAGAAACAGCACAGGAACAGAGTTCCCGGCTGTGCGGACATTTCGGATAACTTCCCAGCCATCAATGCCCGGCATCATTACGTCCAGAATTAAGAGATCGTAGGTCTCGTTCAACGCCTGATGCAACGCCTCCGTCCCGGTCACAACCCTGTCGACACTGAAGCCCGCTTCCACCAAGCCTTGCTGGAGGTAAATTCCGGTTTTAGGTTCGTCTTCTGCTACCAAGAGTTTCATGCTTGGGCTCCGGTTTTGCGGTGCTCTAGTGTGCTACCAATCTGACGACTGTGCGGAAGCTTACTCAAATGTAATTCCCCCAACAGCAAACGAAAAATTCCCAGGCAAGACAGAGTCGGAGTGCGCTGGATTTAGGGTGTGCAGCTAGCCGGCAGCTTACAAAAACGTAATCGGCAATCTGAGCTTTTAGCGCTTATCAGCCCCCAGAGGACTGGTCTACCATGCCACAACGGCTGGGTTTTACGCAGTGACCGCCCTTAACTCGAAAAGGAGCAGCATCGATGACGATCACCCTGGACGACACCACCCGCGACGCCCTGGACAAACTGCTGGTGGTGGCCGGCACCGACACCGGCCAGGCGCGCCTGGTCGCGAACTTCCTGTTGGCCTGGCACAACGCCGGGGAAAATGGCGGCTTCGACCTGACCGACCTGTGGGGGCTGGATGACGCCCTGGTCAGTGCCTGTGCCGTGGTGTTCCTGTGGGTGGCCGGGAATAAGGCCTACCCCGAGGATCTGGGCCTGGGTTATGAAGGTCAGTTCCACGACATCTGGCGCGCCTGGAGAGCTCCGCGATGAGCGGCTGCGACCCGTTGGTCGCGCTGAAGCTGCCGCACGCGGCGCAGGCCCAGGCGCTGACCTAGGCGCTGACCCCGGCGAGTCTTGAGGGGCTGTAGGTGACTTCGCCGGACGGTTACGGGGGACATTGTTCCATCTGATGAAATCAAGAAGCTGAGTGGTCGTTCAGACCTCGCAGGAATTGCAGTGCCAGGCATGCCCGCCGGCTCTCCACGTATGGAGTACGGCCAGAATAATCGTAAGCGTCCGGCAAAAGCATCTGGACAACTTCGTAAGCCAGATTCAACTTGCCTTCGAACCTATGCCAGACGCTTACCTTGCCAGCGCTATTCGTCCACGCTGATGCCCGATCCTCCTGATTCCCTGGGGCATCCTTCAGCTTCGGAAATCCATCCTTGATGCGCAGCACGGTCTCCTGATAGTGAGTCGCCTTTCTATGCGGTAATCCGCCATGGCTTGCAAGACTTGCAACCCGCATCGTCAATAGCGTCTAAAGTTCAGAGCAATATCCCGCGACCCTGAAGGAACGACTCATGCACAGATCACGCTCATTGGTTGCCGCGTTTACATGTCTTGCGCTGGTCTGCGGCTCAGCGACAGCATGGGCCGATCCTGGTAATGGAAAGGGCCAGGGAAACGGCAAGGGAAACTCGCAAAACAGCCAAGTCCATGGCAATCAGGCCGGTCAGGGAAGCAAAGGCAAAAACTCCGGGGGCGGCGATTGGGATCATGGCCCAAGTATCAATCGGGGAAGCATTCTTGGGATTGTTGGCGGATATCGGGACTACTGGAGTCCCGGCCCTGCTTTGCCACCCGGCATTCAGAAAAACCTCGCTCGCGGCAAGCCTCTTCCACCAGGCATCGCGAAAAAGCTGGATGGTCGATTGATCGGCAGGCTGCCGCATTATGATGGATACGAATGGCAGCAGGCGGGCACCGACTTGATACTCGTCGCGCTAGCAACCGGGCTCATCTACGAAGTGCTCAACGGGGCTTTTGATTAATGCCTGAATGGCGACTGCGGTTTTTTCTGGCGGTGTGCTAATTGGGTCTGTGCGCACCGCATTCCGTCTGTCGCAAGACTTGAACTGTCTGGGGGAAAACGCGTCTTAACGTATGTGATATTAACCCTACGGAAGCAATCATGCTTTTAAAGAACAAAAGTCTTGTTGCTGTCATGTCATGCGCCCTGATGCTTGCAGCGGCCCCATTACTCCCTGCTGACTTCTCTATCATGAACTCCGCCTATGCGAAGGACGGTGGTGGTGGTGGTGGTGGTGGTGGTGGTGGTGGTGGTAACGGCGGCGGTAATGGCGGTGGTAACGGAGGCGGTAATGGCGGCGGCCACGGCGGCGGTACAGGTGGTGGTCACAGCGGTTCAGATCACGGCAGCGCTAACAGTAACGGCCGCGGTAATGGACTGAACAGCGATCATGCCGGGAAGGCTGTTCGCGACCGTGGCGAAAGCGGAAACCACTACGGCAATGATCGCACTGGTGAGCGCGGTCATGGCGCAACGACGTCAGGCATCGCCCACTCCAAAGATACTCGCGGCGTGTCCAAAGCCACTGCAATCTCGGCCTCGACACCAGGGGAACACAACTCCAAAGGGTTGAGCAATGCAGGGACAGCGGTATCAAAGAAATCGCACTGATCAGCTTAACTCGCAGCACGTAAGCCTAGACTAAACGGGCGCCTATTAAGGCGCCCGTTTTCATTTACGCCTACATCACTTTTACCGTCGTGATGTTGATGGAGTGCGAACTCTTAAGTTGCACGTGTGCATCACTGGCCATGAGCAGATTGCGCGAATGCTGCGCTTTCGCGAGCTTTCGAGGAACGACAGCAGCATCCAGCAGCAATACCAGGATTTAAGGCTGCGGCTCGAAGCGAACAATCGGGGAGGTATCGGTGAATATCTCGCAAACAAGGCTCCCTACATTGATGCTGTGATGGATACGCATCCAGAGAAGTAGGCACTTGACCAATAGTTTTCCGTAGTTAAACAGATGTAAGGGGCCGGGGAACACGCCTTCCGAGCCCGAGCAATAAGGGCGATTGTGTCCGCGTAATTTAGGTGGACACCATCGCCTTAAGCGATGGCGTCAGGAAGGTGTGTTGCCCGGACGGTTACGAATAATCAACCTTACCAAGTCCTGGGGCTCACCAACGCAGGTGGCAAGAAGTGCTCTCTGACTACCCCATCAGCCGATAGTAGTTGCTCAGATCTGAGCGTCCTTGGGGCCGCTCGGATCTAGCTCCCGTATCATCCCTGGGCCATCTCGATTGAGGGGCTCAATGTTCCTAGCCAAGCGACTAGGCAAACGATGACAACAGCACAGGTCGATTCGAGCATCACACTTTTTCTCAAGGCAGTTGCTGCCAGAGAATAATCACCAGCCTTCAAAGAGCGTTCCAGTGAGGGACTCAGGTAGAAACGATTGAGGGTAGCAAGCCCAATCATGCCGGCGAAAAGCAGGACTTTCATCAGCAGGAGAATGCCGTAGGTGCTAGTTACGAGCTCGATTACTGTCGGCCCGACAATGAAGAGATAATTAGCGACGCCAGTAATTATGATTGTGCCACCAATGAATCCACCCGCTGTTTCGAATCCCTTAAGCGCTCGCGACAGCACTCTTACGAGTTGCTCCGGATTAGCCCCTTTAATCCTCAACATCAGACCAAACGCCGCGAGAGCTCCGATCCAGCCGCCAGCGGCGAGGAGGTGCAGAATATCAGCTGCAAAGTGCCAGAATCGCAGGGTACCTTCGTCCATCGCCCCATGACCTGTCCACGCGAGCGTTGACAAGGCGATGCTGCCTGCCAAGGTAGCAATCCAGAGACTCCCTGTTGGCCATCGCTTGCTCTGGCTTGCGACAAAAATCACCACTGCCAGCGAGATCATGCGCGTCACCCAGCTATAGCCGATCTCAGTCTCGTACAGCATCATTTCTATGTGAGGTCGCAGCTCGTCCCAGTCGGCGGCGCCGCTCATATTGCGCGTCATAACGACAAAAAATGCTATGGACAAAAGCATGCCTAAAGCAGCGGTGCCGGGCAGTATCCACCCAAAATGCAGCACTGCCCCGGAAGCGCGCTCTTTTCCCCGAAAGCTGTAAAGTCCAAAGACGGCCAGGCCGAACAGGAGCATCAAATCCAGATAAAGCGCTATGCGCAGCACCACATTCAGCGGGTCGCTCATGCTTACTTCACTTTGAAAGTTACGGCGCCAGTAATTGGATGGGTATCGGAGGAGACCGCTCGCCATTCAACTTTGTAGGTGCCAGCGGTGAGAGGCGCTGCCGGAGTCACGATCATGGTTTTAGGATCGCTACTGCCGGCGACGCTGGCTTTCACAGCCATTGGGGCGTGTGACATACCAGACATTTCCGTCATGACCAACTTGGCTCCGGAAAACTTGGTCACCAGGTTTTCGGAAAAGTGCAGCTCAATCTTCGCAGGAGCTAGCCCGCTCTCGCCTTCAGCCGGAGTTGAAGACAGCAGCTTCGGGTGAGCTTGGGCAACTGCACTGAGCAGTAGGCCGGATGAAAGAGCGACGGCCACAACACAGGATTTGAAAACAGACATGCAAGGCTCCTCACAGCGCGTAGCTGTTGTAATGAGGTTAGGTAATTATTTGGTGCCGCTAACTTCGATTTAGAACCACACTCGGACGCCGAGCACTAGGCGTGCTTCGTTGTTGTCTTCGCCTTCCTCGCGGGCATAGTCTGCGGTCTTTCCATAAGCCCGATTCCAAGTCACACCTACGTAAGGTGCGAATTGCGGGCGGATTTCGTACCGAAGCCGCAAACCAACCTCACTTTCAGACAGCCCTGAACCAACCCCGCGTTGAGGATCGTTTTTGCCATAGAAATTGAATTCTGCCGTCGGTTGCAGAATCAGCTTATTAGTTAAGAGAATGTCGTAATTCCCTTCTAAACGCGCTGCGGTCTGGCCACTTTCACCCAAATAAGCAGTAGCTTGGGCCTCGAAATTGTAGAGCGCCAAGCCCTGGATACCGAAAGCCGCCCACGTTTGAGGGTCGCCTGGTTTGAAGTCTTGACGAACGCCGCCGACTAGATCCCACCAAGGGCTAATGGCGTGTCCCCATAAAGCTTGAACTTCAGCCTTTTCAGTCTTCCCATTAGTGCGCTCGCCTTCGGAGCGCAACCATAGACGATCAACATCTCCCCCTATCCAACCTTGGGCTTCCCAGTTCAGTGCGCTTCCATCGTCAGCATCCTGCCATTCCAACTTCTCAAATATAAAAAATGAGTTGAGGGCTGTGTCATGAACCGCGTGGCCACCAGGGGACTTATAGACAGCGGCTCTGTCGGCATCAGTCAATTGCGGTATCGGCGTCCGGCTTTGGGTCTGCGGTTGTTGCTTGGCGGGCTGCATACCCTCCATTTTGCTGTGATCCATACCTTGCATCTGGCTGTGATCCATACCCTGCATCTGGCTATGATCCATGCCTTCCATCTTGCCGTGATCCATGCCCTGCATCTGGCTGTGATCCATGGTCTGCATCTGCCCGTCTTCGGTACCCTGGCTTGTTTCAGCGGCTGCCGGCAAGACAAAACCAGCGGCTAGAGCGACGGTAAATACAACTGAGTGCATGCGAGTCCCGCAAAAATAATTGCTCATAGTCGACTCCTTATTCCTCTACACGCACTTCGCGGAACATCCCCATTTCCATGTGGTAAAGGAGATGGCAGTGGTAGGCCCAGCGCCCCAGCGCATCGGCTGTCACTCGGTAGCTGCGCTTCGACCCTGGCGGCATATCAATGGTGTGTTTGCGTACAAGGAATTGCCCGTTTTCATCTTCAAGGTCGCTCCACATGCCATGCAAGTGGATGGGATGAGTCATCATGGTGTCGTTGACGAGAACGATCCGGACTCGCTCGCCGTATTTCAGTTTTAATGGCTCAGCGTCCGAAAACTTCACCCCGTCGAAAGACCAGGAAAATTTCTCCATATGCCCGGTCAAGTGCAGTTCAATAGTTCGACTTGGCTCACGGCCATCCGGATCCTCAAACGTGCTCTTTAGGTCAGAATACGTCAGCACTTTTCGACCATTCTCGCGAAGGCCCATGCCAGGATCATCAAGCTTTGGTGACGTTGACATTGCCTGCATATCGACGAGAGGATTGTTGGATTCTGTGGCTGGGTGCGACTGCATTTCTCCCATACCACTCGTGCCGCCCATAGACATTTTGCTGTGATCCATCCCAGCCATGCTGTCCATGCCGGACATGTCTTGCGTAGCGCCATGGTTCATACCTTTCATGGCACCGCCGTCCATGCCTGACATGCCCTCCATTGAGCTGTCGCCCATGCCGGCCATCTTGCTGTGATCCATCCCAGCCATATCCCCCATACCAGCCATCGCGCCATGATCCATACCCGCCATGCCCATGTCGGCCATGGTGACGAGAGGACGAGGGTCAAGCTCAGGTACTGGAGCGGCCAAGCCAGACCGGATGGCCAAGGTGCCTCTTGCGTACCCTGACCGATCCATCGACTGCGCAAACAGTGTGTAGGCGTCCTGAATTGGTTCGACGATCACATCGAAAGTCTCGGCAGTGGCGATCCTGAACTCTTCCACGCTTACGGGCTTAACATACTGGCCATCGGCAGCCACGACAGTCATCTTCAAACCCGGAATACGGACATCAAAGTAGCTCATGGCCGAACCATTGATGAACCTCAACCTAAGCTTTTCGCCAGGTTTGAAGGTGCCCGTCCAGTTGGAGTTTGGCGCGTGGCCGTTCATCAAGTAGGTGTATGTCGCGCCACTGACGTCTGCAATGTCAGTGGGATTCATCTTCATTTCTGCCCACATCTTGCGGTCAGCGACGGTAGCTGACCAACCTTTGTCAGCTACGTCATGTATGAAATCACTGACTGTGCGTTTGTGGGTGTTGTAGTAGTCAGACTGCTTCTTCAATGTTTTCATCAGCGAAGCAGGATCTTCATCCGTCCAGTCAGTAAGCATCACCACGTAGTCACGGTCATACTCAAATGGCTCGGGCTCTTTCGCGTCGATTACCAATGGGCCGTATACACCTACCTGCTCTTGGAAGCCGGAGTGACTGTGATACCAGTACGTTCCGTTCTGCTTGACCTTGAATTGATAGACATACGTGCCGTTAGGCTCGATCCCATGGAAGCTAAGGCCCGGCACGCCGTCCATATTCGCGGGGAGGATAATCCCGTGCCAGTGGATTGATGTCATATCCTTGAGGCGGTTCTTGACCCGCAAGGTCACGGTATCGCCCTCACGCCAGCGCAGCTGAGGCCCCGGAATCCCACCATTGATTGTCATGGCAGTCCGGGCATTCCCAGTGATATTTACCGGTGTCTCTCCAATAAAGAGGTCGAACTCTGTACCTGACAGGACATTAGTCTCGCCCAAGCTACGGGCCGCCCAAATAGGGGTATGCCAGAGGCCTAAGCCACCGAGAATCCCGCCTGCGGTGAGACCTTTCACAAAGGTGCGCCGAGAAGTTTTGGAATGCATACCGATTCATGTCCCGTCAGTCGGATGTCAGGTGCACGCACGTTGGCGTGTTCCCGAGGGTTCACGCTTTGGATAGCTAGTGCGCTTGATACATCGGAAGATGCCACAAGCCAGCAAACGGGGTGATTACATTTCCGTAAGCTGGGCGGCTCAGCATTGATGCTTCTGCTCTTCAGCCGTGGGCTTTTCCTGTGCAATATCCTCTTGCGCTTTCGCTTGTGGGACGGGCTTGGTGGTGACCATTGCCGTCTCGCGAGCTCGTTCCATGCGCTCAACCGCACGGTCGCCACCACCTTCGGCAAAGGCCAGCGACGATATAGCCAGACTGAGTGTAAGAATCACAACGTTGGTTGCTTTCATAATGCATCTCCTTCAAGGAATTGACTCTCGTTGAAACCAGAGAGTTTGAGCGTCAGCTCGATGAGGATGATG
>NZ_JACBXG010000008.1:0-320056 GCF_020295325.1 Pseudomonas sp. Y24-6 | reverse complement strand
TCTCGCCTAAATGGGTGTCCGGTTTCATTAGACCACTACAATTGGGCACGGGATCACGAGCAAGAAATATTAGGCAAAGCGCCCTATCACATTGTGTTGGAGGGAGAGTGTCGGGTTGAGTTTCCGGACGGGCAACGCCTGCCCATGCGAGCAGGGGATATTTTGCTTCTGCCTCGTGGTGCACCGCACGTCATGCGTAGCATTGGGAAAACGGCTGAGCCCAGTGCACCAAGGCTGATTTCCAATGCGCCCCTGCCGCTCTATCGGATTGGAGATGTTAGTGCTGATCTAGACATGCTTTGCGGAGGCTTTCACTACAATCGAACGTCGATGTTATTCGCGGCGCTCCCCGAACACCTTGTGATTCCAAGTGCTGCCCTCCCTAAAAGTGCCCCCCTGCCGGCGCTTGTCGAAATGTTGCGAGGTGAAGCAGATAGCGATCAGGTGGGCGCACACTACTTGCTCGATGCTTTGTCCCAAGCGCTGTTCACATTGATCCTGCGTGCCCACATTGCGAGCCACGGCCAGCACACCGGCACCTTGGCATTGCTGTCTGATAAACGGCTGGGCCGCGCTTGGCAGTCCATGCTGGCTGATCCTGCGCACGAGTGGACCGTTGACGGTCTCGCTGAAACCGCCAGCATGTCTCGCGCAACGTTTATGCGAGCCTTCGTACGGGTGGCGGGAGTTTCGCCTTGGGTGTTACTGACCCAAGTCCGTATGGAGTTAGCGTTCAACCTGCTAAGCCATTCCCATTTGGGGCTGAGTGACATTGCCGCCCAAGTCGGGTATCAATCCCAAGCGGCTTTCAGCAAAAAATTCAAGGAAATATACGGTGAAGCACCTGGGAGAGTGAGGCGCGCAATGACTACCGCGTAGCCGGATGCTCTTTTCCAGCTCTCTCACAAGCGACCCTGTCCGCCTCGGCGTTAGCGCCAAAATCCATAGCTAACTTATCAATCAGACCGCGGACTGAAGGTAGCAGCCCTCTTCGGGACGGGAAGACCGCATGGATGAGCCCGCTACGCAGCACAAACTCAGGTAGTACTTCCACCAATAGCCCATCATGTATGGCGTGCCGCACCATGATTTCGGGTAGTTGTACCACCCCTACCCCTTGTATTGCAGCGCGGTGTAACGCATCAAGATCCGAGGTGACAAATCTGGGCGTGTGAACCACCTCGATTCGATACTCTTTCGTGCCTAAAAAAGTCCACCTGTGTTCACGGTTTGGCGGACCTAGATCCATGCTAGGCAAGCTCGCCAAGTCATTTGGGGTTTCGAGCTTCAACCCTTCTATCAAGGAAGGCCGCGCAACCAGCTTTTGGTGGCTATCGCCTAATACTCGCATCACAAGGTTGTCGTCTTCCAATGGCGGGAAACGCACTCTCAGCGCGATGTCATACCCCTCACCCAGCACATCAACCCTGCGATTTGTGCTGTCTATGTGCACCTGGACTTTGGGGTGCAGCACCATGAATTCCGCAATAATGTCGCTCACACCCATGGCGCCTAACGCAGGTGGACAACTGATACGCACGATTCCTTGAGGTTCGGAGCGTGAATGCTCGACCACTTGCTCAGCCGCGTCAGCCTCTACGAGCATCGCTACACAATGACGGTAGTAGTCTTGGCCGATCTCTGTGACCGTAAACTTTCTGGTTGATCGCTGGATCAGACGTACACCAAGCCGCTCCTCTAGAGATGCGATACGTCGGCTTAGCTTCGATTTGGGGATGTCGAGTTTTTTACTCGCGCTGGTGAATCCGTTGTGGTCGACAACCTGGACGAAGAAATACAAATCATTGAAGTCGTACACGGAGTCATTTGCCCGGTGGTTGGGTTCAGAACGCATTATCGCAGGTGATGGTGGGAGTTCCCATTGCTGAGTACCTTGCGGCTTTCCGGCGCTGACCGCTTGCCCTTGTTTGCGTGATAGCCGCTTTGTCAAAAGGAGCGTACGCTTTTGACGATTGCCACTATGAAAATCGAAATTTCTACTTTGGATCAATCAGTTACGGCATTTATAGTTTTGCCGCTGGTGCAGTTGCTGCCTGAGTGGTCATTACTTGGGGGCAGGCTGCAGGCGGTGCGCGCCTGGATCGATCATCTGGTTGAGTCATTCAACGCCCGCGGGGAGCGCCTGTTATGAGCACTGCACGAATGAGCGAAGCCGCTGTGGCGCAGTTTTGCCTGGCATTGCCGGGTGCCAGGGAAGACTACAAATGGGGTGGCGTGCGGGTTTTTTCGATCGCGGGAAACAAGATGTTTGCGCTGCAGGGACTGCGTGGCAACTCCCTGGCGTTCAAGGTCGACAAGGATCTGTTCCTGGGGCACTGCGACCGCCCTGGCATCCATCCGGCGCCCTATCTGGCCAGGGCCCAATGGATCATCCTGGAGTTGCCCTACCCTCTGGGCGCTGAAGAGCTGCAGGGTTTATTGCAGCGTTCCCACCAGTTGGTGGTGAGCAAGCTGCCCAAACGGACCCAGGTGGGACTGCTGCTCTAGAACAGGGCGAACAGATGGGCGCCGAGGAACAGTTGGTCGATCCAGAACACCTGGTGCAGCAGCACGATGGCCCAGAAAAGGACCTGATAGGAAACCTTGCGGGTCTTGTGCCGGAACAGTTGCTGCGCCACCAAGGCGCCAGGCCAGCCACCGGCCAGTTCCACGGCGTGCAGGACATTCTCCGGGGTACGCCAGCGCTCGGTACGGGCCTTGCGCTTGTCGCTCCAATAAAGGAAGAACGCCAGCACGCTGACGATGCCGTAGGCCGACAGGGGAATCAACGATATCCCCTGCAGCCACATCAACATCGAGCCGGCCAACGGCAGCGCACACACCAAGGCGAACACCAGCGACTTGAGTCGTGGATTCTGAATCCTTGCGGGGCGCGCGCTGCGGTCGATCATGGCTTGGCTGCGGTCCAGTCGACCCAGCCGAACTGCCAGGTCGCGAGGATCAGCAGGCCGAAGGCGATGCGGTACCAGGCAAACACGGCATAGCTGTGGTTGGCGATGAACTTGAGCAACCCGCGTACCGCAATCATCGCGAAGATGAACGCCGTGACGAAGCCGACGGCAAATACCGGAAAATCCGCCGGGACGAACAGGTCACGGTATTTATAGCCCGAATACACAGCGGCACCGACCATGGTCGGCATGGCCAGGAAGAACGAAAATTCGGTAGCCGTCTTGCGTGACAGGCCGAACAGCAGGCCACCGATGATGGTCGAGCCCGAGCGCGAAGTGCCAGGAATCATCGCCAGGCACTGGGCAAAGCCGACTTTCAAGGCATCTTTCCAGGTGATTTCGTCCACGGTCTCGGCATGCACTTCATGCTCGCGGCGCTCGGCCCACAACATGATGATGCCGCCGACGACCAAGGCGGACGCCACGGTGACTGCGTTGAACAGGTAATGATGGATCAGGTCGGCGAAAATCACCCCCAATACCACCGCCGGCATGAACGCGATCAACAGGTTGACGGTAAAGCGCCGAGCGCTGGGCTGGGTCGGCAAGCCTATGACCACGCCCAGAATCTTGCGGCGAAATTCCCACACCACCGCCAGGATCGCTCCGAGCTGGATGATGATATTGAACGCCATGGCCCGCTCACCACCGAAGTGGAGCAGGTCCGCGACGATAATCTGGTGTCCGGTACTGGAAATGGGCAGAAACTCCGTCAGCCCTTCTACAACGCCTAGTATCAATGCCTGAAAGGCGGTCCAAAGATCCATCAATCCCCCAAGAAGCGATGCGCGCCGGCATGCCCCGTTAATATTTTCAATGCATTTACTGCGGTCAGTCTGGCTGTAGCGCCGCGTGCTGGAACCTCTGGATAAACCACGACTTGGCGTAGAAAGCTCATGCCGGATTCAGGTTTTTGCGCGCGGGGCCGAAATCCTATCAGACAAGTCCGTTTTACGCTGCCGAGTATTGGGCTTGACTGCAAACCCGTGCCTGCCATCCGGGGTGAAATGCTGGCGATCCTTTATGACAAGAACAAGAAACCGGAGTAACCGCCTTATGAACAGCTTGCGCACCATGTCGATCAGTCGCCGCCTGTGGCTCATCCTGATTGTGGCCGTCATGATGCTGATGACGCTGGGCGGATTGATGCTCAAGCAGATCCACACAGACCTGTACCAGGCCAAGGCGCAGAAGACGCGGCACGTGGTGCAGACCGCCAGCGGTGTCCTCAACTATTACCATGGCCTCGAGACTACCGGCGTGCTGACCCGCGAAGCGGCGCAGAAGCAGGCGCTGACCGCAGTTCGTGGCCTGCGGTACGACCAGGACGATTACTTCTGGATCAACGACCTGGTACCGGTCATGGTCATGCACCCGGCCAATCCGAAACTCGATGGCCAGAACCTTTCAGCGATCCGCGATCCGGACGGCTTTGCCCTGTTCAACGAGATGGTCGCGGTGGCCAAGAGCAAGGGCGCCGGCATGGTCAACTATCGCTGGCCGAAGCCTGGTGCCAACGCACCGGTCGAGAAAACCTCCTACGTCAAGTTGTTCGAGCCGTGGGGCTGGGTAATCGGCTCGGGCGTCTACATAGATGACATGCAAGACGAGTTCTACGGCCAGGTGTGGAAAGCATCATTGGTCGGTCTGGTGATTGCAGCGATCATGGCCTTGCTGGTGATCCTCATTGCCCGCAGCATTGTTCGTCCCCTGCAGGAAACAGTGAACGCCATGGCCAATATCGCCAGCGGCGAGAGCGACCTGACCCGCAGCCTCGATACCCATGGCCGCGATGAAGTGACGCAACTGGCCCAACATTTCAACGCGTTCACAGCCAAATTGCGCCTGGTGATCGGCCAATTGCAGGTCTCGGCCAGCGACCTCGGTGAATCGTCCAGCGCCTTGGGCAATGACGCAGCCCAGGCTCAACAACGCAGCCAGCAGCAGTCCCAACAAATGGAACTGGTGGCGACCGCGATCAACGAGGTCACGTACGGGGTGCAGGACGTGGCCAGGAATGCCGAGCATGCCGCCAGTGAAATGCGCGATGCCGAGTCGCAGGCGCAGCAGGGCCAGGTCAACATCGATGGCAGTTTGCAGCAGATCGACAAATTGTCCGGCACCATCGAACAGGCGGTGCAAGTGATCCGCACCCTGGCCGCCGAGAGTACGCAGATTGGCACGGTGCTCGAAGTGATCCGTTCGATTGCCGAGCAGACCAATCTGCTGGCCCTCAATGCCGCCATCGAAGCCGCCAGGGCGGGCGAACAGGGCCGAGGTTTTGCGGTAGTGGCCGATGAAGTCAGGCTGCTGGCTCAGCGCACGCAGAAATCCACGGCCGAGATCCAGTCGATGATCGAGCGTTTGCAGAATCATTCGGAAGCGGCGGTCAAGGTCATCGGCGACAGCAGCCGCGCTTCGCAACTGACCATTGAACAGGCGGGGCTGGCCGGCGCGAGCTTGAGTGCCATAGGCCAGGCTTTGCGCAACCTCAACGGCCTCAACGCTTCCATTGCCAGCGCCACCCTGCAGCAGGCGCAGGTGGTGGAAGACATTAACCAGAACGTGACCCAAGCGGCAGGCCTGTCCCACAGTACGGCGCTGGCGGCCGAGCAATCGAGCGTAGCCAGTGTGCGTTTGAAGGGGCTGAGTGAGCAATTGAACGGGTTGCTCAAGCAGTTTCGCGTTTAACGTTTGCAGGAGCGAGCTTGCTCGCGATGGACGTTAGCGTTACCGCGTGCTTGCTGATTAAACGCGGTGCTCTAGGGACCATCGCGAGCAAGCTGGCACCTACAAGAGTCTTGCTGGTTCGACAATCTTCTACGTCAGTGTCGAGCCGAAGTTTTTACATCCGCACCCATCCGGTACAATCCGCTCCCCTCCCCACCCTCAAGGAACCTCCATGTCCGGGTTAGAACTGTTTGCCGCCGCCCTCGGTGTGATCGCCGTCTGGTTGACGGTCAAACAGAATCCCTGGTGCTGGCCGATTGGCCTGGTCATGGTATTGCTTTATAGCTGGGTGTTTTTCGAGGTGAAGCTCTACTCGGACATGCTGCTGCAGGTGATCTACGCGGCGCTGCAATTGTACGGCTGGTGGCAATGGACGCGTGGAGGTGATGAACGGCTGGGGCGGCAGGTCAGCCAGTTGGCGGTGGCGCCGATTGCCTTGAGTCTGTCCCTGGGCGCCATTGGCAGCCTCGCTCTCGGCGCGGCCATGGCGCACTGGACCGACGCCGCGCAACCCTGGCTGGATGCCGCGCTCACCGGTTTCAGCCTGGTGGCCCAGGTGTGGATGGCACAGAAACGCGTGCAATGCTGGCCGCTGTGGATCTTGCTGGACGTGATTTTCGTCGGGCTGTTCGTCTATAAAGGCATGTACCTGACGGCCGGACTTTACGCGCTGTTTACCCTGATCGCGATCCAGGGCTGGCGTGAATGGCGCACCGACCTGGCCTTGCGAACATGAAGGTGCTGGTGCTAACAGGTCCGGAATCCAGCGGCAAAAGCTGGCTTTCCCACGAGATCCAGGCGCATTTTGGTGGGCTGCTGGTCGGCGAGTACGTTCGGCATTTCATCGACAGTGAAGCCCGCGACACCTGCTACCAAGACATCGAGACCATAGCCCACGGCCAACTGGCCTGGGAGGACGAGGCTCGAGCGAAGCAACCGTCACTGTTGATTCTCGACACCCACCTCTTGAGCAACATCCTGTGGAGCAACACATTGTTCGGCGCGTGTCCGGCCTGGATCGAGCAGGCCTTGCTGGCACGCCACTATGATCTGCATGTGCTGCTCAGCCCCGAAGTCGTGGCCTGGCACGATGACGGGCAGCGTTGCCAACCCCAACTGGCGCAACGCCAGGCATTCTTCCAGGCCACCCATCAGTGGCTGGAGCTGCACCACCAGCCTTTCCAGATCCTGCAAGGTGACTGGCAGCAGCGCAGGGATGCAGCGTTCGAGGCCGTGGCCCGCTTGCTCTTCCCTGCTGAAAGTGTCCATTCCTGAAACACATTGTGCTGCGTAAACCCATGAGCTAAAGCGGCTCAGCCCTCTGCGCGCAAAACTGTTAAGTCACTGAAACAACCTGCCAATACCGACGGTAGCGAGCACTGCTGCCTGAATGGCGGGGAATATCCCCCAACTTTGTCTCAGTGCCGTTACACCCTTCGACCATTCAGTTTTGAATTTTCAGCCAACTAACTGTTTTTTAAAGTAAATCTAAAAGCGGCACGCCTTCTGCTCTCTCCCTCGCAACGCTGATAAGGGCCAGCGTTCACTAACAGAAGGAATTGCCGCCGTGGGGAAATTTGATAAACGCATCTATGGCCTGTTGGTGATCGGATGCGCACTCGCAATCAGCGCCTCCCTGCCTGCACATGCCGACAATGGCATCATTACCATCAAACGTGATGTGCAAACACGCAACGCGGTCGTTCCTCCGCTGATCCCCGATCCGAATCCCACCACAGTCAACGCCAATCCCTCTCAACACATTCTCAAACAGACGAATGAGTTGAGCGACGGCGATTTCGCCAACGTTGCCAGTGGTGCAAGCATCTCGCGCATGGTGACCCAGAACACCAACAACCTGGGTTCCAACATGTCCAACCAGACCCAACTGTCGAACCAGCCCGCCGGGCGTTCGGGCAATTCGGGCGGTGGCATTGCCAACATGGTCAATTCGAGTATGACCAAGGGCCTGGGCACTCTGAACATCATAACGGGAGGCCGTTAGGATGAATCGCACACTGCTGGTCATCGCCATGTTTTGCAGTGCATCGACCTTTGCCCAATCTCCAGTGATCAACAACGCTGAGATCGATAATTCGGGCATGCAGTACCAGGGCAACCTCACGGTCAACCAGGCGGCCGGTGATCAACAGCAACAGGTCAACGCCCGGGCCATCGCCATTGGCCATGGAGCTACTGCGACCACGCAAATTCGCCAACGGCTGGGTAGCAGTGGCGACCCGGCAATGGATGCCAGTTCCAGCATCCAGGGCAACTCTTTCAGTCGCGGCAACGGCGCAGTGGGTGTCAACCAGAGCTCCGGTGCCAGCAACCAACAGGCGAACGCACTGCGCATCAGCGTCAGTGACCAGCCGCAAAGTATCGACGACAGCGTCCTCATGCAACAGAACGTGGCGCTGCTCAACAACTCCGATCCAACTGACTCTGCACCAGGCTATCGCCAGGTCACTACCAGTGACCAGGCCTTCACCGGTAGCCGCGGGGTAATTCAGTTGAATCAGAGTGCCGGGGTGGGAAATCGAATGGGAAACACCCTGAGCATACGGGTCGCGGATTGACCCAAACAGGTAATAACAACACTTAACCTAAAATAAGTACGGAGAATCACCATGAAACCTTCGATGGCAATAAAGCCTCTGGTTTTCGCAATTGCTGCGGTCATGGCTGTTGCTGTACAAGCTGGGCAATACGATAACAACGGCCACAACAATGGCCATAACAATGGTCATAACAATGGCCACAATGGTAACGGCAACGGCAACGGAGGCCCACGCACTCCTCCTCCAACCATGATCCCTGTCTTTGCTACTGCCAATGCCATCGACAACCAACGCAGCACCGGCAACAGCATCCGCAATGAAGGGACCGTAAACGAAGCTGAAATGACCAGCTCCGCTACCGGCACCAGCGGCAACGTCGGCGTCAACGTGGCTGCTGGTAATGGCAACCAGCAAGACAACGCGGCCGCTATCGCCAACGCTGCATCGGACTCCAGTCTCGATAACAGCTTCGTGTTCGGCACTGCTTCCGCGAGCTCCACCGTCAACCAGTTCAGCAACAACAACACGGTCAACAACTTCGGCAGCACCTCTTCGGCGGTGATGACCGGTTCGGGTAATGGCGGCAGCGGCAACATGGGTATCAACATTGCCGGTGGCGACCTTAACCAGCAGAAAAACACCATGGCCATTGCTAATGCCAACGCTCCACTGGGCAACGCAACCGCGACTGCTTCGGCCAATCAAAATGGTCCTGGCCTGACAGTGAACAACAACGCTGATCGGACTTATCGCCTGGATACCATCACCGTCACCAATTCGGCCAGCGGTAGTGCTTCTCAAGGCTATGCGTCCGTTGCCAGTGGCAGTCAGAGCGCTTCTTCGAGCTTTGAACTGGCCGGCGCCCAGGCTTCTGCAGCCAGCGGCTCAAGCAGCTGGAATGCCAGTGGCTCTCACAGCAGCGATTCGAGCGGTTCTTCGAATGCTTCTCTGACTGCCACACTGAGCGCCACTCTGGACGCCGCTGCTGAAACGGCCAGGGAATATACCCGTGACTATGGTCGTTATGAGCAAAGTGGCAGCGAGTCTAACAGTTCATCGCTTAACGCTTCGCTCGACGCATCGCTGGACGTCAGCGTAGACAAGTCGTACACCAAATCGCACGACTCTTCGTTCGAAAAATCGTATGACAAGGCCTACGAAAAAGCCCAGGCCTCCGCATACGAAAAATCGGGCAGCAAATCGTCCGAATCTGCGTATGACAAATCCAAAGGCTATGCTGAAAGCAGTGCATTTGACTTGAGTACTACCTACTCCTATCAAGTGCTGACTCCAACTGGCTGGGCCAACCCTGTAACCAACACCGCAACCCTCAGTGGTTCGGTCAACGGTGGCAGCGGCAACCTGGGCGTCAACGTGGCTGCGGGTGTGGGCAACCAACAAAGCAACTCGCTGGCGATTTCCAACCAGTCGTTCTAATCGTTGTCTGTGGAGGCCCCCTTACGGGGGCCTTTTTCAGCCCACCCAGAAGGCGTCCAACCATGCGCATCATCGCCTTGGCATTTTTGCTTGGCATGGCCGGTATGACCGAGGCGGCACAAATGCCGCTGTCCGTGATCCTGCCCGGCGGAGCGGTGGTGTACAAGCCGATCCAGAGCATTCGCGAACGCAAGTTTGCCGACCTGGTACAACAGAAAACCGACTTCAGTTGCGGCGCAGCTGCGCTGGCGACCGTCTTGCGCCAGGCCTACTGGCTGGACGTGGATGAAGAACAGATCATCGAAGGCATGCTCGCCCACTCCGACCAGGATCTGGTCCGGGTCCAGGGCTTTTCCATGCTGGACATGAAGCGTTACATAGAAAGTATCGGCATGCGCGCCCGTGGCTACCGTGTAGCACCGGAGACGTTAAGCGAAGTGAAAATCCCGGTAGTGGTTCTGCTGGACATTCGTGGCTACAAACACTTTGTGGTCATGCAAAGAGTTCACGACGGCTGGGTATACATCGGAGATCCGGTACTGGGTCATAAACGATTCAAGGTCGAAGACTTTGTCAAAGGCTGGAACGGCATCATCTTTGCCGTTATCGGTCAGGGCTACGACAAAAACAACGCCTTGCTCGACCCTCCCGTACCACTCACTGCCAAAAACCGTATCAATGCATTCAGCCCGGTGCGAGACGCAGACCTGATGGATTTCGGGTTCATAAAAAGCGACTTCTTCTAATAACAAGGGAGCATGAAGCTCCGGGAGCATCCAATGAACACTCCAACCTGGCTGGCCGTCGTTTGCCTGGCTGCCAGCCTGCCAACCCAGGCACAGACGTTCAAACCCATTGAACTGAAGGATCAGGAGCTGGCGAGCCTGCGAGGCCGCTATGTCATGCCCGGACGGATCATCAGCTTCGGGGTTGCCATGACCAGCACCTGGGAGAATGCCAAAGGAGAATTGATCGGGGTCACCTCCTCGATGCAGATCCAGAAATCAACGATCAAGCCACAGTTCTATGTGTCGATGATCGATGAAAAAACCCCGGGTGCCAGCAGTTCGCAAGGCACCACCAACTCTACTGCGGGCACAGGCGCGCAGACCGTTGCGGCAACGGGTTCAGGCACCGGCACCGTCACAGGCGGCAGCGGCCTCAACACCACCGAAGGTGTCACTCAAGTCGTGCGTGCGGCCGGTGACAACAACACCGCCTACAACAATGTCGACATCAACGTTACCAAGGCGAACGAGGCGCCAGTCATGCAACCCCAGGGCCAGGCATTGGCCGCAGGCACCACGCTGGTGGGCAGCAATGGAGCGGGCTCCCTAAGCGTTTCCTCATCGGGCACAGGTGTGCAACTCAACATCGTGGCCAATAACAATCAAGGCAGTACGATCCAACGCCTGGCCCAGGGTGGGCTGACGCAGAACACGACTTTGCTGGGAAGTAGCAACCAGGTGCGCAACCTCACATCGTTCAATGTGGTGCTGCGTGACAGTGCGACTACAGGCGGGTCATTGACCGGTAATCTGGACCAGCTTAAAGGTCTTCGCACTGCCGGATTCTGATCTACGCTCAGTCTCATCAGAAGTAGTCAGAAGGGACGGCTAACCCATGCACCGATCGTTAACGCTCAGAGCAATCGTCTGTTTGAGTAGCCTGGCTCCGGTCACTCTGCTGTATGCAGCGACAGACCCCCAGGTAGAAGCATTAAAACAAGAACTCATGGAGTTGAAGCAGCGCTACCAAGCCCAACAGAACGCGTTGATGGTACTCGAACAACGGGTTCGCCAGGTCGAAGAAACCCCGGTGACTCCGCCACCCAGACGCCTGACCAAGTCCCCGGCCGACCCGGCCAGGAGTGGTCAGGCGGTGGCTGCAGGTGCTCCGGGAACCGCCGGCAGTTCCTATGGCCAGTCGCTCAAGGAAGACGCGGAGCCAGCGCCCAGCGTTTCCAACCTGTATGACGAAGCCAGTGGCTTCTTCGGTGGCGGGAAGTTCAGCGTCGAAACCGGCCTGACCTACACCCACTACGACACCCGCGCATTGACGCTCAATGGCTTCCTTGCACTGGACTCGATCTTCCTCGGCAACATCAACCTGGACCGTATCAAGGCGGATAACTGGACACTGGACTTGACCGCTCGCTACAACCTGGCGCAACGCTGGCAGTTCGATATTAACGTTCCCGTGGTTTATCGAGAGTCGACTTACTCCTCTGGCGGCGCTGGTGGTGCAGGCCCGGTGACGTCGGATGCAACCGTCACCCGCGACCCGACCATTGGCGATGTAAACGTTGGCGTGGCTTACAAATTCCTGGACGAGTCGGTCAACCTCCCCGACGCGGTCGTCACGCTGCGGGTCAAGGCGCCCACCGGCAAGGACCCCTACGGCATCAAACTGGTCAGCGACCCCACCAACGATAACCTCTCGGTACCCGAAGACCTGCCAACCGGTAACGGTGTGTGGGCGATCACCCCGGGTATCTCGCTGGTCAAGACGTTTGACCCGGCCGTACTGTTCGGCAGCTTGTCGTACACCTACAACATGCAGGACTCTTTCAGCGACATCAGTCCTCAGGTTGGCTCCAAGGTCAGCGGCGATGTGAAGCTGGGGGACTCCTGGCAGGTGGGCGCCGGTATTGCGTTCGCCTTGAACGAGAAGATGAGTATGTCGTTCTCGTTCACCGACCAGTTCGCTCGCAAAAGCAAGATCAAGCCCGATGGCGGTGATTGGCAGTCCATTAGCAACAGTGATTACAACGCGGCCAACTTCAACATCGGCATGACCCTGGCGGCCACCGACAAGCTGACAATCGTGCCCAACCTGGCGATTGGCCTGACTGACGATTCGCCGGACTTTTCGTTCAGCCTGAAATTCCCTTACTACTTCTGAGGTATATAAGACATAAGATCGCAGCCTCGTTGCACTCGACAGCTCCTACAGAGATTTTCAATTCAATGTAGGAGCTGTCGAGTGCAACGAGGCTGCGATCTTTTTTGATCCTGGCGCTAGCGAATCTGATGCTTGTGCAACAACCGATAAAAAGTCGGCCTCGAGATACCCAGCACCTTCGCTGCAATGCTCAGATTGTCACTGTGACGGTTGAGCACATCGCACAACGCCTGGCGCTCAGCCCGGGTTTTGTAATCCTCCAGCGTGCCCATTGGCGCAACCACGGTATGGTGGCTGATCAGCCCCAGGTCGCGGGCTTCGATCTGCCGACCTTCGGCAAGCACCAGGCCGCGACGAACCCGATTGGCCAGTTCGCGCACATTGCCCGGCCAATCATGCTTGCCCATCGCGATCAGCGCGTCATCGCTGAAGCTGCGTGGCCTGCGGCCGGTTTCATGGCTGTAGAAGTGGGAGAAATGATTGGCCAGCATGGACAAGTCGCCATGCCGTTCTCGCAATGGCGCGGTCACGACTTGCAGCACGTTGAGGCGGTAGTACAAATCCTCACGGAAGCGTTTCTTCTCGATCGCCGCTTCCAGGTCGACGTGGGTCGCCGCCAGAACTCGCACATCTACCGGTATCGGCTGGCTGCCGCCGACATGTTCGATATGTTTTTCCTGCAGGAAGCGCAGCAGATTGGCTTGCAGCTCCAGCGGCAGGTCACCAATCTCATCGAGGAACAGTGTGCCGCCGTTCGCCGCTTCGATCCGGCCGACTTTGCGTTGGTGGGCGCCGGTGAAGGCACCCTTCTCGTGGCCAAATAGCTCGGACTGGATCAGGTGTTCGGGAATCGCGCCGCAGTTGATGGCCACGAAGGGTTTGTTGTGCCGCTGGGATTGCCGATGCAGGGTGCGGGCCACCAGCTCTTTGCCGGTTCCGCTTTCACCGCGGATGAGTACCGGGGACTCGGTAGGTGCCAGCTTGCTCAACAGCCGGCGAAGCTCGCGGATCGGCTTGCTGTCGCCGAGCAGCTCATGTTCTGGCTGGTCAATGTGAACGGTGCCTTTACCGCGCAAACGCGCCATTCCGAACGCGCGTCCCAGGGTTACCTGAACTCTTGATACATCAAACGGCAGGGTATGGAAGTCGAAAAACCATTCGCAGACAAAGTCGCCGACATTTTGCAGTCGCAGGACTTCCTGGTTAAGCACGGCAATCCATTCGGTGCCACTGCGGCTGATCAGTTCCTTGACCGCCTCGGGGCGTTCGAGATGAAAGGGTTGTAGTCGCAACAGGCCGACATCACAGGTCTTGTCGGCGGCATTTTCCAGTGTGCAGCTGTCGACATCCCAGCCCACAGCTCGCAATCCTGGCAGTAAACGATGGCAATCGTCGCAAGGATCAACCACTAATAGACGTCGTTGGGCAGGCGCTTCGTTCATGACTGTTCCTTGGCGCCAAATTCGATTAAATATTAGTAAAAACAGTCATTTGGCGGACCTGGCTGTAACATTAGCAAGAAATTGACAGTTGCTTGTACCGATTGACTATAGGGCTCTCGGCTAAACAGTTATAAGGGACTGCTTGGTTAGTTACCTAATGAACTTCAACCTTTCATTCAGCTGTCGAAACGGCACCGAACAGCGAGTTCTTGCAAGAAAGTTGAAATTTCTTTGGTTCCAGTGTGACCCGAGGCCGGGTAGAGGACATCAGTACAAGTACCAGCCGCACGGGAAGCCCGACCGTCGGCCGATCACTTGATTGGGCATATAGAGAGAGAACCCCAATGAACGCCCCGCTCCGTATCAACGAAGCTCTTTTGATTGCAGACCGCGCATTCCAGCCTTTCCAGTGCGTGGCCTGGTCTCTACAAGATGGCAACGGTGAACTCAGCCTGACAGTGATCGACCGCACCAAATGCAGCATTGGTCGCAAACAGATTCCAAGCAGTGCCTATACCGATCCGGCACAACTTGAGCGTGTTCTTAAACAGGCCCGCGAAGAACTCAGCCGTGACGGTTACAACCTTGAATCATGGTCGATGCCACACTGATAGCAGCGCGGATTACATGGCAGTAATCCGCGCCCTTCCCGGTCTTTCAGTCCGCTGTTCAGTACTGCGAAGGTACTAATTACTTGGCAGGCTTGCCACTGGTTCAAAAAGACACTCTTCTGGCACACTGCGACCCTCCGCCTGTTATTTCTCCCCGTTGTACGGTTGGCCATTCAGGGTTTGAATATGCTCCTTATAAGGTCGCCAGGCCAACTTCTGGACGACGACTCGCAAGGAGATGCGTGCATGTCAAGCCAGGTTGCCTTTGCCTCCTCCGCCACACTCAGCCAAGCCGGTCGCCTCGACCTTTCGTTTGCCGCCCGCGGAACCACCCAGGTGTATTTCGCCGGCAGCCTCTGCAGCATGACCCATGACGTCGCCATTGATGCCTGCGGGCGCATCCTTGTCGCGGCCAAAGTAGGAATGGCCGAGGGCAGTTGCTTTGGCCTGGCACGCCTCCTGGCCGATGGGTCTGCGGACCTGTCTTTCGGTGATCAAGGCAGCGTCATCGGCCAGTTCGAGAATGGTTTCGAGGCCATGGCCGGCAAACTCGCGGTGCTGCCCAACGGCAATATCCTGCTGGCCGGGCTGCACTATCTCAACGGCCATCGCACGCTCCCGGCCCTGGCATTGTTTGACCACTGTGGCCAAACGGTCCAGGGCTTCGGCGAGAATGGCCGCTGCGTGGTGCGCTTGCCCGGCAATCTTTCCGTGGGCGTGCGTGATGCCTGGCTTCCACCGGGCGTTCCGGGCGCCGAAGCCTGCGATCTAAGGGTGCAGGAGGATGGCAGGATCCTGCTTTTGGCCAATCATCATTTCGAACTGGCCGATCATGTCGGCCTGCTCATCTGCCTGAACCGTGACGGCTCACTGGACAGCTCGTTCAATGGCCGCGGATTTGTGGTCGTCCGGCACTTGCTGATGAACACCTGGCTCAGCAGTCTCTTGCTGCAAGCAGATGGTCGAATCCTGGTGGGTGGGTCGATCAACTTTCCCGCCGAAGGATTGCTCGCCCGTTACCACGCCAACGGGCAACTGGACACGAGCTTCGCAGTCGACGGTTTCATGAGTTTCGATGGTGCCGGCCGCAGCACTCACGTCAGCCATATCGTCCAGCAGCACAACGAGGACCTGCTGTGCGTAGGCAGCAGCCGGGACCCCATGCATTGCCTGTCCCTGCGGTTACACAACAACGGGCGTCCCGACAGTCATTGCCATGGCGGTCAGCCGCGACTGCTGGAGATCGGCCGAAGTGGCTGTCAATGGACAGCGGCCCTGGCCTTGGCCGACGGCTGCACCCTGGCCGCTGGCGCGACGCTTGGAGGCTGTGAAGCTGACTTCATACTGGCCCGGCATCTGCCGGATGGGCAACTCGATCACCAGTTCGGTGATGGCCTCGGCTGGGTCCGCACCCGGCTGAGTCGCAACCTGGACACAGCGACTTCACTGACTGCACAAACAGATGGCGCGATCGTCGTTGGGGGTTATTCGCTCGACGGCAATTACCGGGCGATTGTGGCGCGCTACCTGGGGTGAATGACGCGCGGGGACTTTGCCTGCACTTGATATTCCGCTGGTCTTACGGCAACTTGCGCGCTTCTTAAAACAAGGAGCAGCCGATGTCCGGTTCAATGGCCCAGGCGTTCGCGCACAATTTTCTCGGGCACTCTCCCCGCTGGTACAAGGCGAGCATAGTCGGCTTCCTGATTCTCAACGCTGTGGTGTTGTGGACGGTCGGCCCTGTGGTGGCGGGCTGGTTGCTGGTCCTGGAGTTCATTTTTACCCTGGCCATGGCGCTTAAATGCTATCCGCTGATGCCGGGCGGGCTGCTGCTGATTGAAGCGCTGCTGCTGAAGATGACCACACCCCAGGCGTTATATGACGAACTGGTGCACAACTTCCCGGTAATCCTGCTGCTGATGTTCATGGTGGCCGGTATTTACTTCATGAAAGACTTGCTGCTGTTCCTGTTCTCCCGGCTGCTGCTCGGCGTGCGGTCCAAGGCATTGCTCGCGCTGCTGTTCTGCTTTTTATCGGCGTTTTTGTCGGCCTTTCTCGACGCCCTGACCGTGACCGCCGTGATCATCAGCGCAGCGGTGGGCTTTTATTCGGTGTACCACCGCGTGGCCTCGGGCCATGACCCACGCCTGGACAGCGCTTTCTCCGACGACCGTCATCTGCCGCAACTGCATCACGATGACCTCGAGCAATTTCGCGCCTTCTTGCGCAGCCTGTTGATGCACGGCGCCGTCGGCACAGCACTGGGCGGTGTTTGCACCTTGGTGGGCGAGCCGCAAAACTTGCTGATTGGCCACGAGATGGGTTGGCACTTCGCCGAGTTCTTCCTCAAAGTGGCCCCGGTTTCCTTGCCGGTGCTGGTAGCGGGCCTGGTGACCTGCGTGATGCTGGAAAAGCTGCGCTGGTTCGGCTACGGCACGCTGTTGCCGGACAACGTGCGCGCCGTACTGGCCAACTATGCCGCTGAAGATAACGCCGAGCGCACTTCTCGCCAGCGTGCTGCACTGGTCGTCCAGGGCCTGGCGGCGCTGATCCTGATCGGCTGCCTGGCCTTCCATGTGGCCGAGGTGGGGTTGATCGGGTTGATGGTGATCGTGCTGATCACGGCATTCACCGGCATTACCGACGAACATCGCATTGGCAATGCCTTCAAGGACGCCATGCCCTTCACTGCACTGCTGGTGGTGTTCTTTGCAGTGGTTGCGGTGATCCACGATCAGCAGTTGTTCACGCCGTTGATTCAGTGGGTGCTGGCCCTGCCCGCAGAGCAGCAACCGGGCATGTTGTTCATTGCCAACGGCCTGTTGTCTGCCATCAGCGACAACGTGTTTGTCGCAACCATTTACATCACCGAGGTCAAGCAGGCGTTTGTGTCGGGCCATATGAGCCGCGAGCACTTCGAGACCCTGGCGATTGCGATCAACACCGGCACCAACCTGCCGAGCGTGGCGACGCCTAATGGCCAGGCGGCATTCCTGTTCCTGCTGACCTCGGCAATCGCGCCGCTGATTCGCCTGTCGTATGGGCGGATGGTGTGGATGGCGTTGCCGTACACCGTTGTGATGGGCGTGCTCGGGTGGTATGCGGTCAGCTATTGGTTGTAACCACAGAAACCTGTGCGGCCACGCGCCCCTGTGGGAGTAAGGCTTACTCGCGATGAGGCTGGTGAATCTGGCTTCAATGGCGCCCGACAGGGCGTCATCGAGCGAGCCTTGCTTCTACAGTGCGGCGCGGTGTGGGTGGTTGAGGATGTACTGCTCAATCGCCTGCGCAGCGCCGTCTTCGGTGTTGGCACCAGTGACGACGTCCGCCTGGCGCTTCACCGCCTCTTCCGCCTGCCCCATCGCGATCGACAAACCGGCCTGGTGAAACATCGCCGGGTCGTTGCCGCCATCGCCCAGCGCCGCCGTGTGCTCCAGGGGCACGCCAAGAAACTCGGCCAGTGTCGCCAGCGCCGCGCCCTTGTTGGCCTGCATGGCTGTGACGTCCAGGTAAACCGGTTGCGAACGCGAGACCTGCGCCTGCTCTTGCACCTTGGGCAATAACAGCGCTTCGAGCTCAATCAACAGATCGGTGTTGTTGCTGGTTGCGACGATCTTGTCGATGCGTTCCAGATAGGGTTCGAAGCTGTCGACCACCACGGGCGGGTAACCCAGCCCATGCTGCTCCCTGGGCACCATCGGCCCGTCGGGATCCTTGAGCAGCCAGTCACCACCGCTGAACACCCAGACTTCAACGTCGCTGCGATCGGCAAACAACGCCAATGCCGTCAAGGCTGCGGTCACTGGCAAATAATGGGCGACCAGAATACTCCCGTCAGGATTAACCAGGGTGCCACCGTTGAATGCCGCCGTTGGCAGGTCAACGCCCAGGGCTTCGATCTGCTGCAACATGGCTTTCGGTGGACGCCCGGTGGCCAGGCTGAACAGCACCCCCGCCTCACGCAGTGAGCGAACGGCCTCGATGGTGCGCCGGCTGAGGCTGTGGTCGGGCAGCAACAAGGTACCGTCCATGTCGCTGAGCAAAAAGCGAATAGGCGCCCGGGTCAATTCACTCATCCGAGGCTGTGCCAGACGCGACCGTCGCGAGTCAGCAGATCTGCGCCCGCCTGCGGACCGTCTTCACCGGCGGCATAGCCCTCAACGCTGGCATCTTGCTGCCAGGCGTCGAGGAAGGGTTGCACGGCGCGCCAGCCGTTCTCGATGTTGTCCGCGCGCTGGAACAGCGTCTGGTCGCCCGTCAGGCAGTCATAGATCAAGGTCTCATAGCCGGTGGACGGCTGCATTTCAAAGTAGTCCTTGTAGGCAAAACCCAGCTCGATATTGGCCATCTTCAGCGCCGGGCCAGGACGTTTGGCCAGCAGGTCGAACCACATGCCTTCGTTGGGCTGGATCTGGATGCGCAGATACGTTGGCTGCAGTTCGTCCACTTCGGTATCCCGAAATTGCGCATAGGGCGCCGGCTTGAAGCAGATGACGATTTCCGTGTCGCGCACGCTCATGCGCTTGCCGGTGCGCAAATAGAACGGCACCCCGACCCAGCGCCAGTTGTCGATCATCACCTTGAGCGCGACGTAGGTTTCGGTGGTGCTGTCGGGCGCAACGTTGCCTTCCTGGCGATAACCAGGCATTGCCTTGCCGTCGACTTCGCCGCTGGTGTACTGGCCACGCACCGAGTTGGCCCGGGCCTCTTCCACCGACCAGGGGCGAATCGCGCCGACGACCTTGGCCTTCTCGCCGCGTACCGCGTCGGCACCAAAAGCGGCCGGCGGCTCCATGGCGACCATCGCCAGCAACTGGAACAGGTGGTTGGGCACCATGTCGCGCAACGCGCCGGTGTGCTCGTAAAAGCTGCCCCGGGTTTCCACGCCGACGGTCTCGGCGGCAGTGATCTGCACATGGTCGATGTAGTGGTTGTTCCAGAACGCTTCGAACAGGCTGTTGGAAAACCGGCTGATCAGAATGTTCTGTACGGTTTCCTTGCCCAGGTAGTGATCGATCCGGTAAATCTGGTTTTCCGACATCACCTTGAGCAGGCACGCGTTCAAGGCCTCTGCAGTCTGCAGGTCGGAGCCAAAAGGCTTTTCGATCACGACGCGGCGAAACGCTTCGGGGGTTTCTTCGAGCAGCTTCGCCGCGCCCAGTCGACGCACCACTTCGCTGAAGAAACGTGGCGCGGTGGCCAGGTAGAACACCGCATTGCCGGTGCCGCTGGCGGCGATTTTCGCCGCCAGGGCTGAATAGGTGCTGTCGTCCAGGAAATCGCCCTGGACGTAGCTGATGCCTTTGGCGAGTGTGGCCCACAACGCCGGGTCAAGGGCGTCATCGCCCTTGCCGACTTTGCTCATCGCTTGCGCCCGAATGAAATCCTCGAGCTTCTGCGCAAAGGCTTCGTCACTGATGGCGTTGTGGTCAACGCCGATGATCCGCAATCCATCCCCCAGCAATCCATCGCGGCTCAGGTTGTACAGCGCCGGCATCAGCAGCCGCTTGACCAGGTCACCGTGTGCACCGAACAGGAACAGCGTGGTGGGTGGTGCTGGTTCAGCCTTGGATTTATTGCGGATCAGGCCAGTCATTTTTTCGAAGTCTCCACATGGCCGCCGAAGCCGAACCGCTGGGCCGAGAGAATCTTGTCGCCAAAGGTGCCCTGCCCGCGTGAACGGTAGCGAGAGAACAGCGAGTTCGACAGCACGGGAACCGGTACCGACTGTTCCATGGCCGCCTCGATGGTCCAGCGACCTTCGCCGCTGTCAGCTACGGAACCCGAGTAACCTTCGAGTTTCGGATCGCTGGCCAAAGCGTCTGCGGTCAGGTCGAGCAACCAGGACGAAACCACGCTGCCACGACGCCAGACTTCGGCGATGTCGGCGACGTTGAGGTCAAAGCGCTGGTCTTCAGGCAGGTTTTCGCTGGCCTTGGTCTTGAGAATATCGAAGCCTTCGGCGAAGGCCTGCATCATTCCGTACTCGATGCCGTTGTGGATCATTTTCACGAAATGACCCGAGCCTGCAGGGCCGGCGTGGATGTAACCGCGCTCGGCACGGTCGTCAGCGGACTTGCGGTCCTTGGTGCGCGGGATGTCACCGATGCCGGGGGCCAGGCTTTCGAACAGCGGATCCAGGCGTTTTACCACCTCGGCTTCGCCGCCGATCATCATGCAGTAACCGCGCTCCAGGCCCCAGACGCCACCGGAGGTGCCCACATCGATGTAGTGCAGGCCTTTTTCCGACAGGCTCTTGGCCCGGCGGATGTCGTCCTTATAGAAGGTGTTGCCGCCGTCGATGATGGTGTCACCGGCTTCGAGCAAGGTGCTCAGGGTGTCGATGGTGTCTTCGGTCGGCGCGCCGGCCGGCAGCATGACCCAGACGGCACGTGGCTTGGCCAGGCCAGCCACCAGGGCCGGCAGGTCGATGACGCCCTTGGCGCCTTCTGCGGCCAGGGTGTCGACAAAAGCGGTATTGCGGTCGTAGACAACGGTGGAATGCCCGTTGAGCATCAGGCGCCGCGCAATATTACCGCCCATGCGGCCCAGTCCAATAATCCCGAGTTGCATGTGCTGATGCTCCTTACTGCAAATAATGTGTGTCAAAGGTTATAGCCCAACGCAACCTGTTCAGCTTAGTCAGACAGGTCGCCATGAAGTTTCCGTGCATTGTGCCCGATCCAGACTGATAACGTCGGGAATCGTCGCGAAGACACACCGACCACGAAAAATAAAAAAGTTCCCTTCGCGGGCAAAAGAAATCAAAATTGCAGCCGATAGTGAATCAGCGCCCGACGTCGGGGCAGGTTCACAGTTGAAACACCATTTGCGAGGTGAGCAATGGGCACAGTACAAGCAGCACGGCCAGCACAAACTCTCTACGTCACGATCCGTCGTGATGAACTGCGCCAGCTCAAAGAAGAGCGCGACCTGCTGAAGCAGGAGCTTGCGCAATTGCGCCAGCTGACCCAAGGCCACCAGCCACAGGCCCTGCCAGTACTCCACCGCGCCTGACCGCCCTGCAGGGGCGAGCTCGCTCACGAAAAACGAGACGCCGCTGCGGGCCATCAGGCACCCAGCGTCATCGTTCACGCCCATAGCGGGCAAGCTGGCTCCTGCAACTCACAAACTTTTCACACCCGCTCATTGATACTCCTGCGCCATTGTGGCCGCTCGGTAGGCGTGCCGCGCCCGTTCGTCCACCAGTTTCCACTGGCGGCGGTCGACGATTATCTAGGCTGGAGCGCTGAATGGCTTTGTTCAAACGCAGCAACACGACTGCGAAAAGGTTCGACTGGGCCGGGCTTGCCTGGCTGTTTGTGTTCTTCTGGTACTTTTCCGGCATCACCCAACTGCTGATCCAGCTGACCGGCACCTCGGGTTTCACCGGCTTCCGCCAAGCCTTCATCATGAGCGCGGTCTGGCTCGCGCCCATGTTGCTCTTCCCCCGACAGACCCGTGTGCTGGCCGCCTGTATCGGTGTGGTGCTGTGGGCCTGCTCAATGGCCAGCCTGGGCTACTTCTTCATCTATCAGCAGGAGTTTTCCCAGAGCGTCATCTTCATCATGTTCGAATCGAACATCTCTGAAGCTGGCGAGTACATGACCCAGTATTTCGCCTGGTGGATGGTCGCGGCCTTTCTTGCCCACACGCTGTTTGCCTACTTCCTGTGGACCCGCTTGCGTCCGGTGTACCTGCCTCGCGGGCGGGCCTTCCTGGCAGCAACGGCCATCCTGGTGGCAGTGATCGGTTATCCGTTGGTCAAGCAGACCCTGCGTACCGGCAGCCTGGCCGAAGGCTTCGAGAAATTCGAAACCCGCATCGAACCTGCCGTGCCATGGCAGATGGCTGTGGCTTACCACCGCTACCTCGACACCCTCGCCGGCATGCAGGACATGCTGCACAGCGCGAGCAAGATCGCACCGCTGAAAAACCTTACCGACTCCGCAGCCAATCAGCCTGCGACCCTGGTACTGGTGATCGGCGAATCGACCAACCGCCAGCGCATGAGCCTGTATGGCTACCCGCGCAATACCACCCCTGAGCTGGACAAGCTCAAGGACCAGTTATCGGTCTTTGATAACGTCATCACCCCGCGCCCCTACACCATTGAAGCGCTGCAGCAGGTGCTGACATTCGCCGACGAAGATAACCCGGCGTTGTATCTGTCGACTCCGTCGCTGGTCAGCATGATGAAACAGGCCGGCTACAAGACCTTCTGGATCACCAACCAGCAGACCATGACCAAGCGCAACACCATGTTGACGACCTTCTCCGAGCAAGCCGACGAGCAGGTGTACCTTAACAACAACCGTAACCAGAACGCTGCCCAGTACGACGGCGATGTCATCGCGCCGTTCAACAAGGCCCTGGCCGACGCGGCACCGCGCAAGCTGATCGTGGTGCACCTGCTGGGCACGCACATGAGTTACCAGTACCGTTACCCCTCGACCTTCGACAAGTTCAAGGATCGCCAGGGTGTACCGGCCGGCGTACGTGACGATCAATTGCCGACCTACAACAGCTACGACAACGCGATCCTGTACAACGACTTCGTGGTCTCGAGCCTGATCAAGGATTACGCGAAGACGGACCCCAATGGCTTCCTGATGTACCTGTCCGACCATGGAGAAGACGTCTTCGACTCGCCGGGCCATAGCACCTTGGGCCGCAACGAGAGCAAGCCGACCGCGCCGATGTACACCATTCCGTTCATGGCCTGGGCCACGCCGAAATGGCGTGAGTCCCATGACTGGAACTTCGCTGGCGATCTGAGCCGCCCCTACAGCAGCTCGCACCTGATCCACACCTGGGCGGACATGGCGGGGCTGAATTTCGATGAGCTCGATCGCAGCAAGAGCCTGGTCAGCGACAGCTTCAAGCCGCGCCCATTGCTGATCGGCAATCCCTACGAAAAACAGCAGCGGCCGTTGATCGACTTCAGCCTGATGAAACCCAAAGCCGTGGAAGTCGTGCAGCATTAATGCTGCCAGGCACCCCGCAGCAAACAATATAATTATCGTTTATCACTAAATACTCGCCGCCCTCCTTCGTCTTTGAGCAAACGGAATTTTTCCCTCAACGACAAGGAGTCGGCTGCGATGTTCGCGCCTATTACCCGTTCCATGACTTTAACCCTGGGCCTGTGCAGCGTTGCACTGAGCCCGGACCTGCTTGCCGACAGCGAAATTGAAAAGGCTCCGGTCGCCGGCGCCCTCGAGCTGACCGCCACCAGTATCACCGCCCAGGGCTTGGGCAATAACACCGAAAACACCCAGTCCTACACCACCGGCGCCATGAGCAGCGCCACGCGCCTGAACCTGTCGATCAAGGAAACCCCACAGTCGGTTTCGGTGGTCACGCGCCAGCAAATGGACGACTTCAAACTCACTTCGCTGTCCGAAGCCATGCGCCAGACCACCGGCATTGTGGTGCAACACAACGACTCCGACAGGGTCAACTATTCCTCGCGCGGCTACTCGATCAACAACTTCCAGGTTGACGGGATGCTCAACACCTTCAGTTACATGAAGTCCGACTCCGACACCATCATCTACGACCGCATCGAAGTCGTGCGCGGCGCCACCGGCCTGACGACGGGCGCCGGGGATCCGTCCGCGACCATCAACATGGTGCGCAAACGCCCGACTGCGCAATGGCAGGCCAAGACCGGTGTCAGCGCCGGCAGCTATGACAATTACTACACCTACCTGGACGTTGGCGGGCCATTGGCCTTCGACGGGCGCCTGCGCGGCCGCAGCGTGCTGGCATACCGTGACAGCGACTCGTTCCGCGATAAATACCAGCAGCAACGGGAAGTCGGCTACGGCGTGCTCGAAGCTGATCTGACCGATGCCACCACCCTGGCGGTGGGTTACGACTACCAGAACAAACACGTACAGGGCACTTCGTGGGGCACCGTGCCTTACTGGAATGCCGACGGCAGCAAGGCCAACCTTGGCCGTTCGACCAACATGGCCACGTCCTGGAGTTCCTGGCCGATCAAGGACCAGACCGCCTTCGCCAACCTGGACCATCAATTGGGTGCAGGCTGGCACCTCAAGGCCGCCTACACCCACCGCGAGAGTGACACCGACGGCAAGATCTACTACGCCGGAGGCGGCTTCCCCGAGCCCGATCGCAGCGGCATGGTGGCCAACGTCAGTCACATGATCGGCACCCAGAAGATGAAAGCCTACGACTTCAATGTGTCCGGTCCCTACTCGCTGCTGGGACGCGAACATGAACTGATGATTGGTTATGGCGAAGCGCAGCGCAGCGACAAAAACCCATACACCGACGGTCCGATGGCTGATGACTACGCGATCGTGCCGGACTGGAAGTACATGGGCGATATCGACAAATTCTCCGACACGGTGACCAGCCTCACCGGGTCCACCAGCAGCACCGAGCAGAAAGCCGGTTACCTGGCCACACGCCTGAGCCTGACCGATGAGTTGCACGCCGTACTTGGCAGCCGCTATGGCAGCTGGAAATCGTCGAGCACCACCAATAGTTACGACGCCAATCAGGTGTTGAGCGCAGTGGACGATACCAGCCAGAAACACAACGACATGTGGACGCCTTACGCCGGGTTGCTCTACGACATCACACCCGAGTACACCGCCTACGTCAGCTACACCGACATTTTCAAGCCGCAAACCAATCGCGACGCCAACCGCAAGTACCTCGAACCGGTAGTGGGCAGCAACTATGAATTGGGACTCAAGGGTAGCCTGCTTCAGGAGCGCCTCAACCTGGCTACGGCGCTGTTCTGGAGCGATCAGGACAACGTCGCCGAGCTCGACGATTCGGTGCCACCGGATCCGGTCACTGGAGAGGAGTTCTACAAGGCCAATGGCAAGGGCACCAAGGTCCGGGGTTTCGAAGCCGAACTGTCCGGCGAGGTGATGGCCGACTGGAACATGACCGCCGGTTACACCTATACCCACTCGGTCAACGGCGAAAAGAACCGCACCAACACCACCGCGCCCCTGAACATGTTCCGCCTGTCCACGGCCTATCGGCTTCCAGGCAGCTGGCATGCGCTGACGGTGGGCGGCGCGCTTAACTGGCAAAGCGAGATCTACCGCGCCGCGAGTCGCCCGGTGGGGCGCAACGCTGCAGGCAATATCATCACCCAGCGCACCAACATCAGCCAGGACGCCTACACCCTGGTCAACCTGATGTCGCGCTACGAGTTCGACCAGCACCTGTCGGCGTCGCTCAACGTGAACAACCTGCTCGACAAGAAGTACTACGAGAACGTCGGCTTCTATAACGGCAACTACTGGGGCGACCCTCGTACCGTGACCCTGAGCCTGGACTGGAAGATTTAAAAGCAGTTAATTCCCAATTAACGGAATCGGCGGATAATGCCCTTTCAACATTGCTTCATGGAAGAAAGGGCACCCGAAACCTGTAGTGGGAGGCACACCATGAAATCTACAACCCTGATCCTCGCCAGTTTGATGATGCTGGGCACGACAGCCGCCTGGGCGGAAGGCGGCGCTGAACGCATGCGCTATTACTACGAGACCTTGCGATTGAGCCAGCAGGCGAATCAGCAACAGCCAGCGCCGCAAGTGCGGGTTCCGGACGATCAGACCGCACAAATGACGGAGCACTACAAACCATAACGAGCTCAAGGCTGTGGCGAGGGAGCAGGCTCCCCCGCCTCGCCTGGTTCAGGTGTTACAGCGCCTTGGTCCAGAACAGCATGCGACCGAGGGCCGGATCGAACATCCCGGCGGCAAATCCGAATTTGCCATAAGACGCCTGGGCAATGGCGTTACCCTCCAGTACCTCCAGGGTGATCTTGCAGCAGCCGCGCTGGCGGGCGATGTCCTCGACCTTTTGCAGCATCTTCTGACTCAACCCCAAACCGCGAAATTTCTTCACGACGGCGACATCGTGCACATTGACCAGCGGCTTGCAGGCAAACGTCGAAAAACCCTCAAAGCAATTGACCAGACCGGCCGGCTCGCCGTTGACGAAAGCCAGGACGCTGAAGGCGTGTGGCCGCTTCGCCAGTTCGCCCGCAAGGTTTTCCAATACATCGACCGGCAGCGAATGTCCGCCTCCCATCGGGTCTTCTGCATAGTGGTTCAATACCAGGCTGATGGCCTCGGCATGCAGCGCATTGGTGTAGCTGGCCTGAAGTACCAGAATTTCTGCGGATTCCATTTCCATCCTCGATCACACGTGAAGTAGCAGCCTCTGAATCTATCAAGCGCGATCGCAAATCAAAAGCAATGCGGCCAATGTTGCTCCCACAGCATTGGATATCAGCCTGCCGATCAATGCCCCCAGATCAATGCCTCGGTCCATCCGAGCTCGGCAAAATCCTCAGCCCGTAAGCTCGCCTCCCCCACGCAAAAAAACTCGTCCAGCTGCGGCGGCTGCACCGAGGTTGAGCTGAGCATTGCATGGACCTGCCCGCGATGGTGAATCTGATGCTCGAACAAGTGCGAGAGCATGCGCAATCGGCAATCATGCTGCGGCGTGTCACGGGCAATGGTCACGATCTTGCCCAGATCGCTATCGCGCATCTGCTCGCAATAAGCGATCAGCCGCCGGTCCACCAGCGCCTGCTCGCGCTGCAGATCGGCAGCCGTGGTACAGGGCTCATCCAGGCTGAAGAACACCTGGCAATCGGGATGCGGATCGTCACCGCGCAATTCGCGCTCCAGCGCGTCCACGTAGAACCAGTCGCAGGTCAGGATGTGGTTCAAGGTGGCTGTGAGACTGGGGAAGAAGCTGACCCGTGGTGCCGCCAATTCCTCAGGGGCCAAACGCCCCCATGCTTTGGCGAGCCGATGATTGGCCCAGGCGTTCTGATAAGCCATGGTCAGCAGATGATGCGACAGCGTGTGAGACATGGGTTCGCCTCCCGGTTGTCAGACCTCGGCAAAACGTTGCAGCTGCATTTCCTGCAAGCGACTGAGGGTGCGGCGGAACGGAAATTCCAGATATCCCTCAGTGTAGAGCTCGGCCATGGATACCTGGGCCTCAAGGTAGAGCGGCACCTTGCGATCGTAACATTCGTCGACCAGCGCGATGAATCGACGCACGCCGTCATCATGCACCGACAATTGAGGTAACTCGCGATCACCAGCGGCCACGCGCTCGACCCCGTCTTCGGTGCCCCGGGCAATGCGTCCGGTACGCTTTTGCGCGCTGAGGTTTGGCACTTCACTTAACAGGATAGCCTTGAAGGTGTCGCACAGGACCATGAAGTCCATCGCGGCGAAGGGTTGCTCGCACAGGTCGGCGTAACGACACCACAGCACGCTTTTGCTGGCCTGTACCACGGGCAGCGACCGGTGACCGACCGCGATCGGCTCGCTGGAGACCGACTGGCCGAGGGTCAGCGTCCGGAACACCTCGTGCAAGGCACTGGGCTGCCCGGGCTCTGCGACCCAGTAGCGCTGCAACCCGGTGCCCGGATGCAGGCGATGGTCTTCAGCGCCGTCCACTGCGATGACCTGCATGTGCTGTTTGATCGCCTCGATGGCGGGTACGAACCGGTCGCGGTTGAAACCGTCGGCATACAGTTGGTCAGGGGGCAGATTGGAAGTGCACACCACAACCACGCCCTGCTCGAACATTACCTGGAACAACCGCCCGAGGATGATCGCATCGCCAATGTCATTGACGAACAGCTCGTCGAAGCACAGCACCCGAACTTCTTCGGCGAGTTCCCGGGCCAGGCTTTTAAGCGGGTCTGCGGTACCGGTCAGCTGAAATGACCGCTGGTGCACCCAGCCCATGAAATGATGGAAATGCTGGCGCCGGGCTGGGACTCGCAGGCTTTGATAGAACTGATCCATCAGCCAGGTCTTGCCTCGCCCAACGGGGCCCCACAGATAGACCCCGGTCACGCCCGGACGCCCCTCGTGCAGGGCCTCGTAGCATTTCTGCAGGGCCCACACGGCATGTTCCTGGGCTTCGTCCTGGACGAAACCTTTCTGTTCGATGGCCTGCTGCCAGGCGCTTAACGGCGAGTCGATGGTCATGCGCGGCAGTATGCCATGAGCGCTTGGGCGCTAGCCGTCAGCCAGTGGAAAAATACCTTGACGAGCAATATTACGTGCGTAATATTACCCGAATATCGCACGACATTCATGTCAAGCCGCACCGCTCGCTACAGGAGTCACCGCCATGCACTACAAAGTATTCGGCCGTAAAACCGGCTTGCGTGTTTCGGAGCTGGCCTTGGGGGCCGGCAATTTTGGCACGGGTTGGGGGCACGGCGCGGAGCGCGACGAGGCCATGCGCATTTTCGACGGCTATCTGGAAGCCGGCGGCAACTTCATCGACACCGCCAATGGTTATCAGGCCGGACAGTCTGAGAGCATGCTCAGTGAGTTCATCGCGCCGGAGCGCGATAGGCTGGTCATCGCCAGCAAATACACCTTGGGTACCACTCCGGCAGACGGCATTTCACACACGGGTAACAATCGCAAGAATATGGTCCGGGCTGTCGAGGAGAGCCTGACCCGCCTCAAGACCGATCGTCTTGACCTGTTCTGGGCGCACATGAGCGACGGCGTCACGCCAATGGAGGAGATTCTGCGAGGTTTTGACGACCTGGTGCGTGCCGGCAAGATTCACTACGCGGGGCTGTCGAATTTCCCGGCGTGGCGCATTGCCCGGGCCGATCTGCTGGCCGAGGTTCGCGGGTTTGCGCCGATTATCGCACTCCAGGTCGAATACAGCCTGGCTGAACGCAGCGCCGAACGTGAGCAGCTGCCAATGGCCGAGGCCCTGGGCCTCGCCGCGACCTTGTGGTCGCCCCTGGGTGGCGGGTTCCTCACGGGCAAGTACCGCAATAGCGACGGGGATAACCGCGCAGCCAAGTTGGGCATGCTGATCCACGCGGAAAAAGGCGCCCGCGAGACCGCCCTGCTCGATACGCTGCTCGCCGTAGCCGGGGAACTGGCTGCCAGCCCGACCCATGTAGCGATCGCATGGCTGCGGGAAAAAGCCCGGCAGTCGACGACCGCGTTGATTCCGATCCTGGGTTCGCGTACCCGTGAACAGCTGGACTCGACCCTGGGGGCGTTGGCGGTGGAATTGGATGCCGGGCAAATGGCGCGGCTGGATGAAGTGAGCGACGTGCCCAAGGGCGTGCCGCATGAAACCCTGGCGGGCTCCTTTTCACGCTTCAGCGGCGACCGGATCCTGGACCTGCCGAAGATTCCGGTCGCCTGACCAAATCACTGTTTGACCGGCTTGCTCGCGAAGCGCTGGTGAATGCACTATCGCCATCGCGGGCAAGCCTTGCTCCTGCGGGGTATTGTTTCACCGGTCGACCTTGTGTCTGGCCGCATACAGGCAAAGCATTTCCATCGCCAAAGTCGCTGCTGCCAGGGAAGTGATCTCGGCGCTGTCGTAGGCCGGAGCAACTTCCACCACGTCCATGCCCACCAGATTGATGCCGCGCAAACCACCCAGGATTTCCAGCGCCTGTACCGTGCTCAAGCCTCCGCATACGGGGGTTCCGGTGCCGGGGGCGAATGCCGGATCCAGGCAGTCGATATCGAACGTCAGGTACACCGGATTATCCCCCACCCGGGCGCGGATGGCCTCGACGATCGACTCGCAGCCGCGTCGATGCACCTGGCGTGCATCGAGTATCGCAAAGCCCATGGCATCGTCATTGGTCGTGCGCAAGCCGATCTGCACAGAGCGCGACGGTTCCACCAGGCCTTCGCGGGCGGCGTGCCAGAACATCGTGCCATGGTCGACCCGCTTGCCCGCCTCGTCCGGCCAGGTATCGCTGTGGGCGTCGAAATGGATCAGCGACAGCGCCCCATGTTTACGCGCATGGGCCTTGAGCAGTGGATAGGTGACGAAATGATCGCCACCAAAGGTCAGCATCGCGCTGCCGGCCGCAAGGATATGTTCGGCGTGAGCCTCGATGCTGTGGGGTATCGAGTGCGGCGCGCCATAGTCGAACGCGCAATCACCGAAATCGACCACCGCCAGGTGGTCGAACGGATCGAACGTCCACGGCCAGTGGCGCTCCCAGGCGATCCCGGCCGACGCTGCACGAATGCCCCGTGGACCGAAACGCGCACCGGGACGGTTGCTGGTTGCGGTATCGAACGGCACGCCGCTGACTGCCACGTCGACTCCGCGCAGGTCGCGGCTGTAGCGCCGACGCATGAAACTGGTGATGCCGGCGTAGGTGCTTTCCGCCGCAGTACCGTAGAGGCTGTCGCGGGTCATGGCTTGATCGTTCAGCATTGGGGCGTCCATCGCGTATTCCTTGTTTTGACGTCTACGGAGTGACGCCACGATGCGCGGTCGGATACATTGGCAAAATACCAACTTTGTTATCCTGGCATTATCACGGAGTAATGTTTGATGCTTGGCCAACTTCACGATCTGGACCTGCAGCTACTGCGTCTGTTCGTACGCGTAGTCGAGTGCGGTGGTTTCAGTGCCGCCCAAGGCGAACTTGGCTTGAGCCAGTCGAGCATTAGCCAGCAGATGGCCAAGCTCGAAACCCGGCTCGGCTACCGGTTATGCAGCCGTGGCAAAGGCGGGTTCAACGTCACGCCCAAGGGCGCGGAACTGCTCGGTGCGATCCGCACGCTGTTCGAGTCCATCGAAACGTTCCGCCATCAATCCAATGGCGTGGCCGGGCGCTTGATCGGTGAAGTGCGAGTCGGGTTGTCCGAAGCCCTCGATCAAGCGGTGCTGCAACGGGTGGCCGAGGCGATACGGCGCTTTCGCCAGCGCGACGAGTCGGTGCGCATCGAACTGATCAGCGCGATGCCCGGCGAAATGGAAAGGCTGCTGTTGCAACAACGCCTGGATCTAGCCATCGGCTATTTCTCCCTGGCGCAGCACGCGTTTGACTACCGTGAACTGTTCAGGGAGAGCCAGCAGCTGTACTGCGCCCCGGGCCACCCACTGTTCAGCACCAACGCGCCGCTCGCCCAAACGCTGCAGGCCAGTGATCGCGTGGACCACCCCTACCGCTTCCTGCGCCGCGACGAACCCTTTTAAGGGACCCCTTGTTCGGCGCGGTCGGAGCAAGTGGAAGGTACGCTCGCGTTCATTCTGTCGGGCCGGCATATCGGTTATCTACCCTGCCACTACGCCCGAAGCTGGGAGGAAAAAGGCTTGTTACGCGCGGTACAGCATGATGGAACCCGTTTCGAAGTGGCATTCCAGCTCGCCCGCCATCGCGCCCAGTCGCCAGGGGATGCGCAAAAGGCGTTCGAAGAAGATCTGCTGGCCGCTTTCAAACCCGGTACTTGAGGTTTCTCGCACCGCCGCAGCAGGATTTCTGTAACCCTTGGTTACTGTTTTCCCAGCTTTCTGGCATCCTGCGCCTCCATTTTCTGACCCGGCCCGCCTTTTGGCACGCATATCACCATGACCGCCTCCGAAAAAGCCCCTGCTGCGCGCAACAACGATCTGATCTACGGCCTCAACGATCGCCCTCATCTCACCGCCACCGTCTTCGCCGCCTTGCAGCACGTTCTGGCGAGTTTTGTCGGCATTATCACCCCCACCCTGATCATGGGCAGCGCCTTGGGCCTGCAAAGCGAAGTGCCCTACCTGATCAGTATGGCGCTGTTCGTTTCCGGGCTCGGCACGTTCGTCCAGGCGCGACGCTTCGGGCCGATCGGTTCCGGGTTGTTGTGCCTGCAAGGCACCAGTTTCTCGTTCATCAGCGTGATTCTCAGCGCTGGTTTCATGGTCAAGGCCCGTGGCGGCGGCACCGATGAGATCCTTTCGACGATCTTCGGCGTGTGCTTTTTTGCCGCCTTCATCGAAGTGGTTTTGAGCCAGTTCATCGGCAAACTGCGGATGCTGATCACCCCGGTGGTCACCGGCACCATCATCACGCTCATGGGGCTGTCGCTGATCAAGGTGGCGATGACCGATATCGCTGGCGGCTTCGGCGCCACCGACCTGGGCGGCGCCCACCACCTGGCGCTCGCCGCTCTGGTGCTGGGCACCATCATCGTGCTGAACCGGGTCGACGTGCCATTCCTGCGTCTGGGGGCCATCGTCATCGGCCTGACCCTTGGCTATTTCGTGGCCTGGATGATGGGTGACGTCAGTTTCTCGAACATGCCCGACGTGCCTCTGATGAGCGTGCCGGTGCCGTTCAAATATGGTTTCAATTTCGACTGGGTCGCGTTCGTCCCGGTGGCGGTGATCTTCCTCGTGTCGCCGCTGGAAGCGGCCGGTGACCTCACGGCCAACTCGATGATTTCCCGGCAACCGGTCAAAGGCCCGGTGTACATCCGGCGAATCAAGTCCGGCCTGCTTGCCGATGGCCTCAACTCGGCCATGGCCGCAGTGTTCAACAGCATGCCCATGGTGACCTTCGCCCAGAACAACGGGGTGATTCAGCTCACTGGCGTGGCCAGCCGCTATGTCGCGTTTTTCATTGCCGGCCTCCTGGTAGTGCTCGGATTGTTCCCGATGATCGGCGCGGTGTTGCAGTTAATGCCCAAGCCAGTACTCGGCGGCGCTGAGTTGGTGATGTTCGGAACCGTGGCGGTGGCCGGTATCAAGATCCTCGCCGAGGCTGGCCTGCACCGGCGCAATATGTTGATCGTGGCGATTTCCCTGGGCATGGGCCTGGGCGTCGCGGCCGTCCCCGAAGTGTTGCGCGAGCTGCCCCTGGCGCTGCACAACATCTTCGAATCGCCGATCACTGTCGGCGCGTTGTGCGCTATCGTGCTGAACATCTTCCTGCCGGAAGAATTCATCGAGCTGGAAGAAGACGATTTCGACCCGGAAGCCTCGATCCTCCAGGTCATGGAAAACCCCGATGTTGCGGCCAGGGGTGAACCGGCAACCGTTGCGGCGGTCGCACAGTTGAACCGCTGACACGGCTTGAGGGCTGCGTCGGCAGCGGTTCAGCCCTTTACTTGAAGAGAGCCTGTCATGCGCAGTATCCACGCCGTTATCCTGTCCTTGCTGATGCTCTCCCTGAGCGCCTGCGCGCTCTTTCCCAATCGCGACCCGGTCAATATCAACGTGGTCGGCATCGAACCCCTGCAGGGCCAGGACATGGAGGTGCGGTTTGCGCTGAAGATCCGTGTGCAGAACCCCAATGAGACCCCCATTGATTACAATGGCGTGGCCCTGGACCTCGAGGTCAACGGCCAGCCGCTCGCCTCGGGAGTCAGCGATCAGTCGGGCTCGATCCCGCGCTTTTCGGAAACCGTGCTGACGGTTCCGGTCAGCGTTTCGGCGTTCTCGGTGTTGCGCCAGACCCTGGGACTGAGCCAGACGCAGACCCTCAACAATCTGCCTTACGTACTGCGTGGAAAACTCGCCGCAGGCTTGTTCGGCACCATGCGGTTCGTCGACAGTGGCAAGCTCCGTTTGCCAGGGACGACGTCCGGCACCTGGTAACGTTCACTCAGGAGCTCGATTAACATGGATGCCGCACCCACGCTGTACACCGACCGTATGATTTTGCGTCCCCTGGAATTGGCCGATGCCGCTGGCATCCAGCAGCAGTTCGTGCATTGAGAGGTCGGTGCGCCGCTGATCTTTTTGTATTTATAGAAGCGTCGCACGTGGAATCACGACGATTCTGTCGTTTGTGGAATCTCACTGAACGGCGCAGCACTGCGCAGGCGACAAGGCTGCGCCAGTCGCAACGTATTGCGCCCCAAGCCCTTAGCCTCATAAAGCGCCGCATCCGCCCAGGCAAGCAGGCTGGCGGTGGTATCGCCGTCATCTGGCATCACAGAGCAAACACCGATACTGATGCGCACCGCAATACTTGCGTCACCGAACTGCGCAGGTGTCTCGGCCAAAGAGGCACGCAGTTGATCAAGCACAGCCACCGCTCCTTCGGGGCTCGTACCAGGCAGCAGCACCAGGAATTCTTCGCCTCCATAACGACCAATACTGTCGGAATGACGAAGACGCTTGGTCAGATGGTTAACGCAGTGGCAAATCACTTCATCACCCGCCAGATGACCATGGACGTCATTGATCTGTTTGAAGTGGTCTATATCGACCATGGCCACAGCAAGATAAGCATTCTCTCGGCGTGAACGTTCCATGTCTGTGGAAAACTGCTCAAGGATAGCTCGACGATTGAGAATGCCTGTCAGAACGTCCCGCAGCGCCATTTGCTGGAGTAATGACTCACTGCGCTCCTTGGACAGCAGCACAAGCCCGAGAGAGATCATCATCGCGGTAAACGTACCGATACTGACCGAGATAGTCTGCTTGAGGTTGCTGACATCGTAGCGCATCTCGGCAGCCCCCCCGCCTAGCACAGCCACCACCCGCATGCCCAGGCCAATCAGGCTGATACTCGCCCCAATGATCAACAGCATCCGTGCACGGCCCTGAGCGGGAATGTAGCGGCGAGTCCAGTAGATGATCAATGCGCACTGCACCATCAACACTCCAGTGGCAGCGAGCATTCTCGGCTCCAGGGTCTCGATCAGGCTTGCCATCAACGTCAGCATCAGTACAGCCGGTGCGAAAACCCGCCACCAAGCCACTGGCAACTCGATAATCCGGAACAGGCTGGCACCATAGAAGGCCAGCGCCACCGCGAGTAATGTATTGGCGGCACCGTAGGTCAACCATAATGGGGCATGACCGTAGAAGGTGTAGCCAACGTAGGCCAAGGCGTGGGCCAATAAACCAAAGCCAATGGTGAGCAGACCGTCACGCTGATTGAACTGGCCGACCAGAATCAGACAAAACGCCATGATCGTCGCGACTAACGCGACACAGGCAAAAAGCGTGGGGGTATGGGCAATCATGGAGTCTCACAAGACGCTGCTGGAAATAGCTCTGATCGTGAGTTTAGCTGAGATGGCCGACTGCCAGTATCTGTTTGTCGGACGACGGTGGTCAGCGAGGACGGGCTCAGATGTCGCCAAGGGAGGCTAGGCTGGCGAAAAGTCTTCGAGCACAGGTTTCCAAACCGCATCCATCAAAACAGGCTGCATGAAACATTCTTAATACACGAATGAGATTTATTCCCATAGCCTTGCCGGGCGTTTTTTGAATTACCCCGTATGAACACCTACGAAAAGCGCACCCTCCTTCAGCGGCTACGGATTTCCTCATGCAGCACCTCGTGCGCTTCATCTCAAGCGTTGGTTTAATGCTGGCAGGTCAGACCTTTGCATACGCAACGACCTACCCTGTCACCGTCACTGATGTTGCCAATCGCCAAGTAGAAATCCTTCAAGAACCCAAGCGCATCGTCCTTCAGGATGGTCGAGACCTGTTTACGCTGGCCCTGCTTGACCGTCAGGATCCGTTCCAGAGAATTGTGGCCTGGAATAACATCGTCAAGCGCGCAGACCCCAACACCTGGGAAGTGTTTGAGCATCAGTGGCCAGCGTCAGCTAACCGGGCAACCGACATGAAGTTCGGCGACGAGGGCGATCTCAATTTAGAGGCCATCGTGGCTGCGCGTCCCGACTTGCTGGTGTTTCAGACCCGTGCTCGGGCATCTCTGGAGAATGCCGGCGTTGCGTCGAAACTGGCAGCGCTGAAGATCCCGGTAATATTTGTCGACAGCGACCTCGATCCGGTGACCAACAGCCAGAAGACCGTCGAACTGCTCGGGAGAGTTCTTAACCGCGAAAATGAGGCCCGGGCCTACCTGGATTTCTACCGAAGCCGTCTTACGAGTATCGATCAAATCATCAAGCAACATTCACATAGGCCAGTCGTATTCGTAGAAGCGAAAGCAGGACAAAGTGGTGCCTCGGCATGCTGCTTCACTCATGGCGATGTGTACTGGGGTAAGCTGGTCGAAGCCGCCGGCGGACAAAATCTCGGCTCAAGCTTACTGCCGGGCGCGACCGGTGACGTGACACTTGAAACAGTGCTCGGCAAACAGCCAGACGTCTACGTGATGACCGGTTCGCAGTTTCCTGGTTACACCTCAGTTGCGCCTGGGTTCGGCTTCGGCGACAGCGTGAAACAACCCATGATCGATCGCTCTATGAGCCTGTTGCAGGAGCGTCCAGGTTTTGCTCAGTTGAAAGCCAGCCAGAACGGGCGGGTGTTTGGTATCTATCACCAGTTTTATGCGAGCTCCTGGAACATCCTCGGGCTCGAGTATCTGAATCAGGCGTTCTATCCCGACAGTGCTAAACGCATCGACACGAGCAACAGCCTGTCAGCCCTGTTCGCACTCACCGGATTGAAAACCGTACCCGCCATCCTTTACTCGCGCGCACCTGCCAATGATTGAGTACCGATCGGCCATGACGATGCCAACCGACCTTGCGGCGCCCTCCTCGCAGGTTCGCTACACAATCACCATATGGCGACGCAGTGCACTGCTGATGATTCTGCTGGCATTCGCTGTCATGGCGTTCGTTGCCGATCTGATTGTTGGTTCGGGCACACTGACGTTCAATGAAGCGGTATCAGGACTGCTTAATCCTTCCAGTGTGGATACCAGCGTACGTGTAATCCTTTGGGAACTGCGGATGCCGATGACGCTGATGGCCGTGCTGGCTGGCACTTGCTTATCGCTGGCCGGGTTGATGATGCAGACTGTACTGGACAATCCGCTCGCAGAGCCCTTCACGCTAGGCATTTCGTCCGCTGCCGGTTTTGGTGCGTCGCTGGCACTGGCGTTCAATATGTCGCTCGGCCACGCGTTGCCAGGCTTCGGGGCCGACCTGGTCGTCACCGCCAACGCCTTCCTCTTTTCGTTGCTGACGGTCGGGATCATCCTTGTGTTGTCGCGCGGCCACGTTGGCCTGCAAGCCATCACATTGCTCGGCATCGCCGTGCACTTTGTGTTCAGTTCACTGCTGGGCCTGGTCCAGTATGTGGCGAGCACCGATCAGCTACAAAGCATCGTGTTCTGGCTGATGGGCTCGCTTCAGCACGCCACCTGGAACAAAGTCACTCTGTGCGCGGTGATCGCAGGGGTGGCCATCCCGCTCTCGCTGGCACAAGCCTGGGCTTTGACCGCGCTGCGCAGCTTCGGTGAACAGGCCGTGTTGTTCGGCATTCCAGTGCGTCGGTTGCGCACAACCATGCTGTTGCTGGCCGCACTGTTGGCCGGTGCGGTCACCTCGGTGGTTGGCGTGATCGGCTTTGTGGGCTTGGTGGCGCCTCACATGGCGAAGCTGCTGGTGGGTGAAGATCAACGCTTCACCATCGGTGTAACGATCGCCTGCGGGATTATCTTCGTAACCCTGGCTTCACTCGCCAGCAAACTCATCGTGCCTGGCGCCGTGCTACCCATTGGCATGGTGACCTCACTGATCGGTTTGCCGTTTTTCATCATCCTCATTTTGCGCGACCGGAGGCTGACGTCCCGATGAGTTTTTGCACCAGCAACTACCGGGTCACACTACGCGGAAGGCCCATCCTCAAGGGATTGGACATGGAAGTTTCAGGCGGCCGCACACTCGCTTTACTAGGCGCTAACGGCGCTGGTAAATCGACCTTCATGAAAGGCCTGTGTGGCTTGGTACCGGCGCAGGGTTCGGCCACCATCAACGGCACCCCGCTAATGGATGCTTCCCCTGCCCGCCGCGCTCAACTGATTGGCTATGTCGCGCAAGACCTCGCCAGTCTCGACGTTAGATTGTCCACCTATGAGTTACTCCTGCTGGCTCAACAAGGCACTACACGAGGCTGGAGGACGAGTCAGAATGCTCGACGAAAGGCCGCTGAAATGCTCGAACTGCTGGGCCTGCAACGTTTCTCCGAGCATCAGCCAGGGCAACTGTCTGGAGGCGAGCGGCAGATGATATCCCTAGCCTTGGCCCTTGTTCGCAGTCCCCGGTTATTGCTACTGGACGAGCCGACTTCTGCGCTGGATCTGGCCAATCAGTTACAGATACTTGATGCTGTCAGCAGCTATACGCGCAAACATAACATCGTCACGCTGGCGATTTTCCACGACATGAATTTGGCCAGTCGCTATGCCGACGACACAATGATGCTGCACCAGGGCCATGTGCATTGCAGCGGTTCGACAGGCGCCACGTTGACACCGGAAAACCTTGCGCACGTCTATGGCGTCGATTGCCGCGCATTGAGTGTCGACGCGGGGACATTCACCGCGATCTATCCAGTATCTGTACTGACGCCTGAACAACGAGCAGCCCATTAAATTCAGATTACCGTTTGCTAGCCAAAGACCCCGCGCAGCATGGAGGGTGCGAGTGATGTCTTCAAACAACAATCACCCGGCCAGCAAAACGCTACCGTTTCACCCGACGAGCCCCCCTTTAACGTGCTCGCAGCATGACGGCAGCCCGTACTCGGCGAGAGCCAAACGTGCTCATGCGCACAAACTCTTCGTGACTCACTGGCAGGTGCTGGCAATCGATGCTCTGACGGTGGCGGCTGTGATCCACATCCGGATCGTGCAGATACACAAACTCGTCGTCGCACCCTGTTATCAGTACCCAATGAGGGGCCTTCAACCGGGTGAATCGGTAGTTACTGATCAGTACCACTGGTTTGAATCCAGCCACAAGTGCTGCGCGGATATCAAAATTGGAAGCCTGCTCCTGCATGACGCCCGCTTGCGCCAAATCCTCAGCAAAGCTGTCTTCTACCAGCTTCATGATGGCCTTTTTTTCCGGACTGCGTACGCCCTCCAGAAACAGCGAGCCAAGTTGGCTAACCACCAGACGCACCTCAAAACCGCGCCGACAGGCAGCTAAAGCCAAGCCCTGAGGACTGCAGCCACCGTGTCCTGCGGTCATGAAGATGGTGGTCGCCTCGCGCCAGAGCTGAATTTCCTCCTTGCGACTCATTGGCCGGCTCGTCTCGATGGCAGCCATAGCCATCAGCAGACAGGCCGCGCCGCATGTGAATTCGGTGGTCTGTTGGTAATAGGGTACTTGACGTGTCGGCGACGGAGCTTGATGGAGAATACGCTTCTCGTAACGCAGCGCTTCGGCATGATCTTCGTAGTAGTCCTCCACGACTGCGAAGCGCTGGTATCCATTGGCCTCATACAGGCTGATGGCAGGGGGATTATCGGCTCTGACCTCCAAACGCAACCATGCGCAGTTCCGGGAAAGCGCACGCGTTTGTGCCTCTTCCAGCAGCCTCTGGCCGAGGCCATGGCCTCGCCATGCCTGACTGACAGCGATTGAATACAGGCGTGCGAGTGATGTGCCACGATGAAAGAGCAAAAGGGCATATCCCGCCAGTTCTTCCTGGCATTCGGCGACAATCAAACAACTATTGGCACGGCTGACCATCCAATGAAAATTGCGCTGGCTCAACCGATCAAGCGTAAAACACTCCTGTTCCAACGCGACCAATTCGTCGATATCGTCCGTCGCTGCAACGCGAAAGTTAAAAAGCATGGTGGCACCGTAATGTTTGAGTAACGAACCGGGACAGACCCGGATGTCCGTGATTTATTGAAGCGGCGTGTTCTTCAATAGGGATCGATTACTCATGTCAGCGGTGCAAACCAACGTGAACGAAGTATTGGACAAATCGGAACGTTCCACAATATCTCTCGTCGAGGAGCCTCCCAGCACGGGGCGTTCAGGCAGCCAGTTGCTGATCCTCGTCGAACGCAAGGAAGACTGGGCCAGCTACCTCCCCAGTGAAAGCCTGATGCTTGCCCAGGATTACCTTGAGCACAGCGACGACCTCCCAGGTCGCACGCAAGTGATCAACCTCTGCCGCAACTACAAGTACCTGGGCCAAGGCTACTACTGCTCTTTGCTTGCCGAAGCGCGCGGGCACAAGGTATTCCCGTCGGTGCGCATCATCAGCGAGCTGTCGCGCAAGGCGCTGTACGGGGTGGGTCTGGATGATCTTGAGCGCACCCTGGAGCGGGCGCTGGCCAACCATCCTTATGGCAATACCGAAGCCTTTACCCTGTCATTGTATTTTGGCAAAGCCACCATTGAGTCATTGCAAGAGATTGGCCGTCAGCTTTTTGAGGCGTTCCCCTGCCCTATTTTGCTGGTGGAATTTCGCCGTGGTGAGACGTGGCAGATCGCCGGAATAAAACCCGGCGCATTGCACAAACTGCGTGATGAGCAACAGCATGTTTTTGCCAACGCCCTGGATGCCTTCAATCGGCGCACATGGCGACAACCGGCGTCCAAGCGGATGGCTCGATACGACCTGGCAATATTGCAAGATCCCGCCGAGGCGCTGCCACCTTCCAATTCATTGGCGCTGGAGCGATTTATTGAAACCGGCAAACAGCTTGGCATCGATGTCGAACTTATCGAGAAAAAAGACTATGCGCGCCTGGCAGAATTCGACGCGTTGTTCATTCGCGAGACTACCCGCGTAGACGACCACACCTACCGTTTTGCCAAAAGAGCCGAGAGTGAAGGCCTGGTGGTCATCGATGATCCATCTTCCATCCTTCGTTGCACCAACAAGGTGTACCTGACTGACCTGCTCAAGCGACGCGGCCTGGGAATGCCAGCGACGGAAATCCTCTACAAGGATCGACCTCAGGAACTGGAGCAGGCAGGCCGTCGGTTGGGCTTTCCTCTTGTACTGAAAATTCCCGACGGCTGCTTCTCGCGGGGTGTCATCAAAGTCGCCGATGCGCAGGCGCTGTCGTCGGCAGCACAGGAATTGTTCGAGCATTCAGTGCTGCTGCTCGCTCAGGAATACTGCTACACGGAGTATGACTGGCGCGTAGGCGTACTTAACGGCGAAGCCCTTTATGCCTGTCAATACTTCATGTCCAAGGGGCATTGGCAAATCTACAACCACAAAGCCGTGCCTGGTGAAATAAACGGCATGTGCAAGGCCGTCCCGATCGAGCAAGCGCCGCCAGAGGTTGTGCAACTTGCAGTCGACACCGCACGGCTGATCGGCAACGGCCTTTATGGCGTCGACCTTAAACAAGCCGGTGACCGGGTGTTGGTGATTGAAGTCAACGACAACCCTAACCTGGATGCAGGAACCGAAGACGCCGTTTTAGGCGATGAGCTGTATCGGCGGGTGCTTCAAGCATTTATCCAGAGGCTGGAACTCAAACATCGCGGCCAGGCGTGGTAAGCGATGATCGAAGCCTACAGCATTCAGGAAGGTAACCTGTGCCAGGCGCCCGACGATCAAGCCAGCGTCTGGCTGTGCGTCGCACCGGATGCCGGCGAGCAGTTGCTGCTCCGGGAACGATTGGGGATCGGCGCCCAGGCGCTGGAGTCATCCCTGGACCCGGACGAAGTAGCGCGAATCGAGATCAAGCCAGACCATCTGTTCCTGATCTGGAAGCGACCGGAGAGCTTCGATGGCCGAGCGTTCAATGTGTCGTCGTTCGGAGTGGTGTTGAGCGAGCAGAGGTTGGTGGTGATCTGCGCGAGCAACTCACTTCTAGCAGGTTTGGAGAGCGACTCAGCGCTGAGCGGCCCTCTGGATGTGCTGATGGCGCTGCTGGCTGAAAGCGTGCATCACTATTTGGGCCACCTGCGTGTTGTCAAGCAGATGGCCCGCGAGGTACAGCAACAAGTCAGCCGCACAATGGATAACCAGCAACTGGTGCAGATGTACAACTTGAGCGAAAGCCTTGTGTACTACGTGAACGCCATTCAGAGCAATGGCGCGGTACTCGCCCTGCTTCGAAGCCATGGCCAGCGCCACGGGTTCGGCCCAAGTCAGCTGGACTCGCTCAACGATCTGATTATCGAGAACGAGCAGAGCTATCAACAGGCAAAGATCCACGCCAAGGTGTTTGCGAATCTGATCGAGGCACGTGGCAATCTGGCGAACAATGGCATGAACCTGGCGCTGCGCAACCTGACCCTGATAAACGTGGTTTTCCTGCCACTCAACCTGATCGCAAGCATTGGCGGCATGTCGGAGTTCAGCATGATGACCGCCGCCATACCTTGGTGGGTGTCGTTCCCCTGTTTGGTTGTTGGCATGGCTTCGATAGGCGGCGGCATGGCCGCTGCACTGCGGCGAGTGGCTTGACGAGCCACGCTTGAAGTTGGACCGAGCAGGACTATGCCGCCCGCCGCTCGTAGCGCTGTTGCTGCGCTTATGATCTCTACTTTGAACGCTGCCCGGCGGGCGGGCGGACCAATTTCACGGCAAAGGAATGCCCACGATTGTCAGTTCGTTTTTTTAAGCTTATCTTGTACAAAACCTATACAAGATAACCATCAATGTACAATAAAGAGCATTGGCCACTGACGCTGTACTTCGACGGTACATGCCCGCTGTGCGCGCGCGAAATCAAGATCCTGCAGCGACACGCCGTAGAGAGTCGACTGCTGTTTGTAGACATCAGCAGTGATGCATTCGACGCCAGGACACTCGGGTTCACGCTCGAGCAAATGCAGTCCTCGCTGCATGCCCGTTTTGCCGATGGCCGCTGGTTAACCGGACTGGACGCCACTCTATGGAGCTGGCGAGCCGCCGGCCTGGGGTTCTGGGCAACGCCACTGACATGGCGTGCAATTCGCCCTCTGCTCGCCGTGGGTTATCGCCTCTTCTGCCGATTACGCCCCCATTTGGCCTGGTTGCCTCATCCGGATGGTCGCCGTCGATGCGTCGACAGCTCTTGCACAATGCCGGCATCAAAACCCGAACCCGACGAGCATCTCACCTGCAAAATTAAGCAGCCCTAGAATGCTTCGCTCAGGTTCTTCCCCAGCCCGAACGCCCCTAAGCCAAGGATGGCCGTCACATGAACCGCAGCATGGCTGCGAGGAATAGAAATGAACCCATCATTAGCCGAGCACTACCGTGAAATTCTCGTCAGCGTCGGCGAGAACCCTGAGCGTGAAGGATTGCTGGACACGCCCAAACGCGCAGCCAAGGCAATGCAATACCTGTGTAACGGCTACACGATGAGCCTTGAAGAAGTGATCAATGGTGCACTGTTCGAATCGCTAAACGATGAAATGGTCATCGTGCGTGATATCGAACTGTATTCACTGTGTGAGCATCACATGCTGCCCTTCATCGGCAAGGCTCACGTCGCATACATCCCCACCGGAAGGGTACTGGGGCTGTCGAAGGTTGCACGAGTGGTTGATATGTTTGCCCGCCGCTTGCAGATTCAGGAAAACCTCACAAAACAAATTGCCGACGCCATTCAGCACATCACCGATGCCGCCGGCGTGGCTGTGGTCATAGAGGCCAAGCACATGTGCATGATGATGCGAGGCGTTGAGAAGCAAAACTCGGTGATGACCTCATCAGTGATGCTGGGCGCCTTTCGCGAGTCGTCCGCTACGCGCCACGAGTTCCTGCAACTGATCGGGCGACCAGCTTGACACCAAAAGGTCGCGCCTGTCCGCGCATACCTTTCTTGCTGGCGGCGCCTTGGTCAGTCATGGGAATGCTGTCGAATTGTGTCGAAAGCATTTTGAAACCCCAAGTTGTCCTAAAATGATGTGACATTCACTGGGGCTCAGAAAATGATCAATGCAGAACTGCTGCAACTGATGGTTGAAGCATCCAACGATGGCATCGTGGTAGCAGAGCAGGAAGGCGACGAGAACATACTGATCTACGCCAACCCCGCCTTCCAGCGCCTGACGGGCTACGGTGTTGACGACATCCTTTACCAGGACTGTCGCTTTCTTCAGGGCAATGACCGCGACCAAAGCGGCCTGGCTACAATCCGGGAGGCAATAAAGAACTTTCACCCCTGCCGGCAAATCATCCGCAACTATCGCAAGGATGGCAGCGCTTTCTGGAACGAACTGTCGATTACCCCTGTGTTTAACGACGCAGATCAACTGACGTACTTCATCGGTATCCAGAAGGACGTCAGCGTTGAGGTTGAGGCTCGCGAGCGAGTCCGTGAACTTGAAAGTGAAGTGGCGCGGTTAAAGGAACAATTGGCGCAATTGCGACGCTAAGCCTGACTGCGTCTAATGAATTGATGCCCGCTGCTCCTTTCAAGACCAATGACGTTTGAAGTCAATGAATTACCATTGGTGGTGCACATGAGAGGAGATTTTCGATTCATACAGGTCACGAACCGCTTGCATCGACTCGTCAGAAATGGGCGCCAAGTCACTCGAATCACTATTTGCTTTGGCTTGCTGTGGATTCTTGGCCCCCGGGATGACAGTCGTCACCCCGGACTCCATCAAAATCCAGCGCAATGCAAATTGCGCCATTGTGACGCCCTGCGGCACTAAGGGCCGAAGTCGCTCGACGGCTTCCAGCGCTACATCAAAGGGTACGCCGGCGAAGGTTTCCCCTTTATCGAACGCCTCGCCATTTCGATTGAACAAGCGATGATCATCCGCAGCGAAAGTAGTAGCATTGGTCATTTTTCCACTTAGCAAGCCGGAAGCCAAAGGCACGCGAACGATAACCCCAACTCCACGTTTTTTAGCCTCGTGCATGAAAAGAGAAGCGGGCCGCTGACGGAAGATGTTGTAGATCATCTGAACCGAAACGACACCAGGGTATTCGATAGCCTTCAACGCCTCTTCGACCTTTTCCACCGAAACACCGTAGTGACGTATTTTCCCCGCGGTGATCATGTCCTCCATTACCTGAAAGACATCGGGTTGATAGTAAATTTCGGTAGGTGGGCAATGAAGTTGAACAAGGTCGAGACAATCTGTTTGCAGATTTCGGAGGGAGCGGTCTACGAAATCGTTCAGATTCGCTCGCGTGTAGCCTTCAGCCACATGAGGATTTAACCTCCTTCCAGCTTTCGTCGCGATAAAGGGCCGATCCCCGCCTCGCTCTTTCATCACATCTGCAATGATGCGCTCTGATCGTCCGTCACCGTAGACGTCTGCGGTATCGATGAACGTCGTGCCTTGATCCAATGCCGCGTGAAGTGCCGCTTTGGCATCGGACTCGGAAACCTCACCCCAGGCTCCACCGATGGCCCATGCACCAAATCCAATTTCTGAGACTTTTCTGCCCGTGCGTCCAATGACTCGGTGATGCATATCTGATTCCTCTTCTCTTAGCCCTGCATGACGCCACTGGCGGATATTCCCAATCACGCGGTCGTTTGGCGATGCCATCGGCTCGTTGACGGGGTGGTGATAATCGCACAGGCTAAACTGAAATCAGTTCATCCAGTCAGTGAAGCCGAATCATCTATGACTCAGAAAAATCGCATCGATTTCGCAGACCTGAAAGTTTTCCTGTCCATCGTCCGATGGGGAAGTTTCAAATCAGCAGCTAAAGAATTGGGCCTGACTCCTTCGGCTTTGAGCCATGCCATACGGCGGCTCGAAGACCGCTTGGGCGCAAAATTACTGAACAGGACAAGTCGAGCCGTATCGCCCACTTTTTTGGGGCTGGATTTAGCGGAGCGTCTGGAAGATGGCTTCAACAAGATCGGCGCCGCGCTTGAAACGTTTGAAGCGCCAGGCGTCGGCAATCTGGGTGAGATTCGTCTCAATGTATTTGCAGATGCTGCCGATCTGCTGATCGCACCAGCACTCCCTGAATTCGTCCGACGCTGCCCAGGCGTGCGTCTAACGGTAGTGGTCGATAACAGGCCTATTGATATTGTGGCCGAGGGATACGACGCGGGTATACGCTACGGTCATCATGTTCCGAAAGATATGGTCGCATTGCCGTTGAGCGGGCCTCAGCGCTGGGTTTTGGTGGCCTCGCCAGGCTACGTCGAGCAACACGGAGCGCCAATGACCATAGAAGATCTGGAGCATCACACCTGTCTTCAACTACTTTTGGGAGATAACTCGAGCTTTCGCTGGGAGCTGCAGGTTGAGGGTGAGCGCAGGAAAATTCGTGTTCCAGGATTGGTGACCATCAATGATACAGCCACAACTATCTCTGCCGCTAAAGCAGGCGTGGGCATCGCCTATGTGCTTGAAGCACGAATAACACCGGAATTAAAGTCTGGAACACTGAGATTGATACTTCCCCAGCACGCATCCGCGGAAGATCCATTCCATATATATTACGGTAGTCGTAAATATAATCACCCAGCACTGCATATACTGATCAACATTATAAGAGAACAGCAATCCCTTCCAAACCTGATGTAGGCAATTTTTCACACGTCTGCAGCGTGCTGAGTTCTTCTCCTGTCGAACTCACAAAATCATCTTTAATCGAAGCGGAAACGCTAGCCAATCGGACTGATTTTTATCCGATCTATCAACCACCGCCCGGCTGGGCCGGGCAATGTGCTGGTTGCATGAACCGCAGAAATATCGATCTTTACACCGTCTCTGGGGACAGTCTCGACATCCAGCATCACCAGCGTTCCGTCCGCCAGATCTTGCTCGATCATGTGCAACGGCATACTGCCCCACCCCACACCATCTTTCAGAAAAGCGTACTTGGTTGAAAGATCGGCCAAACGCCAAGTCAGTGGCGATATCACGCCATAATCTTGTCCTGCCAACATTTCCGAGCGATCGGTTAACACCAACTGAATGTGCGTGGAAAGTTCGCGCCTGGAGATTTTGCCACTGAGTCGTGACAACGGATGATCGATGGCAGCGACCATGACCAGGGAAAATTCGCCAATGCGCTCGCTGGACAGTGTGGGAAAATTTATGGGCAACGATGCAAGGATGCCAAGGCTGCAACGGCCGTCCAGTATCGGCTGATAGCCGGCACCGAGGCCCTCTACGAAAATCTTCAAGCGGGTCAAAGGGAAGCGCTCGGCAAACTCTTTGACGACGGCTGTGATCGCTGAGGTGGGGAAAAACACGTCCACGACCACAGACAATTCCGGCTCAAGGCCGGACGCCATGAGTTTGGCCCGCGCTTTCAAAATATCCACGCCGGAAACAATATTGCGCGCATCTATAAGCAACAGTGCCCCTTGCGGCGTCAGCTTGGGGAAACGTCCCGAGCGGTCGAAAAGCACCACGCCGATTTGATCCTCCAGACTGCCGACCCAGCCACTGACAGCCGACTGCACTCTGTTGAGTTTTCTGGCGGCGGCCGAAAAACTCCCTTCATCCACCGCAGCGATGAAGGTTCTTAGCTGATCAAGCGATACGCCGTCGAGCATTTTTCCTCCGGCCCATCTCTAAAAGAGATACATCGTATCTCAATATACCGTCTTTTAAGATTCAACTAACAAGGTCATCTTGTCCGTGAGCTTTTCATTCACACGACCCTGGTGACTTCATCATGCAAATCCTCCACCTCGATTCGAGCATGACTTACTCCATCATTGGTTCCGGCAAAGTGGGCAGCGCCCTCGCCCGCCAGTTCGCCCGAAGCGGCATCCCGGTCGGGATTGCCAACACAAGAGGTCCACTCAGCCTTGCAGCCCTCACCCACGAGCTGGGCGACAGCATCGTTGCGCAGCCCCTCGAACAGGCCTTGAGCGCGGACATTGTGATTCTGGCCATCCCTTTCAGCGCTCATCGGGACATCGGTCGGAAGATGACTTGCTGGAACGACAAGATCGTCATCGATGCGATGAATACATATGGAGTGCCGCCCCAGGAACTCGGTGATCGAGCATCAACCGACGTTGTCGCCACCTCATTCGTGGGAGCCCGGGTAGTCAAAACCTTCAATCAGCTTCCTGCCGCACGATTAGCCGAACACCCTACGCAGGATGGAGGGCGCAGAGTGATGTTTGTTTGGAGCCGAGATCAAGATGCCAACATTATCGTTACCGAACTGGTCGATCAGTTGGGCTTCGCCCCGATATCGCTTGGTACGATCGATGAAGGAGGAAAACTGTTAGGGCTAGGCGGCGCGCTCATCCTTCAAAATATCGTCAAATATCAATAATCGGACAGCTGAGTGACCCTCTTTGGCGATGGCTGCGCAGTAGCAAAAAAATCGTAAAGAAATCGTAGATCGCCTTGAGTTCCGCCATAGATATTTTATCCTCCGGAATACATTTCGACGGAAGAACATTATGAGCAGCTCAGACCTGGGAATTATGATCATTTCAATTATTGGATTGTTCGGATTGGCATCTTTTGTTTTTGAGCATTTGAGCCGTAACCGCTCAACCAAAACCAACTATCAGAACTCCCCGATGGAAAAGCGACAACGTGAAGCCCGGCCAAAGAAAAATACCCATTACTAAAAAATTACCCTGATTTAACCACACCACTTTAATCTTTATAAAATCTTTATTCTTTCGCTGCCAATGCTTTTAACAATTTACCATCTATCGAGACAGGCTGCCTTCATTGCTGGGGAGAATGCCATGGACTTCATCTTTTTAGTACTCGGAGCGCTATTGTTCAGCCGGGTGGGCCTGGCGCGCGGCTCCACGCCGGAGACGATCTAAATTCACAAAAAACGATGGGGATTATTAAGTGGGAGACACGCAAATGGTTAAGCTCGCCGAACACCTCTCTGTTAATGACATCCTGCTCGGAGTAGATGTACCTAATAAATCAGGACTGTTTGAACTTGTTGGCCAGCATATGGAACAGACACATAAACTGCCTCGGCACTGCGTTACGACCAGTCTTTTACGACGAGAGCAGGCGGGCAGCACCGGCTTGGGGGATGGAGTGGCGGTACCTCATGCGAGGCTGAGTGAACTTGATACGATTCATGCACTTTATCTACGGCCGAGGGGCCCTATGGCTTTTAATGCTTCCGACAGAAAGCCGGTTTCCGATATTGTTGTGCTTCTCGTGCCCGCCCCCGCAGCGCCTCTGCATCTCGATCTGCTTGCAGAAATCGCACGCTTGTTCTCCGATCAAAATTTTCGCGAAGAGCTTGATCAGTGTGAAAATGAACAGGAAATCATGAGTCTTCTTGATCGTAGTTGATCAGCATAAAACCCTCGCAACTTAAGGCTCAAGAGATTATGAGTCGGTGGGGAATAAGGCGTTGCAGTTCTTTTTTCCCATCGCTGCCTAAAAATTTTTCTGGCGACCGCCCTCCTTAAGATGTTCGGACAACTTGACCAGTTCGGCGAGGGAGTCGGCTTTCATCTTGCGCATCAAGGCGCCGCGCCGTACCTTCACAGTGACTTCGCTGACGCCCAGCCTTGCGGGGATCTGTTTATTCAACAGCCCGGTGACCACCAGGTTCATGACATCACGCTCTCCTACGGAGAGACAGGCATGACGACCCTGCAAATCATTCAAAGCCGCGGCCGCCTCACGCCTTTCGCGGTCATGGCGCAGGCCTCGTTCAATGGCGTCGAGAAGGTCCTGCTCGCGAAACGGCTTCGTCAAAAACTCTAGAGCGCCCGCCTTCATGGCTCTCACCGACATGGGGATGTGCTTAAGGCATCGCCCGCGCCAAAATGTCGCAGACTAACAAGGCGACAGGCATTGGTAGACTCTTCAACTCACCTTCGGTTGGCAGGACACATGCGCTCAATCATCATATTTGGGCTACGCATGACCTAACGTCCAGTCAGGCGGTATCAATCACCGTCATTTTGATACCATGGGATTTTTTTAGATGATACGTCCACAGGGTTGACTGAACTGCTGGACGATCCAAAAGGCCTTAATCCATGAGTGTTTTGTTGACTCGCCGCAAGGTGGTTGCTGGTATGGGGTTGCTCGGTCTGGGCATCCTGACCGGCTGCGATTCCAGAGGAGAGCTGTCGTACAAATACGGCAAAGATCTGAGCAATCAGATCCTTGGGCGCACATTCAAGTTAAAGGATACTGACGGCGAGGTGAGAATGCTCTCGAGTTATCGAGGCATGATGCCGATGGTGTTTTTCGGATTTACCCAATGCCCGGCGATCTGTCCCACCGCCCTGGCTCGCGCAGTAAAAATCAAGAAACTGATGGGCAAGGATGGCGACCGCCTCCAGGTCATCTTCATCACACTGGATCCCGAACGGGATACACCTGCCGTACTCGACGCCTACGTCAAAACCTTCGACCCTTCATTTGTCGCACTTTACGGAACACTGGAAGAAACGGCTGCTACGGCCAAAGAGTTCGGCGTGTTTTACGAAAAAGTCCCGAGCGGATCAACATATACCCTGTCCCATACCGCGACGAGCTATGTTTATGACTCCAGGGGAACGCTACGCCTTGGATTGTCTCACTCGCTTTCTGCACAAGAGTGTGCGGAAGATTTGCTCACCGTCATGGAGGTCTGCTAATGAACTCGACTCTCAATCAAGCCAGCATTGCTCAACGCGTCAGACAGGTCGTACTCGGGTTGTCTCTCATCGGCCTGGCTTGTCAGGTATCGGCCCAGACGCAGGTAGGCGACGCTTGGGTTCGCGCCACAGTCGCAGGGCAGCAGGCGACTGGGGCGTTCATGACTATCACGGCAGGCAGCGACAGCAAACTGCTCAGTGCGCAGTCACCTGTGGCTAAAACCGTGCAAATTCACCAGTCGACCATGAAGAACGACGTGATGAGCATGCAACCGGTTGAGTTCGTCGCGTTGCCTGCTGGCAAAGCCGTCACACTGGATCCCCACAACTACCACATTATGCTTATTGATCTGGTTGAACAGGTCAAAGAAGGCGACAAGGTACCGCTGACGCTGACGGTTGAGAATGCCACAGGCGCCAAGGAGTCGATCAAGGTTGAGGCAACGGCACGGGCACTGAATATGCCTGATCACAGCAAGATGAATTGATGAGCTGAAGAATAAAATCGGTGACGTTTGACCCAGAAAACGTCACTGATCCAGGATTGCGTTGCGCCATGGAACGAGCTGCGGCGATTCGTCTCCCCCGGCGACTGTTCCCCCTGAAAAAAACTCGGTGCCAGAGTCGCCCCCATGAAAACTGGCCGCAAAGACCTGTCGTCTATTGCATGGGTGCTGTACGCCAGCCTCCTGTTCAGTCTGCTCGCCTGCGCAATTCATCACGGGCAGATGGGCGCCCTGAGCTTGAGCGGATTGAACGGCGGCTTTTGCTCTGTCAGCAACGAACACGGCCCCTATATGGATGCCAGCGATCCAGATGATCCTGCGCCACATCTGGCGACCCAGTTTTCCTGCCCCCTGTGTTCGTCCTTTGCCGTCGCGCTGGCCATCAACACCTTGGCCTCGGCGCTTGACTATGTGCCAGGCGGCACCCTGAGACCGATATTCGTAAGCAGCCTGGCGCAGCCACCACCACGCTATGTGTGGCCTGCGCTCAACCCTCGAGCATCTCCCGACGCTTCACTCGCAGTGACTCTCTCGGCCTGATATTGCCTGCCTGTGCATTTGCGCAGCCTTAGGGGTTTTCAGGTACGACCCTCACACTTTTGCGTGGAAGTTGTCCATGAGCACAAGAAACACTTCGTTGGTGCTGATGATCGGTGCCTGCAATCTGGCCTGGGCCGAAGAAAATGCCCTCGACTTGCCGGCCACTACTATCTCCGCTCGCCAGGAACCGCCCTCAGGCGTAATTCTCGACCAGCCAATCAAGACCGGTTCACGCCTCGGTCTGACTGCCCGCGAAACGCCCGCATCGGTGAGTGTTGCAGACCGTGCGATCATTGAGGAACGCGGCGCCAAGGACACCCAGGATGTCATCAATTCCATGACCGGGATCAATGCATCGGCAAACCCGGGCTTCGGCGGCTTTGTGTCTTACCGTGGTTTTACTCAGAATCAAATCACCCAGCTCTACAACGGCATCGGAATGAGCTACAGCAGTGCCACACGCCCGGTGGATGCCTGGATTTATGATCGGGTGGAACTCATCGGAGGGCCGTCTACATTCCTCTACGGTGCCGGGGCTGTGGGTGGTTCGATCAACTACATCACCAAGTTGGCCAGCCGGGAAGAACAGGCAGTCGAAGGCCGCGTGCGCTATGGCAGCCATGACTCCTCAGAGCTTTCGCTCGGGGTCAACCATGCCCTGAGTAGCGGCGCGGATCCGCATCACTTTGCTCGCCTGGATGTCAGCCGTACCGGCAGTAATGGCTACATGGATCGCAATAAACGCGACTCCACAAGCACCGCGTTCTCCATCCTCAGTGACCTGACGCCGCAGCTCAGTCACACCCTTGCGCTTGAATACCAGGAAGACAAAGAAGAGAGCCCCTACTGGGGGTCGCCGATTCTGAACCCGGTCGGCGATACCATGAAGATCGACAAAAGACGACGCTTTGAAAACTATAACGTGGGCAATGGACGTTACGAGCAGCGCGTCCGCTGGGTGCGTTCGATCATCGATTATCAGGTCAACGACAGCACCAGCCGACATCTCTGGCGTCAACAACGGCTTACAAAAAGTGCGCAAGCACCAGGTCACTACCTTGGCTGGCTTTCTGGAAAACCGCCTTGTACTGACGGATAAACTGGCTCTCCTGACCGGCCTGCGCTACGACCACTTGCATATGGAGGTGAACAACTACGGCGCGGTCACTCCCACCAGCCCGGCGTTTTTTGAGCGCACTTGGGAACCCGTCACCGGGCGGGTCGGTCTGGTCTATGCCTTCACTCCAGCACTCAATGTTTACGTGCAATACAGCACAGCCGCTGATCCGCCGGCAGGCAACCTGGCCTCGGCGACCTTTTCCCAGGCGCAGAACGCCGACCTGACCACCGGCGAACAGATTGAGGTCGGCAGCAAGTTCGACTTCCTCGATGGTCGTGGCGCGGCAACACTCGCCGCTTACCAAATCGTTCGTAAAGACTTTTCGGTCACTGACCCTGACAACATCAACAATACAACGCAGGCCGGTCAGCAGACTTCAAAGGGAATCGAGCTGGCGGGCAAGCTGCAAGTCACCTCCAGGCTGATGGCGGAAGCTAACTTCGCCTACGTCGATGCCCAGTACGACGAGTTTACCGAGAACGTGGGCGGCCAGGCGGTATCACGTAAAGGCAACACCCCAACTAATGTGCCCAATCATGTTGGAAACCTCTGACTGACCTACGAAATTGTGCCGGCGTGGCAGGTAGGGATGGATGCGCGCTACGTGGCGTCGGTCTATGCCGACAACGCCAATACGTTGAAAGCGCCCTCTTACACTTTGTACGGCGCATTCGCCCGCTTCAAAGTTGATGAACAGACGGCGGTTACCGCCCGCGTGCGCAACCTGACCGATGAAATCTATGCCAAGCAGGCGTACGGCACCCTGTATTACCAGGGCGCACCCCGAACTTTCGAAATAGCAGTGGATACACGCTTCTAAGCGAGGTGCAGCGATGTTATGGCGCTGTGGTTGGCGTCGGGGTAATGTTGCTCCATGTCGGCTAGCCAACCATGCTCCAGGCGTAAATGGCTCCAGAGCTAAAATGGCGATAGCATTGAGTCCACTCGGCTTAAACAGCCCGTTTTTTTCAGATCAGGGTCGCATCGTGGAAAAGCTAAAACGCCTCCAAAGTGGAATAGAAGGTCTCGACGCGCTGCTCAAGGGAGGGCTGGTCGCAGGCGCTTCGTACATAATCCAGGGGCGCCCTGGGTCTGGAAAAACGATCCTGGCCAACCAACTCGGGTTCCATCACGCGAGTAATGGAGGCCGGGTTCTGGTCGCCACCCTGCTGGCCGAGTCACATGACCGCCTTTTTCAGTTTCTTTCTACCCTGAGCTTTTTCGACTCTTCCAAAGTCGGCGCCGACATTCAGTTTGTCAGCGCGTTTGACACCCTGGAAAACGAAGGTCTGGGTGAGGTAGTAAAGCTGCTGCGGCGCGAGATAAGCCGCCAGAAAGCCACGGTGATGGTAGTAGACGGCTTGCTCAACGCACGCTCAAAAGCCGATTCGCACATCGACACCAAGAAATTCATTTCGGAGTTGCAAGGCCACGCTGCTTTCGCCGGTTGCACCGTACTGTTTCTTACCAGCTCCCGACTCGATGACGGCAGCCCTGAGCACACCATGGTTGATGGCGTGATTGAGATGGGTGAGGAGCTCTATGGCACTCGCTCAGTGCGTCGTATCCAACTGCGTAAAACTCGCGGCAGTGGAGCAATGACAGGGCTTCATGAGTGTGAGATTACCGACAACGGATTGGTGGTTTACCCCCGACTCGAAAGTCTCTACAGCCACCCGTCCGCCCCCGACAGCGCCGACATGACGCGTATTGCCAGTGGCATCGAGTCGCTGGACGGCATATTGGGCGGAGGTCTTTACAGTTCGAGTGTGTCTCTGGTCATGGGCCCCTCGGGGATTGGTAAAACAACCCTTGGTCTCAAATTTTTGGCAGAGTCGACCGTGGAAACCCCGGGCCTGCATTTTGGTTTCTACGAAAGCCCACAACGGTTGCGACTCAAAGGCCAATCACTGGGTATCGATATCAAAGGTATGGAAGACAGCGGCGCCCTGAGCATTGCCTGGCAGCCTACTACTGAAGGCCTGCTGGATGGACTGGGCGCACGACTGCTGAGTCTGGTTGAAGAAAAGGGCATCAAGCGCGTGTTCATCGATAGCCTTAACGGCATGACAAGAGTCTCGACAAATCCGGCGCGGATTACTGACTTCTTGAGCGCCTTGATGAACGAGCTGCGATCCAGGGGCGTTACGGTATTTGCCTCCTGGGAAATGCGCGATCTTTTTGGCTCCGAGGTCAGCGCACCAAACTCTGACCTGTCCAGCATCGTCGACAATCTGATGCTGATGAGGTTCTCTGAGAATCACTCTGAACTAAGCAGGACGCTATCCATTCTTAAAGTAAGAGACAGCTCTTACGATCCCTCTCGATTTGAGGTCGTCATCCGTGATCATGATGTTTTCCTGAAAAAGGCTTCAAGACATGAACCATCAGTACCTACTGAGTCATCTCCCGGTTCAACGTCTTAAGCTTATGAGCGGGTTGACTTGACATGACCACCATCCTGGTCGTCGACGACGAGTATTTGATCGCCGACATTCTCAGCATCGCACTTGAGGATGAGGGGTTCATGGTGGTAACGGCCAGCAATGGTCGAAAAGGGCTCGAGGTTCTTGGTAGAGAACAGCCTGCCCTGATCATCACCGACTTTATGATGCCGGTCATGGACGGCCTGGAATTCGCCACAGCCGTCCGGGGCCTTCCTTGCGCTGATCGGTTGCCGATCATCCTGATGAGCGGTGCTCAGGCACATATCGGAATGCACAGGTCGGATTTGTTTGATGCTGTATTGGCGAAGCCATTCAACATCGACTTGATCATTGCCGAAGTCAGAAAACTCTTGGGGGCGTAGCAGCCCGCAACCGCTCAAGGCAATGAGAGCCGCCCAAGTGCGCGGCGATCAGCGACCCCAGGGAGCCCGCTTGGTTACTTGGCAGCCATCAGGCGATTGACTTCACTGCGCACCATGTTGGCAAATTCCGGGGGCGACATGGCGTCGAGCTCGGAACGGACCCACTCGGCCCATTTACCTTTGCGTTTGGCGCGCTCGCCAAACAACCGTGCGGCCTCGCCCTTGGCTTTGCCCAGGTTGCTCTGCCAGAGATCGAACAGACGGGATTTTTCATCTTCAAGCGCGGCGCGCTCGGAAAGGGGTTTGTCGGCCAGATTGAAGCTCATGGGGTTTACCTGCTGTGTAAATTGGCGACATCTTACACCCTGGCAGGAAATGTCCTGCGCTGGATTTTCTCAAGGAACACATTTTCGCGCTAGATCCCTGCAACTTTTCCTGCCGCTCTACACTCCATTGTTCACTGTCCATCCATCAGCAAGGAGTACTTCAATGGCCCGGAAAACTGCCGCGCAAATCGCCGAAGATCAAATCAAGGATCAAGCATTCAGCGAGTTGCAAGCGTTGATCGAAGAGTCGGACAAACTGCTCAAGAGCAGCGCATCACTGGTCGGTGAAGAGGCAGAAACCCTTCGCGGACAGGTTGCCCAGAAACTCCAGCAAGCCATGGACTCGGTCAGCAGCGTGCGCGATCGGACCAAGCCTGCCGTAGAAGCCACCGAGACCTACATCGGTGGCCATCCATGGCAGACCGTGGCGATCTCCGCAGGTTTCGGCCTGGTGGTGGGACTGCTGCTCGGCCGCCGCTGATACAACCGCAACCTCCGAAGCGGCTGGCGTTGCCAGCTGCTTCGGCGTTTCAGCCTCAGGCAGGTCTAGCCCCCCGCAAGCGCCCGCAGATTGTCCAAGGTCTCCTCGTCCAGCTCGATACCTCCAGCCGCTGACTTGGTCCGTTGTTGATGACGGCGGTCCCCCGGCAAACGTTTAAGCCCTGCACCATGCATCTGCCGCACCAGCTCCTGGCTGCGCTCGGCAAAACTCTGCCCGGCGGCCTTGCTCGGGTCGATCACAATCAGCAACTGTCCGGTCCACGGGGTCTTGGCTCCCGGGTGGTTGGACCAGTCGAACTCGAAAGAAAAATTCCCACCTGTCAACGCTGCCGCCAGCAACTCCACCATCATCGACAGTGCTGAGCCCTTGTGCCCGCCAAACGGCAGCAAAGCGCCGCCCTCAAGGATGGCCTTTGGGTCCTGGGTCGGCTGGCCAAGGCTGTCGACGCCCATGCCCGCTGGCAGACGCTCGCCCTTGCGCGCGGCGATCTGTACGTCGCCATGGGCAATCGCGCTGGTGGCCAGATCAAAGACGATGGGATCGCCGTCGGCGCGTGGTGCGGCAAAGGCAATCGGGTTAGTGCCAAACAGCGGCCGGTCGGCACCGTGCGGCACCACGCAGGTCATGCTGTTGACCACGCTCAAAGCCACCAGCCCTTCGTAGGCAAAGGGTTCAACATCGGGCCACAACGCGGCGAAGTGATGGGAGTTGCGGATTGCCAGCACTGCGATGCCCGCACTGCGAGCCTTCTCCACCAGCAAAGCGCGCGCTGCCGCCAGCGCAGGCTGGGCAAACCCGTTGCCGGCATCGACCCGGACGAAGCCTGAGGCCACGTCTTCTACCAGCGGGATGGCCTGGCCGTTGACCCAGCCACTTTGCAGGGTCGATACATACCCGGGAATGCGGAACACGCCATGGCTGTGCGCGCCGTCCCGCTCGGCGCCCGCGCAGTTGAGGGCCAGGGTGCGGGCGACTTCGGCGCTGGTGCCATGGCGCAGGAAGATCTTTTCCAGTAACTGGGTCAATTCATCAAAAGACAGATTTTGCGAAGCCGTGGGCGTGGCAAGTTCGTGTGGCGCGGACATCTGAAGCTCCAGATTAATTATTGGAGGGGGCAACAGCGTGTAATGACAAACAAACCGATTAAACAAAGTGAGCTGCACGGCCTGTCAATCTTTCGACCGGGCGGCGTTCAACCGGATCAATGTAACCGACCCGGCGGGAAATTTGGCGATAACTATTTACCAGGCGGCCCTTTGAACGGCAGGTTTAAATGAAAAACATTGCTGTTTGATGGGTAATTGCCATGACGGTGTTCTCGCCGACTTCCTGCAAAGGTTAGAATGCAGGAAATCAGGATGAGTCAATGACCGACACCCCCCTTCCGCAAGCCGAATATGACGCCATTACCGATGCCGCTGCGCATTGGTGCATGCGTCTGCATGCCATCGACTGCACCGCGCAAGAGCGCCTGGCGTTTGAGCAGTGGCTGGATGCTCATCCGCTGCACGCATTTGAGTACGAAGCGATGCTGGAGATCTGGGAAGTCGCTGGCGACCTGCCGCGTCCGGCCACCGAAGGTGCGGCCGTCCTCCCCTTCAAGCCTGCCTCCCCTTGGCGAACCTTCGGTATTGCAGCCGCGGTCTGTGGGCTGGCGCTACCGCTGGCCGCCTACAGCGGCTGGAACCTGGGTTGGCTGCCCAATGCCTACGAGCACATTGAAGCGGGCGATACGGTGCGCCATGTGACCCTCAGTGATGGCAGCGAAGTCGAGCTGAACCTGGGCAGTAACCTGACGTTTACCAACTACAAGGATCAGCGCCGCGTTACCTTGAACAAGGGTGAAGCCTTTTTCAAAGTCAGCCACGACACGAGCCACCCGTTCATCGTGAAGGCCGCTGACGGCCGGATTCGGGTCACCGGGACTCAATTCAATGTCTGGATGTATGAGGATCAGGTACGGGTCAACCTGATCGAGGGTTCGGTGCTGGTCAGCAGTAACGATGACCTTCCAGGTGATGGCCTGCGCCTGGGTCCTGCCATGCAGGCCAGCTATGGTCGCGGAGACTACACTGCGCGCATCAGCCAGACCTACGACAACGACAATTCGCTGGCCTGGCGCAGCGGCAAGCTGGTACTCGATGACCTGACGCTGAGCAACGCCCTGCCCCTGATCAACCGCTATCTAAGCAAACCCCTGGCGGTCGCCGACCACAACACCGGTGCGCTGCGGATCGGCGGAATCTACAACATCAAGGAGCTCAATTCTTTGGTGGCCTCGCTGCCCAAGGTGCTGCCGGTGTACGTGACCCGCAACAAGGACGGTAACCCGGTGCTCAACGCCATGCCGCAACAGGCCCCAAAAATCTGATACTCGCCCACAAAGTTGTTATCACAGGCTCATGTGCAAAGACTTGCTCTCGCAGGGTCGCGCCTAGCGGCCATCCCCCTCGCTGATCCGCTCGACCCGGTACTGCGGATCTGCCTCGATCTGCTGTTGGGTAAACGGCAAGACGCTGAGCTTCTTCCGGGAAAACGCCTCGGTCTGATCCCGCGAATGCTTTGACTGGGGATCGCTCGACAGCGAAAACGCCAGCAGTCCCTGGGCGTGTGGCCCCTTTTCATCGAAGGTCACCACCTGCAGGTAACTGGTGCCGCTGACCACCTCGAGCCGGCCGTCACTCCTGGGCACGCTCTGTATCGCGTTGTACACACCCAAGGTGCCTGGCCCGCCATGGATCGGCGTTTGCTGCCCGCCACTGCTGGCCACCTGGATGTCGCCCCAGCGACTGTGCTCGTTCAAGCCCATTTTGGCCGCCTTCTCCAACGACGCCAACATTGCTCCACGAATCGTTTCGGCAACCTGCGGCTCATCCACCCGCAGCCCGCGCGGCGTGTGCTGCGGGTCTTGTGGATCGAAACCCACACGCCATGCATCAGGCGACTCCTGCAGCGCCTGCATGAGGTTCTGGAAGTGCACAAATCCGATACCGCTGTCCAGATTCGCCCTGCGGTCCCAGGCTTTGAGGCTATTGCATACCGCAGCGAGTTGCTGCGCATCAGCCCCTTGGCCTGAAGCGCATAGCTGCAGCATATCCGGCATCACCAGGCCAGCGAGGTAGACCTCATCATCCAGCACCATGCGTTGCAGGTCGGCGGCGCCAATACGCCCCTTTGCCAAGGCCTGCAGGCGCTGCAGCGCGAAGCGCGAACGCAGCCCCAGCGGCTGCTCCTGCTGGCTGATCAACGGGGAGAATCCAGTCAGCGGTTGCGCAGGGTTGACCATCCACGCCGAGTCGTTGGAGTGCTGCACGAAGTCCTTGCGCAGCAGTTGCGGTAAGTCGGCAGCGGCATAAATACCGGGTTGCACAGCCTGGGGATCGACGTCCCACGCGCATTCGCTGCGAGAACCATCGAGCACGATCATCTGCAGGCCGGCGCGCGGGTCGCTGCACGCCGCCAGTTTCGCGGCATTCACGTTGGGCACGACCGAAAGGTTCATGTAGAGCGTCTGGCCCTGATCATCGGCGGCCAGGGTGTTGACCCAGGGGATACCCTGGATCTTGTGCACCGACGCTTGCAACTGGCCAAGGCTGGTTGCGCGGTTCATCGAGTACCACTGCTGTAGCACCCGATCGTTTTCCAGATTGGCATCGCGCAGGCTGTAGGCGAACTGCGAATCCCAGTCCAGCTTGCCGGGCCATTGCACCACGGGGCCGAATCGCGAGCTGTAGACTTCGCGTGCCATCGACTGCACCTGACCGTCCGCAGTTTTTGCCTTTACCATCACGGTCTGCCGGGTCATCGGCAGCGACTTGCCATCCAGCAAATAGCGGGTCGGGTCCTTGGGATCGAGCTGCAGGCGGTACAAGGTAAAGTGTTTGGACGAATCCACCGTGTGGGTCCAGGCCAGGTGCTGGTTGAAACCGATGTTGATCATCGGCAGCCCGGGCAACGCGGCGCCCATCACGTCCAGCTGGCCGGGAATGGTCAGGTGCATCTGGTAGAAGCGCATGCCGCCGACCCAGGGAAAGTGCGGGTTGGCCAGCAACATCCCGCGCCCGTTGAAGGAACGCTCGCTACCCACTGCCACGGCGTTACTGCCGCGATCCAGGGCAAAGCGCTGCAGGCGCGTGGACGCCACCTGGAACGAAGCCGGCGGACCGGCCTGTGCAGCGCCTGCCTGGGGCGGCGAGGCACCCGCCAGTGCTTCGGCAAACTGACCGACCCCTCCCTCGACCAGCAAGCGCCGGGTCAGCTTGACCAGATCCTGCGCGGTGATGTCGCGCACCCATTCGCCCTGGCACTGCGGGGGCAGGCCCTTGGCCCGGGTTTCTTTCAGGGAGCGATTGAAACCCGCCACATAACCTTCCATCAGGTCGCGCACGAGGGGCGTTTGCGCCTGCCAGAATGCGGCAACCGCCTGGGGCGTGTTGAGCCAGGTGAAAAACACGTCGCTGACCTGGTTCTCCCGCTCTTCCACGGTCAACTGGGTCGGACCGAAGTAGCGCGAGCGCTCGCCATTGACCGTGACAATCTCGTTCGCCAGCAAGCACAGATTATCTTGCGCATAGGCGTAACCGATCCCGTAGCCCAGGCCGCGCTCGTTGTCGGCGCGGATGTGCGGTACGCCAAAACTGGTACGCCGGATATCTGCAAAGGCCTCGGTCGGCTGCGCGCTTGCCGCAACGTTCACCGCTGCCAATACACCCGCAAGGCTCAATCGGGTCAACTGCCTGGAAATAATCACGCTCGCTCCTGATCGAAAATGCCAGTCATTGGCTGTACGTACGCGACTGGCCTTCCCCCAAGAACGAAAATCCCGGGCAAAAATTTAGCGCCTGCAACCCGGTCTGCAAGGCCGCTCACACCTTGCCGACATGGCGTCGACAAAATTTCTACATTTGAGCCTTCATGATTTGCCCCTCTCATCCGTCTTATTAAATGAGAGCACCCATCATTTACCGGACAAAGCTCGGAAAAGGAGTTTTTGCATGTACAACTCGCAACTGCCAACGGACGGTAGCATTGCGCCAATGGGAACATCCATTGGTGCCGGCGTTTTCGATCAACGTACCGATCGCCATGGCAACGAACGCATCAGGGTCCTGCTCAAGAGCTTCGGCCTGCGCACCAGCCTGATCCGCCTCAAAGTCATCGACGCCCTGTTGAGCGCCGCCGAACAGGAGCGTTCGCTGGGCGTGCGCGGGGTGCACAGCCAACTGCTGGACCTGGATATCCCCCTGTCCTTTCTCAGCGTGCGCGAAGTGTTGAAACGCTTGTGCAGCGAAGGGGTGATCAGCCTCAACCCGGACAAGAGCTACAGCCTCAATCCCCAGGCATTCGCCGCATTGCACGGCGAATAATCATCCAGTGTGCGTCGTTCAGGGCTTGACCTTGCGGCGCATGACGCCGTTGATCACGACCACCAGCACCGCCACGCCAATGGCGATGTACTGGAAGGTTTTTTCGCCGATGACGCCGGTGTTCTGCAGATAAGACAAGCCAAACATGATCGCCAGCACTACCAGCGAGATCAAAATCGAATACTTCAAACGTTGTGACTGGGTCATGGGTCATTCCTGAACGTGAAAATATAGCCGCCTGCCTGTCGGGGCGCAGGCGGCTCATCATGTTACAGGACTCGATTCCAGCCGGCACCGATGGTTTGCGGTGCAGTTGCACCCCAAGCTTTGCCTCAGGATGGATCCGCCTTGATCCTTCCTGCGCATTTTTGTAGTACTTGGAAACACTCCTTGAAGGCCTGGCCGTCGAAAAAGGTCAAAATGCACGTTTCCGGCCGCAATTCGAGACGAGACTCCCCATGCGAACCCACCTGCGACTGGCTGCCTTGAGCGCCTTGTTCATTTCTTCCCTGGCCCAGGCCGCCGACCTCATCCCGATCGAGGTCCATCGTGACGCCAACTGCGGCTGCTGCAAAAAGTGGATCAGCCACCTGGAAGCCAATGGTTTCAAGGTCGAGGACCACGTTGAAGCCGACATGAGCGCGTTCAAACAGAAACACGGCGTGCCGCCTCGACTGGCGTCCTGCCACACCGGCCTGATCAATGGCAAATTTGTCGAGGGTCACGTGCCGGCCGATCAGGTGCTGGCCTTGAGCAAGCGCGACGATTTGCTGGGCGTGGCCGCCCCCGGCATGCCCATGGGTTCGCCCGGAATGGAAATGGACGGCATGAGCGACGCTTATCAGGTGATCGGCCTGAACAAGGCTGGCGCTGACGTGGTGGTGGCGGACTATCCGGCCAAGTGATTGTTGGGGCCTACCTGGGGCTTTTCCTCGCCGCGTTCGGCGCCGCCACCTTGCTGCCGTTGCAATCGGAAGCCCTGCTGGTGGGTTTGCTGCTCAGTGGCAAGTACTGGCTCTGGGCACTGCTGGCGGTGGCGACACTTGGCAACGTCCTGGGATCACTGGTGAACTGGTGGCTGGGGCGCGGTATCGAGCGCTTTCGTGATCGTCGCTGGTTTCCGGTGAGCCCCCGACACCTGGAAAAAGCCCGGGTCCACTACCAGCGTTATGGCCATTGGTCGCTGCTGCTCAGTTGGCTGCCGATTATTGGCGACCCGCTGACCCTGGTGGCTGGCGTCATGCGTGAGCCATTGGGGCGATTCCTGCTGATTGTCACTTTCGCCAAGGGCGCGCGTTACGGTGTACTGGCCGCAGCGACCCTGGGCTGGGCCGGTTGAACGATCAGCCCCGCGTATTGCCTGTTTAATGTTGCCCTAATGAGGCCATCCCAGGATTGGTCGATTACCAAGGAGTTCACCCATGCCCCTCGCCTTTTCCCGCTGGCTGCCCGGCCTGATGTTGAGCGCTGCGCTGCCTGCTCTTGCCTACGCCGAAGGTCCGGAATATGGCCCGCAATTGCAGGGCTTCGAGTACCCCTACACGGTGAAGCATTTTGCCTTTGAGTCCCAAGGTGAATCACTGCAAATGGGTTACATGGACGTCGCTGCCGAAGGCAAGGCCAACGGCCGAAGCGTGGTGCTGATGCATGGCAAGAATTTCTGCGGCGCGACCTGGGACACCTCGATCAAGGCGCTGAGCAAAGCCGGGTACCGGGTCATCGCACCGGACCAGATCGGCTTCTGCACCTCAAGCAAGCCAGCACATTACCAGTACAGCTTCCAGCAACTGGCGACCAATACCCAGCAACTGCTCAAGGCCCTGGGCATCCAGAAGGCCACCCTGCTGGGGCATTCCACCGGCGGCATGCTCGCCACCCGCTACGCGCTGCAATACCCCGAACAAGTCGACCAACTGGCCATGGTAAACCCCATAGGCCTTGAAGACTGGAAAGCCCTCGGCGTGCCCTATCGCACCGTGGACCAATGGTATGAGCGTGAGCTGAAAGTAACCGCACAAGGCATCCGCGACTACGAGCGCAGCACCTACTATGACGGGCGCTGGAAGCCTGAATACGACCGTTGGGTCGACATGTATGCAGGCCTGGCCAAAGGGCCGGGCAAGACCCAGGTGGCGTGGAATTCGGCGCTGATCTACGACATGATCTTCACCCAGCCGGTGTACTACGAATTCAAGGACCTGAAGGTGCCCACGCTGTTGCTGATAGGCACGTCCGATACCACGGCCATCGGCAAGGACATCGCACCGCCGCAGGTCAAGGCGAAAATCGGCCATTACGAAGTGCTGGGTAAACAAGTGGCCAAACTGATTCCACAGTCGACCCTGGTGGAGTTCCCCGGCATGGGCCATGCACCGCAAATGGAAGAACCGGAACAATTTCACCAGGCCTTGCTCGCCTGGTTGAGCAAGACCAACTCCGTTCCTTGATGAGGTAAGGCCAATGGCTGTGCAGATTGCGGTGCTCGATGACTGGCAGGACGTGGCGCGCAACGTGGTGGACTGGACAGCACTGGACGCCATTGGCCAGGTGAGTTTCCTTCACGACTTCCCGGCCGATAACGCCACCCTCGCCCAGCGCTTGCAGGCCTTCCAGGTGATCTGCGTGATGCGTGAGCGCACGCGCTTCGATGAAGACCTGCTGCGCCGCCTGCCTAACCTCAAGCTGCTGGTGACCGGGGGAATGCGCAATGCGGCCCTGGACCTCAAGGCCGCGGCAGCCCTGGGAATTCAGGTCTGCGGCAGCGACAGTTACAAGCACGCCGCCCCGGAGTTGACCTGGGCGTTGATCATGGCTGCCACGCGCAATCTGCTCGCCGAAGCCAACGCCCTGCGGGCCGGCCACTGGCAGCAAGGCCTGGGGGGCGATCTGCACGGCAAGACCTTGGGCATTCTTGGCCTGGGCAGCATCGGCCAGAAAGTCGCCGGTTTCGGCCAGGCCTTCGGCATGCGGGTGATCGCCTGGAGCGAAAACCTGACCCCCGAACGCGCGGCGGCCGTCGGCGTGACTCATGTCAGCAAGCAGCAGTTGTTCGAGCAGGCCGACGTACTATCGGTGCATCTGGTACTCAGCGAGCGCAGCCGTGGGCTGGTGGACGCCGAGGCGCTAGGGTGGATGAAGCCCCACGCGCTGCTGGTCAACACCGCACGCGGACCGATCGTGGACGAGGCGGCGCTGATCAAGGCGTTGCAAAAACAGCAATTGGGCGGCGCGGCACTCGATGTGTTCGAACAGGAACCCTTGCCAGCCCATCACCCGTTCCGAACACTCGACACTGTGTTGGCAACACCGCATGTGGGCTACGTGAGCCGGCAGAACTATCAGCTGTTCTTTTCGCAGATGATTGAAGACATCCAGGCCTGGTCAACGGGAGCACCGATCCGCCTGCTGACCTGATCAGCAGTCAGGCAGGACACCATCATTTGAGCTTTGCTTACAGGGAGCGCTGCAAAGAAATGAACATTTGCCGGCGCGGCGATGTTCTATAAGTATCACCCCTGAGGATTGGCTCATGAATACTCGTCTTGCCTGGTGCTCCCCCCTGCTGCTGGCCGCTGCGCTATCCAGCTCCCTTGCCTTCGCCAACGCCGACGAAGAAGAGGAGCCGGCCAAGCCCAATTGTCCCAAAGGCCAGGTCTGGGACAGCAAGCAGCAAAAATGCCTGATGCAAGACAGCAGCCTGCTGCCTGACGCCGACCGCACCACTTACGCCTATCGCCTGGCCAAGGATGGTCGCTACGAAGAAGCCCTGGCGCTGCTCGACACGCTGAAACAACCCCACACCGCCAAGGCCCTGAACTATCGCGGGTACGCCACGCGCAAACTGGGGCGCACCGACGAAGGCATCGGCTATTACCTGCAGTCGGTCAAACTTGATCCGCAGTATGCACAGGTGCGCGAATACCTCGGCGAAGCCTATGTGATCAAGGGCCGATTGGACCTGGCACAGGAGCAGTTGCAGCAGATCAAGTCCATCTGCGGCGACACCCGCTGCGAGGCTTATCAGGATCTGGCCGAGGCGATCAACGCCTCATCGAAAACCTGAAACGACAGCGACGCCTCAGGCTGAATCCGCACCAGGCCCTGGGCGCTGGCGGGACCGTTTGTCCATCTCATGCCGCATTCGGCAACCACAACCTGAACCGGGCGCCGCCCAGGGGCGAAGCCTCCACCGTAAGTGTGCCGCTTTGGGCCTCCAGGGCTCGACGGCTGATGGCCAGGCCCAGCCCGAAGCCTCCGGTGGCGCGATCGCGGCTGCGATCAAGGCGGTAGAAGGGTTCGAAAATTCGCTCACGTTCGTCGTCAGGGATTCCGATCCCGTCGTCATCCACCCAGATTTCGCAGCCGTGCGCCAGCACCTGCACGCTGACCTGGATACGTTTCTCGCAGTAGCGCATGGCATTGCGCAATAGGTTCTGCAGCGCCCGCGCGGTGAGGCGTGGGTCGAGGCTGAAGCGCTCAAGCTGGCCATGCAGCCACACGTCGATGACGATGTCCGGCGACTCCAGCTCTTCGTCGACACTGCCCAGCACGCTGTCGATGAACTCATCCAGCGAGACCTCGACTTGCTCAGGCAGACGCGCAGGATTTTGCAGGCGGCTGTAGGACAGCAACTCCAGCACCAGTTCATCCAGTTCGCGAATGTGTGCCACCAAGCCTTGCAAGCGCTCGCGAGTGGCCGCTGGCAAGTCATCGGAGAGTGCCAGCGCCAGGCCGAAATCCAGGCGTGTGAGGGGCGTGCGCAGTTCGTGAGAGACGGCATTGAGCAGGTCTCGCTGCTGGTTGAGCAGGCTTTCGATGTCACTGGCCATGGTGTCAAACACGTTCGCCAGGCTGCCGATATTGGAGCGCGGCGAAATATTCGTGCGCTCACTCAGTTGCCCTTTGCCGAAACGTTCGGCGGTACCCTTGAGGCGCTCCAGATCACGCCAGTGCGCGCGCAGCCACAGTAACAGGCAGGCGAGCATGGTCGCGCCAATCAGCAGGTTAATGCTCCAGTACAACAGGTTGACGTCCAGCGGATCCGGCGGCACCACCATCTTGACCACGGTTTGCTCGTTCAGAGGCGCCACCGCCAGGGTGCGCCAGCCCCAGTCACCGATGCGCACCACTTTCTCGCCGCGCTGCAGGCGCTGGCTCTCAGCCGGAGAGAAATCAGCGTCGTCGATGGGTGACAGCACGATGTGCAGCGGCGCGAACTCCTTGTCCATCTGCTCGGCCAGGCCAGGCCACTGCTCCTGCGGCACGCCATGAAACTGCTTGACGATCAGGCTTTGAAGGCCGCGGGAATAGTCGAGGTTGTAGCTGACAAAGCGCTCGTGAAACAGCTTGATCACCAGGTCCGGTACCAGGTAAATCGCCGCGCTGTAGGAGACGATCGTGACCAGGTACAGGCGGAACAGGATTCTGAACATGGCTTCAGCATTCCCACTCGGAGCGGCTGAACAGGTAACCCTTGCCCCACACCGTCTTGATCTTGCGCGCCTCGGCGGCGGTATCGTCGAACTTGCGCCGCAGCTTGGAAATCGCCACGTCCACCGAACGGTCGGTGCCGTTGAACTCGATGCCACGCAGACGTTGCAGGATCTGGTCGCGGCTCAACACTTCGCCCGCGTGCCGGGCCAGTACCACCAGCAGGTTGTACTCGCCGCTGGACAGCTCCACGAGCTGCCCACGCCAGGTCACGGTGCGCTCGGACAGATCGATGCACAGGTTGCCCATGAGGATCCGGTCGTTGGCGGTCTGCGGCTCGCCCAGGCTGCTGCGGCGCAACAGCGTGCGCACCCGGGCCAGCAGTACTCGGGGCTCACAAGGCTTGGTGACATAGTCGTCGGCGCCCATTTCCAGGCCCAGGACCTGGTCGTGGCTGTCGTCCCGGGCGGTGAGCATCAGGATCGGCAAGGTCGCCGAGTCGGCGCGCAGCAGGCGGCAGACCTGCAAGCCATCGAGCCCCGGCAGCATCAGGTCAAGGATCACCAGATCCGGCGGATTGAGCCGCGCGCGCTCGCGCACATGATCACCACGGCTGATCACGCTGACGGAGTAGCCATTGCGTTCCAGGTAGCTGGCAATCAGTTCGGCGAGCGCGGTGTCGTCTTCGACCAGGAGGATGTTAGGCATGGGTGTTTCCAGAAAGTGCGGTGGCGACTGTGAGATGGCGATCGCGGGCAAGCCTTGCTCCCACAGGGATTCTCGTTGGACACAAATCCTGTGTACACCACAGATCCACTGCGGGAGCGGACTTGCTCGCGGAGGCGGCATGACAGACGCAATAGGAATCAAGGGTTGCAGGATATACGCCATCATCCACTCCTGAGTAAAACCCTTACACAATTTCACACTGCACGTACAAAGCTTCACCGCTACTCTCGCCCCCTCCCCGTAGGATGCCGGGGGGTCACTATTGGGGTAATACATGTCGAAGAAACTGCTCGCCAGGCTCAGTCTGATTGCACTTGCGCTGACGCTGAGCGCCTGTGACAAGTCGTCGATCGCCGAGGAGACCGCGCCACTGGCTACCGTGCGCATCGAAACCATCGAGGCGCGGCCACTGTCGATTACCAGCGAACTGAGCGGGCGGATTGCCGCGCCGCGCATGGCCGAGGTCCGCGCCAGGGTCCCTGGCGTGGTGTTACAACGGACCTTTCGCGAAGGCAGCGACGTCAAGCAGGGGGACGTACTGTTTCGTATCGACCCGGCGCCGTTCAAGGCTGACCTCGATAGCGCCGAGGCTGCGCTGCGCAAGGCCGAGGCCAACGCGTTCCAGGCGCGCTTGCAGGAGCAGCGCTACGCCCAGCTGGTGGAAGGCAACGCCATCAGCGGCCAGGATTACGACAACGCCCGGGCCGCCGTGCGGCAAACTGCCGCCGACGTCGCCGGCAACAAGGCCGCGGTCGAGCGCGCCCGCCTCAACCTCGGCTACGCCACAGTCACTGCACCGATTTCCGGTCGCATCGGCCGCGCCCTGGTCACGGAAGGCGCCCTGGTGGGGCAGAACGAAACCACGCCCCTGGCATTGATCCAGCAGCTCAACCCGATCCATGCCGACCTGACTCAATCGACCCGCGAGCTCAACGACCTGCGCCGCGCGTTTCGCTCCGGCCAATTGCAACAGGTAGGTCAGGGCCAGGCCAAGGCTACGCTGATCCAGGACGACGGCAGCCTCTACCCGCTACCGGGCAAGCTTCTGTTCACCGATATCACGGTGGACCCGGGCACCGGCCAGATCACCCTGCGCAGCGAATTCCCCAACCCGGATCTCGATTTGTTGCCCGGCAGTTTCGTGCGGGTGCGCCTGGAACAGGCCATCGACCAGCAGGGCATCAGCGTGCCGCAGCGGGCCATCCAGCGCGACAGCGCCGGCGTGGCCCAGGTGTTGTTGCTCGATGGCGAACAGCGCGTCGGCCAGCAGCCGGTTGAACTGGGGGCCGTGCAGAACGATCGCTGGATCGTCACCGGTGGCCTGAAGCCGGGCGACCGCATCGTCATCGAAGGCCTGCAGCACGCCCGTACCGGTGAGAAAGTCCAGATCGACGACACCCCTCTTCCACTTGCCCAGGTTTCTGGCCAGTAAGCAGGACGCTTTTTTATGCCGCAGTTCTTTATCGATCGCCCGATTTTCGCCTGGGTAGTCGCCCTGTTCATTCTACTGGCGGGCGCCCTGGCCATCCCGCAGTTGCCGGTGGCGCAGTACCCCGACGTCGCGCCGCCGCAGGTGGAAATCTATGCCGTGTACCCCGGTGCATCGGCGCAGACCATCGACGAGAGCGTGGTCAGCCTGATCGAGGAAGAGCTCAACGGCGCCGACAATCTGCTGTATTTCGAGTCCCAGAGCAGCCTGGGCAGCGCGACGATCAAGGCCACTTTCCAGCCCGGCACCAACCCGGAGCTGGCCCAGGTCGACGTGCAGAACCGCTTGAAAGTAGTCGAATCTCGACTGCCCCAGGCGGTGAACCAGCAGGGTTTGCAGGTGGAAAAAGTGTCCTCCGGCTTTTTGCTGTTGATCACCCTGACCTCCAGCGACGGCAAGCTCGACGAGACTGCGCTCAGCGATTACCTGGCGCGCAACGTGATGAACGAAATCAAGCGCCTGGACGGCGTCGGCAAGGCGCAGTTATACGGTGCCGAGCGGGCCATGCGTATCTGGATCGACCCGCAGAAGCTGATCGGTTTCAACCTGACCCCAGCTGACGTCAACGCTGCCATCGTTGCACAGAATGCCCAGGTCTCGGCCGGCAGCATCGGCGACTTGCCGACCCGCAGCACCCAGGAAATCACTGCAACCATTCTGGTCAAAGGCCAGCTCTCGACCCCGGAAGAATTCGCCGACATCGTGCTCAAGGCCAATCCCGACGGTTCCACCGTGCGCATCGGCGATGTCGCCCGGGTGGAAATCGGCAGCCAGGAATACCAGTTCGGCACCCGCCTGAACGGCAAGCCGTCGACCGCCGTCAGCGTGCAGCTGGCGCCGAGCGCCAACGCCCTGAAAACCGCGACCCTGGTGCGGGCCAAGATGGACGAGCTGGCGCGGTATTTCCCGGCAGGCGTCGAATACAAGATCCCTTACGACACCTCGCCCTTCGTCAAGGTCTCGATCACTAAGGTCGTCTACACCCTGGTCGAAGCCATGGTGCTGGTGTTTGCGGTGATGTTCCTGTTCCTGCAGAACATTCGCTACACGCTCATCCCGACCCTGGTAGTGCCGGTCGCGCTGATGGGCACCTTCGCCACCATGTTGGCTTTGGGCTTCTCGATCAACGTGCTCACCATGTTCGGCATGGTGCTGGCCATCGGCATCCTGGTCGATGACGCCATCGTAGTGGTGGAGAACGTCGAGCGCATCATGGTCACCGAGGGCCTGTCGCCCAAGGAAGCGACGCGCAAGGCGATGCAGCAGATCACCGGGGCGATCATCGGCATCACCCTGGTGCTGGTGGCCGTGTTCATTCCCATGGCGTTCATGCAGGGCTCGGTCGGGGTGATCTACCGGCAGTTCTCCCTGTCGATGGCCACCTCGATCCTGTTCTCGGCGTTCCTCGCCCTGACCTTGACCCCGGCCCTGTGCGCGACCTTGCTCAAACCGATCGCCAAGGGTGAACATCATGAAAAGCGCGGTTTCTTCGGCTGGTTCAATCGACGTTTCGAGCAACTGACCGAACGTTATCAAGCCTGGGTCGCTTACGCGCTCAAACGTACGGGGCGCTATCTGCTGATCTACGGCGTGCTGCTGATCGCCCTGGGTATTTGCTTCGTACGCCTGCCCTCCTCGTTCCTCCCGGTGGAGGACCAGGGCTACACCATCACCGACGTACAACTGCCGCCGGGTGCGAGCAAGAACCGTACAGTCGCAGTGGTCGAGCAGATCGAAGCGCATAACGCCAAGGAGCCGGGAGTGGGCGACAGTACGGTGATCCTCGGCTTCAGTTTTTCCGGCAGCGGGCAGAACGCGGCGCTGGCATTCACCACGTTGAAAGACTGGTCCGAACGCGGCAGCGACGATTCGGCGAGCTCGATTGCCGACCGGGCCAACATCGCCCTGAGCCAGATCAAGGACGCCGTGGCGTTCTCGGTGCTGCCGCCACCGGTGGACGGCCTGGGCACTTCCAGTGGTTTCGAGTTCCGCCTGCAGGATCGTGGCGGCCTCGGTCATGCCACGCTGATGCAGGCACGCACCGAGTTGCTGGAGGCAGCAGACAAAAGCCCAATCCTGATGAACGTGCGCGAAAGCGCCCTGGCCGAGGCACCGCAGGTACAATTGATCGTCGACCGCAAGCAGGCCAACGCCTTGGGCGTGTCGTTCGCCGAAATCGGCAATGTACTGTCCACCGCCGTCGGCTCCAGCTACGTCAACGACTTCCCCAATCAGGGGCGCATGCAACGGGTGGTGGTCCAGGCCGAAGGCGATCAGCGCAGCCAGGTGGCGGACCTGTTGCAAATGCACGTGCGCAACAACGCCGGGAAAATGGTGCCGCTGTCGGCCTTCGTCGAGGCCAAATGGACCCAGGGCCCGGCGCAACTGACCCGTTACAACGGCTACCCGGCGATCAGCATTTCCGGTGAACCGAAGCCGGGGCACAGCACCGGCGAAGCCATGGCCGAGATCGAGCGCCTGGTTGCGCTGGGACCTGCGGGTCTGGGCCAGGAATGGACCGGTTTGTCGCTGCAGGAACGGCTGTCCGGAAGCCAGGCGCCGATCCTTTTAGGATTGTCCTTGCTGATCGTGTTCCTGTGCCTGGCGGCCTTGTACGAGAGCTGGTCGATCCCGACTTCAGTGCTCCTGGTCGTACCGCTCGGCGTGCTGGGCGCGGTACTGGCCGTGACCTTGCGCGGAATGCCTAACGACGTGTTTTTCAAGGTCGGGTTGATCACCATCATCGGCCTGTCGGCGAAGAACGCGATCCTGATCATCGAGTTCGCCAAGAGCCTGTATGACGAAGGTCACGACCTGATCGACGCGACACTGCAAGCCGCACGCCTGCGATTGCGGCCGATCGTGATGACGTCCCTGGCGTTCATCCTCGGCGTCGTGCCGTTGGCCATCGCCACCGGCGCCAGCTCGGCCAGCCAGCAAGCGATCGGCACCGGAGTCATCGGCGGCATGATCACCGCGACCCTGGCGGTGTTGTTCGTGCCGGTGTTTTTTGTGGTGGTGATGAAGCTTGTGCGCAAGCGCCATAAGGACCTGTAGCCGCCCCCCGTTGTAGGAGCGAGCTTGCTCGCGATGAACGCAAGAACGCTGCTGGGTGTCAGGCTCCCAGCGTCATCGTTAACGACCATCGCGAGCAAGCTCGCTCCTGCAACAGGACCGCGCTATGGTGCACTGACGTCCTGCTACAGTGAGCCGCTATGCCCTTCCTAGCCCGCACCCACCCGCGCCTGTCCGCCGCCGCCACCCTCGGCATCGCGGTGGGCATCCTGGCTCCCGCCGATTCGATCATCAGCAAAATCCTCTTTGGCTGGAATGCCGGGGTCTGGACTTACCTGGTACTGATGCTCTGGCTCACCGCCCGCGCCAAAGCGCCTGACGTAAAGCGCATCGCTGAAGTCGAAGATGAAAACGCCGGCCTGGTGCTGCTCGTGGTGTGCATCGCCGCCATCGCCAGCCTGGCCACCATCGCCTTCGAACTGGCGGGCAGCAAGCAACTGGAAACCACCACCAGACTGCTGCACTACGGCTTCACAGCGCTGACCGTGATTGGGTCATGGCTGCTGATCGGCGTGATATTCAGCGTGCATTACGCGCGCCTGTTCTACACCTGGCGCGGCAAGGACCCGGCACTGCGATTCGCCGAGGGCCTGACCACGCCCAACTATTGGGATTTCCTGTACTTCTCGTTCACCATCGGCGTGGCGGTGCAGACCGCCGATGTGGGTGTCGCCACTCGTGATATGCGCAAGATCGTGCTGGCGCAGTCGTTGGTCGGATTTGTATTTAATACCGCGATATTGGGCTTTTCGATCAATATCGCGGCGGGATTGTTCGGGTAAAAGGCGACGAACATTCTGCCAGGGGCTTGACGCGGGGCATAATCCTGGTGTTTCCTGAAACCGGTTTCAGCGCCAAGCGCCAACCTTATAAATCCAATAACAAGGTTCTCAACCCGTGAACGACTTTTCCGCCGCCCAGCGCAGCCGCGTGACCATGCTTGATGTCGCTGAACACGCCAGGGTTTCCAAGGCCAGTGTGTCGCGATTCATTGGCGAAGACCGCGCCCTGCTCTCCGATGCCATTGCGTTGCGCATCGAGCAGTCGATTGCCGAGTTGGGCTACCGCCCAAACCAGATGGCCCGTGGCTTGAAGCGCGGACGCACGCGCCTCATTGGCATGCTGGTGGCCGACATCCGCAACCCTTATTCGATTGCCGTGATGCACGGGGTGGAAACCGCCTGCCGTCAGCACGGCTACAGCCTGGTGGTGTGCAATACCGATCGCGATGACGAACAGGAGCGTCAACACCTGGCCCTGTTACGTTCGTACAACATCGAAGGCTTGATCGTGAACACCCTGGGCCATCACCGCGACGAATTGCACGAACTGCATCGGGAAATGCCCCTGGTGCTGGTGGATCGCAAGGTCGAGCACCTGGAAAGCGACATGGTCGGGCTGGATAACTCGCAGGCGGTCGAGATGGCCATCGAGCACCTCGAAGCTCAGGGCTATCGCGATGTACTGTTGGTGACCGAGCCATATGACGGCACCAGTTCGCGTATCGAGCGCGTCAGCAGTTTCAAATCGCAGATCGCCCAGCGGCCTTCACTGCGAGGCACGATTATCGAAACCGGCAGCCAACTCACGGCTCATCTCAAGGCTTTCCTGGACGCTCCTGGCCCCGGCCCGAAAGCGCTCTTCTGCGCCAACGGCATTGCGGCACTGGCCAGCACCCACGCACTGCGGGAACTGCAGTGCGATCTGTTTGCGAATGTGGGCTTGATTGCCCTGGACGACCTGGATTGGTACCCGCTGGTGGGCAGTGGCATTACCGCCCTCGCCCAGCCGACCGCGCAAATTGGAGCAAGTGCATTCGAGTGCCTGCTCAAGCGACTGCGGGGGCAGGCTGGGCCGGTTCGAACGCTGGATTTTCCGGCGCAGCTGATCGTGCGGGGCTCGACGCTCGGGAGTTCTCGGTGATGGAGCAGGCTTCATCGCGAGCAGGCTTACTCCCACAGGGGATCTGCACACCAGCCAGAAACGATATTTTTGACTAAAAATGAAACCGGTTTCAGAGGTATATAACAATGAAAAAATCCCCCGTCTCCATCAGCCTTTCCAGCTACGGCGCCGAACTGGTACGCCAGCGCGGCCAAGGCAGTTTCATCGAAATCCTCGCCGCCGCCGGTGCTTCCCACATCGAATGGCGTGAGGAATTACTGACCCACGAACACGCCACGCAACTGGCCCAAGCCACCTCCAACCATGGCCTGGAAAGCATCTACTCCTCACCCATCGAGCTATGGCTGGCGGGCCATTCAAACCCTAATCCCGCGTTGACTGCAGCCCTTCACAGCGCCCAGGCCTTCGGCGCCAAATGGCTGAAAGTCTCGCTGGGCTATTTTACCGATAATAATGACCTGCAAGGTCTGGCCCGTACCCTGGGCCACTGCGGCGTGCAACTGCTGGTAGAAAACGACCAGACCCTGCACGGAGGCCGCATCGAACCCTTTCAACGCTTTTTCGGCGAAGTGGAGCAACACCAACTGCCCATCAGAATGACCTTCGATATCGGCAACTGGCACTGGCAGGACCAGTGCGCTGCAAGCGCCGCTCGAATGCTCGGTCGTCACGTCGGCTACGTGCACTGCAAGGCCGTGACGCGCCGGCCCGATGGCAAACTGATTGCCACCCCGCCCGCCCCGGCGGATCTGCAGCAATGGGAACAACTGCTTCGCCACATGCCCCAGGGCGTCATGCGGGCGGTGGAGTATCCACTCCAGGGCGACGACCTCGCGCAACTCACCGGCGAACACGTCGCCGCCCTCGCCCGCCTGGGTCAATCGCGACTGGAGAGCGCTCATGTCTGAGATCGATATCCTGTCGTTTGGCGAGACCATGGCGATGTTTGTCGCCGAAGAACCCGGCGACCTGGCCAGCATCACCCGGTTCCACAAGCGCATCGCCGGTGCTGACAGCAACGTCGCCATCGGCCTGTCGCGGCTTGGATTCAAAGTGGCCTGGCTGAGCAGGGTCGGTGGCGATTCACTTGGCAGGTTCGTGATTGACACGCTTGAAAAGGAAGGACTGGACTGCCGTCATGTCGACATTGATGTCGCGCACCCGACCGGATTCCAGCTCAAGTCCCGCACCGAGGACGGCAGCGATCCGGTAGTGGAGTATTTCCGCCGTGGTTCGGCCGCCAGTCACCTGTCCCCGCAGTCAATTGTCCCCCAATTGCTGAACGCCCGGCACCTGCACGCCACCGGTATTCCTGCGGCCCTGTCAGCAAGCGCACGGCAACTGTCGCTGGAATTGATGACACGCATGCGCGATGCAGGACGCAGCGTATCGTTCGACCCCAATCTGCGGCCGAGCCTGTGGGCCAGCACGCAACAGATGGTCACCGAAACCAACCGCCTGGCTGCCCTCGCCCATTGGGTGCTGCCGGGCTTGAGCGAAGGCCGGTTGCTCACCGGCTTCGAAGACCCTGCCGATATCGCTGCTTTTTACCTCGACCAGGGCGTAGAGGCTGTGGCGATCAAGCTGGGCCCGCACGGTGCCTATTACCGGACTCATCAGGATCAGGGTTTTGTCGCCGGCGTGCCGGTGCAGGCAGTGGTCGACACGGTGGGTGCCGGTGATGGCTTTGCCGTGGGCATGATCAGCGCCTTGCTGGAAAACCACCGCTTTGCCGAGGCCGTGAAGCGGGCCAACTGGGTTGGCAGCCGGGCGGTGCAGAGTCGGGGGGATATGGAGGGGTTGCCTACCCGGGCCGAGATGAGCGCTGAGTTAGAGGCCGCCGTCGCGAGCGGGCTGGCTCCAGCACTGGATAGGGTTCCAACCCAAATGCCCTGTGGGAGCGAGCCTGCTCGCGATAAGGCCTGACCATTCACTGAAGATTCCGAATTCGTTACCTGCTGCGACAAAAACAACAAGCTCAGGAGCACCACCATGAAAACCGCAACCCTCGCCACCCGCCGCTGGTGGTACATCATGCCCATCGTGTTCATCACCTACAGCCTGGCGTACCTGGATCGCGCCAACTACGGCTTCGCCGCCGCCTCCGGCATGGCCGCCGACTTGATGATTACCCCGGGCCTGTCCTCCCTGCTCGGCGCCCTGTTCTTCCTCGGCTACTTTTTCTTCCAGGTACCGGGGGCGATCTATGCGCAGAAACACAGCGTGAAGAAACTGATTTTCGTCAGCCTGATCCTCTGGGGCAGCCTGGCAACCCTGACCGGAATCGTCTCCAATGCCTATTGGTTGATCGTCATCCGCTTCATGCTCGGCGTAGTCGAGGCCGCGGTGATGCCGGCGATGCTGATCTACCTGTGCCACTGGTTCACCCGCGCCGAACGCTCGCGGGCCAACACCTTCCTGATCCTCGGCAACCCGGTGACCATGCTGTGGATGTCGGTGGTCTCAGGCTATCTGGTACAGCACTACAGCTGGCGCTGGATGTTCATCATCGAAGGCTTGCCTGCGGTGCTGTGGGCGTTCATCTGGTGGCGCCTGGCCGACGATCGTCCGGCCCAGGCCAAATGGCTCAGTGACCAGGAAAAACATGACCTGGAAAGCGCCTTGGCGGCCGAACAGGTCGGCATCAAGGCGGTGAAAAACTATGCCGAAGCCTTTCGCTCGCCAAGGGTGATCATCCTCGCGTTGCAGTTCTTCTGCTGGAGCATCGGCGTCTATGGCTTCGTATTGTGGCTGCCGTCGATACTCAAGGCCGGTGCACAAATGGACATGGTTGAAGCGGGTTGGCTGTCGGCGCTGCCCTACCTGGCCGCCGTCATCGGCATGTTGCTGGTGTCCTGGGCGTCGGACAAACTGCAAAAACGTAAACGCTTCGTCTGGCCACCACTGCTGATCGCCTCGTTCGCTTTCTATGGCTCCTACGCCCTGGGCGCCGAACATTTCTGGTGGTCCTACACCCTGCTGGTGATTGCGGGTGCCTGCATGTACGCGCCTTACGGACCATTCTTCGCGATCATCCCGGAAATCCTCCCGGCTAACGTGGCGGGCGGCGCCATGGCGCTGATCAACAGCATGGGCGCCCTTGGTTCGTTCGGCGGTTCCTACCTGGTCGGCTATCTGAACAGTTCCACGGGTTCGCCCGGCGCGTCTTACTTGTTGATGAGCGGCGCGCTGATGCTCTCGGTGGTGCTGACTATTTTCCTCAAGCCCGGCGCCAGTGACCGGGAGCGGCCCACGGTCGCATTAACCCGCACCGCCGCACATTCCTGACTGGATGACGACAATGAAAAAGCAGGTTGTTCTATACAAGAAACTCTCGGCGCCGCTGATGGCTCGTTTGCACGAACAGGCCGAAGTGACGCTGATCGAAAGTCTCGACGCCGATGGCCTCGCCCGATTGCGCGATGCCCTGCCCCGAGCCCACGGTTTGCTCGGTGCCAGCCTGAAGCTGGATGCCGAGTTGCTGGATCTGGCGCCCGACCTTGAAGCCATCGCCAGCGTCTCGGTGGGCGTCGACAACTACGACATCGACTACCTGACCCAGCGACGCATCCTGCTGAGCAACACGCCAGACGTGCTTACCGAAACCACCGCCGATACCGGTTTTGCGTTGATTCTGGCGACCGCCAGACGTGTAGTCGAACTGGCGAACATGGTTCGAGCAGGCCAGTGGAGTCGTAACCTCGGCCCCGCGCATTTTGGCAGCGACGTGCACGGCAAAACCCTGGGCATCATCGGTATGGGCCGCATCGGCGAGGCACTGGCCCAGCGTGGGCATTGCGGTTTCGGCATGCCGGTGATCTACCACAGCCACTCGCCGAAACCGGCGGTAGAGCAGCGTTTCAATGCGCAATACCGCAGCCTGGGCGAGCTGTTGCAAGAGGCGGACTTCATCTGCCTGACGCTGCCGCTGACGGCTGAAACCGAGCGACTGATCGGCGCCGAGGAATTTGCCCAGATGCGCCCGCAAAGCATCTTCATCAACATCTCCCGAGGCAAGGTCGTGGATGAAGCGGCGTTGATCGAGGCATTGAGTTCGGGGCGGATTCGCGCGGCGGGGCTGGATGTGTTCGAGCGTGAGCCGCTGAACCTCGACTCGCCGTTGTTGCAGATGGATAACGTGGTGGCAACGCCGCACATGGGCTCGGCGACCCATGAGACACGGGAGGCGATGGCTCGTTGTGCGGTGGATAATCTGTTGGCCGCCCTGGCGGGTGAGCGGCCGGCCAATCTGGTGAATCCTTCGGTCTGGAAAGATTAAGATCAAACGATCGCAGCCTGCGGCAGCTCCTACGGTAACGTACATCCGAGCTGCTGGAGGCAGCGATCCTTTATTAGGCTCGACGCGCTTCCAGAAGGTCCATTGCACACAGCGCAATCCTTCGACAGGCATCCGCCAGTTTGCGCTGGTCCACCACCAACCCGATGCGGATATGCCCCGCCGCGCTCGGCCCGAACGCCTCGCCCGCCAGCACCGATACGCCATACCCCTCCAGCAGCCGCTCGGCGAAATGCTGGGCGGACAGCCCGGTCTGGCGCACGTCGACCATCACGAACATTCCGCCATCGGGCTGAATGGCCCGGATACCCGGGCATTGGTTCAGGCTCGTACACACCAGGTCGCGGCGCTGACGATATTCATCGCGCATCAGTGCCACCTCCGGAAGGTCTTCATCCAGCGCCCGTTGCGCCGCCTTTTGCACGAACTCCGGAATGCCAAACAGCATGCTCAACGAGAGATGCTCCAGATGATCGTTCAAGCGTTTGGGGCCGATCACCCAACCCACTCGCCAGCCGGTCATGGCGTGGGACTTGGACAGGCTGCCGATGGTCGCTGTACGCTCGGCCATGCCCGGCAGACTGGCCGGGCTGATATGTTCACCCTCGTACAGCAGATCACCGTAGACCTCGTCGCTGATCAACCAAAGGTCGTGTCGCACACACAGCAACGCCAGCTCCTGCCAGATCATCAGCGACAAACTGGCGCCGGAGGGGTTGTTCGGGCTGTTGAGTAACAGCGCCCGGGTCCTGGGGGTGATACGGGCTGCCACGTCGGCAGGATCAACCCGAAAGCCGTTCTCCGGACGCACCGCCACCGGCATCACCTTGGCCCCGCACGCGCCGAACACCCCTTCATACGTCACGTACATCGGCTCGGCGACGATCACTTCGTCGCCTGGATCAAGCAGGCATTGCGCAACCGAGTACACCGCGCATTGCGCGCCGGGCATCACGATCACATGGTCGGCGTCCACCACCTGCCCACTTCGACGCCGATGACGCTGGGCAATGCTGTCTCGCAAACCCCGACTGCCCCGCACCTGAGAGTAGTGGGTGTCGCCCGCCAGCAAGCTATCAATAGCGGCCTGGACGATGGGCCGGGGTGTATCGAAATCCGGGTCGCCAACCGACAGCAGCAGTACGTCGACGCCCTCTTCGCGCATTTGCAGCGCGCGATTATGAATCTGCCAGGCCGCGGCGCCTTCCCCGGCGATGCGTTGGGTCAAGCCTGAATAGCGCATGTATTTCTCCAATCGCGCGAGTTCCTGAGTCAACCCTATCTCAAATCGCGCCACGCGCCAGTACCGTGGTGAAATCGACGATCGGGGCAGGCAACAGAAATCCTGAAAACCACGTATCCTTCATACCCCGTTATACCTTCACTGCCGCGAGGACACGTTGTCTAAAGGTATCGCTCTATCGGTCACGGCCTCGGTGCTGTTTGCCGTCATGTATTACTACACCTCGCTGCTCACCCCCTTGAGCGGCGTGGAGATTTTTGGCTGGCGGATGCTGCTGACCGTACCGTGCATGACTGTGTACATGGTGGTGTCCGGGGAGTGGAAGCGGGTGGTCGAGCTGGTGCGACGACTTATCGCCAAGCCGAAACTTATTGCCGGCCTGGTCGCCTCCTCTGCCCTGCTCGGCGTGCAGCTGTGGCTGTTCATGTGGGCGCCGCTCAACGGCTACAGCCTTGATGTTTCGCTGGGGTACTTCCTGTTGCCGCTGACCATGGTGCTCACTGGAAGAATCGCCTTTGGCGAACGCCTGTCCTATCTGCAAAAAGTCGCGGTGGTGTTCGCCTGCCTCGGGGTCATCAACGAGCTGTACCAGGTGGGTGGTTTTTCCTGGGCGACCCTGCTCGTGTGCGTTGGTTATCCGACATTTTTTGTCCTGCGCAAGCGCTTGAAATCAGACAACCTGGGCGGCCTGTGGCTGGACATGGCGTTGACCCTGCCGGTGGCATTCTGGTTTGTGCAGAGTGGCGATCAGGGCTTTGCGGTGTTTGATCAGTACCCGTGGTTGTCGCTGCTGATTCCGCTGCTTGGGGTTATCAGCGCGTCGGCGCTGGTGGTCTACATCATCGCCAGCCGGTTGTTGCCGTTCAGCTTGTTCGGGCTGCTCAGTTATGTTGAGCCGGTGCTGTTGCTGGGGGTGGCGTTGCTGCTGGGGGAAAGCATCAAGGAGGGGGAATGGCTGACCTACATACCCATCTGGCTGGCAGTGGTGGTGTTGATGTTTGAGGGGTTCAAGCATTTGATGCGGCAGCGGCGGCCTTGAAAGCAAAAGATCGCAGCCTTCCGCAGCGCCTACAGGGGGGGCACCCTGTGGGAGCTGCCGAAGGCTGCGATCTCTTGTCCTGAACCAAATCAGTCAGTGGACAGCACGCCACGACGAACCTGATCACGCTCGATCGATTCGAACAGCGCTTTGAAGTTGCCCTCGCCAAACCCATCATCGCCTTTACGCTGGATGAATTCGAAGAACACCGGACCCATCAGGGTTTCCGAGAAGATCTGCAGCAGCAGGCGCTTGTCGCCGGACTCCGACGAACCGTCGAGCAGGATCCCGCGCATTTGCAGTTCATTAACCGGCTCGCCATGGTTCGGCAGACGGCCTTCCAGCATCTCGTAATAAGTTTCAGGCGGCGCGGTCATGAAGCGCATGCCAATCTTCTTCAGGCGGTCCCAGGTGTCGATCAGGTTGTCGCTGAGGAAGGCCACGTGCTGGATGCCTTCGCCGTTGAACTGCATCAGGAATTCTTCGATCTGCCCGGCGCCCTTGGACGACTCTTCGTTCAACGGAATGCGGATCATGCCGTCCGGTGCGGTCATGGCCTTGGAGGTCAGGCCAGTGTATTCACCCTTGATATCGAAGTAGCGAATCTCGCGGAAGTTGAACAGCTTCTCGTAGAAATTCGCCCAGTACGCCATGCGGCCGCGATACACGTTGTGGGTCAGGTGATCGATGATCTTCAGGCCCGCGCCTTCTGGATTACGGTCCACGCCTTCGATGAACACGAAGTCGATGTCGTAGATCGAACTGCCCTCGCCGAAACGGTCGATCAGGTACAGCGGCGCGCCGCCGATACCTTTGATGGCCGGCAGGTGCAGCTCCATCGGGCCGGTCTCGATGTGGATCGGCTGGGCGCCAAGTTCCAGGGCGCGCTTGTAGGCCTTCTGCGAATCCTTGACGCGAAACGCCATGCCGCACACCGACGGGCCGTGTTCGGCCGCAAAGTACGAGGCTACGCTGTTGGGTTCATTGTTGAGGATAAGGTTGATTGCGCCCTGGCGATACAGGTGCACGTCCTTGGAACGGTGGGTCGCCACCTTGGTGAAGCCCATGATCTCAAAGATCGGCTCCAGGGTGTTTGGGGTCGGCGATGCGAATTCGATGAATTCAAAGCCCATCAGGCCCATTGGGTTTTCGTATAAATCTGCCATGGTCGGCGCCTCATCATGCTTTTCAGAATTAACAAATGTCAGTTGCTGGCGATGCTGAGGTCGGCGGGCGGCGCGCAGGAGATACCTCTCACGCTGCGCGCGAGGAAGTCACCATAGATCAGTTGAAACCCAAATATCTTCATTGTCGACCCAAGGCTAAGACGGGCGAGGCTTCTGCTGCCAGAAGACGATTATTCTTGTATGCGTAACCCGATTCTACACAGCGTAAACATATTTGTCCGCCCTGTGTATCAAATCCCTGTTCAACGCCGCTGTGCAAGGGGGCATCGGCCCGGGCAGACTGGCAAAAGGCCGACTATCATGGCCGCTGTCTGCCTCTTTTGGAGGGCCTGTGATGGTCCTGCCAGCCGTTGACAGCCCTATCCCGTTACCCGGGCTTACAAAAAATGCCATTAAGCGCCAAGACCCGCCGCAAACGCAGCTCCCGGATTGTCGTGACCCTGCTCAGCGCACTGCTGCCCATCGTGCTGGGTGGCGTCATTCTTTACCTGCAAGCGCAGCGCACTCTGGAACAGGGTTCGCGCCTGACCGCCGAAGAAGCCGTCCTCCAGTTCGACCTGATGCTCGAAAACACCGCCCAGGCCGCAGAAAACCTGCTGCCGCTGGCGGGGCAACCCTGTGTAGACGTCAATCTTGCCCTGCGCGAACAAGTCACACGCCGCCCCTTTGTGCGCGCGACAAACCTGTTGTGGGACGACACCATTTATTGCAGCTCGCTGTTCGGTGAAACCCACGAAAAAATAGCACCGGGTGATTATAGCCACGGGCAGCTACTGCTGATGAAGGGCAATCGGGTGACACCTGACACCGCTTTGCTGGTGTATCGACTCAGCAAAGGCAAACAGGGGGCGATGAGCACCCTGGACGGTTACCACCTGAGCAATATCCTGCGCCTGATCGGGCGCAAGACCATCATTTTGTTGCAAGTAGGTGCGGACTGGCTGGATGCCGACGGGCAGATCCACGAAGGCCCCCTGCCCGTCCTGCCCGTGGCGCAAATCACCTTGGGCTCGCAGCGTTATGCCTTTCATGTGACTGCCGGTTTCCCCGAAGGCGAGACCTGGCGCTATATCAGCAGCGAGTACCCTCCGCTGTTCAGCCTGCTGATATTTTTTGGCGTGATGTCCGGGCTGATCGGGCACATTCTGCAGAAGCGCTCGACGTCGCCAAGTGTCGAGATGCAACGGGCGCTGGAAGCCAGGGAGTTTGTTCCGTACTTCCAGCCGGTCGTGTCGGGGGACAGTAAACAGTGGTCTGGCGCCGAAGTGCTGATGCGCTGGAACCATCCGAAAGAAGGCCTGGTGCGGCCGGACCTGTTCATCCCCTTTGCCGAGCACTCCGGGCTGATCGTGCCCATGACCCGCTCGCTGATGCAGCAAACCGCCGAACTGCTGGCGCCCATCGCCAGCTCATTCGAGCAACCCTTGCGCATCAGCGTCAACATCACCGCCCGTCACTGCAGGGACCTGCAACTGATCAACGATTGCCGCACATTCCTTAGCCATTTCACCCAGGGCTCAGTCTGCCTGGTGCTGGAACTGACGGAGCGAGAACTGATCGAGCCCACTGATATCACTCACAGGCTGTTCGAACAACTGCATGAACTGGGGGTGAAGATCGCCATCGATGACTTCGGTACCGGCCATTCAAGCCTCGGCTACCTGCGCCAGTTCAACGTAGATTTCCTCAAGATCGATCAAAGTTTCGTCGCGATGATCGGCGCCGACGTGTTGTCCCGGCACATCCTCGACAGCATCATCGAGCTCTCGGTAAAGCTGAATCTGGACATCGTTGCAGAAGGTGTGGAAACCGAAGAGCAGAGTGATTATCTCACCGCACGTGGGGTCGGCTTCCTGCAGGGTTATCTGTTTGCGCGACCCATGCCGGGCGCGCAGTTCATTAACGCATTAACAGGGCGTTAACTTATCGACTCAAACGACGTACTAATAACGCCGCCTGTGAACACTTCGACAGGTGGAGTTGTTACATGTAAAAAAGTCATGATTTACTCTTTTCGTATTAACCACTACACTTTTTACTGTTCACACAAAGATGCGCCAGCGAGCCCTTAGCACTGAAACGCTTCAAAGCGCCTGGCTTATAGCTTTATTTACGGCTGGCATCAATCACACAACTATTGGAGTGAAGATATTGTCCAGACTTGCTGAATTTCGTGCAGCTGAAAAGGCCCTTCAAGAGCAGCTCAAGCAGCTGGAAACCTTGAAGAACGACGCCGGACTCAAGAAGGAAATGGAATTCGAAGAGAAGCTCCAGGGGCTGATGAAAACCTATGGCAAGAGCCTGCGGGATGTGATCGCCATTCTCGATCCGAACCCGGCAAAATCGGGCCTGCAGGTGGCGTCTGCGCCGAAAACCCGGCGCGCTCGCGTGGTCAAGGTCTACCACAACCCGCACACTGGTGAACTGATTGAAACCAAGGGCGGCAACCACCGCGGCCTGAAATCATGGAAGGAACAGTACGGGGCGTCTACGGTCGAGTCATGGCTTCGCGGCTAAGATCATCGTAGGAGCGAGCTTGCTCGCGAAGAACCCAGAGACATCGCGCTTAGTCAGGCCTTACGCGTTATCGTTGACGTTTTTCGCGAGCAAGCCCGCTCTTTCAGTGTTACTGCCAACGCAGAGCTTTTTTACGTTTAGATACTTACTTTATGCTTAATTCTTTAGAGCTGTCCTACTCCAATTTTTAGTCACCGCTAAAGTTTCAAACTGTTACGAGCGGCAGCTATTTCGTCCTGACTAGCCTTGTACGCTTCGGCTTGTCCGGCGTAAGAAAGTACATAGGCGTTATCCGCGCCCACGGCCGCGACCAATGTCTGAGAGAGCACGTGCCGTCCGTTCTGGGTAATGGTGCAAGTTGTCTCCAGCGCCTGCAAATTACTCAAGCGTGCTTCGTGGATCTTGTTGCAAACACTTTGATACCCGCCCTGGAAAAAGTCCTTTTGCAGCGACTTGCGCATCTCCAGCAACACGCCCTGCAGATTGACCTGATGCCCGGGTTCCACTGGGGTCATGGTCAATTCCATCACCAGCACGGGAGTACCGCCCACATCGTTTTTTACTGCACGTTGGCGCGACACTTTCGATGCAGCGTCTGCCTGGGGCACGGCTTCCACTTCCCAGCCACTGGGCCAGGTGATCAGCGCCGGTTCAGCATGGGCGGCGGTGATTACCGACAGCAGGCTTATCAGTAAACAGAATCGAATCATCGCAAGGTCGTACTCAAAGGCTGAGTCAGCAAGTCTGGGCCCACCCCGCCCGTCAGGCAATAGCGGACGCTTTGGGTTTGGTGATGTCGGATCCCTTGCGTATCATTGCTGCCATTCGATAGCCCATTTACTGACCGGAGGGCCCATGAGCCTGCACGAATTGAACACCTTCCCCGGTGTCACTGCCCAACCTGACACTGCCACGCAGAAGTTCGTCTTCAACCACACCATGCTGCGGGTCAAGGACATCACCAAGTCACTGGATTTCTACACGCGAATCCTCGGTTTCTCACTGGTGGAAAAACGCGATTTTCCGGAGGCGGAATTCAGCCTGTACTTCTTGGCGCTGGTCGACAAAGACCAGATCCCGGCTGACGCTGCTGCGCGCACCGAATGGATGAAGTCGATTCCAGGCATCCTGGAACTGACCCATAACCACGGCACGGAGAATGATCCGGCGTTTGCCTATCACAATGGCAACACCGACCCGCGGGGTTTTGGTCATATCTGCATCTCGGTCCCGGACATCGTCGCCGCCTGCGAGCGCTTTGAGGCACTGGGCTGCGACTTCCAGAAGCGCCTGACCGATGGCCGCATGAAGAGCCTGGCCTTCATCAAGGATCCGGACGCCTACTGGGTCGAAATCATCCAGCCAGCCCCAATGTAAACCAAACCACATTTGGCTCGTCCAAAACGCAAAAACCCCATGATCGCTCATGGGGTTTTTGTGTATTCAGCCCTCGGCGTTTATGCCGGGGCAGAGGTGCGGATCAGGTGATCGAATGCGCTCAAGGAAGCCTTCGCGCCCTCGCCTACCGCAATCACGATCTGCTTGTACGGCACAGTGGTCACGTCGCCGGCAGCGAACACGCCTGGCATCGACGTCTCACCGCGAGCATCAACGACGATCTCGCCGCGAGGGGACAACTCGATGGTGCCTTTGAGCCAATCGGTGTTGGGCAACAAACCGATCTGCACGAAGATACCTTCCAGCTCGACGGTGCGAAGTTCATCTGACTTGCGATCCTTGTACCGCAGCCCATTAACCTTTTGCCCGTCGCCGGTCACCTCGGTGGTTTGCGCACTGGTGATGACTGTTACGTTCGGCAAACTGTGCAACTTTCGCTGCAAGACCGCATCGGCACGCAACTGTACGTCGAACTCCAGCAAGGTCACGTGGGACACGATCCCGGCCAGGTCGATGGCCGCTTCGACGCCCGAGTTGCCGCCGCCGATCACCGCCACGCGCTTGCCCTTGAACAGCGGACCGTCGCAGTGTGGGCAGTACGCCACGCCTTTGTTGCGGTACTGCTGTTCGCCAGGGACGTTCATCTCACGCCACCGCGCACCGGTCGCCAGGATCACGGTCCTGGCTTTCAAGGTGGCGCCGCTGGCGAAGTGGATCTGGTGCAACTCACCCTCCTTGCCCGGCACCAGTTTGTCGGCACGTTGCAGGTTCATGATGTCGACGTCGTATTGCTTGACGTGCTCTTCCAGGGCCACGGCCAGCTTGGGCCCTTCGGTTTCCTGCACGGAGATGAAGTTTTCGATGGCCATGGTGTCCAGCACCTGGCCGCCAAAACGCTCGGCCGCGACGCCGGTGCGAATGCCTTTGCGGGCAGCGTAGATCGCGGCCGACGCACCGGCCGGGCCACCGCCGACGACCAATACGTCAAAGGCTTCCTTGCCGCTGATTTTCTCGGCTTGACGTTCGATGCCGCTGGTGTCGATCTTGGCAAGGATCTCTTCCAGGCCCATGCGGCCCTGACCGAAGTTGACCCCGTTGAGGTAGATGCTCGGCACGGCCATGATCTGACGCTCATCGACTTCAGCCTGGAACAGCGCGCCGTCGATCGCCACGTGGCGAATATTCGGGTTCAGCACCGCCATCAGGTTCAGCGCCTGGACCACGTCCGGGCAGTTCTGGCAGGACAGCGAGAAGTAGGTCTCGAAACTGAACTCGCCTTTGAGCGAACGGATCTGTTCGATCACTTCCACACTGGCTTTCGAAGGGTGACCGCCGACTTGCAGCAAGGCCAGCACCAACGAGGTGAATTCGTGGCCCATCGGGATGCCGGCGAAACGCAGGCTGATATCGGCACCTGGGCGATTGATCGAGAACGATGGTTTGCGTGCATCGTCACCGTTATCGAGCAAGGTAATCTGGTTGGAAAGACTGGCAACGTCTTTCAGTAACGCGAGCATTTCCTGGGATTTCGCACCGTCGTCGAGGGAAGCAACGATCTCGATCGGCTGGGTGACCCGTTCCAGGTATGACTTCAACTGGGCTTTAAGATTGGCGTCCAACATACGGGCGATTTCCTTTTTTCGAATTCATATAAAGCAGGCATAAAAAAACGCCCGAGCAAGTCTCGCCCGGGCGTTTTTAGTGGGCGGTTGCAGCTTACTGAGGTGCGGAAACCCGCCCTGATAGTGCTTTCACAGTCTTAGATCTTGCCGACCAGGTCCAGGGACGGAGCCAGGGTAGCCTCGCCTTCTTTCCACTTGGCTGGGCAAACCTGACCTGGGTGAGCAGCAACGTACTGAGCGGCCTTGATTTTGCGCAGCAGCTCGGAAGCGTCGCGGCCAACGCCGCCATCATTGAGTTCAACGATCTTGATCTGGCCTTCAGGGTTGATCACGAAGGTGCCACGGTCAGCCAGGCCAGCGTCTTCGATCAGCACGTCGAAGTTGCGGGAGATGGCATGGGTAGGGTCGCCGATCATGGTGTACTGGATCTTGCCAATGGCTGGCGAAGTGTTGTGCCAGGCAGCGTGGGCAAAGTGGGTGTCGGTGGACACGCTGTAGATTTCAACGCCCAGCTTCTGGAACGCTTCGTAGTTGTCGGCCAGGTCTTCCAGCTCGGTTGGGCAAACGAAGGTGAAGTCCGCCGGGTAGAAGAATACGACCGACCATTTGCCTTTCAGGTCAGCGTCCGAGACTTTTACGAAGTCGCCATTTTTGAAGGCGTCAGCTTTGAACGGTTTAACTTGGCTGTTGATGATAGGCATCGATGACTCTCCGTCAGGGGTTGAAAAGTTGATGAGATGAATCCTACCTATCCAATCCCTCGATGGCTCATTGGCAAAGCTCATGCTGCTGATTGGTTTTCGCTATTAGCCGACAGTATTAATAGAAGAAAACGGAATCTAGGACGCCAGTGGCTTTTCGACCAGGCGGGTCATGCCGGGGAACGGACTGGCCTCGACGTAACGCATCGCCGATTTCACGTCTTTCCAGCCGACGTAACTCATCAGCGATTTCAGATCCCAGCCGCTTTGATGGGCCCAAGTGGCAAAACCCCGGCGCAGGGAATGGCTGGTGTAGTGCTCGGCGGCGATGCCTGCGCGCTGTAACGCCTGGCGCAATAGAGGAATCACGCTGTTGGGGTGCAAGCCCTCCTTGCTCAAATGTCCCCAGCGGTCGATACCGCGGAACACCGGGCCCCGCACCAACGCGGCGGCGCTGATCCAGGCGATATAGGCCTGCACCGGGCACAAGCGCTGGAGCGCTGGCGTCTGGTAGGTCTTGCCGAGGTTGTCACGGTCACCCTTGCTGCGCGGCAAATACAGGCTGATTCCGGCACCGGCGCTGGCCTGGACGTGCTCGATCTGGACGCGACATAACTCGTCACTGCGAAATCCTCGCCAGAATCCCAAGAGGATCAGCGCGGTGTCGCGCCTGGCGCGCAACAAGCCCGGTTGATCGTGTTCGGCCTGAGCGATCTGCGCCTCTCGTTCAAGCCAGGCAATCACCCGCTCCAGGTGCTGCAGCTGTAACGGCTCGGCCTGCTTTTCCTGTGCCGGGTGCAGTGCGCGGATGCCCTTGAACACCTTGCGCACCACCGGCGCCTTGGTGGGGTCGGCAAATCCCTGGCTGCTGTGCCACTGGGCCAGCGCCGACAAGCGCAGCTTCAAGGTGTTGATCGAAAGCACGCCGGCATGCGCCACCAGATAACGCGCGACGCTGTCGGCGGTCGCGGGCAGGAAGCCGCCCCAGCTGACTTCGAAGTGCTCGATCGCGGCGCGGTAACTGCGCCGGGTGTTGTCGCGGGTGGCGGCATTAAGGTAACGATCAAGCTCGCTCATGCGACCTGCCTTCTGGACGATCAAACCCGCTCATGGAACTTGCCTTCTGTAGGCGCGAGCTTGCTCGCGATGGTCGTTAACGATGATGCGGTGGGTCAGATGGCCAGCGGCGCTTTGCGGTTTTTCGCGAGCGAGCTCGCTCCTACAGGGCGTTGTGTACGGATTTGGGGGCCGCTGACACCTGAGAAAGCATATCACACGGGATAATACCAATATATCCCATGTTAGGATTCAAGGATTTTATCTGCTTATCTAATCATGGTACAATCGTTTTTTAGTGGTATGTACCACAGTACGAAATCGTAGGAGAGCTCATGGCTCGCGGCGGCATTAACAAAGCAGTGGTTCAAACGGCACGCCTGGCAATCCTTGCCCGGGGCGAACACCCGAGCATTGACGCTGTACGCATAGAAATGGGCAATACGGGCTCAAAGACTACTATTCACCGATATTTGAAGGAGCTCGACGACGCTGGCGAGCCTGCAGATGCGACCAGCGAACCGATCGATGACGAGCTCGCCGGGCTGGTCGCCCGCCTCGCCCAACGGCTTAAAGAGCAGGCGCAGGAACCCATTGACCAAGCTCGCGCGCAGTTCGATCAGCAAAAAAAGGCACTGGACGCACAGCTGGCCCAAGCGATGGAAGCCAACACCGAGCTGCAACAGCAATACGAAGTGCAAACACTGGCCCTGACCCAGGAATCGGACACTCTGCAGAACACGCTCGCGTTATTGCAGACCGAGCAGACGCGCAACGCTGGACTCAACCAGGCGCTGGCAGATTTCGAATTACGCTTGCAGGACAAGGATGAGCAGATTCGCTCTCTGGAAGAAAAGCACCTGCACGCCCGCGACGCGCTGGAGCACTATCGCAACGCGGTCAAGGAACAGCGTGAGCAGGAGCAGCGCCGCCATGAAGGGCAGGTGCAACAGATTCAGATGGAGCTGCGCCAGGCCCAGCAGAGCGCCTTGATACGCCAGGACGAAATCACGCAGCTGCATCGGGACAATGAACGCCTGCTGACGGAGAACCGTGGCACGCTGCGCGAGCTGAGCCTGTTGCAGGAACAGCTCAAGCACACCCATAACCGCCAGGATCAGTTGCTGGAGCAGGTCAACCGCATCGACAGCGAGCGCACCCTCCTCCAGGAACGCCTGCGCGCGGCGTTGCTGGAAAGCCAGTCGCTTAAACAGAGCGTTGAAGAGCAGTCGCAGCTCAACAAGGGATTGGAAGCAGAACTGCAGAAGACCCGGGCGAGCCTTGATGAAAGCATGCGCCTGGCGACTGCCGTTGCGACAGCCCCAGACGCGGCAACAGCCGATTAACGATCGACCGGCGTACGCATGGTGACGAATTCTTCGGCGGCCGTCGGATGGACGCCGATGGTTTCGTCGAAGTCGCGCTTGGTCGCACCAGCCTTCAACGCGATCGCCAGGCCCTGAACGATTTCACCGGCGTCGGGGCCGACCATGTGACAACCCAGCACCTTGTCGGACTTCGCGTCGACCACCAGTTTCATCAGGGTACGCTCCTGACACTCGGTCAAGGTCAGCTTCATCGGGCGGAAACGGCTTTCGTAGATCACCACTTCATGCCCGGCGTCCCGCGCCTCTTCCTCGGTCAAGCCGACAGTGCCGATGTTCGGCAAGCTGAACACCGCGGTCGGGATCATTTTGTAATCCACTGGACGGTATTGCTCGGGCTTGAACAGGCGTCGCGCGACCGCCATGCCCTCAGCCAGCGCGACAGGCGTCAATTGGACCCGACCGATGACATCACCCAGCGCCAGGATCGACGGCTCGGCGGTCTGGTATTGCTCGTCAACTTCGACGAAGCCTTTCTGGTCGAGCTTGACGCCCGTGTTTTCCAGCCCGAGGTTATCCAGCATCGGCCGGCGGCCCGTGGCGTAGAAAATGCAATCGGCTTCCAGCTCACGACCGTCCTTGAGGGTGGCCTTGAGACTGCCATCGGCCTGCTTGTCGATGCGCTCGATGTCGGCGTTGAACTGCAGGTCCATGCCGCGCTTGGTCAGCTCTTCCTGCAGATGCTTGCGCACCGCGCCGTCGAAGCCGCGCAGGAACAGATCACCGCGATACAGCAAGGTGGTGTCGGCGCCCAGGCCGTGGAAGATCCCGGCAAACTCGACGGCAATGTAGCCGCCACCGACTACCAGCACGCGCTTTGGCAGCTCTTTCAGGAAGAATGCCTGGTTGGAGCTGATGGCATGCTCGTGCCCTGGAATTTCCGGGACCTGCGGCCAGCCGCCGGTGGCGATCAGGATATTCTTCGCCGTGTGACGCTCGCCATTGATCTCGACCGTATGCGGATCAACGATCTTGGCATGCCCCTCGTGCAACGTCACACCGCTGTTGACCAGCAGATTGCGGTAGATGCCGTTGAGGCGATTGATCTCGCGGTCCTTGTTGGCAATCAGGGTCGCCCAGTCAAATTTCGCCTCGCCCAGTGTCCAGCCGAAACCGGACGACTGCTCGAAGTCCTCGGCAAAATGCGCGCCGTAGACCAGCAGCTTTTTCGGCACGCAGCCGACGTTCACACAAGTGCCACCCAGATAGCGACTCTCGGCCACGGCCACTTTCGCGCCAAAACCGGCAGCAAATCGAGCAGCCCGCACACCGCCAGAACCGGCGCCAATCACATAAAGGTCAAAATCGTAGGCCATCTTCAATCTCCTCGGCAGGTCAACAGCATACCTGCACACGCATGCTGGGCAAGTGCTGGGCGTTTATTTGGGGCCTGAAAAAGAAAAAGCCACCCGAAGGTGGCTTTTCATTACAAGCACGCCTGGCTATCAGTAAGCCTTGCCAGTCTTGTAGAAGTTCTCGAAGCAGAAGTTAGTCGCGTCGATGTAGCCTTCGGCACCACCGCAGTCGAAACGCTTGCCTTTGAACTTGTAGGCCATCACGCAGCCGTTTTGTGCCTGTTTCATCAGGGCGTCGGTGATCTGGATTTCGCCACCCTTGCCTGGCTCGGTTTGTTCGATCAGGTCGAAGATGTCCGGAGTCAGGATGTAGCGACCGATGATCGCCAGGTTCGACGGCGCATCTTCAGGTTTTGGCTTTTCAACCATGCTGTGAACGCGGTAGATGTCGTCGCGGATCATCTCACCGGCGATTACGCCGTATTTGTGAGTCTCTTGCGGATCAACTTCCTGGATGGCCACGATCGAGCAGCGGAACTGCTTGTACAGCTTGACCATCTGGGTCAGTACGCCGTCGCCTTCAAGGTTCACGCACAAGTCATCCGCCAGGACCACGGCGAAGGGTTCGTCACCGATCAGCGGACGGCCGGTCAGGATGGCGTGGCCCAGACCTTTCATTTCGGTCTGGCGGGTGTAGGAGAACGAGCAGTTGTCGAGCAACTTGCGGATGCCGACCAGGTATTTTTCCTTGTCGGTGCCCTTGATCTGGTTTTCCAGCTCATAGCTGATGTCAAAGTGATCTTCCAGCGCGCGTTTGCCGCGGCCGGTCACGATGGAGATTTCGGTCAACCCAGCGTCCAGGGCTTCTTCAACGCCGTACTGGATCAGTGGCTTGTTTACCACCGGCAGCATTTCCTTGGGCATGGCTTTAGTCGCTGGCAGGAAGCGAGTACCGTAACCGGCTGCTGGGAACAAGCATTTCTTGATCATAAAAGTCCTTGTAAGGGCTGTGTGTACGAGTTTCGGCGCAGTCTAATCAGGCGGCGGGCACCTTACAATGCCCCGCACTGGCTAACCGATGCCATCATAGAGAAATATTCTGTCGGATAGTTCCCCAGAACAATTCGCCTCCTATAGATAGCAGAAAAGCTGGACGCCGTGCGCCGACGGGAAAATCGGCGCGCAATCGCACCACCATACGCCCATCAGCACCCGGTGAGTGCATTTGGCGTTATCATTGCGCAATTGAACCAGCCAACGAGGCAGATACATGTCGGAAGCAAAAATAGTCAACGGTTACCAGATCAAGCAAGTCAAGCCTGGCGAATGGCGAGTAGCGGGTGCCAACGGTGAAGATGTCGGCGCCGGAGCCTTCCCGACAGAGGCGATGGCGATTGAGGTAGCATCGGTACTGGAGCTGGAACACGCCAGCACTGGCCGACGTGGCAAAGACAAGCGCTGATCAGTACCTGTCGCACCCAAGCCCTGACTCGCGCAGGGCTTTTTTTGCGGGCAGTTTTAGATAAGACGGTAATAAGTGGCCTTTGGCTATAACCTTTTGATGCCAGCGCTGTCACAGGCTTAGCCCCATCATCCTGACGACGACAACGACATGAATAAATTTTTGCCACTGATTGCAGTATTGGCCCTGAGCGGCTGCGCCACCTCTGAAACCACCTACCTCAACAACGGGGAACAAGGCCTGGCCATCGACTGTTCCGGAGAGGCAAATTCCTGGGCCACCTGCTATGAAAAAGCCGATGCCTCCTGCGCTGGCACCGGCTACCGGATCGTCGGCACCGACGGCACACCTTCGTTGAAGGAAAGCGACAAAACCCTTGGGGTGGACGTCGGCAACTTCAAAAACCGCAGTGTGGTGGTGGTCTGCAAGTAAGGCGCCCTGCCCTACATGTGGATTTCCGCAAATTTGATCCCGAGGCCGCGAACGGTCTCGATCAGATCGTCGAGACGGCTGAAGGACTCGACTTCGTCGTTATCATCCACCAGAAAGTAACTGCGCCCGGCGCTCTTCTTGAAGAAAACGATCCACTCCCCCGAGTTCGCCGGATTCTGAATCACATGGGTGGCCGAAATACTCCCTTCGGCGTGACGTTCCCGTACTTGCTCTCGCTTCATGCTCGACTCCAGAAATGACAATGCCGCCAAAGCGTCGCTGAGGCGGCATCAGTGCTGACCGGCGGTATTCTATCAGCCGGAAATGCAGGCAGTTGCAGCGTCGCGCACATCCGTGGGGCGCAACGGCACATTGGAAATGCGCTCGTGCAGCTTGATGCTGCTGCCACTGGAACGGTCCTCGATATCAAATACGGCGGCCGGCCCCGAGGAAAACTTCTGCGGTACGATGACGCGCACGCCATCCTTGTGCGGCTCAACCTGCAAGGCGCCACGGCTGCTGGCAAGCTTTTCGGTCAGGCACTGCGCATATTCATGGGGTTTCTTGCCGGAGATCACGCTCATGGTCGGCAGCGTTTCATTGATCTCCGAGACACTTGCGCAACCACTGATCACCAACGCCAACGGCAGTAACCCTACACCCCACTTCATATAAAACCTCCGATAAAGACCCTCCGACAGCACAAATGCTGTTTTTCTCCGAGGCTGCCTGCATTAATCGCTGATGGATGTCCAAAATTCTGCATTTATTGCCAAAGTGGACCAAGGCGACCGGATAATAACCTGTTCGGGCTGATAAACTGCGGCAATTGCCCAGCTATCGTTTTGATTTTGTAGAAAAAGCCCTTCTGGAGGCGCCTCATGAAATTTATCCACCAGCGCGAGCACCTGAACGAAGACGACATTGTCGTCATTCAATGCTCGCAAACCTGCAACATCCGCTTGATGAACGACGCCAACTTCCGCAGCTTCAAGAATGGTGGTCGCCACACGTACCACGGCGGCGCGTTCGACACTTTTCCGGCGCGGATTACCGCACCGAGCACCGGTTTCTGGAACATCACAATCGACACGGTGACCAACCGGGCGATCAGCGTGACCCGCAAGCCGACCCTCACGCACTCGATCAAGATCATCCGCCGCTCCAGCTCGAAACTGAGCTGAGTGGCATTTCCACCTCCCGACTTGCAGGTATGACCGTGGCCCAGACGACCAAGTACGTCATCAAATACAAGCTCAACGGCGAACGCCGGTTTGAGTTCGCCCAGCTTGAAAACGGCACTGCCGAAGAAGCCAAGGCCGCGCTGGACGTGATTCACGGCCAGGGCGAAGATGTCATCAGCGAGATCAGCGTGAGCAAGGCACTGTAACGCCGACATCTTGCGAATCGCTGATCATCGTCTCGATGAGTGACCACCTATGAGCTCTTTCACCCTGGACCTGTTCGCCGATCACGAACCTGAGCAACCGCCAAAGCGCGAGCAGATTGCCGAGCAATCCTGGGTGCTGCGGGGTTTCGTCCTGCCCTGGCTTGAACGTTTGCTGCCGGAGCTGGATGCTGTCCTCGCGGCCGCGCCTTTTCGGCAAATGGTGACCCCAGGGGGCTTCACCATGTCGGCCGCGCTGAGCAGCTGCGGTACCTGGGGCTGGACCACCGACCGCAGTGGCTATCACTACACCCGCCACGATCCATCGAGCGGCAAGCCCTGGCCGCCAATGCCCGAGGTGTTTCTCCACCTTGCCCAGGCAGCCGCCCTGGAAGCTGGATTTGCAGGCTTTGTTCCTGACTCCTGCCTGATCAACCGGTATGCCCCCGGTGCAAAAATGTCATTGCATCAGGACAAGGACGAGACGTCCATGGCAGCGCCAATCGTCTCGGTATCCCTGGGGTTGCCGGCGGTCTTCCTGTTTGGTGGATTCGAACGCGGTGACAAATGCCAGAAAGTGTCGCTGTTTCATGGCGATGTGGTGGTATGGGGCGGTGTCGATCGCTTGCGCTATCACGGGGTATTGCCTATCAAGGACGGCCAGCATCCACGGTTGGGGGAGCAGCGCATCAACTTCACCTTCCGGGCGGCGCGGTGAGCCTTTCGAGTTCAATCGCAAGCCGCGGAGTGTTGCGTAGCGCGCGACCCCCTAAGCTGGATCAAACCCTTCCATGCAGGTGAAGCCATGACCACTCCTTCGACGACTGGCGCCATCGAGGACGATCCCCGCTGGGCTGCCGTGGTTGCGCGCGATCCGCGCGCAGACGGGCAATTCGTCTATGCGGTGAAAACCACGGGGGTCTATTGCCGCCCCAGTAGCCTGGCGCGCTTGCCCAATCCAAAGAATGTGCAGTTCTTCGATACTGCCGAGCAAGCCCAGGCAGCAGGATATCGCCCAAGCAACAGGGCGGCGAAGGATCAAAGTGATCTCGCCGCGCAGCATGCCGCGACTGTAGCAGCGGCGTGCCGCCAGATAGAAACCGCCGAGCAAGTGCCGGTGCTCAATGATCTCGCCTCGGCAGCAGGCATGAGCAGCTTTCACTTCCATCGGGTGTTCAAGGCGATCACTGGCCTGACCCCCAAGGGTTATGCCTGCGCCCATCGCGCGCGCAAAATGCGCCAGCGCCTGGGCGATGGCGGCTCGGTCACCGAGGCGCTCTACGACGCCGGATTTAACTCCAATAGCCGCTTCTACGCAGCGGCGGATAATGTACTGGGCATGAAACCGACCGATTACCGCGCCGCCGGCCAGAACAACGACATTCTTTTTGCCGTGGGCCAGTGCTCACTCGGCGCGATCCTCGTGGCGCAAAGCGAGCGCGGGGTGTGCGCGATCCTGCTGGGGGACGACCCGCATCAGTTGGTCTGCGATCTGCAGGATCGGTTTCGTCAGGCCAATCTGCTGGGGGCTGATCAGGCCTTCGAGCAATTGATTGCCAAGGTCGTCGGCTTCATCGAAGCCCCGGCCCTGGGCCTGGATTTGCCCCTGGATGTGCGCGGAACGGCGTTTCAGGAGCGGGTATGGCAGGCGCTGCGGGATATTCCGCCGGGTAGCACCGCCAGTTATGCTGAAATTGCCCGGCAGATCGGCGCCCCGAAAGCTTTCCGGGCGGTAGCGCAGGCGTGTGGCGCAAATCATCTGGCAGTGGCGATTCCTTGTCATCGCGTGGTGCGCAGTGACGGCGACCTGTCGGGGTATCGGTGGGGTGTGGAGCGCAAGCGAGAGTTGCTGGAGCGCGAAGCACGCCCCGATACGGCTGTTGGACGTGAGACTTGTTTGAAATGAGCGCTGCGGCAGCACTGGCCTTGGCGCCGCGATTGCTGGTACAAATCCAGCCCGACTGTCCCTGCCCTGCCTACCTGCCGGAGAGCCCCCAAAATGAGTCAATGGCCAGATACCCGCATTCTTGACCTGCTTGGCATCGAGCTGCCGATCATCCAGGCGCCCATGGCTGGCGCGACGGGTGCGGCCATGGTGATCGCGGCGAGCAACGCCGGAGGCCTGGGGTCCATGCCCGCAGCCCTGTTGAGCACCGACCAACTGCGCGAAGAACTGAAGGTCATTCGCGCGCAGACCCAACGCCCGATCAACGTGAATTTTTTCTGCCATCAACCGCCCGTGGCCGACGAACAAGGTGCCCGGGACTGGAAGAATCTGCTGGAGCCTTATTACAGCGAACTGGGCGTGGATTTCGATGCGCCGACGCCGGTGTCCAATCGCGCGCCGTTTGATAACGCCACCTGCGAAGTCGTAGAGGCACTGCGACCGCAAGTGGTGAGCTTTCATTTTGGCCTGCCGGAAAAGTCACTGCTCGACCGCGTCAAGGCGACCGGCGCAAAAGTGCTGTCGTCCGCTACTACGGTCGAAGAAGCGATCTGGCTGGAACAGCACGGTTGCGACGCGATCATTGCCATGGGCAATGAAGCGGGGGGGCATCGGGGCATGTTCCTCAGCGACGACCTGAGTAGCCAGGTGGGTACATTCGCCCTTGTGCCGCAGATAGTCGATGCCGTGAAAATCCCGGTGATTGCCGCAGGCGGCATCAGTGACGCCCGTGGCGTGGCGGCTGCGTTCATGCTGGGAGCGAGCGCGGTGCAGGTCGGTACCGCCTACCTGTTCACCCCGGAAGCCAAGGTCAGCGCCTCTCATCACAAGGCACTGCGCACCGCCAGGGAAAGTGACACGGCCGTGACCAATCTTTTCACCGGCCGCCCGGCACGGGGCATTCTCAATCGAGTGATGCGCGAGCTGGGGCCAATGAGTGACAAGGCCCCGGCCTTTCCGCTTGCCGGGGGCGCGTTGTTGCCACTGCGTGCCAAGGGAGAAGCCGACTTCAGCAACCTCTGGGCAGGGCAGGCGTTTCCCCTCGGGAAGGAGCTGAGCACGGCAGAACTGACCCGCAAACTGGCAGAGGAAGGGTTGGCAAAGCTGATCCACTTGACCTGAGCCGCCTCACTCTGTAGGAGCTGGCAAAGGCGCCTACGGGGATCGTTCTCGGCAACATGTATACAATCGAGTTCCGTTTGCAGGTATTTCGCTATATATTTCGCTACATAGCGTTTAGTACCCACTGCTGTACCTGCCCGTCACGGAGCCGTTCATGACCCCTCGCGCCTCACGTTTTGCCCCTGCTGCCCTTATGAGCCTGCTGGCTGTCTGCACGGCTGGATCGGCCCAGGCCGACGAAGTCCAGGTCGCGGTCGCGGCCAATTTCACCGCCCCCCTCCAGGCGATCGCTGCCGATTTCGAGAAAGACACCGGTCACAAGCTGATAGCTGCCTACGGCGCCACCGGCCAGTTCTACGCCCAGATAAAGAATGGCGCGCCCTTCGAAGTGTTCCTGTCAGCCGATGACAGCACGCCGCAGAAGCTTGAAAACGAGGGCGATACCGTCAAGGGCTCACGTTTCACCTACGCCATTGGCACCCTGGCGCTTTGGTCGGCCAAGGGCGGATACGTCGACAGCCAGGGCAAAGTCCTTAGCGATAACCAGTATCAGCATCTGGCCATCGCCAACCCGAAAGCTGCGCCGTACGGGCTGGCGGCTACCCAAGTGCTGGCCCGGCTGGGCCTGACCGATCAAGTCAAAGCCAGGATCGTCGAAGGCCAGAACATCACCCAGGCTTACCAATTTGTGTCCACCGGCAACGCCGAGCTCGGTTTCGTCGCCTTGTCGCAGGTTTACAAAGACGGCAAAGTGTCCGGCGGCTCGGCCTGGATCGTTCCGGCGGACATGCATGACCCGATCAAGCAGGACGCGGTGATCCTCAACAAGGGCAAGGACAATCCAGCCGCCAAGGCGCTGGTTGACTACCTCAAGGGGCCGAAAGCCGCTGCCGTTATCAAATCCTACGGTTATCAACTTTAAATGAGCCTGACCAGTGCCGACTTTGCTGCCATCTGGCTGACCCTGAAACTGGCGTCGCTGACGACGGTCATCCTGTTGGTGATCGGCACTCCGATCGCGTTGTGGCTGTCGCGTACCACCTCCTGGCTACGCGGTCCGGTCGGGGCGATCGTCGCCCTGCCCCTGGTCTTGCCCCCTACGGTGATTGGTTTTTACCTGTTGATCGCGCTGGGCCCCCACGGTGTCGTCGGCCAGCTCACCCAATCACTCGGGCTCGGCACCCTGACCTTCAGTTTTGCCGGCCTGGTGATTGGCTCGGTGCTCTATTCCATGCCATTCGTGGTGCAACCCCTGCAAAATGCTTTTGCCGCTATCGGTACGCGGCCACTGGAAGTGGCTGCGACGCTGCGGGCCAATCCCTGGGACACTTTTTTCAGCGTGATCCTGCCCCTGGCACGTCCCGGTTTCATCACGGCAGCCATTCTCGGCTTTGCCCATACGGTCGGCGAGTTCGGAGTCGTACTGATGATCGGCGGCAACATCCCGGACAAAACCCGGGTGGTCTCGGTACAAATCTACGACCATGTCGAAGCGATGGAATACGCCCAGGCCCATTGGCTGGCCGGGGCGATGCTGGTCTTTTCGTTTGCCGTGTTGCTGGCGCTCTACTCCAGCCGCAAGACCCGCGCGGGCTGGAGCTGATCGATGATTGATATGCGCTTGAAACTGGACTATCCGGGGTTTGCCCTGGACGTCGATCTGCAATTGCCCGGCCGTGGCGTGACGGCGCTGTACGGACATTCCGGCTCCGGGAAGACCACCTGCCTGCGGTGCATCGCCGGGCTGGAGAAGGCTGGTCAGGCTTTTATCCAGATCAATGATGAAGTCTGGCAAGACAGCGCGAAGGGGGTTTTCGTGCCAGCACACAAGCGCGCCCTGGGCTATGTGTTCCAGGAAGCGAGCCTGTTTCCGCATCTGTCGGTGCTGGCCAATCTGCAGTTCGGCCTCAAGCGCATTCCCGCCTCCCAGCGGCGGGTCGACATGACGCACGCGACCGAGCTGCTGGGCATTGGCCATCTGCTTGATCGACATCCGCAGAACCTGTCGGGCGGCGAGCGCCAGCGCATCGGCATAGCCCGCGCATTGCTCACCAGTCCCCGGCTGCTTTTGATGGACGAGCCACTCGCGGCGCTCGACAGTCAGCGCAAGAACGAGATCCTGCCGTACCTGCAGCGCCTGCACGACGAACTGGAAATCCCCGTCCTGTACGTCAGCCACTCACAGGATGAAGTGTCGCGCCTGGCCGATCATATTGTTCTGCTAAGCGATGGCAAGGCCCTGGCCAGCGGACCGATCGGCGCCACCCTGGCGCGTCTCGACCTGCCGCTCGCGTTGGGAGACGAAGCAGGCGTGGTGATCGAGGGCCTGGTTGTCGCTTACGATGCCCACTACCAGTTGCTGACGCTGCAACTGCCCGCCTGCGACATGAACATTCGCGTAGCGCACTCGCCAATGACCCTGGGCCAGGCGCTGCGGTGCAAGGTGCAGGCACGAGATGTCAGCCTGAGCCTGCACGCCGCCGAGCACAGCAGCATTCTCAATCGCCTGCCCGTCACGGTGATCAGTGAAATGCCCGCGGACAATGCCGCTCACGTTTTGATACGCCTGGAAGCCGGTGGCACGCCGCTGCTGGCGCGCATCACGCGTTACTCCCGGGACCAGTTGGGTGTGCATCCCGGCCAGCAATTGTGGGCGCAGATCAAGGCGGTGGCGGTGCTGGCTTAAATTCGCCGGCACCACTGCGATTGCGTGCGGTCAATCGCTGTAACGGCCAATTGATTGCAAGCCAGGACTACCGCCATGCCCGATACCGATCTGCCCGTTGCGTTGCCTCCCGATCTGCACTATGTCGATGACACGCAACCTGGAATCACCCGCCGGAAACTACGCGGCAAGTTCTGCTACTTCGACTCGACCGGCCAGCACATCACCGATCCGGACGAGGTCAAACGCATCAATGCCCTCGCGGTGCCGCCGGCCTACACCGACGTGTGGATCTGCGCCGATCCACGCGGCCATCTGCAGGCCACCGGACGTGATGCACGGGGTCGCAAGCAGTATCGTTATCATGCGCGCTGGCGTGAAGTACGCGACGCCGACAAATACTCACGCCTCAGAGATTTCGGCCTGGCTTTGCCCAAGTTACGCAAGCAACTTGAAGCATTGCTCGAGGCTCCCGGCTTCAGCCGTGACAAGGTCATGGCCACCGTAATCACCTTGCTTGACGCGACACTGATCCGCGTCGGTAACGCTCAATACGCCCGGGACAACCGCTCCTACGGCCTGACGACCCTGCGCAGCCGCCATGTTGAAGTCAATGGCAGTGCGATCCTGTTCCAGTTCCGCGGCAAGAGCGGCGTAGAGCATCAGATCACCGTCAAGGACCGGCGCCTGGCGCGAATAATCAAGCGCTGCCTGGAGATACCCGGACAGAACCTGTTCCAGTATCTGGACGAAAACGGTGAGCGCCGCACGGTGAGTTCTTCAGACGTAAACGCCTATCTGCAAACGCTCACCGGCGCCGACTTCACCGCCAAGGATTACCGCACCTGGGCCGGCAGCGCGCTGGCGTTGTCGGTGTTACGCGAATTGCACTGGGAGCCGGAATCAGACGCCAAGCGCCACGTGGTTGAAATGGTGAAAAATGTCGCCAAACAACTGGGCAATACCCCGGCGGTGTGCCGTAAGTGCTACATCCATCCGGCGGTGCTGGAGCATTTTCTGTTGGGCGCGCTAGCTGAGCTGCCAAAGCCCAGAACCCGCAAGGGGCTGCGAGCCGAGGAAGTCGGACTGGCCATGTTCCTGGAGAAAATGGTCGAAACGACGCAGATCGCCGACATGCGATGACCCTCGAAGGGCTAGCAGGGCATGTGGCTGGCACCGAATGTGCCGGACCCATAGAGCTTTGGCCCTGCGGATTTTTTGCACGATTGCAAATGGCTTCTATAGTTGATGTGAACAAGAATCTGCAGCGGTGGAGCCATGGAAGACATATTCGTCGTCAAGCGGTGCAACAAGATCATCATCCACGGACGCCGAGCCGGTGAAGTCAGCCATGCGCCACCCGATGCCTCGGTCTGGTACAGGGTGACAGACACCCGCACCCGCGGCTTCATCGGCGACGGATTCGATTTGGAAGAAGACGCGCGCCGTGAATGTCAGCGTCTCAATGACAGGTCCCGTGTGACGGTCCGACAGGGCTGAAGTACGGGTCTATACTTGAAGCGCTGACGGAGCGGCTTACCCATCGACAGCCTGCTCGCACCTTGCGGGTTGTTTGCTGCCATTTACCAGGTTTCTTGAACGGAGGTGTGTCATGTCCGAAAAAGAGTCCATCACCACCCTGCTTACCCTGCTTGATTCACGCCAGGCGCGACTGGCGGCTGCGTGCAAGGAAATTGCCGACTGGGTCGATCATCAAGGCGGGCACCCAACTGCCCTGCGAATCCGCGATCGGCTCAATGACATTGAAAAAGACACGCCGCTCATCCGCAACACCCTGTCCTCACTGCAACCGGTTGACAGGCCGCTGCCGCGCTTCAGGTAGTAAGCACAGGACGCCCCGATGCAAGCGCTGTTCTGATTCAGGACGCATTAACGGCGACGCCACCGTCACCGGATGCGTCCTTGTCTGATTGAAATGACCTCTTTTTAACCACAAGGCCTTGCGAAACTCTTTTCACGTCCCTTTCACATCGAGTGCCCTACAGTGGATTCACTCCTTTGATGAATCCCCTTGGCCCGCCCGCATGCGGGTCATTTTTTTGCCCGGGATTCAGTGGGCGCCCAATCCAATGGAACGAGGCCGTTCAGCGCTTTTCAAACTCCATATGCCCCCGAATTGACCCTGGGGCGCTTCGGAGAGGAAATCCCGATGAACAGTAAACTCCTGCTTTTGCTCGCCTGCCTGAGCCCAGGCATGGTGGTAGCCCAAGGATGCGACGTCACCACAAGATCACAGAGCCCTTCCGTGCCGGTGGTCGAATCCCACACCTGTTATGAATACGAAGGCATGCCGGTAGATGCCATAGACTGGTCCTGCAGCAATGAAAGCCGGGAAATGCTGACCAGCACCAAGAAGAAGGTCCAGCAGTGTGGCGATCACTACCAGGCCACCTGCCTTGCAACCCTCACCCAGGAATCCCTGGCCAACCCGCAATCAACCAGCAAGGACAAGGACAGCCAGTCCATTAACATCCCTGACAATGCGAAAATCAGCACCTTCTATTACGGAGCCGAGAATCTGCGGCAATCGAAGATCGACTGCGAGAGCGGCGGTGGCAGCTGGAAAGCCAAGTAGCGGATACGCTTCGCCCGGTCTGGACCATCGACCCTCATGCAAAAGGCAAAGGTTTATGGAGGCGCAACAAAAAAGGCTTGCATGAAGTATCTCATGCAAGCCCTTGATATATGTGGTGCCCGAAGCCGGAATCGAACTTTTATCTTTGTTATTGAAAATAAAGGGAAATTTTGAGTTCGAAAAATTTTCTACCTCTATGTGTATCCTCAGTCTGCGAACAGCCTCAGTATCCGGTATTGAGCGTTGCTACCGGTTTCCACCGAGTAATCGCCATGGAAAATTCGGGTGTGGTCGTCCACACGGAAGGGTCCTTCGGTGAGTGGACTTTTCCAATTGTACGACTGGAACGCAGTAGAGCACCGCATGAACGACAGCGAACCTAACTCCGGTTGGACCAGAAACGGGTCGCAGACCACCGATTTCATCGGATTTGATCAGCAGGGAACGACCCAATACTGTCGATGGCGACAGGCAGCATCAGTCGATAAATGCAGTCGATCGGTTTTGCGAAAACCTTCAAACCACCTGATTTAGAAACCCAAGACCACCCAGCTTTCATGGATTGAATGGTCTTGGGGCTGTCTTGCGAAAACTCTTTCAGGGCTGTGCCTATAGCTCACAGGGACAACCCTTGCGCAATTCAACCCGGCTCACCACCCACGTCTTCCGGTGGACAAGCATTGGCACCGTCGACGCAATACGGCACCTGGGGACAGGCAATAGCAGGCAGCACTTTTTCGACTTCGATCCGGTGATCCCAGCTGTCGCCAAAGTCATAGAGGTAGCGAAACGTCTTTTTCCCATATAACGCTTTGATCAGGGTCTTGCGGGCCTCCGGGTTAACGGGTGGGCCCCACCCCTCGAGGTCGGGAGTGCCGTAATTCTCACCGGCAATTTCAAACTCGTGCAGATGCCCGCCCTCCCAGCCCATCGCGAACTGGATCACCGTGTGCAATTTGCCCAAAGTGATGTTCTCGGGCACGGCCACGCGGCGCCAGATGGCAGGTTCGATCCACTTCAATTCAATGTGCAGTAGCAACAGGTCAGGCTCGGGTTTTGGCAAACGAACAGTTTTGACCATGGATCAGGCGGCCTCGCAGAGTTCCGTGGGGGTGAGAGAAACGTTCCAGGGCAGCAGTTCGTCGACCCGATTGATCGGGTGTTCGGCAATGCGCTCCAGCACGTGTGTCAAATAGGCTTGCGGGTTCAGGTCATTGAGTTTGGCCGAACCCACCAGGCTGTAAATCGCAGCCGCTCGTTCTCCGCCGGCATTGGAACCGACAAACAGGTAATTTTTACGATTATGCCAAGCTTGGCATAATCGCAAGAACTGGTTGTTCAGCGATACGCCCAAGGGCGCCACGGCCAGGAGCCCTATACGTGGCTGCGCCACGTACTGGAGCGCTTGCCGCTGGCGGCTTCGATTGAAGACTTCGAAGCCTTGCTGCCGTGGAGCTGCACCCCGACTATCTCGCGCTAAATGCACACATCGGTTTTTTGCCATGTGTGGTTTATGGGGCGCTTACAAATATCCTACTTGCAACTGAAATAATTATAAATACTACCCGGGTGTATACCAACTTGCTGCGCAAGCGCACGTATGGACATTCCGCCGAAGCCGTGGGAGGCCATTAACTCACAGGCAGCTTCAAGAATGACCTCTTGTGTAGGCCTGAGTGGGCGAATTTCTGAGTGGCTGACGGACATCGCTGTACCTCCACGAATACAATGATAGTGTTCGCTCCACAGTGAACTTTTAATTCATATAAATAATTGAAGATTGCGGCCGCTTGTTGCGGCCGTAATCCTGATGAGGGTCGCGCTTACCAGATTGGCAAACTGTAGCTGACAATAAAACGGTTCTCGTCCAGATCGCTACCGATGTTACTTCGGGTGGTGGCGTTGCGCAGGCGCAGGCCAAGGTTCTTCAGCGGCCCGTCCTGGAACACATAGGCGATGTCGGTGTTGCGCTCCCAGGTCTTACCCTCGCTCAGCCCTGCACCACGGTCGACGTTATCGCCGGACAGGTAGCGGGTCATAAAACTCAGCCCCGACACGCCGAGGGCGGCGAAGTCAAAGTCATATCGCAATTGCCAGGAGTGCTCGTCCTGGTTACCGAAATCGTTGATCTGCACCAGGTTGATCAGCGCGTTGTCGGCACCCGCTACGTAAGCGAAGCCGGTGTCGCCACTCAGACGCTGATAGCCGGCGGTGAAGCCATTGGCGCCGAGGCGATAGGTGAATAGCGCGCCAAAGGCATCGTTATCGACATTGCTGCCGCCGTCATCGGTGGAGCGCGCGAAACGCAGGTCGGTCTTGAAGCTCTGCCCCTCACCCAGTGGCAACTGGTGCACCAAGTTAACCAAGTGCTGCTTGTAGATGCCGTCAAGACCACCGTAGTAGTAACTGGTGGATAGTTGAGGTGTCCATTTGTAACTGCCGCCGCCGAACAGGAACTCGTCACTGGCCTTGACGTTGCCCAGCACAATGTTGCGTCTGCCGCCGTTGAACACGGTCATGTCTTCGTTATCCGAGGAGTCGCGCTGGTTGACCCGATCGATGCGCCCCAGATCGAGTGTCAGGTCTTTCACCTCGTTGCTATTGAGCCAGGCACCGCGGAAGGTCTGTGGCAGCAGACGACTGTCATTACGCATCAGCGCTGGCACCACCGGCTGCAGCGTACCCAGTTTAAGGGTGCTCTTGGACGCGCGCAGCTTGGCAGTGAATCCCGCTTCGCCGTACTCGTCCTGGGCCCGTCGTGGGGCTTCACGATCACTCTTGAGGATGCCGGTGCCGACTCGGTCAGGGCTGGAATCGAGCTTGACGCCGAGCAGGCCTATCGCATCGACGCCCACGCCGATCGGGCCGTCGGTGTAACCCGATTCAACGCGTAATATAAAACCCTGAGCCCATTCCTCGGCCTTGGACTGCACAGCACCGTTCTGACGGAAGTCGCGATTCATGTAGAAATTACGCGTGTCCAGATTGGCTTTGCTGTCGCTGATAAAGTCAGCCGAGGCCGGCGCCGAGACGCACATAGCAGCAGCAAGACCCGACAAAGTGCAGAATGGCGCAGAACGATGTAGGTACATAAGGCTCTCCTCTCATAGGTGGGTAATGCGATCCCGGAACAGGCCGCTGCAAAGCAATACCCTGGGTGGTGGTCGGTGGAACCGACCTGTTTTTGTTTTGTTTTCCCACGCGTCGCAAACAACCCACTAACGACTCGAACGGCTAAATCAGGCCAACAGAGTCCCCCAACGCGGATTTTGATCCGCGCCTGGAGGGACAACTGCTTACTGGCTTTAGAAGTTACGTCGCGCCAACTTGAGTACCCAGCCCACGATCCCGACGCGGAACAGCAACACGCAGATAACGAAGATCGCGCCCAGGATTACATGCACCCATTCACCCAGTGGTCCGTTAGACAAGTAGCTCTGCAGTGTGACCACTACCGCGGCCCCTACGAAAGGGCCAAGTACGGTTCCCACTCCCCCAAGCAACGTCATCAAGATTACCTCTCCCGACATATGCCAATGGGCATCGGTTAAAGAGGCCAACTGGAACACGACTGTCTTGGTTGATCCGGCCAGGCCGGTCAGCGCGGCGGAGATGACGAAGGCCAACAACTTGTGCGCGTCGACGTTGTAACCCAGGGAAATCGCCCGCGGCTCATTCTCACGAATCGCCTTGAGCACCTGCCCGTAGGGCGAGTGGATGGTGCGCTGGATCACCGCATAACCGAACACAAATACTGCAAGGACGAAGTAGTACATCGTCATGTTGTTGTTCAGATCGAACAGACCCAGCAACTGGCCACGGGGCACGCCGTGCATACCGTTCTCACCACCGGTGAATGGTGCCTGCACGTAGATGAAGAACACCAACTGCGCCAACGCGAGAGTAATCATGGCGAAGTAGATACCCTGGCGCCGGATTGCTAGCAGGCCGAACAACAAGCCAAGGGCAGCGGATGCCAAGGTTCCGGCGAGAATGCCCAATTCGGTCCCTAGGCCGCTATAGTGACTGAGCAGATAGCCAGTGACATAGCCGCCGCTGGCGAGGAAGGCCGCATGACCGAAGGACAATAGACCGGCGTAGCCGAGCAACAGGTTGAAGGCGCATGCAAACAGTGCAAAGCACAGTAGCTTCATCAGGAACACCGGGTAGATCGCCAACGGCGCGGCCAGCGCTACGATAAACACTGTCAGATAAAACCAACGCTTGCGTCGTACAGCGGCCTGACGCCGCTCGTGGTCGGCATTCGGCTGCAGGATCTGAGCGCCTTGCTTGATTTCCAGACTCATCATGTTTACGCCTCTTTTCCGAACAGTCCCGCAGGACGAATCAACAACACGAGCACCATGACCAAGAACACCACGGTGTTGGCCGCCTCTGGATAAAAGACCTTGGTTAACCCCTCGATCAGTCCCATGGCCAGACCGGTGACAATGGCCCCCATGATCGATCCCATGCCGCCGATCACCACCACGGCAAACACCACGATCAGGAGGTTGGCTCCCATGGTCGGCGTCACCGAGTAGATCGGCGCGGCCAGCACGCCAGCGAACGCCGCCAGAGCCGCGCCATAGCCATAGGTCAGGGTGATCAATAGGGGGACGTTGATGCCAAACGCCTGCATCAGCTTTGGATTCTCGGTGCCGGCACGCAGGTAGGAGCCCAGACGTGTACGCTCGATCATGAACCAGGTGGCCAGACACACGACCAACGCAGCGACTATCACCCAGGCGCGGTAGGCGGGAAGGAACATGAAACCGAGGTTGTAGCCGCCCTTGAGCTGCTCCGGCATCGGGTAGGAAGAACCGGACACTCCGAACAACTTGACGAATGAGCCCTCGACGATCAGCGCCAGGCCAAAGGTCAGCAGCAAACCGTAGAGATGATCCTCTCCGGCGATCCGCCGCAACAGGCCGCGCTCAATGAGCATGCCAAGTGCACCCACCAGCAACGGCGCCAGCACCAATGCCACCCAGTAATTCACGCCCAGGTAATTGAACCCGAGCACGGCTGTGAAGGCACCCAGCATGTACTGGGCGCCATGGGCGAAGTTGATGATCCGCAGGAGCCCGAAGATGATCGCCAGGCCCAAGCTCAGCAAAGCATAGAAGGCCCCGTTGATCAGCCCCAGGAGCAACTGGCCTAACATTACGCTCAGGGGGATACCGAATATGACTGTCATGATTTACCACCCGCTGGAAGTCTGTAACACCCGGCTGGCAACAGCCGGGTCATAGCTGGAGTCACAACCGTTCAGTTTTTTGTCACCAGCTTGCACTTGCTTTCAGCCAGAGGACGGTAGGCTTCCTCGCCCGGAATGGTGCGAATGATTTTGTACAGATCCCACTCGCCTTTCGACTCCGCTGGAGTTTTGACCTGAGCGAGGTACATGTCGTGAACCATCCGGCCATCAACGCGGATCTTGCCGTTCTTGGCGAATATGTCATTGACCGGAGTCGCCACCATCTGTGCGCGTACCGTCTGCGCATCATCGCTGCCAGTGGCCTTGATGGCGTTCAGATAATTAGTGGTTGCCGAGTAGATGCCTGCCGGCACCATGCCCGGCATCTTGCCAGTGCGCTTGAAGTAGCGCTGAGCCCAAGCGCGGCTCTCATCGTTCATGTCCCAGTACCAGCCAGTGGTCAACATCAGCCCCTGAGTCACCGCTAAGCCCATGGCATGTATGTCGTTAAGGAACACCACCATGCCCGCTAGCTTCTGCCCGGATTGCGCGACGCCAAACTGACTGGCAGTCATTAGCGAATTGACGGTATCGGAACCGGCGTTGGCAAATGCAATCACTTCTGCGCCTGATCCCTGAGCCTGCAAGATGTAGGAGGAAAAGTCGCTGGTTGGAAATGGATGGCGAACCTTGCCGAGCACCTTGCCGCCATTGGCCTCGACGACCTTGGTGATGTCCGCTTCCATCGCATGGCCGAAGGCATAGTCGGCTGTCAGGATGAACCAACTCTTGCCGCCAGACGCGAGCACAGCCTTGGCGGTTCCATTGGCCAAGGCGTAGGAGTCATAGGTCCAGTGAATGTGATTGGGTGAGCAAAACTCATTGGTCAGACTGGAGGCCGCTGCGCCAGAAATCAACGCCAGTTTGCCGGCCTGCTCCACCACCTTGCTCGCCGCCAGCACTACCGAGGAAGCCACCATGCCGGTGACCATGTCGACATTGCGCTCATCCACCCATTGACGCACGGTGTTAGCACCAACATCCGGCTTATTCAGGTCATCGGCACTGAAGACCACGATTTTTTTGCCGTTGACCTGACCGCCAAAGTCCTCAACGGCCATATTCAGCGCTTCCAGACCGCCGGGGCCGGAAAGATCTCGGTAAGTTCCGGACATATCGGCCAGATAACCGATTCGTATCTCGTCATTGCTGATCTGAGCCTGGGCGGCGCTGACGAGCAGGCTGGAGACGAGAATTGCACGTGCAGTCTTCTGAAAAACCTTCATTTAGTTCACCCACTCTTCACAGTTATTGTTGTTGTTTCGGGCAAAACGACCCCATATCGGCGGGTCTGACGCCGCGTCGACATACATGTCGCAGGGATAAAGCGAATCTCAGACGCCGAGACAGTTCTGCAGGAGTTCTTGTTTCGACTCGAGCTCAGCGGCGCTGATTTCCTCTACGATCTCACCGTGGTCCATCAAGTAATGACGGTCAGCCAAAGGTGCTGCGAAGCGAAAATTCTGCTCCACCAACACAATGGTCAGGCCTTTCTTCTTGAGCTTGATCAGTACCTCGGCCAGCTTCTGTACAATCACCGGGGCCAAGCCTTCGGTGATTTCATCCAGCAGTAACAGATTGGCGCCCGTGCGCAGGACCCGCGCCATGGCCAGCATCTGCTGTTCGCCACCGGACAGGCGTGTGCCCTGGCTGAAACGCCGCTCATAGAGATTGGGAAACATCTCGTAGATTTCGTCGAGGCTCATGCCGTCGCTGCGCACCATCGGTGGCAGCAGCAGGTTCTCCTCGACATTGAGACTGGCGAAAATACCGCGCTCTTCCGGGCAGTAGCCGACACCCAGTCGTGGGACTAGGTGCGCGGCGAGACCGATGGTCTCGTTGCCATTGACCACGATCGAGCCAGTGCGTCGGCCCACCATATTCATGATCGCGCGCAGCGTGGTGGATCGCCCGGAGCCGTTGCGTCCAAGCAAGGTGATGAGTTCGCCACGCCGTACCTGCAGGTCGATACCGTGCAAGATGTGAGATTCGCCATAGAAAGCATGCAGGTCGCTGACCCGCAGCTGCTCGAAATCCGGAGTGTGCAGACTGTTCATGCGTGCCCTCCTGCAAGGCTGACAGCTTCACTGCCAAGGTAGGCCTCGCGCACCAACGGATTGGCGGAGACGCTGGCATAGTCTCCTTCGGCGAGAATCGCCCCCCGTGCCAGCACGGTGATGCGGTCGCACAGCTCGCTGACCACTCCCAGGTTATGCTCGACCATCAATACCGTGCGCCCTACGGCGGCCTGACGTACTAGGTCAATGACCATGTTGACGTCCTCGTGGCCCATGCCTTGGGTCGGCTCGTCGAGCAGCAACACCTCCGGATCCAGTGCCAGGGTAGTGGCCAACTCTAGTGCGCGTTTACGGCCGTAAGGCAGCTCGATGGTCAGGGTATTGGCGTAGTCGAGCAGCCCGACCTGCTCCAGCATCTGTAAAGCCCGCTCATTAAGACCATCGAGGCTGCGCTCGGACTTCCAGAAGTGAAAGGAGTTACCCAGCTTGCGCTGCAGTGCCACCCGGACGTTCTCCACCACACTCATGTGGCCAAACACTGCGGATATCTGAAATGACCGCACCAAACCTAAGCGGGCAATTTCATTGGGTTTCAAACGGGTGATCGACTGGCCACGGTAGAGGATCTCACCGTGGGTGGGCGGGAGAAACTTGGTGAGGAGGTTGAAAACGGTCGTTTTTCCGGCTCCGTTGGGCCCGATCAGTGCATGAATGTGTCCCGTCTGCACACGTAGATCGACCGAATCCACTGCAGTGAAACCGCGAAATTCTTTGGTCAAGCCACGCGTTTCCAACACGATTTCTGACGACATTTGAAGCCCTCTAACCTTGATTATTTTTATTGGTTATGGTGCTACAGCGCAAATTGACGTTTACGTAAACTACGCCGCCCATACAAAAAAATCTACTCAAATACAAGCTCTCCAGATGGACTCAGACACGCTGATATCCAATAGCCTCTATCGAACCATTTCAAGGTAGTTGTCGCGTCAACCGTCTAACTATGCCGCTCTTTTCTCGACCTGTTGCTCTCGATCCGGGTTCAACAGCACGGTGCCGATCGGCTCCCAGTTACGCGTTCGACCCGACCACCGTTCCGGCCTTTTCTCTTTGGCTCGTTCGTACGGCTCATGTCGCCGGGCTAAGACCTGATGGTCCAGTCCTCGATGCCGCTCAGCCGGTGTGACGAACCGGATACGGCTATGCCGGTGCTCGTGGTTGTACCAACGCATGAAGTCCCTCACCCACGCTCGTGCGGCGTCCAAACTGGCAAAACCATTCTGCGGCCATTGCGGGCAGTATTTCAGTGTTCTAAACAGCGACTCCGAGTAAGGATTGTCGTTGCTGACCCGTGGTCGGCCCCGNCATTGCGGGCAGTATTTCAGTGTTCTAAACAGCGACTCCGAGTAAGGATTGTCGTTGCTGACCCGTGGTCGGCCCCGCGTACCAGGCGGTAAGCAACCAGGACAGCAGGATAATTGTCACGCCGATCGGCATGCCGAGGCTGAGGTGACTGCCGTCGTACAGCGGCAGGTGCAGCCAGGCAGGGACGAAAGCCACCACCATGATGAAACTATAATAAATAGCCAGAACCACGCCGCTCAATGACCAGGCCAGCAGCGCGCGCTGGCGGGTGAGGTGCTTGAACTTGGGATTGGCCCTGACCTGTGCGCAGGTATGGGCGTGGTTCGGATGGTCAGTCGTCATAGTGAGGCTCCGAGTGTGATTTTTGTTGTTGTTTCCGCCTTTTCAGAGGCAGACGAGTACTCGGGCGACGCCCGTGCGGGGGCGTCACCTGAATGCGGTTGCAGGACTCATTGCCGGTCGAATGGACGTCCGGGGATGGGAGGGCGATGTGGGAAGTCGATGTCGTACCAATGCGTTATGAGCAGTGGCACGAGCCAGCGGAGCACAGTGAGGGGTGCCGTTATTGCGTAGCTGCACAACTGCTTGTGTTCGGCGTATACGCCGACGTCAACCCATGCACTCATGCTGTTCGCCCTATATTGTTTTTGTAGTGGCTTACTGGCTAGGAAACGATGCGGGTAAACCAGCTTGATCGCGAGTATAGGGTGGCTTTTTTACAATAAGAATTGGCAGAAACGCCTAATTGACATGCAAAAATGCATAGCGAAAAGTCAGTGAATTGGGAAAACATACGTTTCTTTCTTGATTTACGCGAGCGAGCGGGCAGCACGGCGACTCCATAATGCTCGGCCAGATCGCGGTAGCTGGGGTTGATGTCCGGCTCGTAGCGATGCGTCTTGGTGACGCCGCTGCGCAGATTATCGGGTTTTTGTTCCCTTCGCCGTTATGTGGCACTGGCTCGGCAGCCCCAGGAATGATGGGTGGCGCTCGAGCCGAGGGGCACATAAGAATCAAAGGGAATCGAGCCATTTCAGCAAGTCGACGTCCCGGTGCCAAGCGCCTTCTTGGGAGGATGCCGCCGAGGATTGATCGGGTGGAGCGCACAGAGCGACGGCAGCCTCCTTGGTCCGGATGTTGATCTCAGCATAACGGTTCGTCGTTTCCAGACCGACGTGACCCAGCCAGGCCCGAATGACGTTGATTTCAACTCCGGCCTCAAGCAGGTGCATCGCTGCGGTATGCCGACTATGTCTTGAGAGAAATAGCCGGCACTATCTACCCTCCCTGACTATGTCTTGTATTTGATCGACGGCCGCGTATTCCTGAGTGATACGTGGACCGGGCCAGACATAGTCTTGGACTCCTTCCATCAGCCCCAAGTGGGGCAAGGAGTCCATCATGAGCGCCGTCATCAGCAGCCAAGTGGTTCTTTCGCGAACGCCAGAAGGGCCGCTTGCGGCCTATATCGGCTCGTTTGCCAACGCGTTGAACACCCTCGGATATGCCGTGAGTTCGGTTCATCGGCAGGTTCGGATCGCTGCGTGTTTTAGCCGATGGCTTGGACAAGAACGAGTGGCACTGCAAAGCGTCACCGCCGATCATCCGGTGCGGTATTTGCAATGTCGCGCTCAACATCTGCGGTCTTGCCCTGGCGACCTTGCCGCGCTCAGACATTTCATTGACTTTCTGCGGCGTGAGGGTGTGGTTCCCGCCGAGAAGATCGCCGTACAGCAGCTGACCCCGATTGATCGCTGCGCAGAAGCATACGAGCAGTACCTGCGCGAAGCGCGCGCGTTGGCCAGGGCCACGATCGTCAACTACGTGCCGTTCATTCGCGATTTTCTCAGCCACCGTTTCGGCGACGGGCCGGTCATGCTCTCGCGCCTGTGTGCCGGCGATGTCGTGCGATTCGTACAGTGCCAAGCGCCGCGCTTGCATCGGAGGCGAGCGAAGCTCATGACGAGTGCGTTGCGTTCTTTCCTGAGCTACGCGCGCTATCGCGGTGACGTGGCTGTGGACTTGGCAGCTGCCGTGCCAATCGTACCCAACTGGTCGATGATGTCGATCCCGCGCGCGATTGCGCCAGATCAAGTCCGTCAGTTGCTGGCCAGCATTGATCGGCGCACTGCGATTGGACGTCGCGACTACGCCATCTTGCTCCTGCTCGCACGACTGGGTCTGCGTTCGGGTGAGGTTGCGTCTCTCAAACTCGATGATATTGACTGGCGCGTGGGGCGATTGACCGTGTGCGGCAAGAGTGGCCATCGAGGCGGGTTACCCCTGCCTCCGGAAGTCGGCAAGGCGATTGCCGCGTACCTGCAGCGTGGGCGACCGCACAGCACCAGTCGTTGCGTATTTCTGCGCGCCAAAGCGCCGGTCCGCGGCTTTCAAGGTGCCAGTGGCGTTGGATCAATCGTTCGGCATGCACTCCAGCGCGCCGGCGTTGATGCCCCAACAACTGGAACGCATCAGTTCCGCCATGGACTAGCCACTGAGATGTTGCGCAAGGGCGCTTCGCTCGGTGAGATCGGCGACGTGTTGGGCCATCGCCATCTACAGACCACGAAGATCTATACCAAGATTGATATCGTGGCATTGCGTACGCTTGCCTTGCCGTGGCCGGGAGGTGCGCAATGAACACACTTCGGCAGGCCATTGAAGAGTATCTGAGTATGCGGCGGGATCTGGGATTCAAGCTCCGGGAGGCTGGCAAGTATCTGCTCGATTTCGCCGCGTTCATGCAGCAGCGCCGCGCGTCCTACATCACCCAGGCATTGGCTCTCGCCTGGGCGCAACAACCTGCGAACGTACAACCGGCACACTGGGCACAACGGCTGAGCTTCGTACGCGGCTTTGCGCGCTATCGCAGCGCGACCGATCCGCGAACGCAGATTCCACCGCAAGGTTTGTTGCCATTCCAACCGAAGCGGGCGCGACCGTATCTGTACTCGGATGATGAGATCCACCGCTTACTGCGTGCTGCTCTCGATATGCCATACCGCTACAAACGCGGCGAGCTGAGGCCTTGGGTCTTCTACTGCCTATTTGGGCTACTGAGCGTCTCAGGCCTGCGCCTCGGCGAAGCACGCAACCTCGAGCTTCAAGATGTCGATCTGAATGCAGCTGTGTTGACCATCCGCGGCGCCAAGTTCGGCAAAGATCGCCTCGTGCCATTGCATGCCTCGACCTGCAAAGTGCTCGCCGATTACATCGCCAGACGCAACCGCCATTGGGCGGAACGTCCGGTGTCCTCCTACCTATTCGTCTCCAGCTGGGGCAATCGTTTGGATGGCGGAGAGATCCATCGTACTTTCTATGCGTTGTCTCGGCAGATCGGCCTGCGCGGCGCGTCCGACCATCACGGACCACGTCTGCATGATATGAGACATCGATTCGCAACCAACACACTCGTGCACTGGTATAGGTCCGACCAGGACCCGGAGCGCCTCCTGCCAATCTTGTCGGCCTATCTCGGCCATGTGCACGTCGAAGATACGCAGTGGTACCTGAGCGGCTCCCCGGAGCTAATGCGCGAGGCAATGCGCCGGCTCGAGCGTTGCTGGGAGGGCAGGCCATGATCAATCCCACCAGCTTCGCTGCGCTGCTGGAACGCTTCTTTACCCAGCGCCTGATGCAGCAGCGCCAGGCCAGTCCGCATACCATAAGTTCCTATCGCGACACGTTCCGTCAATTCCTGAAGTTCATTCAGAAGCGACTGCATAAGCTGCCGTCACGCCTGAGTTTCGAGGAGATCGACGCCCCCTTGATCGTGGCGTTCTTGGACGACCTGGAGAAGCGCCAGGGCATAAGCGTTCGCAGCCGCAATCTGCGCCTCACCGCGATCCACTCCTTCTTTCGCTACGCAGCCTTCGAGGCACCAGCAAACTCCGCACAGATTCAGCGGGTGCTCGCCATACCCAGCAAGCGCTTCACGCGGACTTTGGTCCCGTTTCTAACCCGTCCCGAAGTCGACGCCTTGCTGGTCGCTCCAGATCAGCGCACCTGGTCTGGCCGGCGTGATCACGCCTTTCTCCTGGTGGCAGTACAAACCGGTCTGCGCTTATCCGAGATGACCGCGCTCAAACGCGAGGATCTCATCCTCGGTGCCGGCGCTCACGTGCGGGTGATCGGCAAGGGCCGCAAGGAACGCTGCACACCAATTGCCAAACCCACACTCGCCGTCCTAAAAGCGTGGCTGCGAGAGCGGCAACGCGGTGATGGTCAGGTGTTGTTTCCCAGCGCCAAAGGTGAACGTCTCAGCGTTCATGGCGTGCAATACCTGCTGAACAAGCATCGTATGACGGCCTCCAGGGTCTGCCCTTCGTTGCAACAAAAGCGTGTCACTGTTCACCGCTTGAGACACACCATGGCCATGGACCTTCTCCAGTCAGGCGTGGAACGCTCCGTGATCGCGTTGTGGCTCGGACATGAGAGCGTCGAAACTACCCAGATATATCTCGACGCATCGCTCGCCATGAAGGAACAGGCGCTCGCGAAAACGACACCGCTGCACGGCAGACCTGGCCGATATCAACCCAGTGACCAGCTCTTGGATTTCCTCAACAGTCTGTAGCACCAGCAAACTATGTCGAGTGATTGACCGGCTCGCGACACGACGGGACCAGCAAGTTCCCGTCGTGCCTGCCGACGCGCTCACATTACAAGACATAGTCAGGAAGGGTAGATAGTGCCGGAACACATGCGGAGAGATGCGCCGAGCCTCGCCGCTATTGGGTGAGGCTTGCGGTAGATTCGCCGCGTACCGTTTGACGAGCTTGTACAGGCCAAAGCGTGTCAGGGGGGCGTGAAGCCGAGAATAGAACAATGGGGCGTCGGGTTTACCTTCATGGACCGACTCGAGCTGCTTGAGCAACTGTGCGGTCTCGGGCCAAATCGGACAAGCGCGCCACTTGTCCCCCTTGCCGTGGAGCCTCACTCGATGAGGGCCATCGAGATCGATATCCTGGACGCGCAAATCGGCAATTTCCTGCACTCGGGCGCCGGTGTTGTACATCAAGGTCAGGATGGCGCGATCGCGCAGACCGGCGGCCGTCGTCGGAATCGCCGCGAGCAATTGATCAACTTCGTCACGCTCGAGGTAATAGGTCGGTGGTGGCGGACAGCGCTTGGTGGGAATGGCCTCAACCCGTTCTGCCTCGGCCAGCATCTCCGGTGCACGACTTGCAAGGTAGCGAAAGAAGGTGCGTAGCGCGGCCAGCCGCTGATTGCGGGTGCGCACTTGGTTGCCGCGCTGCGCCTCGAGGCTCCGGAGAAAAGCGAGCACCGCGTCGGCAACCAGATCCGTGAGCTTGAGGCGGGTGATGGGACATTGACGCCGATCTGCAATCTGCTTGAGAAACAGTTTCAGGACATCACGATAGCTGCGGATCGAACTGGGGCGCAGACCTTTCTGCACCTTCAGATGGTCCTCGAAGAAGGACCTGACCACCGTACCGAGCTCGTTCATGGCTGCTCTCCGGCCGGTGGTGACAGGTGCGCGTAGTTCCTGAACCGTGCACTGGCCTCGCCCAGAAGTTCACTCGTGATCGTCAGATATACGGCGGTCGAGGCCGGATCGACATGCCCGAGGAAAGTGGCCAGGTGAAGCAGTCGGCGGTTGGGATCAATCCCTTCCCGATACCAACGCAACAAGGTGCCGACGGCAAAGGAATGACGTAGGTCATGGAGCCTTGGCGCAGCGACGCCAGGCCGACTTTCCAGCGCCAGTTTCGGCACCAGTGCGTGAAAGGTCTGACTGATGGTGCCCGAATTCACTGCCTGTCCCTGAGTGAAGCCGAACAGGGGCTGGGTTGCATCGGGAGGCGAGGTGCCGAAATGCTCGGCGAGATAGCGCTGTAACCGCGCCGCCATGTGCGGGCCAAACGGCACAAGGCGATCCTTTGCGAACTTGGTCTGCCGGATCATGAGCACATCGCGGGACAGGTCCACATCACCGACCTCGAGCCGAGCAACTTCCCCAACCCGCAGCCCCAGGCCGTAAAGCAGCGCAAACACGGTTTCATAAATCAAGCCGCGGTGCCGGCCTTTGGGACGATCGGGCAACTGCCGTGCCGTTTCCAGCAGCCGACGTGCCTGGGCGAGATTGAAGATATACGGGATGCGTTGCCCGGTGTTCCGCCGCGGGCCAGCGCTCACCGGTGTCTTTGTCATCAGCTCCTGCATCACCAGCCAGCCGAAGAAGCGCTGCAGTACGCCAAGCGGATGGTTGTAACTACGGGGCCTTGATCGCGGGCGGGATGCGAGGAAGCGCTCGATGTCCTGGGTGGTCACGGCCGCCAGATCCTCGATTCCGGAGGTGGCCAGAAATCGCTCCAGCAGGTGCAGGGCGGCTTCTTCCGTATCGTACTTGCGATTGAGGGAGCGCTTGTAGGCCAGGAAAGCATTGATCACTTGATGCATCGAGGCGCCGACAGGAACCAAAGGGGTATTCATAGCGCCTCCCCATCGCCAAGAGCGACTTCACGCAAAGCTTCGGTGGCGACCTTGGCGTAGATTTCGGTGGATGATGGGGAGCGATGCCCAACATAGTCGCCGATGGCCTTGAGCGAGAATTCTGCGTCAACGAGGCGCTGGACGCAGGTGTGCCGGAGCGTATGGGCGCCTGCCCGCCGTACCGTGATCCCGGTTTGACGCAGATAGAGTCCTGCGCTCTGCGAGATGGCGCTGGCGCGCAGTGGCAGTCTGGGGGCCAGGGTACGGAAGAATAGATGTCGATCCGCGGTCTGCGGCCGGCCATGCTGCAAATACTCCAGGATGGCCGTTCCGACCACGTTGGCCAACGGATAGGCTGTCCAGTGGCCAGCCTTGCGCTGCGGTACTTGCAACCGGTCACAGCTTCTGGCGCCCAAAAGGCTCATCGCGCTTACATCAGGGCCTATTTCACCAGCCAGCTCTCAGACTTGGCGGCAGTCGTTTACGCATCGCCCACCTCCGCGGCACTTAAATAAGTACCTGATTCCGATACCCTTTGCCGGCAGCCGACAGACGCTCTGATTTTATTTTCTTACTCTCCACTGGCCCCAATGTTCATCGCTTCACGTCGGGCCTGTCAGTCCTGCCACTGCACACCCCGCCATAAGCTCCAGCCGAGCGGACTATGGGTCGGGTGTAAGGAGAATAAAAATTATGAATCCAGGTTTTACATCATCACTCAACCACTTGCTCGATGCCGTCACGGCTGGACCGCAGCGCGTCCCAGGCGTAGTCGCAGCAATAATCGGGCGCGACGGTCTGGTCTATGAGGGTGCATCAGGTCAACGGACGTTCGGTCAAGCCCGTGCAATGACGACCGACAGTGTTTTCGCCATGTTTTCCACGACTAAAGCGATAACCGCCACGGCGGTGCTTCAGTTGGGCGAGGAGGGCCGACTGGATCTCGATGCGCCTGCCAGGGACTATGTGCCGATGATCGGCGAACTGAAGGTGCTCGAGGGGTTTGATACCGACGGCATTCCTCGGCTTCGCTCCCCCAAAAAACACATCACCACCCGAATGCTTCTGCTTCATACGGCAGGCCTGGGTTATGAGTTCTTCAACGAAAACTACAACAGACTAGTCCAGGAACAAGGACAACCCAGCATCATCAGCGGGTCGTTGGCGGCGCTTAAAACACCCTTGCTGTTTGAGCCTGGTGAACAGTGGGAATACGGCTCCAACATGGATTGGGCCGGCCTGGTGGTCGAGGCCATTACCGGCAAACGTCTGGGTGAAGTCATGCAGCAGCGTATCTTCGAGCCACTGGGCATGACCGATACCGCCTTTACCATGACCCCGTCGATGCTCCAGCGGCGAGCCAGCATGCACCAGCGCGGAGAGGATGGATCGCTGACCGCACTCGAGGATTTCATCCTCCCACAGGACCCCGAAGTGCACATGGGAGGCCATGGCCTGTATTCGACCGTGAAGGATTACTGTCAGTTTATCCGTGCCTGGCTTAATGATGGACAGGGTGATCACGGACGGATTCTCAAGGCGGAAACGATTCGTTTCGCTGAAAAAAACGGTCTCGAAAACCTGAAAATAAAAGCCCTTCCCGGCGTCATCCCCAGCATTTCCAACACCGCGGAGTTCTTCCCGGGCATGCCAAAGTCGTGGGCGATGAGTTTCATGATCAACGAACAAGACGCACCCACCGGTCGCCCTGCGGGCTCTTTGGCGTGGGCCGGATTGGCCAATCTTTTCTATTGGATCGACCGCAAGAACGGCATCGGTGGTTTTTGGGCCACCCAGATATTGCCGTTCGCAGACCCCGTTTCGGTCAACGGTTATATGGATTTCGAAACGGCGGCCTACCACTATCTGACCAGCTGAGCCAGTCACTGATTCGATTCAGGTCGCATGAGAGCCCGCCAGGGGCTCCAGGCGATGGTGCAAGAAAACTGTCCCCTTTCTGAAAAACAACAAAAACAAAACAGGTGACTCATGGAAATCTCCACACGTACCCCTGCGCGCGTTCGGCCCATAGTACGCGCACGTGACACTTCAACGATCGGTGCCGGCCTCGTGCTGGCGATTCTGGCGGGCAACGCCCAGGCCATCGATGTGGACGCCGGCGAATACACCGCTGCGCTTCCAGCCGGCAGCAATATCGGTTTGCTTTACCTGCAGCATGCGCAGCGGCGGTCGCTTTACAGTGATGGTCACAAGGTTGCAATCAAAGCGGGGCTCGACTCGGATATCGGCATACTGCGCGCCGCGCATTACCAGCAGTTGGGTGACTACACAATCAATACGCAGTTCCTGTTGCCCTTCGGTCGCCTGGAAGGAACACGCGATAACGACTCGTTGGGACGAACCAGTGGCGTGGGTGATTTGATTCTGGCGTCCACCCTGTGGCTCGTGAATGATCCGGCGAAAAACCGTTACTGGGGCATTGCGCCCTACCTGTACGTGCCGACCGGTAACTATGACCGAAACGATGCACTCAACCTTGGCGAAAACCGTTGGAAGATGACATTGCAGACGGGCTATGTGACAGGTCTCACTGAAAAATTTTTGTGATGCTGGCGTATCGGCTTGCCGCTGACATCGGTTAACAACGCATGCTCGAGAAGCATAGAGACACCTGTTTTTATTTTTTTTAGGGTCGGATTGATGCGTCCGCTGGTTTGAGATCATCCAGCGCCTGTGCTCCTTCGTAAAGGGCTTTTTGATGGCCCGACGGACTGTTATCGGCAGGCTACGAATTCAGGTTCGGTGTGCGTAAAGCACGTAAAAGCGATTGGGAGCCGACGCGCGAATAGCCCATCATGGCCTCCGTCGCTCCCCCTTCAACTTTTGATCAATGCAAGTGCAGACGCGGCCGAACTTTGCGTAGCAAAAAATCCGCGATCATCATAAAGATCACCTTGCGAACACCATACAACGAAGCCTGGTGCCTGCGATAAAGGGAAAGGTAAAAAGCCTTGGCCAGAAATCCTTCGATAAACAGGCTGCCGGCAAGGTTGCCCTTCAAGGTACCCACAGCGCTGAACGAACCCAGAGAAACCAGCGTTCCGTAGTCTTTGTAATGAAACTCTCGCATGGACTTGCCCTCAATGCGCAGGGCTATGTTTCGTGCCATAAACTCCGCTTGCTGGTGAGCTGCCTGCGCGCGAGGCGGCACAGTACGACCTTCAGTCTTCGGGATGGGGCAAGCGGCACAATCGCCCATTGCGAAAATTGACTCATCGCGTGTTGTCTGCAAGGTACTTTGGACAGCCAATTGATTAATCCGGTTGGTTTCGAGACCATCAATATCTTGCAGAAAGGCTGGTGCCCGAATCCCCGCTGCCCAGATCCGGACATCCGCCTGAATCAACTCGTCGCCGCTGATAATTACCCCCTCTCCAGTCACTTTACTGACTGCACAGTTCCTCAACACTTCCACACCGAGCTTTTGCAACTCGCGATGAACAGCCTGGCTGATGCGCTCCGGTAGAATCGGTAAAGTTCGCGGCCCGGCTTCGATCAGAGTAATGCTCAAACCCTCCGGGCACGCCTGTCGCATGCCATAACCTTGCATCAGGCGTACGGCATGGTGCAACTCGGCACAGAGCTCAACACCCGTCGCACCAGCGCCTACGACGGCAATGCACAAAGGCTGCGTGTCGTTGGAGGCGTGGGCTCTCAAATAACGACTCAGAAGTGCTCTGTGGAGCCTTTCGGCCTGAACCCGACTGTCCAGAAAAAGACAATGTTCCTGGACTCCCTGGATACCGAAGTCATTACTTTGACTGCCTACAGCCAATACCAGCGTGTCGTATCCAATTTCGCGTTCACCGCTAATGGGTTCGCCAGTGCCATCGTTGCTGGTCGCCAATCGAATCTTTTTGTCTTCGCGACTGAGCCCACTCATTCTCCCGTATTGAAAGTGAAAGTGATTCCATTTGGCCTGGGCAACATAGTTGAGCTCATCAACCGAGGGATTGAGAGAACCCACGGCGACTTCGTGCAGCAGCGGTTTCCAGATATGGGTCAGGTTGGTATCCACTAACGTAACGTGGGCCCGATTTGATTTACCTAAGGTATTACCCAAGCGAGTTGCCAACGCCAACCCGCCAGCGCCGCCGCCGACGATTACGATACCGTGAGTCAATACGATTACCCTAAATGCAATGTCCGTTAAAGGCCCTTCACCCATTATCCCAAAGCGCAATGGGTGGGCACTCGAGCCAGCTCCGTCAGCAGCTCGCCAGGCATGGTGTGGTAGTCGGAGCTTTTGACGCAGTTGGCGCAGAGACCACGACGATAGCCAACAGGAAACATGCCAATCCGGGCGAAGCGCCATGGTCCGGGCCTTTGCGCTGGCCTGGTCACATCAGCGCGGGGTGCCACTGTCCCGTTCTGAGACAGTTGTACGGGTTCGATACAGCCCTTGCTTCGCCTTTCCTGCCCGGGTTGCCCACCGGTAAGGCCGGGCGCCCAGCGCCCGCGGCGCTTTCGGCGGGGCTGGCACAGGCGTTGCTCCGGGGTCCGGTACAAGACCCACAACAACGAGGCATCGCCCATGGAAAACCTACCGCTGCATCCCAAAACCGTCGAATTCCTCTCCAGGCAATCGCGTATGCTGATCGGCGCCGAATGGATGGACGCCACTAGCGGCGCGACCATGGCCGTGCGCAACCCGGCCACCGGCAACCTCCTGCTAGAAGTGCCGTCCGCCGACCATGTCGACGTGGACCGCGCAGTGCAGGCCGCGCGCCGCGCCTTCGACGACTCCGCCTGGAGCCGCATGCGTCCGCGTGAGCGGCAGAACCTGCTGTGGCGCCTGGCCGACCTGATCGAGCGCGACGCCCAGGTGATCGCCGAGCTGGAATGCCTGAACAACGGCAAGAGCGTGCAGATGGCCCGCCTGGTGGACGTACAACTGTCCATCGACTCCCTGCGCTACATGGCCGGCTGGGCCACCAAGCTCTCAGGCAGCACCGTGGAACCGTCCCTGCCGCTGATGCCGGACAGCGAATTCCACGCCTTCATCCGCCGCGAGGCGGTGGGTGTGGTCGGCGCCATCGTCGCCTGGAACTTCCCCTTCATGCTGGCCTGCTGGAAACTCGGCCCGGCCCTGGCCACCGGTTGCAGCCTGGTACTCAAGCCGGCCGACGAGACGCCGCTGAGCGCCCTCAAGCTGGCCGAACTGGTGCTGGAGGCCGGCTACCCCACCGGCGTGTTCAACGTGGTCACCGGCACCGGCCTCAACGCTGGCGCGGCGCTGACCAGCCACCCAGGCGTGGACAAGCTGACCTTCACCGGCTCCACCGAAGTGGGCAAGCAGATCGGCAAAGCGGCCATGGACAACATGACCCGCGTCACCCTGGAGCTGGGCGGCAAGTCGCCAACCATCGTCCTGGCCGACGCCAACCTGCAGGTGGCCGCCGCTGGCGCCGCCAGCGCCATCTTCTTCAACCAGGGCCAGGTGTGCTGCGCCGGCTCGCGCCTATACGTACACCGCAAGCACTTCGACCGGGTGGTGGGCGACATCGTCGATATCGCCAATGGCATGAAGCTCGGTAACGGCCTCGACCCCAGCGTGGCCATGGGTCCGCTGATCTCCGCCAAGCAACAGGATCGGGTGCACAACTACATCGAGATGGGCCGCGAACTGGGCGCCGCCATCGCCTGCGGCGGCGAGAAGTTCGGTCCCGGCTACTTCGTCCAACCCACGGTGATCGTCGACGTCGACCAGAAGCATCGCCTGGTGCAGGAGGAGATCTTCGGCCCGGTGCTGGTGGCCATGCCCTTCGACGACCTCGACGAAGCCGTGCGCCTGGCCAACGACAATCCCTACGGGCTGGGCGCCAGTATCTGGTCCAACGACATGAGCGCGGTGCACCGCATGATCCCGCGCATCAAGTCCGGCTCGGTCTGGGTCAACTGCCACAGCGCCCTCGACCCGGTCCTGCCCTTCGGCGGCTACAAGCTCTCCGGCGTCGGCCGCGAAATGGGTGCGGCGGCCATCGACCACTACACCGAACTGAAAACAGTGATGATCAAGCTGTAGCCCCTTTCAGGCGGGGGCGGTCTGAACCGCCCCCGCCTGCTTTTTCTTCTCTGCGCCACGCCAGCACCATCCACAACTCAACTATCAAGGAAACTGTCATGCCTAAATTTGTCATCGAACGGGAAATCCCGGGCGCGGGAAAACTCTCGGCCCAGGAACTCCAGGCCATCTCGCAGAAGCCTTGTGCCGTGCTCAGCACCATGGGGCCGCAGATCCAATGGCTGCAGAGCTATGTGACAGACGACAAGGTCTACTGTCTGTACATCGCGGCGAACGAACAGCTGATCCGCGAACACGCCGCGCAAGGCGGCTTCCCGGCTAACAGCGTGGCCGAAGTGCTCGAGGTCATCGGCCCAAACACCGCCGGATAGTGCCACCGCGCTCCGCGCGCAAGGCCCCCACTTCTGTCGGAGCGCGGCCTTGCCTCCAGCGTTAACCCTCCTCCATTCCTTTCAGCTTCCGGTACAGGGTCGCTCGCCCGATCCCCAAGCTGCGCGCGGCGGCCGAGAGGTTGCCGCCATTCGCTTCCACCGCTGCCTTGATCGCGCGCAGCTCCGAGGCCTGCAGGGTATCCCCCGCCTGCGGCTGCGGCTGCGGCGTGCCTGCAGCTGCCGCTGATTCGGCCTGGGTTTCACAGGCCTCCAATACTTCGTCCGGCAGGTGCTGCAGACCGATTTCCCCTTCATCCTCGGCCAGCGCGGCAGCCAGGCGCAGGGTCTGGTAGAGCTGACGGATATTGCCCGGCCAGCGGTAAGCCAACAATGCCTGCAACGCCACGTCACTCAGCGTGAGCGGCTGGTGCGCGGAGGTTTCCGCGCGTAGCAGGTGCTGGATCAGCACCGCCAGGTCCTGGCGCTCGCGCAGGGTGGGCAGGGCCACGCGCAGGCCGTTGATGCGGTAGTAGAGGTCCTCGCGAAAGCCCTGGCTGGCGCTGAGCTGCTTGAGGTCGCGGTGGGTGGCGCAGATCAGCGCGCAATCCACCTTGATCACTTGGTTGCTGCCCAGACGGGTCAGGCTGCGCTCCTGCAGCACGCGCAGCAGGCGACCCTGCAGCTCCAGGGGCATGTCGCCGATCTCGTCGAGAAACAGGGTGCCCTTGTGCGCCTGTTCGATCTTGCCGCTGGCGCCGCCCTTGCGGCTGCCGGTGAAGGCACCTTCGACGTGGCCGAACAGTTCCGACTCGATCAGGCTGGCCGGGATGGACGAGCAGTTGATCGCGACGAAGGCTTCGCCGGCGCGGCTGCTGCCTTCGTGCAGCAGGCGGGCGAAGACCTCCTTGCCAGTGCCGGTTTCGCCGTTGATCAGCACCGGAATGTCGCGGGCGAAGGCCTTGCGTGCGCGGGTCAGAGCGTCCTGCAGGGCCGAGTCTTGCAAGCAGGGGCCGGATTGCGGTGGCGGCAACCGCTCGGCGGTGCGCGCCGGCAGCGGTTCCGTGCGCTGTGGTCGTGGTGACTGCTGGGCTGGGCCGAGGGTGATGCAGGCGCGCAGTTCGCCGCCGTGGTGGCTGCGCAGGCGCAGCGGCGCGCTGAGGTCGTTCCGCCGGTAGCAGGCGGCGTGGGCGAAGGGCATGTCGAACAGCTCGGCGAAGTCCAGGCCGGCCTGGATCTCGCCGAGCTGCAACAACTGACCGGCGATGCGGTTGGCGCAGCGCAGCTTGCCGGCCGGGTCAAAGGCCAGCAAGCCTTCCAGTGGCGTGCCGAGGATGTCCAGGCGGTGGTGCAGGTGCACCAGCAGCACGTCGCCGAGCTGGGCGAACATGCGGTTTTCGATAGCGCGGGCGGCGAACACCAGGGACTCCAGGGCGTAGACCGAGGGCACGCCGTGCTTGCTGCTGGCGTCCAGCACCCCGACTATGCCGCCGTCCAGGCCGAAGATCGGCGTGGCCAGGCAGGAGAACTGGCGAGCCTCCTCCAGATAATGCTCCTCGCCGACGAAAAACACCGAGTCGCGCTCGGTCAGGGCGCAACTCGGCGCGGTGGTGCCGACGTTCTGCTCGGAAATCTGCGCGCCGATGCGGAACACCTGGTTCAACTCGCGGGTGTCGGAGCTGCGGCGGCCCAGGCTGCTGAGCACCACGCCTTCCAGATCGATGCAGGCCAGCACCCAGTCCTTTGGCGACAGGGCGGCGTGCAGCTGCTCCATCTCCGGGGTGGAGCAGGTAAGTAGCAGGCGATTGCTTTCGGCGATCTGCGCGCCGCTGGCGACCACCGGGGCGTCGAACAACAGACGGTCGCGCTGGGACAAGCCGTAGTTCTGCGAGCGCTGCCAGGAGCGTGCGACCACTTGGGGGTCGACGAAACGCTCGCGCGAAGGGGGCGTCGCAGGGGTGTTGAACTTGTGCATGGCATGCGTCTCGCGGGCGAATGTCTCGAACTGGGCCAGCCCGGACCCAAGCTGCTGTCTCAATTTGAGGCAGCGATACAGCGGGATGACTCCCGCGCTTCGTTCGACAACTCTTATTGTTATTCAAGCCATTGATCTAAAAGCACTTTTACAAAAAATGAAAAAGTGGCACAGGCTCTGCTCAATGACTTCACGGTAGGTCGGATAAGCGCTCCGGCACTAAGTTTGATCATAAACAAAAACAATAAAGGTGATGTCATGAAAATGAGCACAGAGCCGGCTCGCCGCAGCCCTGACTGGCTGCCACACGAGCGCCGTTTGGCGCATCTGTTGCACGCTTCGCTATTCGGCCTGCTGGCCGGTATCTCCTTCAGCGCCTCGGCCGTGGACGTCGATGCTGGCGATTATACCGCCCTTCCCGAAGGCACCAACCTGGGACTGGTCTATTACCAGCATGCCGAGCGCAACGCACTGTACGCCGACGGCCACAAGGTACCGATCAAGGCTGGATTGGATTCCGACATCGGTATCCTGCGCGGCGTGCACTTCACCAAGATCGGCGATTACATCGTCGACCCGCAGTTCCTCCTGCCGTTCGGCAACGTGCGAGCCAAGGATGACCTGCAAGACCTGGGCAACGATAGCGGCACTGGCGACCTGATCCTCGCCGCCACCGTCTGGCTGCTGAATGAACCGGAAAAGCGACGTTACTTCGGTATCACCCCCTTCCTCTTCGTGCCCACCGGCAGCTACGACAACGACCACGCGATCAACCTCGGCGAGAACCGCTGGAAGTTCGCCCTGCAAGCCGGCTACATCACCGGCCTGACCGAAAAGCTGACCCTTGATCTGGTCGGCGACGTGACCTTCTTCGGCGACAACGATGACTACGGCAGCGCCAGTGTCACCCAGAAACAGGACCCGCTGTATCAGGGCCAGGCTTTTCTGCGCTACAACTTCACCGAGCGTTTCGATGTGCGCGCTGGCATTTCGAAGCTCTGGGGCGGCGAAAGCAACATCCGTGACCTGGACATGGACGACAAGCCCGGCACCAGCAAATTCACTGTCGGCACGTCGTACTTCGTCACCCCAAGCACCCAGTTGATGGTCAATTACGGTCAGGACATCGCGGTGGACAACGGCTTCGAGGAGGACAGCCGCATCAACTTGCGCATCCTCCAGCTGTTCTAGCCACCGCCGCTCGCCAGGGTCTCATTCCAATTAAATAACAGGAGTCCTGCGTCTATGAACACGCAGTCTGCATCCCGAATTCTCGCTGGCCTGGCCTTCGCCTTGCTGGCGCCGCTGGCCGTCGCCACACAGGTCGACCAGGCCGCCATCATTGCCAGCAAGCAAGACGGTAGCCAATGGCTCAGCCACGGCCGCACCTATGACGAACAGCGCTTCAGCCCACTGGACCAGATCACCGCGAAGAACGCCGGCAAGCTGGGCCTGGCCTGGTCCCTCGACCTTGATAACCACCGCGGCCTGCAAGCCACGCCGCTATTCGCCGACGGCGTGCTCTACGCATCGCTGTCCTGGAGCCGCGCGATCGCGGTGGATGCACGCACCGGTAAGACGCTCTGGACCTTCGATCCGCAGATCGCCCGCGACAAGGCCCGTGACGCATGCTGTGACGCGGTCAACCGCGGTGTCGCGCTGTGGAACGGCAAAGTCTTCATTGGCACCCTGGACGGCCGACTGATTGCCCTCGACGCAAAAACCGGCAAGCAGGTGTGGAGTCAGCAGACCACCGACAACAGCAAGCCCTACACCATCACCGGCGCGCCGCGTGTAGTGAAGGGCAAGGTCATCATCGGCAACGGCGGCGCCGAGTACGGCGTGCGTGGCTACTTCTCCGCCTATGATGCCGAGAGCGGCGAGATGGCCTGGCGTTTCTACACCGTACCCGGCGACCCGAACAAACCCTACGAACACCCTGAGCTGGCCGAAGCGGCCAAAACCTGGAAGGGTGACGAGTACTGGAAGCTCGGCGGCGGCGGCACGGTGTGGGACGGCATGGCCTATGACCCTGAACTGGACCTGCTGTACATCGGCACCGGCAACGGTTCACCGTGGAACCGCGAGCTGCGCAGCCCTGGTGGCGGCGACAACCTCTACCTGTCCTCGATCCTCGCGCTCAACCCGGACAGCGGCCGGCTGGCCTGGCACTATCAAGTGACCCCGGGCGACACCTGGGACTTCACTGCCACCCAGCAGATTACCCTGGCTACCCTGGAGATCGGCGGTAAGCCGCGCAAGGTGCTGATGCAAGCCCCGAAGAACGGCTTCTTCTATGTCATCGACCGCCAGACCGGCGAACTGCTTTCTGCCGAAAAGTTCGGCAAGGTAACCTGGGCCGAGAAGATCGATCTGGCTACCGGCAAGCCGGTGGAGGCCCCCGGTATGCGCTACGAGAAAGAGCCCATCGTCATGTGGCCGAGCCCCTTCGGCGCGCACAACTGGCATTCGATGTCATTCAACCCGCAAACCGGCCTGGTTTATATCCCCTATCAGGAGATTCCAGGTGTCTATCGCAACGAAGGCAAGGACTTCGTCAAGCGCAAGGGCTTCAACACCGGCGCAGGCTTCTCCGACGCCACCGAGATTCCCCGCGAGGCCGTTTCCGGGGCACTGCTGGCCTGGGACCCGGTCAAGCAGAAGGAAGCCTGGCGCGTACCCTACTCTCACTACTGGAACGGCGGCACCCTGAGCACCGCCGGCAACCTGGTGTTCCAGGGCACGGCCGATGGCAACTTCATCGCCTACTCTGCAGACAAGGGCAAGAAGCTCTGGTCGTTCGGCGCACAGACCGGCATCGTCGCCGCCCCCATGACCTACAGCCTGGAGGGTGAGCAGTACATCGCCGTGATGGCTGGCTGGGGTGGTGTCGCCCCGCTGATCGGAGGCGATGCTGCCTTGGCGCCGGGAGTGGGCAACGTCAGCCGCCTGTTGGTGTTCAAGCTCGAAGGCAAGGCTTCCCTGCCGCCGCTGCCAGAGAAAACCGTGGTGGCCGTAAACCGCACGCCAAAACCGGTCGACGCTCCCGCCGCGGATATCGCCGCCGGCCAGCAGCTGTACGGCGGCTACTGCTCCGTCTGCCACGGTGTCGGCGCGCTCAGCGGTGGGTTGATCCCCGACCTGCGCAAGTCCGACGAATCCCGACGCCACCTGTTCCAGCAGATCGTCCTGGACGGGATACTCCGGCCTCTGGGCATGCCCTCCTTCAAGGACAGCCTGGAGCCCGCCGATGTCGAGAAGATCAAGCTCTACGTGATGAGTCGGGAATACGCCGATTACCTCAAGGAACAGCAACCGGCCGCGGCCAAGGCCACGCCATGATTGCGCAGCGGTAGCGCAATGGGGGGGTGAGTCAGAATGACCGGACTCGCCCCCATACCGGGCAAGGATGCGCGACAGGCTTTTGAATTTACCATCCAAAAAACAATGAGGAACTCGACCATGTGGACCAAACCTGCCTACACCGACCTGCGCATTGGCTTTGAAGTCACCATGTACTTCGCCAACCGCTGACCCTTGAACGTGGTGCTGCGCCTCCGTCCGCTCCACGAGCGTCGCGCCACGCGAACCTTGCCCCAGCTCGCTGGGGACCTTTTTTCCGCAGTCGCGCTCCCGCGTGACTGCCTGTCGGAACCGGCCATGCACATCCAGATTCTTGGCTCAGCCGCAGGTGGCTGCTTCCCCCAGTGGAACTGCAACTGCCCCAATTGCCACGGCATGCGCGACGGCAGCTTGCGCGCGCAGTCGCGCACCCAGTCGTCCATCGCGATTTCCGACGATGGCGTGAACTGGGTGCTGTGCAATGCCTCGCCGGACATCCGCGCGCAGTTGCAGAACTTCGCCCCGATGCAACCGGGCCGCGCCCTGCGTGATACCGGGATCAGCGCAATCATCCTGATGGACAGCCAGATCGATCACACCACCGGTCTGCTCAGCCTGCGCGAAGGTTGCCCGCATCAAGTCTGGTGCACCGACATGGTCCATGAAGACCTGAGCAGCGGTTTCCCGCTGTTCACCATGCTCACCCACTGGAATGGCGGGCTGAACTGGAACCGCATCGAGCTCGAAGGCGCGTTCACCATCCCGGCCTGTCCGAACCTGCGCTTCACCCCACTGCCATTGCGCAGTGCCGCGCCGCCCTACTCGCCGCACCGCTTCGACCCGCATCCCGGCGACAACATCGGGCTGATCGTCGAAGACCTGCGCACCGGGGGCAAGCTGTTCTACGCGCCAGGCCTGGGCAAGGTCGATGCACCGCTGCTGGAAATCATGGCCAGCAGTGACTGCCTGCTGGTGGACGGCACGCTGTGGGACGACGACGAAATGCAGCGTCGTGGCGTTGGTACCCGTACCGGTCGGGAAATGGGCCATCTGGCACAAAACGGCCCCGGCGGCATGCTGGAAGTGCTGGAGCAATTGCCCAGGCAGCGCAAAGTGCTTATCCACATCAACAACACCAACCCGATCCTCGACGAAGACTCGGCCGAACGTGCCGAACTTCTACGACGAAAGGTCGAGGTGGCTTACGACGGAATGAGTATTGAGCTGTAACCGAGATCGTCTCACGATCAATCGCGAGCAACTGTGGCGAGGGGGCTTGCCCCCGCTGGGGCGCGTAGCGGCCCTAAAACCTGCAAACGCTTTGTATCAGACACACCGCGTTCACCAACTTTACGACTGCTGCGCAGCCGAGCGGGGGCAAGCCCCCTCGCCACAAATGCCCACCAGACTAAATATTTGCGTTAACTGACCGGTATTAGGGCAAGCCCCCTCACCACAGGGTTTGCGCGAAGGCGGTTTACCCAGATGACATGAAGTTGTTCACCGGAGAGCCCAGATGACTGACCAACCACTGTCCCCCACCGAGTTCGAACAGGCGCTGCGCGCCAAGGGCGCCTACTACCACATCCATCACCCCTACCACGTGGCGATGTATGAAGGCCGGGCGACCCGCGAGCAGATCCAGGGCTGGGTCGCCAATCGCTTCTACTATCAGGTGAACATTCCGCTCAAGGACGCCGCAATCCTGGCCAACTGTCCGGACCGCGAGGTCCGCCGCGAGTGGATTCAGCGTCTGCTCGACCACGACGGCGCGCCCGGTGAAGACGGCGGCATCGAAGCCTGGTTGCGTCTGGGCCAGGCAGTCGGCCTGGATCCGGATCAGCTGCGCTCCCAGGAACTGGTCCTGCCCGGCGTGCGTTTTGCCGTGGACGCCTACGTCAACTTCGCCCGTCGGGCCCGTTGGCAGGAAGCCGCCAGCAGCTCGCTGACTGAACTGTTCGCCCCGCAAATCCACCAGTCACGCCTCGACAGCTGGCCACAGCATTACCCGTGGATCGACCCGGCCGGTTATGAGTACTTCCGCACTCGTCTGGGTCAGGCTCGACGTGATGTGGAACATGGCATGACGATCACCTTGCAGCACTACACTACGCGAGAAGGCCAGGAGCGCATGCTGGAAATTCTCCAGTTCAAACTGGACATTCTTTGGAGCATGCTCGATGCCATGAGCATGGCCTACGAACTGAACCGCCCGCCCTATCACAGCGTCACCGAACAGCGGGTCTGGCATAAGGGAATCACCCTATGAGTTTCGATCGCAGCAAGACCCCAGCCTGGCGGACCGGCTACCGTTACCAGTACGAGCCGGCGCAAAAAGGCCATGTGCTGCTGTACCCCGAAGGCATGATCAAACTCAACGAAAGTGCCGCGCTGATTGGCGGCCTCATCGATGGTGAGCGCGACGTCGCAGCGATCATTGCCGAACTGGACGCCAAATTCCCCGGCGTCCCCGAGCTTGGTGACGACATAGAGCAATTCATGGAGGTCGCCCGTGCACAGCACTGGATCGAACTTGTCTGAGCAGGCGCAGCCGATGCCGCCCAAGGCTGAGATCGGCCTGCCCTTGTGGCTGCTGGCCGAGCTGACCTACCGTTGCCCGCTGCAATGCCCCTATTGCTCGAACCCGCTGGATTTCGCCGAACAGGGCAAGGAGCTGAGCACCGAGCAGTGGATCAAGGTGTTCCGTGAAGCACGGGAAATGGGCGCAGCACAGCTGGGCTTTTCCGGCGGTGAACCGCTGGTGCGTCAGGACCTGGCGGAGCTGATCGGTGAAGCACGCAAACTCGGCTTCTACACCAACCTGATCACCTCGGGCATCGGCCTCACCGAGCAGAAAATCAGCGACTTCAAAAAAGCCGGGCTGGACCATATCCAGATCAGCTTCCAGGCCAGCGATGAACAGGTGAACAACCTGCTGGCCGGCTCGAAAAAAGCCTTCGCACAGAAACTCGAAATGGCCCGTGCGGTGAAAGCCCACGGCTATCCGATGGTGCTGAACTTCGTCACCCATCGGCACAACATCGACAAAATCGACCGCATCATCGAACTGTGCATCGCGCTGGAAGCCGACTTCGTCGAGCTCGCCACCTGCCAGTTCTATGGCTGGGCGCAGCTCAACCGCGTAGGCCTGTTACCGACCAAAGAGCAACTGGTTCGTGCCGAGCGCATCACCAATGAATACCGCGTCAAACTGGAAGCCGAAGGGCATCCATGCAAGCTGATTTTCGTCACCCCGGACTACTACGAAGAGCGCCCCAAAGCCTGCATGAATGGCTGGGGCAGCCTCTTCCTCACCGTCACCCCGGACGGCACCGCCCTGCCGTGCCACGGCGCGCGGCAGATGCCGGTGCAGTTCCCAAATGTACGCGATCACAGCATGCAGCACATCTGGTACGACTCATTTGGCTTCAACCGCTTTCGCGGCTACGACTGGATGCCTGAGCCGTGTCGCTCCTGCGATGAAAAAGAAAAGGACTTCGGCGGCTGCCGCTGCCAGGCGTTCATGCTCACGGGTGACGCCAGCAACGCCGACCCGGTGTGCAGCAAGTCGGAACATCACGGCGTGATTCTCCAGGCCCGCGAAGAAGCCGAGCACGCGACCCAGACCATCGAACAACTGGCCTTTCGCAATGCGCGTAACTCGCGGCTGATCGCCAAGGTCCGCTGAATGCATGAATCCAGGCTCACCGTGGCCAAGCCAATGAGCCCTCGCCGGCGACTGTAGGCGCCGCGCCGCCGGGCACGCGCCGGCAGCCGCGACCCATACTTGCAACTCAGAGCGACGGCAGATAGGCCATCACGTGCGACTCGCCCATCAGCAGCGGACGATTGAGCTCCGCGCAGGCGCGCAGGTAGTCGGCTACCAAGGTGATCCGCTTGAGCTTGCGCAGATCCTCGCTGTAGTACATCCAGAACTGTCGAGTGACCTCCACCTGATCCGGCAACACTTCACACAGGCGCGGATCCGGACCGGCGAGGAAACAGGGAAGGATGGCCAGCGCGCGCCCTTCCAGCGCCGCATGGTACTGGGAGACTACGCTGGTGCTGCGCAGGCGGCTGTGCGCGCCGGGCAGCAGGTCGTTCAGGTAGAGCAGCTTGAAGCTGAAAGCCAGATCCTCGACATAGGTCACGAATGGGTGACCGGCCAGATCCTCGCGACTGGTAATCGGCGAATGATTGGCCAGGTACTCCGGTGTCGCATACAGACGCAGACGGTAGTCGCACAGCCGCGAGCACACGTACGGACCGCGCTCAGGCCGCTCCAGGGTGATGGCGATGTCTGCCTCGCGCCGTGACAGGTTGACGAAGTGCGGGACCGGCAGGATGTCCACGGAGATATGCGGATAGTGAATGATGAAGTGGCTCATCTGCGTGGTGACGAAGCAGGAGCCGAAAGCTTCGGTGCAGCCGATACGCAGGTGCCCGGCGAGCCCCCCGGTGGTGCCGCAAACCTGCTCGCAGGCTGCCAGCAGCGTACTTTCCAGAGTTTCGGCGTGACTGACCAGGCGCTGCCCCTCGACAGTCATGACGAAGCCCGACGCTCGGGACTTCTCGAACAGCAGGGCGCCAAGGCTTTGCTCAAGGGCGCGGATGCGCCGCGACACCGTGGTGTAGTCCACCCCCAAACGGCGCGCTGCGCCACTGGCGGTGCGAGCACGGGCGACCTCGAGAAAGAAACGCATATCGTCCCAATTCACGTGACTTTGCGTTGTGCGTTTTTGCATATTCATCAGGCTTTTCTGCCAATACATATTGGAAATTAGCCAACATATACTCGCATTCAGCCTGGTTTGACCAGCATCGTTTCTCAACCGGAAAGGCCCCGATTTCAACCAGGGCTAACGGCATGAATGCAGAGTAAAAAGCCTGCTTTCAAGCCGAAAACAGGCAGCTGCGCGGCAGCGCAATCACTGCCACTTTCGCGCCCGCCGAGGGCTCATACGGCGGGTTTCCTGTCGGCCCACACCTGCCATTGCAACATCCCCTCGCCTCCGGAAGATCGCCAGGGCAGCAACGACTCCAGCAGCATTCAGGTGACGCTCCACTTCGGGACGTCGCCCGGGTACCCGTACGCCCCTAAAAAGGCCGGCAAACAACAACAATTAAAAGCGGAGCCTCACTATGACGACTGATCATCCGAACCACGCCCAGACCTGCGCCCAGGTCAGGGCCAATCCCAAGTTCCAGCGCCTCACCCGCCAGCGCGCGTTGTTAGCTTGGTCACTGAGCGGCGTGGTCCTGGCTGTCTATTACAGCTTCATCATGGTAGTGGCCTTCGCACCTGCCTGGCTGCACCTGCCGCTGTACGACGGCAGTCACCTCAGCCTCGGCATGCCGATCGGCGTGACAATTATCCTGCTGTCCTGGTTGCTTACCGCCTGGTACGTGAATACCGCCAACACCCGTTTCGACGCGCTCAGCGCGCAGATCCTCCAGGAGACCCGCGTATGAAACGCCTACTCGCCCTTCTCGCCCTCAGCCCCCTGCTGGCCAACGCCGCACCCATCACCGCGGAGAAGCAACCGCTCAATATGCATGCCATCGGCATGTTCTTCGTCTTCGTCCTCGCCACGTTGCTGATCACTTGGTGGGCTTCCCGCCGCACGCGCTCCGCCGCCGATTTCTACAGCGCCGGCGGCGGTATAACGGGTTTTCAGAATGGCCTGGCGATCGCCGGTGACTATATGTCGGCGGCCACTTTGCTGGGCCTCTCGAGCCTGGTGTTCACCAAAGGCTATGACGGCTTCATCTATATCATTGGCTTCTTTGTTGGCTGGCCCATCGTCACCTTCCTGATGGCCGAGCGCCTGCGCAACCTGGGCCGCTACACCTTCGCCGACATCGTCTCCTTCCGCCTGGATCAAACTCGCGTACGCAGCTTCGCCGCCCTCGGCTCGCTGACGGTGGTGTGTTGCTACCTGGTGGTGCAAATGGTCGGCGCTGGGCAGTTGATCAAGCTGCTGTTCGGCCTCGACTATCGCACGGCGGTGGTGGTGGTCGGCCTGCTGATGCTGGTCTACGTGATCTTCGGCGGCATGCTCGCCACTACATGGGTGCAGATCACCAAGGCGGTCCTGCTGCTGGCCGGCGGCACGACCCTAATGCTGATGGCCCTGAGCCGCTTCGGCTTCAGCTTCGAGACGCTGGCAGCCCAAGCCGTGGCGGTGCATGCCAGCGGCGTGCAGATTATGGGCCCGGGCACTTTGCTGGCCGACCCGATCAACGCGGTGTCACTGTCCCTCGGACTGGTCTTCGGCATCGCCGGCCTGCCGCACATTCTGATGCGTTTCTTCACCGTGCCCAATGCCAAAGAGGCGCGCAAATCGGTGCTATTCGCCACGGTGTTCATCGGCTTCTTCTTTCTGGTGGTCTGCATCCTGGGCTACACCGCCATCGTCATCGTCGGCACAGACCCGCAGTACTATGTCGACGGTAAGCTCGGCGGCGCCATGATCGGCGGCGGCAACATGGTGGCCATGCATCTGGCCAAGGCGGTGGGCGGCAACCTGTTTCTCGGATTCCTCTCCGCCGTGGCCTTCGCCACCATCCTTGCAGTGGTGGCTGGCCTGGCCCTGGCCGGCGCCTCGGCCATCTCTCACGACCTTTATGCCTCGGTACTGAAGAAGGGCAAGGCCGACGAGAAGCAGGAAATGCGCGTGTCGCGCATCGCCACTGTCGGTCTGGGCATCGTCGCGATTTCCCTCGGAATTCTGTTCGAGGGCCAGAACATCGCCTTCCTGGTCGGCCTGACGTTTGGCATAGCGGCCTCTGCGAATTTCCCAGTATTGATCATGGCCATGTACTGGGGTGGCCTGACCACCCGTGGCGCCCTCTATGGCGGTCTGACTGGCCTGATCAGCGCCCTAGCCCTGGTCATCGGCTCTCCGTCGGTGTGGGTCGGTGTACTGGGGCATGCCCAGGCGCTCTTCCCTTACGACCAGCCAGCGCTGTTCTCAATGCCCCTGGCCTTCCTGGTCATCGTGGCGGCGTCCAAGCTGGACCGTAGCGAGCGCGCCGATCGCGAGCGCGCCGCCTATGCCGACCAATTCGTCCGTGCCCAGACCGGCCTTGGAGCTTCCATGGCCAGCAGTCACTGACGCTGCTTTTTCCGGGGCTGATGTCCCGAGCGCGAGTCCGCTCCTTTGCTTCGCGCTTTTTTACGCCCGACCTGCGCCGAGCGGCGCAGGACACCCGCGCCCTTCTCTCGCCAATTCCAAATGGCGCGGGAGCGGCTCGTCGACAACAAAAACAACAAAAGGCATCCAATGAAACCCACCACCCTTACCCTGTTCCTGGCCGGCAGCGGCCTCGCCGCACAGGCTCACGCCGACTTCTTCGCAGACAGCACGGCCAGCCTTGAGCTACGCAACTTCTATTTCAACCGTGACTATCGCCAGGACAACGCCGCCCAATCCAAACAAGAGGAATGGGCGCAGGGTTTCCTGCTGCGCTATGAATCGGGATTCACCGAAGGTTTGATCGGTGTCGGCTTCGATGCCATCGGTCTGGTCGGCGTCAAGCTCGATTCCAGCCCTGATCGCGCAGGCTCCGGCCTGCTCAAACGTCACCGCGACACGAGCAAAGGTGCGCAGGACGAGTACGGCGAACTGGGCCTGACCGCCAAAGTGCGTGTCTCGAAAAGCACGCTGAAACTCGGCACGCTGTTGCCGAAACTGCCTACGGTACTGGCCAACGACTCGCGGCTGTTGCCACAAACCTTCAAGGGCGGTCAGTTGACGTCGCTGGAACTCGAAGGCCTGACTGTGGATGCCGGGCGACTGACGCAGGTCAATCAGCGCGACTCCTCGGACTACGAGGACATGGGCATCACCCGCACCGGCGCCAAGGGCATTACCACACGTCATGTCGACAGCGACAGTTTCGATTTCGCCAGCCTGAACTACAAATGGACCAGCAACCTCGCCACCGGCTACAGCTACGGTCACCTCGACAATTTCTACAGCCAGCACCTGGTCAACTTGACCTACGTGTTGCCCATGACGACGGGCCAGTCGCTGAAGACGGATCTGCGCTTCGCTCGCTCCACGGACGACGGTGGCAGCAATGTCGATAACAATGCCATCGGCGCGATGTTCACCTACAACCTCGGCGGGCATGCGTTGGGCCTGGGTTACCAAGGCATGAGCGGCGACACCGGCTACGCCTACGTCAACGGCACCGATGCGTTCCTGGTGAACTTCGTGCAGATCGGCGACTTCGCCAGCAAGGACGAAAAGTCCTGGCAGGCGCGCTACGACTACAACTTTGCGGCCATCGGTGTTCCGGGCCTGACCTTCATGACCCGCTACCTCACCGGCGACAATATCGACCTGGGCGGCAACCGCCCGGAAGGCAAGGAATGGGAACGCGATACCGACATTGGTTATGTCGTGCAGAGCGGGCCGTTGAAGAATGTCGGGGTGAAGTGGCGTAACGCAACGGTGCGCTCGACCAACTTCGGCAGCGACTTGGATGAAAACCGCCTGATCATCAGCTACACCCTGAAGCTCTGGTAAATATGCCCGCGCGCCGGATGCTACTCCCAGCGCTTGGCGGTGGGAGTGGCATTCGCCTTGCGGTTCTGTCTCGTCATAGGCCAAACAGACCCATGCATTTTTGCACAACATACCGGCTTTTTTAGGTATTCATATTTGTTTTATGCATGCCTATACTCGATTCAAATCTGGTCGTGAACCAGGTCAGTCCCGACAAAAATAAACAAGGGAATCCACCGTGAAACCATTCTTGCTGGCCGCTTCTCCATCATCAGGTCTGCGCACCTATCCCGTACGCCCCGCGGCGCACAGCGATGCCACTCTCGCCGCGTGACTGCTTCGTACTCGCTACCCGTGCCGATCGACACCTTGAATGATGGAGAGAACAATGAACACCAACAGCCAACCCTTTCTCGCCGCTCGCGACTTCCTGCTTTCCCACCGTACCGATTACGCCACGGCGGTGCGTGACTTCCGCTGGCCGCAACTGAGCGAGTTTAACTGGGCGCTGGATTACTTCGATGCTATGGCGCAGGGCAATCACGCCAACGCCTTGTGGATAGTCGAAGAAGACGGCAGCGAACAGCGCTACAGCTTCGAGCAGCTGGCCTCGCGCTCCAACCAGGTGGCCAACCACTTGCGTGCCCTTGGCGTGCGCCGCGGCGAGCGCATCCTGCTGATGCTCGGCAACGACGTCGCCCTGTGGGAAACCATGCTGGCCGCCTTCAAACTCGGTGCCGTGGTCATTCCCGCCACCGCCCTGTTGACCCCCGATGACCTGGGCGACCGCATCGAGCGCGGCCAGGTTCGTCACCTGGTGGTCGGCAGCGCCCATGTCGACAAGTTCGTCGGCCTGGGTGACGGCTGCAGTCGCATCTGCGTCGGTCCGTCCCCCGCCGGCTGGACCCCGCACAGCGCCGCCAGCGAATATTCAGAGCAGTTCGAAGTCGAGGGCCTCACCCTGGCCACTGACCCGATGCTGCTGTACTTCACCTCCGGCACCACCTCCAAGCCGAAGATGGTGCTGCACAGCCACCAGAGCTACCCGGTCGGCCACCTGTCGACCATGTACTGGATCGGCCTGCAGCCGGGTGACCTGCACTTGAACATCTCGTCACCGGGTTGGGCCAAGCATGCGTGGAGCTGCCTCTTCGCACCGTGGAACGCCGGCGCCTGCATCTTCATCCACAATGTCGCGCGCTTCAGCGCCACGGCTCTGCTCGGCGCGCTGGAGCGCTACGGCGTCACCAGCCTGTGCGCCCCACCCACCGTCTGGCGCATGCTGATCCAGGAAGACCTGGCCAGTTACAAGGAGCGCTTGAACCTGCGTGAATTGGTGGGCGCCGGTGAGCCGCTGAACCCGGAGATCATCGAGCAGATCCTGCATGCCTGGGACTTGCCGCTGCGTGACGGCTTCGGCCAGTCGGAAACCACCGCCCTGGTCGGCAACACACCCGGCCAACTGCTCAAACCCGGCTCCATGGGCCGTCCGCTGCCGGGCTACCGAGTGACCATGCTTGACCCCGATGGCGTACCCGGCAATGAGGGTGAAGTAGCCCTGCCGCTGGACGTGCGACCCCTCGGTCTGATGTTGTGCTACGAGGACAGCCCGGAAAAAACCGCCGAAGTGATGCGCGACGGTTACTACCGCACCGGCGATACCGCACAGATCGACGAAGAGGGCTACATCACCTTCGTCGGCCGTGCCGACGACGTGTTCAAAGCTTCCGACTACCGCATCAGCCCCTTCGAACTGGAAAGCGCGCTGATCGAGCACCCGGCGGTGATGGAAGTGGCCGTGGTGCCGAGCCCTGATCCGGTGCGCCTGGCAGTGCCCAAGGCCTATCTGATCCTGGCCCATGACGCATCGGGCAGCTACGAACTCGCCGCCGACATCCTCGCCTTCGCCCGCGAGCACCTGGCGCCCTACAAGCGGGTGCGACGTATCGAATTTGTCAGTGAGCTGCCCAAGACCATCTCCGGGAAGATTCGCCGGGTGGAACTGCGGCAAATGGAAGTGCAGCGCCGGCAGAGTGATACACGCGGCTCTCAAGAGTACTTCGAAGAAGACTTCCCACAGCTCAAGGGCTGAACCCGGGCCGGTACGCCGGCCATTCTGAATTCAAATCCGACCGCTCGGCCAACCAGGCCGAGCGGCCTCACTCGACCCAAAGAAAGTAGGCAGAACTGAAAATGACCTCTTCCAGCATTCCAACCGTCAAGCTCCTCATCAACGGCGAATTCGTCGAATCGCGCAGCACCCAGTGGCGCGATGTGGTCAACCCGGCCACCCAGGAAGTCCTGGCTCGCGTGCCCTTCGCCACCGCCGAGGAAATGGACGCCGCCGTGGCCAGCGCCAAGGAAGCCTTCAAGACCTGGCGCAAGACTCCGATCGGTGCCCGCTCCCGGATCTTCTTCAAATACCAGCAACTGATCCGCGAGAACATCAAGGAACTGGCCGCTCTGCTCACCGCGGAACAAGGCAAAACCCTGCCGGATGCCGAAGGTGATGTGTTCCGCGGCCTGGAGGTGGTCGAGCACGCCACCTCCATCGGCAACCTGCAGATGGGCGAGTTGGCCAACAACGTCGCCAATGGCGTCGACACCTATACCTTGATGCAGCCGCTGGGCGTGTGCGCCGGCATCACCCCGTTCAACTTCCCGGCGATGATCCCGCTGTGGATGTTCCCGATGGCCATCGCCACCGGCAACACCTTCATCCTCAAGCCGTCCGAGCAAGACCCGCTGGTGACCATGCGCCTGGTCGAACTGGCCCTGGAGGCCGGTGTACCCAAGGGCGTGCTCAATGTCATCCACGGCGGCGTCGACGCGGTAAACCTGATCTGCGACCACCCGGACATCAAAGCCGTGTCCTTCGTTGGTTCGACCAAGGTCGGCACCCATGTCTACAACCGCGCTACGCAGAACGGCAAGCGTGCACAGTGCATGATGGGCGCGAAGAACCACGCCATCGTCCTGCCCGATGCCAACAAGCAGCAGACGTTGAACAACCTGCTGGGAGCCTCCTTCGGCGCCGCCGGTCAGCGCTGCATGGCCCTGCCGGTGGTCATCCTGGTGGGTGAAGCGCAGACCTGGTTGCCGGACCTGATCGAGCGGACCAAGACCCTCAAGATCAATGGCGGCACCGAACCTGGCACCGACATCGGCCCGGTGATCTCCTGCGCGGCTCTGGATCGCGTCAACAGCCTGATCGCCAGCGGCATCGAAGAAGGCGCCAAGCTCGAACTGGATGGACGCAACCCGAGCGTGCCGGGCTACCAGGACGGCAACTTCGTCGGCCCGACCATCTTCTCCGGCGTCACTGCACAAATGTCCGTGTACCGCGAAGAAATCTTCGGCCCGGTGCTGTGCGTCATGCATGCCGCCAGCCTGAGCGAGGCAATCGAGATCATCAACGCCAACCCGAATGGCAACGGTACCGCCCTGTTCACCCGCTCCGGCGCTGCGGCCCGTCACTTCCAGGAAGAAATCGACGTCGGCCAGGTGGGTATCAACGTGCCGATCCCGGTACCGGTTCCGCTGTTCTCCTTCTCCGGTTCGCGCGCCTCCAAGCTCGGTGATCTGGGCCCTTACGGCAAGCAAGTGGTGACCTTCTACACCCAGACCAAGACGGTCACCCAGCGCTGGTTCGACGAGGATGACACCGGCGGCTCGGTGAACACCACCATCACCCTGAAATGATCTCTGCCGGCCGGCGCCCAGCGTCGGCCGGCCAGGAGCTGAACGATGGAATACCAGACATTACTGGTTGATGTGCAACAGCGCGTCGGCCTGATTACGCTCAACCGGCCGCAGGCGCTCAACGCGCTGAACAGTCAGTTGATCGCCGAGCTGAACCTGGCTCTGCACCGCCTGGAGGCCGACCCCGAAGTCGGCTGCATGGTCATCACCGGATCGACCAAGGCCTTTGCCGCCGGCGCTGACATCAAAGAGATGGCCGCGCTGGGTTATCCGCAGATCTACCTGGACGATTTCTTCGCCGCCGCCGACCGCATCGGCGCCCGGCGCAAGCCAATGATTGCCGCAGTAGCCGGCTATGCCTTGGGTGGCGGCTGCGAGTTGGCGCTGATGTGCGACTTCATCTACGCCGCCGATAACGCCCGCTTCGGTCTGCCGGAGCTGAACCTGGGAGTGATCCCCGGGATCGGTGGCACCCAGCGCCTGAGCCGCGCCGTTGGCAAGTCCAAGGCCATGGAGATGTGCCTGACCGGCCGCCAACTCGGCGCCGAGGAAGCTGAGCGCGCCAACCTGGTGGCCCGTGTTTTCCCCGTCGCGGAGTTGCTGGAACGGACCCTGGAAGTCGCCCGCGGCATTGCCGGCAAGTCGCTGCCGGCGGCCATGATGATCAAGGAATGCGTCAATCGCGCCGAAGAAATCAGCCTCAGTGAAGGCATACGTTTCGAGCGCCGGCTGTTCCATTCGCTGTTTGCCGGCCACGACCAAAAGGAAGGCATGCAAGCCTTCGTCGAAAAGCGCGTGCCGAATTTCCTGCACCGCTGATCCCCACTCACAAAAGGTAGTCATCATGCATATCGGATTTCTCGGCCTCGGCAACATGGGCGGCCCAATGGCCCGCAACCTGCTCAAGGCTGGCCACAGCCTGACCGTCTTCGATCCTTTCCCGCAGGCGGTCGCCGCCCTGGTGGAGGCCGGTGCCAGCGCCGCTGACTCGCCCGCCGCCGTGGCCAAAGCCAAGGTTGAGGTGATCATCACCATGTTGCCGACCGCCGACCATGTGAAGCAGGTCTATCGCGGCAAGGACGGCCTGTTGGCCAATATTGGCCAGGGCGTGCTGTTGATCGACAGTTCGACGATCGACCCGCTGAGCACCCGCGAGGTGGCCAAGTACGCCCTTGCCCAGGGCAACCCGATGCTCGACGCGCCAGTATCCGGCGGCACCGGCGGCGCGGCGGCAGGCACCCTGACCTTTATGGTCGGCGGCCCGGACAGTGTGTTCGACCAGGCCCTGCCGATCCTCTCCGCCATGGGCAAGAACATCGTCCACTGCGGTGCAGCGGGCAACGGCCAGGTGGCCAAGATCGCCAACAACATGCTGCTCGGCATCTCCATGGTCGGCGTCGCCGAAGCCATGGCCCTGGGTGTGGCCCTGGGCATGGACGCCAAGGTGCTGGCCGGTGTCATCGGTACCTCCACCGGTCGCTGCTGGAGCTCGGAGATCAACAATCCGTTCCCGGGTGTGCTGGAAAACGCTCCGGCCTCGCGTGGTTACAGTGGCGGCTTTGGTACCGACCTGATGCTCAAGGACCTCGGCCTGGCCACCGAAGCAGCCAAGCATGCGCGTCAGCCGGTGGTGCTCGGTGCTGCCGCCCAGCAGCTGTACCAGACCTTCAGCCTGCAAGGTAATGGCGGTCTGGACTTCTCCGCCATCATCAAACTGTTCCGCGGGGAAGCCTGAGCATGAGCGAGCAGCAAGCCCCAGTACTGGCCAGCGTGCGTAACCGCATCGGCCACCTGACACTGAATCGGCCAAGCGCGTTGAACACCCTGGACCTGCCCATGGTGCGTCTGCTTTGCCGGCACCTGTGGGCTTGGGAGCAGGACCCGGAGATCGTCGCCGTGACCATTCGCGGAGCCGGTGAAAAGGCCTTCTGCGCCGGCGGCGACATTCGCATGCTGTACGACAGCTACAAGGCCGGCGACAACCAGCATGAGCTGTTCCTCGAGGAGGAGTACGCCCTCGACGAGTACCTGCACGGCTACACCAAACCCGTGCTGGCACTGCTGGATGGTTTCGTCCTCGGCGGCGGCATGGGCCTAGCCCAGGCCGCCTCGCTACGGGTGATCACCGAGCGCACGCGGATGGGCATGCCGGAAGTCGGCATCGGTTTTTTCCCTGATGTCGGTGGCAGCTATTTCCTGCCGCGTTTGCCAGGTGAACTAGGCACCTATCTGGGTCTCACCGGCTGTCAGGTGCGTGCCGCCGATGCCCTCTATGCGAACCTTGCCGACTACTACCTGCCCAGCGAACGGCTGGCCGAACTGGATGCCAGAATCGACCACTTGATCTGGACCGCTGCACCCGCCGAAGACTTGCAGGAGCTGCTCTCCGACATGGCCACCGAGCGTCTGGCCGGGTCCGAGCTCAAGGCCTGTCGCCAGGCAATCGACGAATATTTCGCCTTGTCCGATGTCCCGGCCATTCGCGCCGCGCTGCAGCGCGAACAACGCCCCGAGCTGCAAGACTGGGCCGAACAGACAGTGAAGCTACTCGACAGCCGCTCGCCGCTGGCGATGGCTGCGACGCTTGAGTTGTTGCGTCGTGGTCGTTACCTGAACCTGGCCGAGTGCTTCGCCCTGGAGTTGCACCTCGACTACCAGTGGTTCGACAAGGGCGACCTGATGGAGGGCGTGCGCGCCCTGATCATCGACAAGGACAAGCGCCCTTGCTGGAACCCACCAACCTTGGCAGAGCTGGTTCCTGCCCGGGTGCAAGCCTTTTTCAACGACTTTGAACGCGCCTCCGGCAAGCCCGTACGCACCGCCTGATCGACAGGAGACTTTACAATGCACGATATCGAATTGACCGAAGAGCAACGCATGATCCGCGACATGGCGCGCGACTTCGCCCGCAGCGAAGTCGCGCCGCATGCCCAAGCCTGGGAGAAGGCTGGCTGGATCGATGACGCGGTGGTGACGCAGATGGGCGAGCTGGGCCTGCTAGGCATGATCGTACCGGACACCTGGGGCGGCAGTTATACCGACTATGTGGCCTACGCTCTGGCCGTGGAAGAAATCTCGGCCGGCGACGGTGCCCTCGGCGCGCTGATGAGCATCCACAACTCAGTGGGCTGCGGCCCGCTACTCAAATACGGCACCCCCGCCCAGCAAGACAGCTGGCTGCCGCTGCTGGTCAGTGGTCAAGCGATCGGCTGTTTCTGTCTGACCGAACCACAGGCCGGCTCCGAGGCGCACAACCTGCGCACCCGTGCCGAACTGCGCGACGGCCAGTGGATTCTCAACGGTGCCAAGCAGTTCGTCAGCAACGGGGAGCGGGCCAAGCTGGCCATCGTCTTCGCCGTCACTGATGCGGAACTGGGTAAGAAAGGGCTGTCGGCCTTCCTGGTCCCCACTGACAACTCCGGATTCGTGGTCGACCGACGCGAACACAAGATGGGTATTAAGGCCTCCGATACCTGCGCGGTGACCTTGAACAACTGCACCATTCCCGAAGCCAACCTGCTGGGTGAACGCGGCAAAGGCCTGGCCATTGCCCTGTCCAACCTCGAGGGCGGTCGCATCGGCATCGCCGCCCAAGCCCTGGGTATCGCTCGCGCCGCCTTCGAGGCCGCGCTGGGGTATGCCCGCGAACGCATCCAATTCGGCAAACCAATTATCGAACACCAGAGCGTGTCCAACTTGCTCGCCGATATGCACACCCGGCTCAATGCTACCCGACTGCTGGTGTTGCATGCCGCACGCCTGAAAAGCGCCGGGCAACCGTGCCTGTCCGAAGCCTCGCAGGCCAAGCTGTTCGCCTCGGAAATGGCCGAGCGCGTTTGCTCCAGCGCGATGCAGATCCATGGCGGCTACGGCTACCTGGAGGATTACCCGGTGGAGCGTTACTATCGCGACGCGCGTATCACTCAGATCTACGAAGGCTCCAGCGAGGTCCAGCGCTTAGTGATCGCCCGCGAACTGAGTCACTACGCGCTCTGACCCCCTCCAGCCGGACGCGCCTGCCGCGTCCGGACTTCACTGTATTCCCTCTCGCGGAGTTACCGATGTTCGGCTTGCGCAATATTTCCATTAGCCGCCGTCTGTGGCTGATCTTGCTGGCATCCATCCTGATGCTGATAGTGCTCGCCGGCCTGATGCTCAAGCAGAGCCATGACGACCTGTATGCAGCCAAGGCGCTAAAAACCCGCCACGTGGTCGAGACCGCCAGCGGCATCCTGCGCCACTTCCAAAGCCTGGAAGGCCAAGGCCTGAGTCGTGAGCAGGCGCAGCAACAGGCCATCGCAGTGATGCGCGATTTGCGCTACGAACACGAGGATTACTTCTGGCTCGAAGATCTCGACACACGCATGGTCATGCACCCCAATGCCAAACTCGAAGGTAAGCGCATGGCTGGTACACGCGATCCTGACGGCAAGGCGTTGTTCGACGAAATGGTCGCCGTGGCCAAACGCGATGGCGCGGGGCTGGTGCATTACCGCTGGCCCAAACCGGGAACCGATGCGCCGGTGGAGAAGGTGTCCTACGTCGAATTGTTCAAGCCTTGGGGCTGGATAGTCGGCTCAGGCATTTACATCGACGACGTGCAAGTCGAGTTCCGCCGCCAACTGATACAGGCCTTCGTCATACTTTTGACGATCGCCCTGCTGCTCAGCGCGCTGATCCTGCTGATTGCCCGCAGCATCGCCTCGCCGCTGGCGCAGGTGGTCGATGCCATGGAGAACATCGCCGGTGGCGAAGCTGACTTGACCCGCAATCTGGATAACCGCTGGCGCGACGAGCTGACTGCTCTGAGCGGCCACTTCAACGCGTTCACCAGCAAACTGCGCGCGGTGATCGGCCAGTCTATGCATACCGCTGGCAGGCTGGACAAGGCCTCGCAATCGCTCGGTGAGATTGCCAGCGACAGCCAGCGCCACAGTCAGCAGCAGTCACAGCAGATGGAACTGGTGGCCGCCGCCATTCACGAGGTGTCCTACGCCGTGCAGGAAGTGGCGAAGAACGCCGAACACGCCGCCAACGAAGTACGCCAGGCCGATGAGCAGGCACGCCAGGGCCAGCACAACATCGATAGCAGCCTGCGCCAAATCAACCAGTTGTCCGAGACCATCGGCCAGGCCGTCGCTGTGATCCAGAACCTGGCCCAGGAAAGCACCCAGATCGGCAGTGTGCTGGAAGTGATTCGTGCGATCGCCGAACAGACCAACCTGCTGGCGCTGAACGCCGCCATTGAGGCGGCGCGCGCTGGCGAGCAAGGTCGCGGCTTCGCCGTGGTGGCAGACGAAGTACGCCTGCTGGCCCAGCGCACCCAGCAGTCCACCGCGCAGATCCAGGGCATGATCGAGCGCCTGCAGGGCAATTCGGAGGCGGCGGTGAATGTCATCAATGCCAGCAGCGAAGCTGCTCAACAAACCGTGGAACAGGCACGCCAAACCGGTGAAAGCCTGCACCAGATCACCAGCGCGCTACGCAACCTCACCGAGTTGAATGCCTCGATCGCCAGTGCCACTCTGGAGCAGTCCCACGTGGTCGAGGACATCAACCAGAATGTCACCCGCGCAGCTTCGCTGGCCTACGAGAATGCCCAGGCAGCAGACCGGTCCAACGAGGCCAGCCAGCATTTGGGACAATTGGCGGGCCAGCTCAATCGGCTATTGGGGCAGTTTCGCGTATGAGGTGGATGAGCAACGATGGAGGTCTGATTTCATGACCCACACCCAGCCATTCACGTCGCGTTGCGCCAAATCGAATACCCTGTTGCCGGTGGCCATCGACTCGCGCTACCTGGAAACCCGCCAGAAGGCTCTTGAGCTGTTCGCGAAGTGTGGTTTCAGCCGGGTAAGCATGCGCGACCTGGCCACTTATCTGGGGATCAAGGCTGGCTCCATTTACAACCACATCGAAAGCAAGGAGGCACTGCTGTTCGAACTGATCGAGGAACTCTACGAACAGTTGCTTCATGGCGCCAACCTGGTAAATCGTCGCAAATCTACCCCCGCTATACGACTGCAAGGCCTGCTTGACGCTCATCTGCTGCTGCACGAGCGAATGGGGGCGCATTTCCGTCTGGCGGAATACGACCTCCATTGCCTGAGCAGCGAACAGCATGCCTCGATCCTGAGCCTGCGCCGACGCTACGAGGAGCACCTGGTGGAAACGATAGAGCAGCTCACCGGCAAACCGGCCAACGCCACCCGACGCGCCACCTTGAGCAGCATCGTTTCCCTGCTAAACCAACTGCCGGCCTGGGTTGCGGAGCCCCAGGCAAGCAAGGGAGCACGCCGCAAGTTGCTGCATGACATGGTGATGAGTGCTCTTCAGGGTGCGTTGCGGGCAACTTAGGCCTCTGGCCGTGTAGGCACCTATCCCGTGACAAGTGGCTCTTAAGGTGAAAATTTGGCCAACAGCCGCAGGTTCTGCACCACGGCGGCCAATTGGGGCCTGATCTGGCTGGCGTTAGAAGTCGGTCGGATCGAAATCCGTCTCGCCATATGGTGATCATGGCGTCCTCAACCTGGCTGCTTCAAGGACGACAGCAAAATTGGTTTCAGATCTCCCGGACTTCCGGCGGGCGTAAGGCGGCAATACGAACATAAGCTGTCATCAGCCCAATTGGTCCAGCAAAGCGGTTTGGATCTCCTGCACCCACTGCTCAGCTCCGGTTGTCCGACATAGGAGGCCCGCCCCCAGCATTGCAGCGAAGTGAACTAAAACTTGCTCCCGGGTACTACTCCCCGAGCCTGGTTCTTGGGCAACACCCAGTAGGGTGTCCAACAAGGCTTTCGTTCCTTCGCGATATGATTGCGAAAACAATTGGTGATGCGATGCATCCGCCGCGCCATCGTCAATCCTGGTGAGCGAGTCCACCTACAAACTGGCGGAGGGCTATTTCGAGTTCAAGGCTCTGGGGGCCACCCAGGTCAAAGGCATTCCCGAGCCGCTCGTCGTGTACGAGGTGCAGGGTCTCGGCGCGCTGCGCACGCGCCTGCAACTGGCGGCACATCGCGGGCTGGCCAGGTTCGTCGGCCGCCAGGTCGAACTGGACCACCTGCATCAGGCGCTCGATCAGGCCAAAGCGGGCCACGGGCAGGTTGTCGCAGTGGCAGGCGAGGCCGGGGTCGGTAAGTCGCGGCTGTTCCATGAGTTCAAGGAACGCTCGCGCAGCGGCTGTCTGGTGCTGGAGACGTTCTCGGTGTCCCACGGCAAGGCCTTTGCTTATTTTCCGCTCATCGAGCTGCTGAAAAGCTATTTTCAGATCACTGCCCTGGACGACGAGCGGCGGTGCCGGGAAAAGGTCATGGGCAAGACCCTGACACTCGAGCGCAGCTTTGAGGATCTCGTGCCCTATCTGCTCTATCTGCTGGGTATTGGCGAACGCAGTTCGGCGCTCGCGGAAATGGATCCGCAGATCCGGCGCGATCGCATCTTTGACGCGATTACGCAACTTCTGGCACGCGAGAGTCGCGATCAGCCGATCGAGCTGCTGTTCGAGGACCTGCAATGGCTGGACCGCGAGACCGAAGCATTCCTCACGTGCCTCATCGACCGCGTGGCGAGTGCTCCGATCCTGCTCCTGGTGAACTTCCGGCCCGAATATCAGCTTGCGTGGACGCGCGCGGGTCATTGCAGCCAGCTGCGGCTCGAACCGCTGGGCCCGGCCGAAGCCCAGGGACTGCTCGCGGCCCTGCTGGGGGACGATCCCACCCTCGTCCCCCTCAAACAGCTCATCCTGGAGAAGACGGAGGGCAACCCTTTCTTCATGGAGGAAGTGGTGCAAACGCTGGTCGAGGAGAAATCGCTGCTCGGCGAACCCGGCCGTTACCGAATCGAGCAAACTCCGGCTGCGCTGCATATTCCCACCACCGTGCAGGGTGTGCTCGCCGCCCGTATCGACCGGCTCCCCGTTGCGCAGAAGGAATTGCTGCAGACGCTCGCCGTCATCGGCAAGGAGTTTGTGTTCAGTCTGATCCAGCGCATCTATGAGGGACGGGGCGCTCGGATGGACGACGATTTGCGCGATCTGCTGGCCCGACTGGAGGCCGCGGAGTTCATTTACCAGCGGCCGGCATTTCCGGAGGTGGAGTATTCATTCAAGCATGCGCTGACCCAGGAAGTCGCGGGCCACTCGCTACTCACGGAGCGGCGTAGCGCACTGCACGAACGCACGGCGCAAGCCATCGAGGCACTTTTCCCCACCCGCATCGAGGATTACTGCAGCGAATTGGCGCACCACTACAGGCTGAGCGGCAATGTCCCGAAGGCCGTGGAGTTCCTCCAGCGTACCGGGCAACAGGCCCTCCAGCATTCCGCCCATCTCGATGCGATGCGTCATCTCGGCGCGGCGCTGGAATTGCTTGAGCATTTGCCCGACACGCCCGCGCGTGCTCATCAGGAACTGACGTTGCTGCTCTGCCTGGGACCGGCCTTGATGGCCGTGCGAGGCTATGCTGCGCCCGAGGTAGCGGCCACCTACACCCGTGCACTGGCGCTATGCGCGCAAGTAGGCGACGACTCGGCGCTTTTCCCTGCGCTACTGGGGCTACGGACTTACTATTCATTGCGTGCGCAATACTCGACTGCATGCGAACTGGGTGAGCGACTGCTCAGTGTTGCGCAAACTGCGCAGGATTCGGACTTGCTCCTGGAAGCCCATGGCACACTCGGGGCGACCTTGTTTTTCCAGGGTGATCTGCGCAATGCCCTTGAACACCACGAGCGGGCACGTGTCCTCTACAACCCGGACCGTCAGCGCACACATGCCATTACGTACGGCATGGATCCGGGCTACGCCCTGACATTTTCCGCCTGGAGCCTTTGGTACTTGGGTTTCCCCGATCAGGCAAGCATGCGCAGCCGGGAGGCCCTTGCTCTGACCAAGAAGATTTCCCACCCGATCAGCCTGGCCTTCACCCTGTCTGCTACGGCGATACTGGGACAGTTTCGGCACGACGTACGACTCGCTGAGGAGTGTGCTGATGCCGCCATCAAGCTTTCACTCGAACAAGGGTTTCCGTTTTATTTGGCGTGGGGGACTATTCTCCAGGGTTGGGCTCGTGCCGAGCAGGGGAACATTGACGAGGGAATCGCTCAGATAACCCAGGGTATCGCCACTTACCAGGCCGCCGGAGCAGAGCTTGGATGCTCTTATTTTCTGGCCCTGCTGGCCGCAGCTCACGGGCACGCCGGGCAACCGCAGGCAGGATTGGCTGTTGTGACCGACGCTCTGGCTATGGTGGACAGAACAGGCGAGCACTTTTACGAAGCAGAACTGTACCGGCTCAAGGGAACGCTTAGCCTCCAATGTCCGGGCGAAGACAGCCAGGATTCTTCCGTGCAGCAGCAAGCGCAAGCATGCTTTGAAAAGGCGATCTCGGTCGCTCGACAACAAGGGGCAAAGTCGCTCGAACTGCGAGCCACAGTGAGCCTTGCTCAGCTATGGGAGGCAGGAGACAAAGAGGCGGCCAGGCAGATGTTGGCTGACATCTATAGTTTCTTCACCGAAGGCTTCGACAGCGTTGATTTGCTACAAGCCAAGGCGCTGCTCGATACATGGGCGCCAAACGAGGGGGTGAACGGTCGATGACGCATGAGCGTAAGTCGGTCGCTCTGGCCTTGCAGGGCGGCGGGATGCACGGTGCGTTCACCTGGGGCGTGCTCGATCGGTTGCTCGAGGACGGCAGGCTTGCCATTGAAGGGGTGAGCGCAACCAGTGCCGGCGCGATGAATGCCGTCGTGCTGGCCTACGGCATGCTGCAGGGTGACGAGGCCGGCGCACGCCAGGCGCTGCACGATTTCTGGTACGCCGTGGCACAGTCCGCCGAGCGTCATAACCCGTTGCGCTGGATGCCATGGCTGAAAGGGACCCACAGCTTTGGGCTGGACCATTCGCCCATGTATGCGTTCGCGGACATGGCGCTTCGTCTCTTCTCGCCTTATCAGTTCAATCGCGACAACTTGAATCCGCTGCGGGGGGTGCTGGAGAGCCAAGTCGATTTCGCCGCCTTGCGAAAGCAATGCCCGCTCCACCTCTATCTGTGCGCGACCAATGTCGAGACGGGGAAGATCCGCATCTTCTCGGGCGAGGACGTCTGCGTCGAAGCGGTGCTTGCTTCGGCCTGTGTGCCGACATTGTTCCAGGCGATTGCGATCGACGGCCAGCACTACTGGGATGGCGGCTATATGGGCAACCCGGCCATTTTCCCGTTGATCTACCACTGCAACACGCGCGATGTGGTGATCGTCCACATCAACCCACTTGTCCGCCCGGGCGTGCCCATTACCGCTGCCGACATCCTCAATCGCATCAATGAAATCAGCTTCAACTCGTCGCTGATGCGTGAGATGCGCACCATCGCCTTTGTCACCGACCTTATCCAGCAAGGCAAGCTCGATCGCGACGAGATGAAGGAGATGCTGATTCACTCCATTCGATCCGACGAGGCGATGTGCGCGCTCAGCGTGTCCAGCAAGTACAACGCGGGTTGGGACTTCCTTTGCGGACTGCGCGACAGCGGACGACGCGAGGTCGAGGCGTGGCTGACGGAGAACTACCGGAATATTGGCGAACGGTCGAGTATTGACATCCGAAAGGAGTTTCTTTGAACGCTACCATGACACGGGAAAAGGTGGCTGGCGTTTTTGACTGGCGCGTAGTGCTGGCGACGCTTGCCGGACGATGATACACATTTCCGAACGAATCCTGGGTAGCACGTAGGCCCCCGCAGCCGCGAAGGCGGGGGCACTCTAACTGCCCCTATCAAACCATCTAGTGTCCTGAGCGTCCGGCTGGCGTGCAGCGGTCTGAGCGATTAATTAATTTATCTACAGGTAACGATATACTGTGCGTCCAATGTCATGGATTGGTTATGCGCATAACCCGACCGACTTCCCCCTTTGCTTTAACGCCTTCTGATCTCTTCGCCCTGCAAAGTTGGTTGCGCGCTGGAGCAGAGCCTCCCCCAGCGAGCGCCCATCCTGTTTCTACTGGCTGATGGATTGACGCCCAAGGTCGTCAGCTAGCAGTTACAGGTCACGCCGTCGACGGTATTCAAATGGCGAAAATATTATTTTGAGGCGGAATCGAAGGGTTGAGCGATCTGCCGCGTAGCGGCCAACCACTCAAACTTGGGCCCAAAAAAATCAACGAAATCCTGACACTGACCACCCGGCGTGTCCCCCGGGAAGCCACTCACTGGAGCGTTCGTTTGATGGCCAAGTATGCGCGGGTCACCACGTGTCAGTTCGGCAGGTCTGGGCCGCTTCCGACCTCAAACCCCATCGCCTGAAGACTTTCAAAATCAACAACGATCTCCACTAGTTCACGACTGACGGTTTGAACCCGCCCTGAAAATGATGGTCTTCACATTGGATCCAATTAGCGATCCCCCCCACCTGCCTGGGACGAAGCCATCAACAAAGCAAATGTAACTTCTTCAGATGCTGGTAAATGGAATGACCTCATCGAGTAAAAAATCCGATTAAAACAGCCACTGCCAGCAGTTTTCCAGCAGGTAGGCGATGTAGAGATGTTTCGCGGGAGGCCGATCCATAAGGAATGGAGGTCCGTTCGCACATGTCTTCAAACAACTTCAACCCGCAGGCTAAAGTCTTCTATCGGCCTATCGACGCCGCATTGCGCTGGTGCAATCTCATTCGTTACGAAGCGCAGATCGTGCAAGCAGCTTGGTCTTGCCCGGAAAAGCTCAGGATCCTGTTTCCTCAATGGCCGTGCCTACAGGCGAACATCGACAAAATTTATGACGCCGTTCGCAATGGCGAATTACCGTATGGCTGCTTCGGTATTTCGGTGCCCCTGGGCACCCCCGTAGAGCTCAGTCAGTTGACGGTACGACACTCTGATCTGCGCCATTGGATGCAGGTCTACTACCCCGATCAGCGGCCCGACTTCCTGTTCGAGTCGAACGACGACCCTCGAGACAAAATCAGCCTGGGTGTTTACTTTGCACTCCAAGCCGAGCGTGATGCCCTCCTGCGAGAGCGCGATGCTCTGCAACGTCAGCTCCAAGATGTCGAAGCTGACCTTCAGGCACTGGGACTTGAGCAGGAAAGCCTTAAAACGCTGGTAAAAACGCAGGGACAGCTCAGCGATCGTAGTGAACACACCTACCTGCAGATCATCGGTGCCTTGGTCAACACCGTCTTAGACGTGTCGCCCGCAGGTAAACCTCTTTCCGTGTTCAAGAGCCAAGCCGCAATCGTCGATGCTTTGACCGCGCGCCACAATGACATTCCCGGTCTCAGCAAACGAACGCTGGATAAAAAGTTCGCGGCAGCCAATCGCACTCTCAAAAAAACCACTTGAGCCAAATCATTGCACTGCAATGCACTCGATTGCAGTGCAATGACTCCCTCGCTTTTCTGCTATTCACTTCAGGTCACTTCCCACCACGCGCCAGGCGGCGCTAGGAGTGACCATCATGTCCAGCCAATCCTCCCCCATCGTTGAAACACCTCAACTGCAGGTCGAACGTCACATCATGCGGCGTGACGAAGTGGAGCGGAAAACTGGCTTCAAGCGTGCACACATCTACAACCTGATGAAGGAAGGTAAATTCCCTCAAGCCAAACGTATTGGACTGCGCGCGGTCGGCTGGGACTCGCTGGAGATCGATCGGTGGGTCGTTGAACGCTTAGGTCAGCAGGCCTGATGCCATGCGCGTGGTGTCGGTGATTTCCACCAAAGGTGGGGTAGGTAAAACCACTGTAGCCGCCAATCTCGGCGGTCTGCTGGCGGATGCTGGCCTACGCGTCCTGCTGCTCGATCTGGATAGCCAACCCACCCTCTCCAGCTATTACACCTTGAACCACGAGGCCATCGCCGGTGCGTACGAACTTATTGCGCTCAACCAGACCGATCCCGCGCAGATAATTTCCACGACGGAGGTCGTCGGTCTCGACCTGATCCTCTCCAACGACGACCAAGGCCGACTGAGCACTTTGCTGCTGCATGCCCCTGAAGGACGATTACGGCTGCGCAATTTGCTCGACCATTTCCGTTCCAGTTATGACCTGCTGTTGATCGACACCCAAGGCGCACGTAGCGTGCTGCTGGAGATGGCCATCCTGGCCTCCGATCTCGCCCTTTCTCCCATCACGCCGGAAATGCTCGCCGCCCGCGAACTGCGCCGCGGCACCTTGAAGCTGCTCAGCGAACTCGAACCGTTCCGCCACCTGGGCATTCCACCACCCCCCTTGCGATTGCTACTGAACCAGGTGAACGCCATTCGGATGGACACGCGGATGATTATCTGCGGTCTGCGGGAGACCTTCGCTGGGGCTACCAACATCTTGGTTCTAGACACCGTAGTTCCAGACCGAGTGGCATATCTCAATGCCGCCTCCCTTGGCCTACCGGTCCACCGAATCGAGACGCGCCGGTCACGTAAACGACGCTCGCCATCGGCGCTGGAAACCATGCAAGCACTGGCCATCGAACTGTTTCCGGAGTGGCGCGAAGCGATCTCTACAGTGAGCAGGTGCGTGGAGGTTCAATGAGACGAATCACCAAGCCGGCACTTCTCACCAAGTCATTTTTATCAACCTTGCTGCCAACAACGTTTGGCAAGGAGTCTTTTGATGCTGGATCAACTTCCCATCATCGTTCAGCCATCCATTCGATCACGTCATCCACCTTGCGAGGAGTACTGCACCGTGGTCTTTCGTCTGCAGGGTGGACGCTCGGCCATGGGTTGGCTCCTCGCAGAACTGTCCCAACATTTCGAAGGTTCGGGGACTGCCGAAATCGTCAAGTTCGAGGTCGGTGACCATTTGCGCAACCGGCGTTAACTGAGGCTGTTCAAATGAAGAAGCTCAGTCAGGAGGAAATAACCGACAAGCTGCACCAGGACCACTTCCCTCCAGGTCAAAAAGTGGAGCGGCTGTCCGATCCACTCACTGATACGCCTATGTTGGTCACTCTGGAGCAGTTGCGGCCCTACGAACACAACCCGCGTTTTATCCGTAATTCGATTTATGACGATATCAAGGCCTCGATCCGGGAACGCGGGCTGGATCAACCACCGCCGATTACCCGCCGCCCGGGTGAAACCTATTTCATCATCCGCAACGGCGGTAATACGCGCTTGGCGATTCTCGGCGAGCTGTGGCAGGAAACCCGCGACGAGCGCTTCTTCCGCATTCATTGCCTGTTCCGACCTTGGAGCAATGAACTTACCGCCCTTCTCGGCCACCTGGCCGAAAGCGATCTGCACGGCCAACTCACCTTCATCGAACGTGCTCTGGCGGTGGCCAAACTCAAAACCATGCTCGAACCAGCTGGCGCTGTGCTCTCGCAACGGGAGCTGGCTCGACGTCTTGCCGCTGGTGGCTATCCCATTTCGCAGTCACATATCAGCCGGATGCTGGACACCCTCGAACACTTACTGCCCGCCATTCCACAAACCCTGTATGCCGGATTGGGCAAGCCCCAGGTCGAACGCCTGATCGGTCTGCGTAGCCAGGCCGAACGAACCTGGAACCGTTATCCAACCGCCACTGTTGCGTTCGCCGAATTTTGGCTCGAGACCCTGGGCGACTTCGATGCCGATCCCGAATCCTTCGATCTTGAGCAGATCCAGGATGAACTGCTCGAGCGCATGAGCCATTTGCTCGGACAGTCCTACCGAATATTGGCCCTGGAGCTGAGCGACACCCAACGGGTCATCTCGACGCCTGGCGTTGTCGTCACCACGCCTTCGGAGAACAGCCATCTGCCGAGCGTTGATGAAGCCGCGGCCGGACCTCCTGCCTCCGAGTCCCGTCCCCAATCAACTGACACCAGAACCCAGACCGAAACAACGCGAGAGGAGCTGCTCACACCGCCCGAAACGAATGGCACCCCAGCAGTCAACCCTCCATCACGCGTTCAACAGATTCGCGAACAGATCGATCGCGAGATTTCCACCGAGGCAACACCAACCTTCGAAGGCTCCTCAACCGATGATATTTGGACCATTGCACCCGCACTGGATACCCCCGAACAGCTGCGTTTAGCCATTGCCGGACTGGCGCGGGAAATGGCGGCCTATGCCGGACATCCCGAGAGCATCATCGATCAGCAGCATGGATTGGGTTTTGCTCTAGATATGGAGCGGGTAGATCTTGCGACACCTCGCTCGACCGGCGTTCATCTGCTGCTTCTGGCCCTATTGCGCGCTCAAGACGATGTGAACTGGGAGGATCGCCAGCAACTGCCCTCAGCCCTGTTTGGCCAGCTGTTGCTGGGGATCTATCAACTCCCACTGACAGATCGTCCCGCCGTGGATGTAGGACTGGAGCGACTGCCCGACAGTTTGTTAATCAAGCTGTATCGCCTGATCCGTCTGGCCCGTCGCCTGATCGACCTAACGCTTACCCCTGAAGATGATTCACCGAAGGAGCTGCCATGAACCTGTCCTTCCATATGCTCAACCAGGCCATGCTGACCCAGGTGCTGCATGAGCTGCGCCTGGGTAATCTGCAACGCTGCAAAGCCCTCGGACTGGGTGAAGACGACATCTACCTGTTGCAATCCTTACCGCCCACCACGCTGTCGCGCCTGGCCCATGCCACCGTTCCCTGGGTTGAGGTCAAGATTGACTCGCCGGTTCTGCATCGGTTGATCGAGCAATCCGAACGCGACGAACAGAACGAGCGACTGATCAACCGGGCGCTAAAGCTCGGTGCCAGCAGCACCATCATGTATCAGTGCTTCGGCTTGGCGCATTCGGAAACCGCTCTGCGCCGACGTCTGCTCAAGATAGAAACCCGAAAGGGCCGCCCTCAACATCTGAGCGAAGCGCAGGAACATGCGCTCTGGCAGCGATGGTGCCAACTACGCACGCAGGACGGTACCGAGGATCAACTCGATGCCATGATGATGCTGGCGGAGGAGCAACAGATCAGCTTGACCATCGTCTGGCAGCAGATTGACCAGTACAGCTCCGAAACATGAACACTGCCCCTTCCAGCCGCTGGCAGCGAGTCCTGCAGCAATGCACCCAGCAGCTGAGTGAACGCTGGCCCGCACGCCCTACCACCGAACAACCTTCCAACCAGGCTCTGCAGGCTGGCTTTCTGTTCAGTGGCCAATCACACGAAGTCGTGCCACGTCGGCTGCTGTTGGATAGTCGGCTGACGCCGTTGGAGCGTAATGCCTGGCAAGTGTTTAGACTCATGCTGCAAGGCCAGGGCGTGGTCACGCCGCGCTATGAGGATTTACAGCCTTACCTATCAAGCGTGCCCTATGGCACGTCTGCCTCCCGTGAAACCATCGCTCGCGTCTTGACCATGCTCAGGCTCACGCGCTGGCTCAGCTTGGTGAGTCGCGGACGCGACCAGCTCAGCGGACGTCTGCAAGGTTCTCTGTACGTCCTGCATGATAAACCGTTAACCCCCGCTGAAGCCATGGAGCTGGATCAGGATTACCTCGAGCTGGTGGGACATTGCCTCAGCCATGCCACCAAGGCGGTGCGGATTGTCGCCCAGCACATGCTGGAAGAAATTCGCCAAGACACGGATATTGATTTAGGTCGATTACCGACACGACTGGAGAGCTGGGGGGAACACTGGATGCAGCAAGGACTGGATTTCGCACCCGAGGACGCCTTACACGACTCCGAACTGGGTGACGATCACCGCGTTCTGAATCGTGTGGGACCTCGTTCGGATTCCGAACCGGGCTTGAACGCCAATATTTCCGGCACCGTTCGGAATCCGAACGCCGCCTGTACTGTATTAAAAGAAAGTATTTGTACTGTACCGCGCGCGACTCCAGCGGTGGATAACCTGCACTGGCCCGAGCCGCTGCACCTGAGTCCAAGCGAGCGTCAGGCCGTCGCCGTGGCGCTGAACAAACTCAAACCGGCGGATCGTCAGGCGGTGCTCAACGAAGCGGGTGCACGCTGTACCGCAGGAGGTATCCGTAAGCCAGCGGCCTATCTGATGGGCCTGATCCAGCGCGCACTGAACGGTGATTTTCATCCTTGGGCAGGTCAGACAAAGCCCTCCTCCATTGCAGAACCGTCCCCAACAGACCCGTCACGCCCGTCCCGACAACAGGGCGAACCCGCCTCCGCCCTCGCCCAAGCGTGCCTGAATGAGCTGCGCCAACTGCGCGGCAAACGCCCCGGACGTCAGTAGATTTGATGCCAGTGGCATCAAATCTACTGAGTTCTATTATGTGATCGCAAAGCGACGAACCTGCGCAGTGCGACCGGTACGGCCACCGGCCTCACTCGTGAACGTCACCAAAATGAACCCTCTCACACCAAACCGAACAGACTGCATTCAGCTTTTTGGCTGCCCTTGCCCCTCACCTGTCGCAAGGTTCCCGTCCAAGCCGATGCGAGGACAACACCGTGGCCGATCACTACCAACTCAACCTGGGCTCATTGCGTAGCAGCATCACCCTGACCCTGCACACCCATCACGCTGCCCGTATCTGGCAAGGCCGGACCGCACGCGAAGGCGTCCACTCGATCATGGGCATGGCCGGCTACATCAGTGTCACCAACCTGATCAAACAAACCGCGGCCCAGGACGATCCCTATGCCGATTGGGCCATCGTGCAACTCGAAGAAAAACTGCTGCAGGCTAAAGCTGGAATGCTGGAGCTGACCCAACAACTGGATCGGATCAGGCAGGACCTGCCGACACAGATCGACATGGGCGACAACCTCAACATCCACCCCGTCACCTTGCCGTTGTACATCGGCAGCCAGCTGGGTTTTCTGGCGGTCTACTTGCTGACCGACTACGACACCCTGGTGCGCCGGACCCTATTGGCCCATCACACCGCCTTGATCGGTCGCAGGGACATGGAAGCCTGGATCGACGACGGTGCCCATCTGCTGCGCAGCCTGTTCGGCCAAGCGCAACGCTATCGGCATGCCGGCGTCACGCGTGATGACATGGCGGCGAACAATGCCCGTGCCCTGGCGGCCATTGAGAAATGGGGCTTGCCTCCCATGGACATCCTTGAGGGGCATCGCCGCTCCCAGTTCGCGCCACCGATCATTCGTCGTGGCGCTGTGGCAGTGGATGACGCTGACGCGTCGGCAGAGGAAGCAGGAGAACCACCTGCAACGGTGGACGTGCCGGAGGACCAAGCATGAATCCCCTGACTTCGGCTCAACCAATGTCCTCCGAAGCGTTGACACCGGATGCCTATCGACAGCTCGAACACGCCGCCTCCCTAAAAGGCCTTTTAAAGCCCTTTAAGGGTAAGGGGGAGTTGGAGCACCTGGCGCAGGTGGCGAGGGAAATCGAGGCGCAGTTATGTCATCTGATGGAGGCTGTTGTGCAGCAAGCCAGACAGCCCCTTTACTCACACTTGGATATTCGATTGGTGCTGCAGAACACCAGCGCTGGCAGCACCTTTTTGCGTTGGCGCAGCCGTGACTTCGCCCGTATGGGGGTTGCGGTCTGGGAACGCCAAGTCGGCAACCAAGCCCTGCCGCAACTCGTACGCGAGGAATTGCACCGTTTCGAAGGCGAGCGCATTGCACTGAACCTGCAGATGAGCGTGGTGCATTCGCTCTACCGCCAGGCCACGACCTGCGCGATCAAAATGGCCAGTGCCGAACAGCTGCTGCGCCAGTTCACAACCGCAGTGGAGGTATCAGGATGAGCACTTTTTTCGTCGGCGAAGGCAACATCGGCAGCGCGCCAGAGTTCCAGGAATTTCCATCAGGCAATGACGAACCACGGCGTTTGCTACGGCTGAACGTGTATTTCGACAACCCCGTGCCACGCGAAGGCAGTTATGAAGATCGAGGCGGCTATTGGGCGCCGGTTGAGCTCTGGCACCGCGAGGCTGAACACTGGAGCACGCTGTATCAGAAAGGCATGCGCGTGCTGGTCGAAGGCCGCACCGTGCGCGATGAGTGGGAGGACAGCGAAGACAATGCGCGGGTCACCTTCAAGATCGAGGCCCGTCGAGTCGGCATCCTGCCTCATCGCGTGCACAACGTGGTCATGCGGGAACGACCCAGTGAACCGGCGTCATCTGCTATAGCCGCCGGGCAACATACAGAGCAGGCCAGCTCACCTGCATCGAAACCCAAAAAGCGCAGAGGGCAACCACCGTCGGACTGACTGACTGACTTTAGGCATAAAAATTGCGCCTTTGCGCGAAGTTGGCTGGGCTGTTATTCCTCGCTGCTCGTGACGACCCACCCTGTTGCTCACGCTACTGTCGGCTAGCGGCCTCGGACCATTCAAGCCTGCCCTCACCGACTAATATGAGGAACCTGCCATTCAGGTTTCTCGTATCTCGCCACTGCTGTTTCCGACCACGCTGCGCCGAACTCAATCCGGAGCAGTCCTATGCGCCTCTTCCTCTGCGAGAAACCTTCCCAGGGTCGGGACATCGCCAGGGTACTCGGGGCCACCCGGCGCAGCGGTGGCTGCCTGATCGGACCCGAGACCACCGTCACCTGGTGTATCGGCCACCTGCTGGAGACCGCAGCGCCTGAAGCCTATGGCGCTCAGTACATGAACTGGTCGTTGGATCAGCTACCGATCATTCCCGCGCAATGGCAGGTCGAGGTCAAACCCAAGACCGCGGCACAATTCAACATCATCAAGCGCCTGCTCAGCGAAGCCACCACCGTCGTTATCGCCACCGACGCCGACCGCGAAGGTGAAATGATTGCCCGCGAGTTACTGGAGCGCTGCCGGTATCGAGGCCCCATTCAGCGCCTTTGGTTGTCCGCACTCAACGAGGCGTCGATTCGCAAGGCACTGTCGTCGCTGAAGTCTGGGCAGGAGACCTTTCCGCTCTACCACTCCGCCCTCGCCCGTAGCCGCGCCGACTGGCTGATCGGCATGAACCTCAGTCGCTTGTTCACCCTCCTCGGTCGGCGTGCAGGCTACGACGGCGTGTTGTCAGTGGGGCGCGTCCAGACACCCACCTTACGTCTGGTGGTCGATCGGGATCGCGCAATTGCCAGCTTCGTCTCGGTGCCCTACTGGGACGTGGAGGTGCACCTGTCCTCCATGGGGCACCCCTTCATCGCGTCGTGGCAACCACCCAGCTCGGGACGTGATGAGGCCGGTCGCTGTCTGCAGCAGGCGCTTGCCCGTCAGGCGGTCCAAGCGATCTCTGATGGTAAGGCTGCCACAGTACTCTCGCTGCAGACGGAGCTTTTTCGAGAACCGCCGCCCCTGCCCTTCGACCTGAGCACACTGCAGGAAATCTGCTCGCGCAAGTTGGGGCTCGGCGTTCAGGAAGTCCTGAACATCGCCCAGGCTCTGTATGAAACCCACAAAGCCACCACCTACCCGCGCAGTGATTGCCGCTATTTGCCAGCGAGTATGTTCGACGAGGTACCCGCGGTATTCGATGCCCTGCTCAAAACGGATCCCGCATTGCGCCCAGCACTCGGAAGCCTCGATCGATCATTGCGCTCGCGAGCATGGAACGATGCCAAGGTCACCGCGCACCACGCCATTATCCCCACCACCGAGCCGGCGAACCTGGCGCGGATGTCTGAGCAAGAGCGCAATGTCTATGAACTGATCCGTAGCCACTACCTTGCGCAATTTCTGCCACATCATGAGGTTGATCGAACCCAGGTCGAACTAGAGTGTGGCAAAGAACGATTGACCGCGGTTGGCAAACAGATCCTGGTCCAGGGCTGGAAAGGCCTGCTCTACGACAACACCGAGGAGGATGAGTCCAGTCAAAAATCCCAGGTATTGCCCGCCTTACAACAGGGCACGCCGTGCGCAGTGGACGATGTCGAGCTCAAGTCCATGCGCACCGCCGCTCCCAAACCGTTGACCGAGGGCGATCTGATCAAGGCGATGAAAAACGTGGCCAAGCTGGTCAACGACCCACGCCTGAAACAGAAGCTTCGGGACACCACCGGCATCGGTACCGAAGCCACGCGCGCCGGCATCATCAAGGGCCTGATTGATCGCGGCTATTTGCTGAAGAAAAAACGCGCCTTGATGGCCTCCGCAGCGGCCCATACCCTGATTGAGGCGGTACCCGCGGCCATCGCCGATCCGGGCATGACCGCGATCTGGGAACAGGCCCTGGAGGAAATCGAAGCGGGACGCCTGACCCTGGATGCATTCGTCGCCAAGCAGGCGAACTGGATTGTGCAGTTGGTCGCACACTGCGGAGCGCTCAGCTTGGCAGTACCGGTCGACGCCGGCCCGGCCTGCCCCATTTGCAATGCCTCAATGCTCAGACGAAAGGGTATATCAGGGCCGTTCTGGTCATGCTCCCACTACCCCGACTGCAAGGGTACTGTGACGATCAGCAAAGGTACGCGTCGCCCCTGACGCACCATTGGAGATCAACATGAGATTGGGGACGAAGTACTGGTCAGTGCATCATCAACGGCGGCTGATCCCGCTCTAAGTCGCTTAGCGGTTGTCCGATTTCACGGGCCAAGGCGATACCGGTCGAAATCCATATCTGCCCGAGTTCGTTGAACGCTTTCAGGTGCGCAGGATTTTCGTTGAGCCAATGAACAAGGCTGTCGAAGTGTTCGGGGTTCTCAGGGTAGTCATGGATCCTGATGAACAGCTCCAGTGTTCGATCCCAGATCAGATCCATGACGTTCTTGCTCTCCTCTTCCATGCTCAACCGTTCCTCCATTTGGTCCTATTGGACCGTTCATTTTCACTGGTCACTTCGGGCTCTGATTCCTGGAGGAATAAAACCCACGTCGCGATACACCGCGATTTCAGTCAATATATCAACCTAATAAGTCGATACTCAACCGTTAAGGATGTTCATGTCAATGGGTCTTTGCTCAACCATTCGGGTTGAACTGGAGAACTCATCACTTGGCACATAAACATCCAACCCAAGCCCAAATCGGGCGCATGATCGCGAAGCACCGGACCGAGCGTAATCTGACCCAGGAAGAGGTGGCTGAACGCCTGGGGATCGGCAGTGAAGCCATCTCGCGCCTGGAACGGGGTGTAGTGGAGCTTTCCGTAGTCAAGCTGATGCAACTCGCGGACATTTTCGACTGTCGGATGGACGAACTGCTGACGGCGTCGAGCAATCGCCCCCATGACCAGGGCCAGATGATCGCGGGTCTGCTGAGTGGACTGAAAGAAAACGACCGTGCCTTTATCTTGGCAACCGTCGAACAATTGGCCGCTCATCTCGGCAGTAAGTAACCTCTTTCATCGCGCTCAACGTAGCGTCCTATGAGGGATGGCCCGCTGGCTTGACGTGCCCCGCCCTCTCTGTTGTAGTGCCTCAGGATCATCGCCAACAGCGACCCAAGACCGATTCGCTCCGGGTAGCTCGGTCGGACTCCTTGAGTTCGGAGCCTTCTCTTCTGCGGAGTTTCATTCCCGTTTTGTGCTCGATCTGATCACGGTGGCGGATGACCGCTGTTGCCTCTACCAGGCAATAGCGGTCATCCGCTTCAGCGACCGTATTCAGTCCCGGAGCCCGCCGGGGAAACACTGGGCACCCTTTGTGCGCGGATGCGTGCCAGCAGGTTCCGACCCGGGCCACGACAAGGGTCGGTTGGCGAATCATGGCGCAGTTAAACCAAGCTTTGCGAGGAGCTTGTCGACTGCGCAAGACCGTCAAAGGTGGCTGTTCTCTTCCTCGCCTGGCGACCCGTCAGGCTAACTCTTCACTTTCTTCAGTCCACTGACTGCCACTGTATTCCGGCCATAAAAAACTGGGTTGCAGCGTCTTGACGCTCCCCTGTGACAGGCTTATACAAAGGGCGTGGTTTGCTGTCGTTGACAGCCCAGCCCAGGTAGCTAGAACCTTCAAGGCTACGCCACGTTCGTGGTGGTTTACCCAAGTGCGATCAGCGTTCGGAAGCTCGCCCGGTTACCGCTTCAGCGGTGATGAATGCCCACTACCCCATGCCTGCGGATCACCACCGCAGACGCTCTTCTGCTGTACCGCTATTCCCCCAAACGCATCGTTCTGTTCGTCATTGGCTTGCCGGTGCCGAATCGTTCATCGCTCGCCATTACCTTACCCACCCTGACGGGGGCTCACTTTCCCGTCAGGGACTGTGCGTCGCCGTTTTCCCTTGAAACAGGAGAACCACCATGGTCCACGCCAACCACTCCCAAGAAGCGCCCACTTACTTCAATCTGCACACCGTCGGTATCGGCTACCTCAACCGTGTTCGAGAAGTACAAGTCCGCCGCGGCCAGCCGTTCATGGCCTGCGATATCGCAGCCTTGCACGGTGCCTCCGACGCGGTGGAGTACACCCGCTTCGACTGCAAAGTCGCGGGGGGCGAAGCTGAACGCTTGATTCGTCTCTATATGGACGCCGTCAAGGCCGAGAAAAAGGTCTTGCTGTCGTTCCGTATCGGCGACTTGTGGATCGATCCGTTTCTCTATGAGAAGGGCGATAAAACAGGTCAACCGGGCGCCAGTCTGAAAGGTCGTTTGCTGTTCATCGACTGGATCAAGGTCGACGGCACGTTCGAGTACAAAGCGCCCGCCAGGCAGGAAGCAACAGCACCTGCTGAGCAAGCGCCCACCAGTGAGTCATCCCCACCATCGGCTGATGCCGACGCTGAGGAGACCGAAAACTCAACAGAGGCTCGGGTCGAACCTGAATCTCCACCCACTCCCCGCACGGCTCGCCGTGATGCCCTCCGTACCGTTCAGTCCATCTGAACAGTCCACGATGTTCCTCATCAAGGCGCTCCCTCGAGCGCCTTTTCTTCAATCAGCACAGGAGACCCAACATGGAATCCTTCTGGCTTTGCGACGACTGCCTTTTCGCTGCTGCTTACGAGGACTACAGCACGTTATCGCTCTACGACACGACGGATGAAATCGAGAAACGCATCGCCGGCATCCATCGTGGACTGATTCAGTTAATGCCCATCAGTGCCGACTTCGATCCCGAAACCGGCTGGGGAATAAGAGCCTTTTCTCCGTTGCCTTGCGACGGTTGTGGTTCACCTCACGGTCAACGCCACCGATTCACCCGGCTGTAAACAGCGCGTCATCGGCTAACACCTACGACTCTATATCCACCTCGGGGACACCACTCCCCTCGGGCGTGTACCCCTGATTGTTACCTTCGGAGGTACCACCATGAGCACCCAACTCACACTGATCGAGACTTCGGATTTCGAGGCTGATCGCATTGTCCAAGAAAACCAGGTGATCGACAAAGCGCTGCATATTCTGGATCGTCGGCTGTTCACCCGCGGCCCTAACCTGACTTCACCTGACGCTGTGGCCTCATACCTAAAACTGCACCTTGCACAGCAAGAGCATGAAGTCTTCGGTGTGATCTTTCTCGATGCCAAGCACCGGGTGCTGGCGTTCGAAGTCCTGTTTCACGGCAGCATTGATGGCGCCAGCGTTTACCCCCGCCAAGTCGTTAAGCGCTCCCTCGCGCATAACGCTGCGGCCGCCATTTTTGTTCACAACCATCCCTCAGGGTGTACGGAACCCAGCCAGGCGGATCGCGTCTTGACCGCACGGCTGAAGGAGGCCTTGGCCTTGATCGAAGTGCGCGTACTAGATCACTTCATCGTGGGTGAAGGTCGTCCTCTCTCCCTTGCCGAATATGGCTGGCTTTAATCCTCACAGGCGTCTTCGGGCGCCTTGTTCATTTTCATCCTGGAGACCCCTCATGCACCCAACACACCAAGCCGCAGCCCTGCTTGCGGCCTCAAACCCATTTGCTCGCGGCTATGACAACCTGCATATCGAACGGCTGCTGCAGATCACCTACGAAGACGACTGCCCTCCCTGCTTTCGACCCGTACACGACTCACAAGCCCATCTGCCCAACGATGAGCTGCAGCTGTTCCCCTGTCTGTTCAATGACGATTTCGCCTTGATCAGCGAAGGCCAATCCATTCCGGATGAGTTGGATGAACGCTGCCAGTCCACCGGGTTGGTGCGCCAAGTGATCTACGCCGTGATGGGAGAAGTGCTCAACGAGCGGCATCACGTCGGCGACCTGTACTCCCTGGAAGAAGCCCAAGCCGTGGTCCATCGCTTGAACTTCGAAACGGGACACTACAGTCGAGCCTGGGAGATCAGTACCGCACACCTTCCCGAAGAAGCGATGCTTTATCTGGAAGAATGGGTCCGTCACTTCGTTCCGAGGCAAACTGGCCTCTTGTTCGAACTGTTCGCGTTGCCGGATTGCAACGGTATCGGATGCAAACTGATCGGCACACCATGGACGGACGAAAACGTGCTGAACATTGACGGCAAACCTTATTCAACCCTGAGACAAGAACAACTCGACGCCGGCACGCCGGAAGCCTTAGTCAACGTACTGTATCTGGCGGCATTGGCAGATGTGCGATTGTTGATCTTCGACCCCGACGCTGCCGTCTTGGATGGGCTCGCCGTTTTTGATGAGTAACAACGCGTTCAGTTTTAACACGACCCGCCTTGAATCGACTTTCTCACTGAATCGCTCCTTCACCTCATGTCAGTTTCTGCACTGAATCTGACATGAGGTTTTTTCCATGGAGCGTTTTTTCACGCCTGTCTGCCTGCTGGGTTTGTTGAGCGCCTGCACCGCGCAAATCCCCAATACATTGCCGACCGATCCAGAAATCGACAGTGGCTCCAATCGGGCCCAGCACTCGAGGGGCACAGCCGAAGAAAGCCATCCGGCAGAACTTCGTTATGGCCGCTACACACTGGTCAGCACCGAGCCCACCACGGAACAACGCGATCTTCTTGCCCAAATCATTGACGTGAACATCCCGTCCAGCCTGAGCCCTTCAGTGCAGGATGCATTGCAGTACGTGTTGCAGCGCTCGGGCTATTCGCTCTGTCCCGATGCCGCGGCGGTGAAGGTGCTTTTTACCCGGTCTCTGCCCGCAGCACATTACCGGCTCGGCCCGATCTCTTTGCGCAGCGCGCTACAAGTGCTGGCTGGCCCCGCCTGGCAACTCAAGACCGATGAAGTCGGCCGTTCGGTCTGCTTCGAACAGCAAAAAACTGATGCCGGCATCGTGCTGATAACCCCAGTCTCGCCCCATCAGTCGGAGTCACGCCCATGAAAGCCTCGACGTTTCAAAACCTCATCATTGGGCTGCTTTGCCTGGCAATTGCCGGTCTGAGCGGTGGTTTGTATAACCAGTATCAACGCCTGGCCGAGCTACAAAACACGAACACGCAATACCGACAAACCCTGGACACCCTGCAACGTGATTCAACCACTCTCATGGATACACAGGAGAAACTGCAGTACGCGCTGAAAGACTTGAAGCAGATGGTCGATTCCGGTGAGCAACAGGCCAATACCCTCGATCCCATGCTGGATCAATGGGCGCAAGAAATACAGGAACTGCGCGACGGTCTGACAGCCCGCGCCACCGCAGCGGACATGACAGCGCTACGCGCACGCCTTGAGCAAGTCGAGCAACAGCTCCTGGAGCTCAAGACCCAGCCATCAACTCCACCATCGACGTCTTCCACGGCCAAGCCGAAACAGACCGCTCACCCCAAACCCATATCGCTCTCGCCGCCGTTTTCAGTGTTGAGTGTCGAGTCCCGCGGTGGTGAGCGTTTTCTGGCGGTCGCTCCTCATGACAGTCGCTCGCTCATGGATGTTCGGCTGCTGCATAGCGGCGAGCAGCTCGGAACTTGGCACCTGAAAGTGCTGGAACCGAACTCAGCCATCTTCGCAGTGGCCGCTCAGCCAGACCAGACCGTGCACCTCCCTTAAGAAGCGATCATGAACAGAGCACTACTGCCCACCATTGTCTGTCTCGTTTCGCTACTGGCCATGGGCGCTGCGATGGGCAACCCCGCCACTACACAGTCACGGATCCAGGACACGCAGTCCGCTCCCCTGGGGCGCTCTCATTCTGAACAGGCTGCAAGCTGGGGTCTAACGGAGCAGGAGTGGACGCGCTTCGAACAGATCCAAGCCGGCCCGCGCGGTTTCTGGAGCCCGAACCTCGATCCGTTGACCGCACTTGGGGTTGAGGCCCAGACCGACCAAGAGCGCCAGCGCTATGCCGAATTACAGGTAGCGCTGGAAGCCAAACGCGCCGAGCGCGAGTTGGCCTACCAAAACGCTTACACTGCGGCCTGGGCCAAGCTGTTTCCCGGGCTGCTGCCGATCCAGGGCATGGCATCCCCGCCCCCTACCAGCTCAGCGGCCGAGCCGCGCCAGGCTCTATTTGTGGAGGACCACTGCCCAGCGTGCACCGCCGAAGCGCAGCGTCTGCAAAGCAGCGACACGGCGTTCGATATCTACCTGGTGGGCAGCCAAGGCGAGGATGAACGCGTCCGTAGCTGGGCTCGGCAAGCCGACATCGATCCGGCCAAGGTTCAACGCCGGCAGATCACCCTGAACCATGACCGTGGTCGCTGGTTCAGCCTGGGTGCCTCGGGGTCATTGCCCGCCACATTTCAACAGGTGAATGGACAATGGCAACGCCTCGACTGAGTGGTATTGCGCTCCTGCTGACGGTGCTCGCCATCCAGGCGGATGAACTCCCGCCGCCTGCCTACCAATTGGTGGCGCATGACGCCGACATCCCGTCTATGGTGCTGTTCGCGATTGCCCTGCAGGAGAGTGGTACCCGCGTCCGTGGTCGACTGCGGCCCTGGCCGTGGACCCTGAACATCGCCGGAACCCCCTACCGTTTCAGCACTCGCCAGGGCGCCTGTCATGCCTTGCTTCAGGCACTCGCCCGATATGACGCCAAGCGGGTCGATGCCGGACTCGGCCAAACCAACCTGGGTTATCACGGGCAACGTTTTTCCAGGCCCTGCGAATCCCTTGATCCCTACCGAAATCTCGCCGTGACCGCCGCGCTGTTGCAGGAGCATCACGCCGCTACCGGTGATTGGGTGTCAGCGGCCGGACGCTATCACCGCCCGGCAGGAGGCGCGCCGGCCGCACGCTACCGCGCCGGCTTTTCCCGGCAACTCGCACGGCTGCTGACTTCCGTCGAACAAGGCACACCACCATGAAGCGAATATCCCTTACCTGTTATTGCATCCTGCTCGTGGCACCGTTCGCCCAGCCGCAATTGACCGTAGCCGGGGGTCAGCCTAGCGACTCCACTCGACCCCATTTTCAAGCTGCCAGGCCGCCCATAAACAACCAGATCCTGCCTGATCGGGCTATGCATGCGGACCTGCCCACCTTTGCCGATGAAGCCTGGATACTGCCCGTCCGCAGCGCTCACTTGAGCCCCGGCCAGATCACGTCTCGCGCCCTGAGCATGCCGGGCTTGCGGCCATTTTTTTTGGTCGGTGAGGATCCCCAGTCACTGTCTTGGTTGCGTCAACGCGCGGCTGAACTGCAGGAAATGGGTGCGGCCGGCCTCGCCGTCGAAGTGGCCGATACTGAAGCCTTGGCCCGGATTCGCGCAGCCGCGCCGGGCATCACCATCCTGCCGGTCAACGGCAACGACATCGCCACCCGCCTACAGATTGAGCATTACCCGGTCTTGATCACCGCCACCTCACTGGAACAGTGAGTCCAGGTCATGGCCGAGCATGCGATGGAGTCCAAGCTCCGGCCAGCGGTGGAGCTGTACACCGTAGCAATCTGTATCGCCGCCGCGGTGTTGTGCGTGTACTCACCCTGGGCCGTGGCCCTGTCACCCGAGATCGGTCTGGTTGCAGCGCTGGCCTATGCCCTGTTCGGCCTGATCCGGCTGCGGCAAGCTTGGGACGTGTTGCGTTATCGGCGCAATATCCGCCGGCTGCCCCGCTACGAACTAACCAGCCGGCAGATTCCGGTCAGTAGTAAACGTTTGTTCATGGGTCGCGGCTTTCGCTGGACCCGCCTGCACACCCAGCGCTTGGTCGAGGCTCAGGATCCGGCGGTCGCTCACTATGTCGAGCAACCGACCCGCTATCGCCTGGCCCGTGAACTCGAACGGCGCCTGGAACATGCACCGTTTCCACTCTCGTCACTGGCCCGTGTCACCGCCTGGGACAGCGCTTTCAATCCGTTGCGCCCTTTGCCCCCAGTAGGTGGCTCGCCGCTGTTGCATGGGGTCGAGCCCGACGAAACGGAAGTCAGTCTGCCGCTGGGCGAACGGGTCGGGCATACCCTGGTGCTGGGTACTACCCGTGTCGGCAAGACCCGGCTCGCCGAGGTATACATCACCCAGGACATCCATCGTATCGAACACGAGGTAGTGATCGTTTTCGATCCGAAAGGCGATGCCGACCTGCTCAAGCGCATGTACGTCGAAGCCAAACGTGCCGGGCGGGAAAAGGAGTTTTATGTGTTCCATCTAGGCTGGCCGGAGATCTCCGCGCGTTACAACGCCGTGGGACGTTTCGGGCGCATCTCGGAAGTGGCGTCACGCATCGCTGGGCAACTCAGTGGCGAAGGCAACTCCGCAGCCTTTCGTGAGTTCGCCTGGCGTTTCGTCAACATCATCGCCCGCGCACTGATCGAGCTGGGCCGACGCCCAGACTACCTGCAGATCCAGCGACATGTGATCAACATCGACGCACTGTTCATCGAGTACGCCCAGCAGTTTTTCGCCAAGACCGACCCAAAGGCGTGGGAAGTGATCGTCCAGCTTGAAGGCAAGCTCACCGAGAAGAACATTCCCCGGCATATGGTCGGCCGCGAAAAACGCGTGGTAGCCATCGAGCAATTCCTGGCGGCGAAACGGGTCTTTGACCCGGTGCTGGATGGATTGCGCTCGGCGGTGCGTTACGACCGTACCTACTTCGACAAGATTGTCGCCTCGCTGCTGCCGTTGTTGGAAAAGCTCACCACCGGCAAGACCGCGCAGTTGCTCGCCCCGAACTACACCGACCTGGATGACCCGCGACCGATCTTCGACTGGATGCAGATCATCCGCAAACGCGGCATCGTCTATGTCGGACTGGATGCGTTGACCGATGCCGAAGTGGCCGCCGCCGTGGGCAACTCCATGTTCGCCGATTTGGTCTCAGTCGCGGGTCATATCTACAAGCACGGCATCGACCATGGTTTACCTTCCGCCGGCAGTGCTAACAAGCTGCCGATCAATCTGCATGCGGATGAATTCAACGAGTTGATGGGCGATGAATTCATTCCGCTGATCAACAAGGGTGGCGGCGCGGGTATCCAGGTGACGGCGTACACCCAAACTCTCAGCGATATCGAGGCGCGTATTGGCAACCGGGCCAAAGCCGGCCAAGTCATCGGTAATTTCAACACCCTGCAGATGCTTAGGGTGCGCGAAACCGCCACCGCTGAATTGCTCACCCAACAGTTACCCAAGATCAACGTGCTGACCAAAACCCTGGTCTCGGGGGCAACAGACACCTCCGACCCGGAGGCCAACACGGACTTCACCTCGTCCTCCCAAGACCGGATCAGCAGCACCAGCGTGCCGCTGATCGAACCGGCGCACATCGTCAGCTTGCCCAAGGGGCAGATGTTCTCCTTCCAGGTGGGCGGACAGCTCTGGAAAGTCCGTATGCCACTGCCCAAGCCTTCGCCCGACGATGCCATGCCCAAAGATCTGCAGGAACTGACTCAGCGGATGCGCGCCAGCTACAACGAGCAATCGGGACACTGGTGGAGCGCGAGCGGTGGTGGCCCGACACTGGACTTTGATCCGGATAGGGTTACGCCAGCGCGCACTTCCTCAGTGGTGGATTCAGGTGCACCCGTTCAGGAGGCGCCGTGAGGCGCGCATCGTGGAGTAAAGGATGGTGACTTCAGCTCAGCCCCCTCCATCGCAACCGATCCAGCGTCCTGGACTGATCGTTTCGGTGATTGGCCTTGTCCCGCGCATTATCGGTTTACTGATCGCCTCGTTGCTGTTCTCGATCCTCATCGAGTTCGCCGGTCTGCTGCTGTTATGGGGTGATCAAGGCTGGCGACACAGTCAGGCGATGCTGAGCAGCGAACTGGGCTGGCTCAGTGAGCACTTCAAATCCTCACTGATCCTCCAGCAGCCTGGGCAGACGGTTGTCCAGTGGCTGGACTTCCTCAACCAATGGTTGTTGGTCCAGACCGGTTTTTCGGACTTTGCACAGCAGGCGCAGGTGTCGAGCCAGGGCAAGGGTTTCTGGGGCTGGATCAATCAACTGTATGTGAGTATTGAGGACGTTTTGCTGGCAGCGGTGTATGTCAGCTTCACCTTTGTGGTGCGCCTGATCATTTTGGTCTTGGCGACTCCCCTGTTTCTGCTGGCCATGTTCACCGGCTTTATTGACGGCCTGATGCGCCGCGACCTGCGAAAATTTGGAGCCGGGCGCGAAAGCAGTTTTGTCTATCACCGGGCCAAGCGAGCGGTCATCCCACTGCTTATTGTGCCCTGGATCCTTTACCTGTCTCTGCCCTTTTCGCTCAATCCCATGGTTGTTTTTGTGCCTTGCGCCGTGATGCTCGGGGTGGCCATGGCAATCACAGCGGCGACGTTCAAAAAATATCTCTGAGTGCGACACGAATGCTTATCTGCGGAAGTGTTCAGGAGGCCAGCTAATGAGATTCCCAAGCTCCCGGTCGTAAGGAACCGCCAGTCCCGCGTTAGTGGACAACCCTCACAGGTGTTTGGCTTCGAGAGGAGTTTGATCATGGCATTGGTTGGTAGAAGAGACGGGCGCAATTTTGGCTATGGCCGACAACTGAGTTATGCCGGACCGAAAGCATTGCGCGATTTTTTTGGCGGAGGACATTACGCCACGGTCAAGGCGCACAGTGATCGCTGGCAGGCGTTTGTCCGCTGGTGTCGTTCGGAGGATGGGCCGGGATTTAACAATGCGCGACAGATAGATCGGCAGACCTTGCTGGACTACACAGAGCATCTGCGCCAACAAGTTGAACAAGGTGATATCGGCATCGCTACTGCGCAAAACCGGTTGTCCAGCGTGAACCGGACTATGGCGGCGCTTCGCGGCGATCAGTCTGTGAAGGTGCCGAGTCCGAGTATGGCATTGGGAATGCGGCGCACCAGTGTTCGTCGCTCGGTGCCGCAAGGCCAAGACCACGAACAGGTTAAGCGGATCGTCGACGTGCTCTGCGAACACCAAATGCCGCGTGCGGCGGCTATCGTTCAGTTGGCGCGAGCCACCGGCATGCGCTTGCGCGAGGCCATTTTGGCCGATCTACCGCGCCTAAAACATGAGACTGAACACTGCAACAAAATCAACATCCGAGATGGCATCCAAGGTGGCCGCTCACGTGCGTCGGCGCTTCGTTGGATCACGGTAAATGATCCTATTCGTGACGCGCTGAAATTTGCCGAACAGGTTTCGCCCAACGGTAGCCGCAACCTGCTTGCACCGAACGAAAGCTATGTCGATTTACAACGGCAAATCGTCCGCCCCGCACGAGAGATCCTCCATTCGCACAACCTCAAAGGCTTCCACGAACTTCGGGTCGCCTATGCGTGCGAACGCTATGAGAAGATCACTCATCATCTCGCGCCCATCAACGGTGGCCGTTGCTACCAACTCGACCGACACCTAGATCAGGATGCCCGAGTGCAAATCAGCTACGAGTTGGGGCTCGGCCGTATCGACCTGTTATCGACTTACATTGGTAGTCGAACATGAGCAAGCCATTCGATATGGAGCTGTTCCTACTGCTCGCGAACGTAGTCCGGCATGATCGGACCAGTACCGTCACCAAAGAAACTCCTCGAGAGTGGAATTTCCCTAAAGCCTCAACCACTCTCTCCACCAAAGATCGAAGGACCACATTAGCTGTAATGTAAACATCCCCAGTCCTTTCCCAGAAAAAGCGATTCATCAGACCTCAGGTTTCTTACGGAATAATTCGACCTTTGACTTGATTCTGCTCCCAGCTCCATATAGGACAGCATCATGCCGACTACCGTCTTTCGCTGCTTACTACTCTCGCTAGCTATCGTTCACGGCAGCAGCTATGCCGCCTCGGCTCATGAGCAGGATCAACTCAGCCTTATCCAGCGGCAACTCGACACCATCGAACGCCTTGCAACGCGAGCTGAGGTAGCCAGCACGGCTGAACCCGACGATCGCTATCGCTTCGACTATCCCCGCCTGTCTCTGGACATCCAACGTATTCGCCAGGGCGTGCAGGACCACCTGTTTCCTTCCCGTGCTCAACCCCGCGACTCCACTGAATTGGTCGGCGATTACCGCCTCGACACTCCGCCCACGGGGCCTTCGCCATGAGCATGACTGACGCGCAGAGCTCAGCTTTCCAAAATGCCTCCGGCTTTTCGGCACAGAGCAGTTCGACACTGTGGCTGTCACTGGTTCTCGTCCTGGCTTTGCTTTGGTGTGCCTGGGTGATGTGGACGGCTTACCGGGGATGGGCGACAGGCAGTGTGCGCTTCGGCGCATTTGGCGGTAGTGCTGCACGCGTGTTGCTCGCGTTGTTGGTTCTGATGTTCTTCACCCTGTCCTAACAGCGGAGATCACCGTCATGTTCAAGTGCTTTGTCCCCCTGAAAAACAACCTGCGTGATCATGCGAGCCAGCGCTTGATCAGTCTGCTGCTGGTGCTCGGTCCAAGCCTGGCTTTTGCCGAATTACCGACCATGGAAGCACCTTCCCGTGGCGAAGGGTCCGGGTTGATCGAGACGATCAAAAACTACGCTTACGACGGCGGCATCCTGCTCGGTTTGCTGATCGCCCTGCTTGCGTTTCTCGGTGTGGCCTGGCATTCGCTGACCGTGTATGCCGACGTGCAAAACCAGCGTAAGACCTGGAAGGACTTGGGTGCAGTGGTCGGCATCGGGGCCCTGTTGGTGGTGATCATCATCTGGTTCCTGACCAAGGCTGCCGCGATTCTGTGAGGTCGGCATGAGCGACACAATCGAACATCTTGCCGACGGCACCTTGGTCTTTCTGCCGGAGCGGCTCAATCGCGATCCTGCCGTATTACGCGGTTTGACCAATGATGAGATGTGGGTAGCGCTTGGCACCGGCGCAATCATTGGCCTGCTGCTGGGCGTTCCTCTGACGATCGCCACCGCTTCCATTGCCGTGGCGCCGACCAGCATGATCGCAGGCATGGCCGTGGTGTTATTGGCCGGTGGCACGCTACTGCGTCGGGCCAAACGGGCCCGCCCCGAGACCTGGTTGTACCGCAAACTCGAATGGGTACTCGCCAGCCGTTGGCGCCTGGGGCGCGGAAGTTTGATTCTCCACTCCGGCGCCTGGACGGTTCGCCGTTCGCGTCGACTGCGCCCTGCCCTGTCCCGGTGGCAGCCATGAGCCGATTTCGAAACAAGGTCGATGCCCAACAGGCGCATATCTTCAGCCTGCGTCTGGCGGTAATGATCCTTGCCCTGGTCTGTGCCGGGCTCTGGTACGGCTGGCGTTCGGCACCGACCGATCTGACCGTGCATGTACCCCCAGATCTGCGCTCGGGCAGCACGCGCAAGTGGTGGGATATCCCCTCAGAGAATGTCTATGCCTTTGCCCTGTACATCTTTGGCCAGCTCAACCGCTGGCCCTCGGATGGCGAGCAGGATTATCGTCGCGCCATCTATGGCTTGCAGTCCTACCTGACACCCGCCTGCAAGGCCTTCCTCGACGGTGATTATGAGTACCGCAAGGCCGCCGGCGAACTGCGCCAGCGGGTGCGTGGCGTCTACGAAATTCTGGGCCGAGGCTACAGCGAAGATCCAGAACTCAGGGTCAAGCAACTCGATCGCGACAGCTGGCTGGTCAAGCTCGACCTCAACGCCGATGAGTATTACGCCGCCGAACCGGTGAAACGGGTCGTGGTGCGTTATCCATTACGCGTGGTGCGTTTTGATCTGGACCCCGAACGCAATAAGTGGGGGCTGGCACTGGATTGCTATCAGGGCACTCCGCAAAAAATCGCCCTGCCTGGAGGTGAACCATGAAGCGGATTTCTACCCTGGGACTCACCGTCGCACTGATGTCATGGGGTGCTGCAGCGCAGGCCGTCGAACTGATGCACTGGGAACGCCTCCCCCTCGCGGTCCCACTGGTGATCAATCAGGAACGAGTGATCTTTGTCGACGAGGATGTTCGAATCGGCGTGCCCTCAACCCTGACGGGCAAGCTGCGCATTCAATCAACCGGCGGCACGCTGTACCTGCGAGCGTCGGAAGCCATTGCACCGACCCGACTGCAACTGCAATCGGTCACGACGGGCGAGATTATCCTGCTGGATATCGCGGCCACGCCTGGCGACCAACCGCTGGAGCCCATGCGTATTCTCAAGAATGCTCAGGCGCAGTCTGCCGAGTCTGAATCTAGCACCGTCCCTGTTCCAGAACGTACACCGATCCCGGTCGCTTTGACGCGTTATGCCGCACAGAGCCTGTACGCGCCGCTGCGCACCGTAGAATCCCTGCCTGGTGTACGCCGCGTCCCGCTCAAGCTGCGCACCGAAGTGCCGACCCTGCTGCCCACCGAAAACGTGTCCAGCACGCCCATCGCCGCCTGGCGACTCGGTGATTACTGGGTGACGGCGGTGAAGTTGCGCAATCGTGGTTCAGAAACGGTGCCACTCGATCCGCGTCGGCTTCAGGCCAAGCTGTTCGCCGCAGCCTTCCAGCATGCCTTCCTCGGGCCTGTCGGCAGTGCTGAAGACACCACGATCGCCTACGTCGTCACTCGCGGCGCCGGCCTCGAACACGCCGTGCTGCTCCCGCCCGTTGCGCGAGATGCTGACGATGAAAGCTAACGCCTTGCTCAAATGGTTGGTACCGGCTGCGCTGCTGGCCGTGGTGTTGATCATACTGAAAACCTGGGTCGCGGGTGGCAGCCCCCCCTCTCCAGAGAACCCGGCCGATCAGGGCAACCTTCAGTTATCCGCCGAGCAAGCCAAGTCGCTCGGCATTGCTGGCGATACCCCACGCGATACGGTCGCCACCCTGGTCGGCCAGGTGAAGGCCATGCGCAGCGACATGCTCGGGTTGAAGAAACACAACGATTCGCTGCAGTCGGAGAACAATCGCTTGCGCGAGCGGGAAAACAGTGTTGATTCGCGCATCCAGATGGCGCTAGACAGTGTGACCCAGCAGGTCGATGAAGGTCGCCGACAAGCCAACGAGGCCCGGCTCAAAGCAGAACAAGACAGTCGCCAGGCTCGCGGTCTGCTGACGAAGTTGCAGGAACAGTTGTCGGGGCTGACCGGTAAAGGCAAGGACATGCCGATCGGATTAGGGCTTGAGCCCGGCGATGGGGCTCAGTTCGAAGGGCGGGATTCTGACAATGATGCGCTGCAGTGGATTGAACCCTCGGATGCTCCGTCCACCGACGCCCGAGGCAAAACCAAGTCCTCCTTCGCACTGAGTCTGCCTACCGCTTTCAACTCTCTGGAAGGCTTGAACGATAACGCGATTGATCGCGGCCAGAAACAGCTGCGAGCCGTCACCAAGAGTGAGCGCGACCTGACGCGATCCGTTGATCGTACCGAAGGCGCGAAGCCGGTCTACACGATTCCCGAAAACGCGACATTGATGGGTTCGGTCGCCATGACCGCGCTAATCGGCCGAGTCCCGGTGGACGGCACAGTGAATGATCCCTATCCCTTCAAGGTGCTGGTTGGTCCGGAGAACCTGACTGCCAACGGCATCGACCTGCCGGACGTCGCGGGCGCCGTGATGAGCGGCACGGCGTCCGGTGACTGGACCCTGTCTTGCGTACGCGGGCAGGTCGAGTCAATCACCTTTGTGTTTACCGATGGCACCATCCGCACGGTGCCTCAGCCAAAGGCGGTGGCCACCCACAATGCCTCCACCACCCAGAGCTCGAACACCGACAAGATCCGTGGCGGCCTCGGTTACCTGTCCGATCCGTATGGCATTCCTTGCATCGCTGGCGAGCGCCGCTCGAACGCTCAGCAATACCTCGGCAGCCAGAGCCTGGTCACTGCGGCTGGCGCGGGTGTCGCCGCCTTGCTCGGGGATGAGCAGAACAACAGCAGCGTGATCAGTTCGGGCGGCAGTGCCTTCGGAGTCACCAGCAGCAGTGGCAATAGCGCACTGAATTCAATCCTCAGCGGTGGCGTCAGCGACATCCGCGAGTGGGTCAACAAACTGTATGGCGAAGCCTTTGCTGCCGTGTACGTGCCACCGGCCGCCCAAGTCGCCCTGCACCTCGACCATGAGATCACCATCGACTACGAGCCCAAGGGCCGGAGCGTTCGCCATGAAAAAGACCAGACTTCTCTGCCTGACCTGGATTAGTTTGCTCTGCTGGGTCCTGGCGGGGTGCTCCACCGACAAGGAGACGCTGCTGCCCCATGGCGAGCACACCATGCTGGACATCTGGAACGGCGCCGGTTCGCAAGGCACTCAGCAGCAACTGCTGGAGGCTCGGCAGCAGTTACGCCGCCCGCTGGCTCAGGCAGACGTCTCCGCGGCTCTCCAGGAACCGTACACGCGCACAGCGGCGAACGAGATCCGCACCCTGTTCCCTCGCCTGCCCAATCCCGATCTGGTGCTGTACGTGTATCCGCACCTGAGCGGTACCGAGCAGGCACCGGTCCCGGGGTACTCGACTGTCTTTCCGTTCTACCAACGGGTGCAGTACGCATTGCCGGGTGAACGTCAGGAAGACTTGTAGTGCGTACCGGTGATTCGCGGAACCGTATTCCTGCGTGGAAAGCCTGGCGCAATCCATTGCGCCCTCGCGCCACCTTGGCTGATGAAGCCGCACTCTATATACACAACCCCAGCTTCACCGATCACCTGCCCTGGGTCGAATACCTCGACACCGAGCAGTGTTTTTTGCTCGATGACAATCGCTCGGTGGGCGCGGTGTTCGAGTTGCTGCCCATCGGCACCGAAGGGCGCGAACCCGATTGGCTGATGGCCGCCCGCGATGCCCTTGAGGATGCCCTGCAGGATAGTTTTGATGAGCTGGACCAAGCGCCGTGGGTGGCGCAGTTTTTCTGCCAGGACGACAACGATTTCTCCCCCTACCTGAGCCGTCTCACTGGCTATATTCGAGACAGCGCGCGAGACACGGTTTTCACCCAAGCTTACCTAGAACTTACTCGCCGACATCTGAAGGCCATCGCCAAGCCGGGAGGGCTGTTCGAAGACAAGATCGTCACGCGCCTGCCGTGGCGCGGCAACAACCGGCGCGTGCGCCTAGTGGTCTATCGCTGGCTTGAGTCTGACCCTGAGGAGATGGGACTCACCCCGGTGCAATCCCTGCAACAGGCTTGCGAACGAATCGGTGCCTCGCTGCAAGCATGCGGGGTGCAATCGACACGAGTCGATGGCCGAGGTCTGTATGCCTGGTTAGTGCCCTGGTTCAATCCGGCACCCAGGCTCACCGATGAAGCGCCCGAGGAGTTCTACCGCCGCGTGGCTTATCCGGAGTCGGGCGAGGGAGAGTCGCTGGAACTGCCCTTCGATCACGACTTCGCCGAACGGCTATTTTTCAATGAGCCGCGTTCGGATGTGCAGCGCGGACTCTGGTACTTCGATGGTCAGCCCCATCGGGTCATGGTGGTGGACAAGCTGCGACGGGCACCGATGATTGGCCAACTCACTGGCGAAACCCGCAAGGGCGACGCGGTGAATGCGCTGTTCGACCAGTTACCCGAAGGTACGGTGATGAGCCTAACCTTGGTGGTCAAACCACAGGATGTACTCGAAGATCAGTTGAACCGCCTGGCTCGCAAAGCCATCGGTGAAAACCTGGCCTCGACCCAGACCCGTCAAGATGTTGAAGAGGCTCGCGCGATCATCGGCCGTCAGCACAAGCTGTACCGGGGAACGCTGGCGTTCTATGTGCGCGGTCGTGATGAACAGCAGTTGCACCAGCGCTCGGTCAGCCTGGCTAACGCACTGTTAGGTGCGGGGCTGCAGCCGGTGCGCGAAGGCGATGAAGTCGCCGCCTGCAACAGCTACCTGCGTTGGTTGCCGATGGCTTACAACCCGGCCCGCGACACACGCAACTGGTACACCCGCCTGATGTTCGCCCAGCACCTGGCGAACCTGGTTCCGGTCTGGGGCCGCAGCACGGGCACCGGCCACCCGGGCATCACCCTGTTCAATCGTGGCGGCTCGCCGTTAAGTTTTGATCCGTTGTCACGCCTGGACCGGGCCATGAACGGTCATCTGCTGTTGTTCGGCCCCACCGGCGCCGGAAAGTCCGCCACCTTAGTAACCCTGCTGATGCAGGTCATGGCCGTATACCGCCCTCGCCTGTTTATCGTCGAGGCCGGCAACTCATTCGGCTTGCAGGGCGACTACTTCGCGACACAGGGCCTGTCGGTCAACAAGGTCCAATTGAAACCTGGCGCCTCGGTCAGTCTCGCCCCCTTCGCCGATGCCTGGCGCCTGGTCGAGCAACCGGATCAAGTGGCGAGTCTGTCGATCGATGAGCTGGACGATGAGGTGGTAACCAGTCGCGAAGACCAGCGCGATGTTCTCGGCGAACTGGAAATCACCGCCCGGCTGATGATCACCGGCGGCGAAGCCAAGGAAGAGGTGCGCCTGAGCCGAGCCGATCGCAGCTTGATCCGCGAGTGCATTCTCGATGCGGCGCAGACCTGCGTCACCGCGGGCCGTCAGGTGCTGACCCGCGACGTGCGCGACGCCTTGCTGCGCGTCGCCGCTGACCCGCACTTGCCGGAGAAGCGTCGCGAGCGTGCCCAGGAAATGGGCGAGTCCATCGACCTGTTTTGCCAGGGTTTCGAGGGTGAACTGTTCGATCGCGAGGGCACGCCTTGGCCCGAGAGCGATGTGACCATTGTCGATCTGGCCACTTACGCTCGCGAAGGCTATGAGGCACAGATGTCCATCAGCTACATCAGCCTGATGAACACCGTAAACAACCTCGCCGAGCGCGACCAGTACCTGGGCCGACCGATCATCATGGTCACCGACGAGGGTCATATCATCACCAAAAACCCGCTGCTGGCGCCCTTCGTGGTCAAGGGGACGAAGATGTGGCGCAAGCTCGGCGCTTGGTTCTGGCTGGCGACGCAAAATCTTGCCGACTTTCCCACTGCGGCGCAGACCATGCTCAATATGATCGAATGGTGGATTTGTTTGAACATGCCACCCGCGGAAATCGAAGAGATCGCTCGCTTCAAGAGGCTCACGCCGGCACAGAAAACCCTGTTGCTTTCCGCCAGCAAAGAGCCAGGGAAATACACTGAAGGAGTGGTGCTATCGAAAAAGCTCGAAACACTGTTTCGAGCCGTACCGCCCAGTCTTTATCTCGCCCTGGCCATGACGGAACCCGAGGAAAAAGCCGAGCGCTGGACACTGATGCAGGAGAACGGCTGCTCAGAGCTGGAAGCGGCGTATCGGGTAGCTGACCGGATCGATAGAGCCCGAGGGATAGAACCCACATAGGGGAATCTATTCAGGGTTTCCAGAAAGCCAGGTGTTAACGTTGCAGCCATAAGAGCCGAAGCTCCGCCGCGCCCCACTATGATTTACGACAGACCCGCGGGATCCGAGCTAACTGCGCTGCTGGACGATCGGCCCGGTGATATAGCGAGGTGCACGCCGTGAGGGTTTGGTGTGGCCGATGGTCCAGGATGATTAACCCATGCGGTCAAGGTGGGTGTACTCGTCGTTCTCGATGCACTGAATCAAGTCCGGGAACTCTCTCAGGTCCTTTGTGTGCTCCTGGTATTCGAGCCTTGAGGGGGAGTCTCCCATTTTTTCCAAAGATCCCTTCAGAAGGCCGACCAGGTAGTCTTTGAGGTAGCCAGTCAACGCTTGCCTCACGAACGGGGAGAGCAACACCAGCTTTAGCTCCACGAGTTCCTCATCAATGACAACAGGGGTCTTGCGTGATACCCCTAGTGTGGAGAATTCCGATTTTGCGAAGTGCCGGAACAGATTTTCTGAAATCTCGAAGACTCGCGTTTTCAGCACCTTGCCATTCTTGTCAACTACATGGATTTGAATGTTCATGTGTTACTGCTTCTCCTGTTCCTTGCCTTCCGTGCCTCTGATCTCCGACTCTGGGATGACCGCCCAGGCGATATTTTTGCTGTCCAACAGTTCGATGGCTGGACCAGAAAACCTTGCTGTTGTCAGGATGGCAATGGGTTCTACGCCAGCGACCTCTCGCTTTCTGATCATGTCTTCAACGACGCCTCTGTGAACATAGTTAGTTTTCACCTCGATTGAGGGTGGTGGTACTTTTTTACTGGTCATCACGCTACTCGTTGAAGGTCTTGTGAAGCTCGCGGATCATCTGCCTGACTATTTCCGCATCCTCTGGCTTGATCAGGAGGATGTCGCCTTCAGCGCTGTTACCACGGGTTCTTCTATTTTTTATGCCCTTTCTGTCCAACTGTTCGCAAAGCCAACTGATCGTGTCACGATGAAGTTCCAGATGATAGATCATCTCGTCTTCATCTGTTTCAAAGGTTCTGCTCATCAAACGGCCTCCAGGGTATTGTCGATAGAGCTGTACCCCGATCTGAACCCATGATCCAGTCGTGAAAAAAACATATCCCAATCATGAATGTCTTCAAGAACGACATTCCTGAAAATACCCTTGATGTCGGGGATGGTGATGTTCGATTCGATATAAGCTTGGTACAGGCTGTTGATTTGGCTAACGCTCAAACTGATGCCGCTTGCGAGGCTGCTAACGCACCCAATCAGCTTGCTTGTGTAGTCTTCGAAATCTTCCCGTTGCAGCTTCTCGTTAACTTTGAGCTTCAGGCAAAATCTCCGGACAATGGCATTGTCGATCTTGTCCTGGACATTGGTCGCGGCGATGACAACCAATCGTGGATGGCTACAGGGATGAATCTTGTCTAGCTCCAGCATGAGGGCGGACATGGCCCTTCTCGATGCGTCGTGCTCGTTGGCCCTGCTCCTTGACATGCAGAACTGGTCGATCTCGTCGATTAGGAGGATTTTGAACTCGTCGTCTGCGGTGTTCTGACTCAGGTAATCGAAGGCTTTGGCGATGTTCTTTGAAGTTTCACCGTATTCAGCGGACATCACTTGGGAAAAGTTCAAGTAATACAGATTGGCATTGTTGTTTGACTCCTTAACCTTGCTTAGCAGCCTGTATGCAAGTGTCGTTTTCCCCGTGTTGGGCGGGCCAAACAGCAGGATTGTCGGCAGAAAGTCCAAGGCCGCAAGCATCTCCCGAGAGGCCGGAGAAGCTGTCAACTCACAGAGTTTGTGCATCCTGCTTAGCTGCAAATCATTGCCATAGATGAGCGATGAAGACAGCCTCTTTTCAATTTCACGTGAGTCGATTCGAACGACAGGATCCATGATTTTTTCTATGGTTGCTGAGCAGGCTGCAATGTTAACCCGACCCGCCTGATCCGTCCCGAGTGAATCTCGTATTTGAAGCACTGGTGGCCCTTCGGACTTCCATCGGTGCAATAGGCATTTGGCTGGGCCTCATCGACACAGCTTTCACTGAGTTCATCACCTGTGACGGACAGGAGTCCACAGACGTGGGTTGCCACGGAAACAAGCTCACTCGCCACTGACGTATGAAGTAACAGTTATGGCGTCACCGGCCGCTCAAACCTAAAGACATTCAAGGGTTTTGAGCGCCTAGAGCCAAGTTATTGGGCTACGCCCCTAAGCCTTTGTTGAATCCTCAACAGAAATCCGGCTTCAAAAGCATCTTGGCAGTCACCGACAGGAAAGGTCTTGCGGGTTTGCGCCAGCTCCCACCACAGGGGAATCTCGCCGGGCGTATCAAGCCAAGCCTGAGCACATTGCACGCCACTTTCGATCATCGAGGCAAATTCGTTGCCCCAAGGTGTCAGAAGACTTGGGCAACCATCCGCCGCAGGAATTGAAATGTAGTTTTCGTCCATACACACCCTAGATTTCTGATTTATTGTTAGACGCTGGAGCCAGCTTCGAAAAGCTTAACGAAACCAAATGAACGCTCGATAACAGGCATGAGCATCAAATGGCCTAGATCAATGCCAATGTAGACTATATCCCGTGGATTGAGAGTCCCTCAAGGCGCAATTTGCGCGCATGACTCAAGACTACGAACAACTTCGTCTGCAGCTGGCGGAAAACATCCGCTTGATGCGGCGCATAAAGAACCTTACCCAAGAGCAGCTGGCGCTCATGGCCGAGGTAGATCGCACCTACGTCAGTCAAATCGAACGATGCACGGGCAATCCGTCGCTGTTGGTCCTGTGCAAACTCGCCAATATTTTCGAAATTACAGCAGATCAGTTACTTGTAGAACCCGATACCCTGCGCAGCTCCCTTCACGTCAAATAATAGTCTCACGTCTCACAAATCCGATAGACCCGCCTTCATAATTTCCACTGACAGTCTTCAGTCCGTAACCGAATCTGCCCAGGCCATACACCGAGAGCCTGGATCATGCCTGTTGCCTGCTCGTCAATCCCACCCACAAAGCTAAGCCCATTGGCGCTGAGCGTCCTGCTAGCGTGCGGCCCAAGCATGGCACTGGACACCGGCAGCATCACGTCCTCCGTGCTTTCTCCAAGCTGTCTCGAATACAGGGTCGTCGGCATTTGTTTCTGGCTCCTCTGCACGCCCTTCGGCTGCACAGTCAAAACCTCGACCAAGGTTCGTCATTTCATTCCTGATTTGGTGGTCTCGAGCTACGCCACCACCGGCAATAACCCATGGACCGAGATGGCCACCCTCTCCGCTCCCATCAGTGGTGCGGAAGGTGGCGGTAACCTGATCACACCGAACACCCAGCGCGACAACCTACCCCGCTTCAAGAACGTCGATGGCATCGGTCACCCCGGTGGCTGGGCCGCAACACAACTGGCTTCGCAATCCGGCTACGCCTGCGCCAGCGGCGCTACTGCGGTCATGCCCTACTACCTGAGTACCTTGGACTCACTGGCCTGGCGTTATGGCATTCCGGAAAGTTTTTACCCCGAGTCGCTCATGCCGGGGATCCGTGAAATCGGCCGTCAGGCCTCGGGAAACATGTGGGGCAACGTCTATCCCCGTCAGGGTTTTCTGGTACAGCCTGACGACTTCAAAGCCGCCGCAGTCATGGCGCAACGGGCCGGCGATGTCATCACCCGTAACGGGCAACCGCATGTGTATGTACCGCTCACGCCGGCCAAACGCGACGGCTACTGGCCGCCTGGCCCGATTATTGAAAACGACGCTTCCACCCACAAATGGCAATTACTCTCCCCCCAGATTCTGCCCACGTGCGCCATCTTCCCCAGCAACCAGGAACAGAGCGTGGATGGCGGCTACGCCTGGTCGTTGTGGCGTCCCTATAGCTGCTGCAAGCGCGAGGGGCAGACCTTTCTGTTCAGCATCGACTTCGAAGGCGGTGCTTCATGAGTCGGCTTCTTGCGCGACTATGGTTGGGCGTGATGAGTCTGGTGCTCTACGGACTGCTCGCCATTGCCACGCATGCCCACGCCGCCGAGGGCGATTACCGCCTGGGCACCCAAGGCGAAGTGCTCGACGACCGGGTGATGTACACCATCGGTGGGGGCTCGGCAGTGGGCTCACCGAGCTCGCTCTACCGACCCAGTGGTCTCGGTGTCGGCGGGTCCTGGCGAGCGAACATGATGTGCGGAAACATGAGCCTCACCAATACCCTGCAAAACCAGCTGAACGGCGTGACCGAAGGTTTCCAGCAGATCATGGGCAGCATCGTGCAGAACGCGACCCAGGCGGTGATGTCGCTGCCAGCATTGATCATCCAGCGCGCCAACCCCGGTCTCTATGAGTTGCTCAGTAACGGGGTGATGCAAGGTCGGATCGACTTCGACCGCTCCAAGCTAACCTGCCAGGCCATGGCCGAAAAGATGGCGGATAAGGTCGGTCAAGCCGGTTGGGGTTCGCTGGCCAAAAACCAGGAGATGCAGGGCAATCTGGAGCAAACCGGCGGTGATGCGGTGGCAGCGGTGAAAAACACCGAAGCCCATAACGGCAACAATGGGGTGTCCTGGGTCGGCGGTTCGAAGGCCGGAGGTTACGGACAGACACCCATTCGGGTGACCGCCGACGTGGTCCGCGCAGGCTATAACCTGCTGCATAACCGTCCGGTGGATGACAGTGCCTCGATCAGTAGCGGTGATTGCCTGGGAGGGGCTATTTGTCAGACATGGGCTTCGCCCCAAGAGGAGTCCGACTGGGCCGTTCGGGTGTTGGGCGAGAGCGAAGTCGCGACCTGCGACAGCTGCGAAACTCTGCGTGCGACCGCTGGCAGTGGACTGACGCCGCTGATCCAGGAGGCCTATAACGAGCGCCTCAAGACCCTGCAAGGGCTGTTGTCTGGCTCTCTGCCACCTACCCCTGACAACCTGGCGAAAGCCTCCAGCCCGATGCTGCCGGTGACTCGTGGTGTGGTTGAAGCCCTGCGCGACGATCCCGATCAGGATCTGTTGGCACGGCGCCTGGCCAGTGAGACGGCCTTGTCCAGCGTGCTCGACAAAGCGTTGCTGCTACTGCGCACCCTGCTGGCGGGCAGCCACGAGCCGAACATCGCTTCCGCCGAACCGGCCCAGACCGCCTTGACGAAAAACATCGATGCTCTGGAGCGTGAAATCCGCCTGCTGCAGACAGAACTGCAGGTCCGGCAGATGCTGACCACCAATACCGCCAGCCTAGTGCTCGATCGGCATGCCGGTGGTGCTGATGCTTCGCGTACCGTCGAGCAAGGCGATCCCGAGCCCGGTCGACTCAATGATGCTGACGCCAGGCGCAAGTGAGCCATGAAACACTCACGGCTATTCACTTTGCTTTCGAGTCTGGGGATTGCCGCGGTGATGATCCTGACCGCCGCACTAGTCGCATGGCTCGGCCGCATTGCGCTGGGTAGTTTCGAGGCTTGGCAGCAGGCATTCGAATCCGTACGGCCCTATCTGCGGTGGTGGCGCGCCTTGCTCTACAGCGCCCTCTTTGCGCTCTGGTGGGATCTGCTTCGACGCTACCGACATCGACCACAGGATCGACTGCGCGTGAAGCGCATCGGAGCATTAGGGCTCGTGCTCGTTACTTGCGTCGAACTCACCCGACTGTGAGGCCACCACCATGCTCATGAGCACCAACAGCTACCTCGAGTTTTACCTCTCCCTGCTGGCTTGGATCATCAATAACGGTCTCTGGAGTGTATTGTCCGATACTGGGCTGTTCGCCGCACCCTTCGGCGCGATCATCTTGCAAGAGTGGTTGTCGGCCCGTCAGCAAGGCGCGGATGAAGGTAACAAGGGACTGCTCTCGGTGCCGCGGATCGAGAATCGGCTGTGGCTGGCCTACATCGTCGTGTTGTTCGCCTGCGCGCCGGTCTTTCCGTTGAGCCTCGCCTCGATGGCGTTCGATGATGCGGCGAGTCAGCGCTGCGGCGTGAGTGTGGCCAGGCCGGCGGATACCGCCTGGGGGACGACCTTCAATACTATCGGCGAACGCTCCGCCAACGTACCGATCTGGTGGTTTCTGGTGCATACCTTGAGCAAAGGTGTGACCGCGGCGACCACCGCCTCCATTCCCTGCGCGCCGGATATCCGGCAGATGCGCATGGAGATCGACAGTTCGCGCATCGACAGCCAGGTACTGCTGCAGGAAGTCGCCGACTTCACCCGCGACTGTTATGGCTATTCTCGTTCCCGGCTGTTCACCAATCGCCCGCAGTTGGACAAGGCACAAAGTCACGACGCGTCCTGGATCGGCTCAAGCTATTTTCTCGATACTCCTGGCTACTACGATACGGATCGCTCACGCACGCCGCGAGTCAGTTGGCCGTATGACGAAAACCGCGATGCCTCCTTACCTCGATTAGAGAATGGTGCGGGCTACCCCACCTGCAAGCAGTGGTGGAGCGATAGCGGTTTAGGGTTACGCGAACGATTGATCGAGCAGGTTGATCCCTCGCTGCTGACTCAGCTGAAAGGTTGGTTGACTGGCCGTTCGAACAACGAGATCGAGGATGCAACCTTGCGCGAGTTGGTCAGCCCGCGCCAGCAATCGATGTCCATGTCGCCCGGACAGGTGTACCAGGACTATGGCTCCAGCGCTCGTGGCGGCTCGATCAATCAGGGGCTCAATAACCTGGCCACCAACACCGGGTTGGCCCTCGGCTCCTTCAGCAACTTCCCGGCGATGAATGCGCTACGCGCCGCTCTGCCAATGGTGCAGGCCTTCCTCATCATGGGCGTCATCATCAGCTTGCCGTTGATCCTGCTGGTCAGTACCTACCAGCTGAAGACCGTCATGACTGTGACATTCGCGCTGTTCACGCTGCACATGTTGAGCTTCTGGTGGGAGTTAGCACGCTGGGTCGACTCCAGCATGCTCGACACCTTGTACAACCAAGTTTCGGCTTCCAATCAGGTGCTGTTGTCGCTGCCCACATCCGGGCTTATGGATGGGACTGTCACCGCGCAGGTGATCGAGTACGTGATGGGGGCGATGTTCTTGGTGCTGCCTGGACTATTTTTGGTCGCCATGAGCTGGGCTGGCTACTCAATCGGCAACAGCCTTGAGGGGATGTTAGGAGGTGCAAGCAAAGCCGCGCATGGAGCAGCGGGGAAAGGAACAGATCAGTTGATGGGTGCTACGAAGAAACTCATCTGACGTCATCAGATGATTTGAAATGACCTATGTAGTGGCCATTGTCATCGTAGTTGCCAAGATAGGAGTTAGCCCCAAGATAGTCTGGACCTGGATTATCCCCTTCAAGATCCGTATCAATGACAGCCTTGAACTGCAGAAAAGCAATCACAGCGATCATCACCACAACAGAAGCGACCAGCCAGAAACCGATAAAGAGCAGCCCCCCAACCAACGCCAACTTGGCAGTCAGAAAGCTCCCGCGAACAAGTAATGTACCTGCGGGGATACCTGCTGACACCGCACGCTCAGCCACGCGGGACTCAAACGCTTTCAACTTGCGATACCCACGTTTTATCGACATGCCACAGGCATATGCCCAGCGGTGGGCACGTGAATTCTGAACAGGGGTCTGCGTCGGCATGGCCTCGCCCTCTTCTGAACGTTTTCATGGTTGAGACAGGAATAACAGCCTACTACTGAAAACTGTCCGTGCCTGACCGTTTATCAGTTTGCGCAGCCGAAAAATCTTCACTGGAAGACAGAAGACAAGCCCCGTGAAACAGCTTCTCTACAGTGATTGACCCATATAAATCGTCCGGCTAAATACATGGTACGGATCGCTGTTATCGACAGCACCCTGCCCAGGTAGCCAAAGCCTTCAAGGCTACGTCACTTCGGTGATGGTTCTCCCCAAGTGCGATTAGCGTTCGGTAGTTCGCACGGTCACCGTTTCTACGGTGATGAACGCCCACTGCTCTCCTGAGCGCCTTTCGAGTTCTGCTCGTGAGGTAAACCTTCTTGTTTTTCTTCAACCCACTGCGGGGAAGTTCTTTCCCGCACGGGACAGGTTTCTTCGCGTTTTCAACGGAGACATACCATGCCCGACTCACTTACACCGGAAACACTGAACACCCTTCGGTTGCCCATCGTGTTCACTCCTGGCGCGTGGCAACGCGCAGTATTGCTCGAGCGCTCAGGTCATCCTCAGAAGCTGCAGGTCGATTGGCTGATCAACGTATTGCGCGCAGCCTTCGAGGCTCATCGGGCCTATCCATACGAGCCCTATGTAGTGTTCGAGGTAGCCCATATCGCCTCAATGGATCATCCACGCCATGAGCCGTTGCTGCAACTGAGCCTTAGTCTGCTCCAAGATCCGGACCAGCCTGACGCCTTGCTGATAGCGCTTGCAGGAGAACACCAACGCTAAACGCAAACTGCCGTACTCGGCACCCAGATCCACACACAGACGGCATGCAAGTCCTGCATCAATCCAACCGATCACCCACCGGGGAACCCTTCCCGACGGGCAAGGCGTTCCTCCGTTTCTGTTGAGGAAAATGCCATGCGCGATATCTACCAAGACGTGACTGACAAGATCGTTACCGCTTTGGACCAAGGCGTAGCCCCCTGGATCAAACCCTGGTCCTCAAGTGGCTCAGCTGACGTCGGTCATCATCAACCCTTCCCCATCAACGCCATCACGCGTCGTCCCTATTCGGGTATCAATTTACCGCTGCTCTGGACCGAGGCCAGGTTGCAGGGATTCACTGAAGATCGTTGGCTGACCTTCAACCAAGCCAAAAAGGCCGGTGGGCACATCCGTAAGGGTGAGCACAGCACTTTAGCGGTGCTCTACAAGCCGATGGAGCGCGAGGAAAAGACCGAGTCAGGCCAACCCGTACTCGATGAAAACGGCCAGCCCAAGGTCGCTCACTTTGGCATTCTCAGGACGCATTTCCTGTTCAACATCGAGCAAACGGAGGGGCTCGAAATGCTCAATGAAACCCTGCTCGAGACGGAACAGAGTGATCCCTTCCAGCCCAACAGCGCTGCGGAAAATCTGCTGTTAAGTTCGGGTGCACACATCGTTCATCGATCTGCCGACGAAGCCTTTTACCATCCGATCAGGGATCTCATCCAACTGCCGACAAAAGCGCAATTTCACGATGAAGGTGGGTACTACGCCACTGCACTGCATGAGCTGACGCACTGGACCGGGCATCACGCTCGGTTGCAGCGCGAAGGCGTGACGTCATCCTGTCCATTCGGTTCGCCAGGCTACGCGTTTGAGGAGTTGATCGCCGAAATGGGTGCGGCGTTTTTATGTGCCTACACCGGTATACAGGGAGAGCTGAGGCACGAGGGCTACATCGATTCCTGGCTCAGGCTGCTCAAGGCTGACAAGCGTGCGATTTTTCGCGCCAGTGGTCAGGCCCGAAGCGCCTCGGAGTATGTGCTCAACTTGGAGCAGCAACCGAAGCACCCCGTCTTGGATGACTCGCTGTGCATGAACGATGGGGCTTAATCGTTACCTCACCGCTGCAATCGCTTCACAGGGCCCAACGCGAGTTGTGCCCTTTTTTCTGTGCTTAGAAAAATCCGCATACCGCGGGACTCTGACGCAATCTACAAGAGATGCGCGCGCACTAGCAGCCTGTCATTCCGAATCCAGATTCTGCGCCAGAAAATCCACCAGCTCGAGCGGACTTCGGCTGTCGATCACCTTGTAGATCAGATCGCGTTTACTGCGCGGTAACTTCTTGACCACGCTCTTCGCCGAGGCCCTGACGGCTTCGTCGGTCCCATGGATACGCGCCGCGAGCAGCAGCACGAGCGTGGCGTCAGTGAGGTTCATGGCAAGACCCAAAAAATATGCACCGCAGTGTACCGACTCTTGTCTTTGCCGTACTAACCCCCCAACAAAACGATGCCTAGCAGTATCGATATTCCGATTGCCGCACAAAGGGACACGCGCCAAAAGGACGGGTAAGGGTTGGAAGGGAATGGGGACTCAAGGGTAAGAGCGCTATCCGAAAAGGCTAAAAGGCCACTGACCCAGCCAATTCCCGGAGGTCACGATGCTCAGACTGTTTCGCCGCAAAAGGCAGCCCCCCCCTCCGCCATTGACCGTGAGCGCCGCCGAAGGTTACCTGCCCATCGAGTCGGCCCACAGCTTGTTAGCAGCGGAGCATCGCCGCCAATTGCTCGATCGCATCTGGCAGTACACTGCCCTCTCCCACGCACAGTTCATCCAACTCTATTTAAATCCAATCCACCGCTACGCCGAACAGGTCCAGCAACTCCCGGCCAGCGAAACGCACCACCATGCGTATCTCGGCGGCATGCTCGACCATGGACTGGAGCTGGTCGCTTGCAGTTTGAAACTGCGTCAGTCGTATCTTCTGCCCCCCGGCGCTGCGCCCGAAGACCAGGCCGCCCAGACCGATGCCTGGTCGGCGGGTATTGCTTATGGCGCCCTGCTGCATGACATCGGCAAGATCAGCGTGGACCTGCAGGTCGAACGCCAGGATGGCCGTCTTTGGCACCCTTGGCACGGTCCCCTGGATCAGCCCTACCGTTTTCGCTACCTCAAAGGTCGTGACTACCACCTGCACGGTGCCGCCGCAGGCTTGCTCTATACCCAGATTCTCGACCGCCCGATCCTGGACTGGCTCAGTGGATTTCCGTCGCTGTGGGCCAGTCTGCTGTATGTCCTGGCCGGTCAGAATGAACATGCTGGCGCGCTGGGCGAGTTGGTGATTCAAGCTGACCGTGTTTCCACCGCGCAGAACATCGGTGGCAATCCGAGCAAAGCGCTGCAAGCGCCCATTCATTCGCTGCAACATCACTTGATCAGCGGACTGCGTCATCTGGTTCAGCACGAGCTGAAACTCAACCAGCCGGGGGCCGCGGGTTGGTTGACTCAAGACACACTCTGGCTCGTCAGCAAGACGGTCACGGACAAGCTGCGAGCCTATCTGCTGTCGCAATCAATCGAGGGCATTCCCACCTCCAATATCGCGGTGTTCGACGAGCTGCAATCGCATGGGCTGGTCGAGTCGACCCCGGAAGGCAAAGCCATCTGGACCGCTCTTGTCGCGCAGGGAAACTGGCAGCAGACCTTTACCTTTCTGCGCCTTCAGCCGGCGTTGATCTGGGGGAAAGAAGACCGCCCCGAGGCTTTCAGCGGAACGGTGAGCGTGGCAGTCGATGACCACCCGACTGACGCTCCTCCATCAGCACCGGCACCCAAGGAAGTCAGTACCGGAACACGTCAAAGCGAATCTCAACCAGATACATTGGCCATGATGGAGGATGCCGATTACCTCGGGAGGCTGCTGGATATGTTCGAGTTAGAGGAGCCCGATATCCGTGATGCACCGTCAGCAACTGCTCTCGAAGTCTCAACACCCCTGTCGGACAACCCTGGTCAGGTATTCCTGAATTGGGTCAAGGAAGGCATCCAAAGTCACAAGCTAATCATCAATGACAGCAAGGCCAAAATCCACACGGTGGGTGGTACCTTCTTCCTGGTCACGCCTGGTCTTTTTCAGCGCTATGCTCAAGAGTTTCCGGGCATTTCTATGGGCGCAAGCTCCGACGATGAAGAATGGCGATGGGTGCAGAAGCAGTTCGAAAAACTGAAGATCCACAGGAAGCATGACAACGGCTTAAACATCTGGGTGTGCATAGTGCAAGGGCCTAGGAAGAAATCGACCTTGAAGGGTTACCTGATTGGGGAGCCGAATTCACTTCTACCATCGATACCACCAAACAACCCTTTTCTTGCATTTGATGACGGCTAGCGACCTCACATCGATAGCCCAAGCCCGACTGGTTTCTTGGGTACTGCTTCTGAAGAAAACGTCCCTGAAGCCGCATTTTTTGCCACCTACAATTCAGGCCTACAGATTTTTCAGTCCATGACCTGCCCTTTCCGGAGCGTTTCGCTTTGCTCCAAAGCCACGCTTCGGCAATCCACTAGATCAATCGAGGCATTTTATATCCCGTGCAATCCTTCAGCCTGGTCTTAGCGATGAGGGTGAAGTTTATCAGTAAGCCGCTGGACCACAGCGACAACTGCCCCCATGGCGAGCGCCTTGCCGTAGCTTGGTCTTTGACGATGGTCAGGACCAACCGCCAGTCGCTCACACAGCTAGACTTACGTGCTACGGTTGATCACCATGCTCCATCGTTCGAGGGCCGGGTCCCGTTGACCCAAGGCGCGCGCCTTTGTCTCCCTCAAATTCATTCAAGAAATTCGTGCGAGTACCTATGTCCAGACGTCAAGCCGCAGCACCATTCCGTTACGAATTCGAAAAAAATGGCGCGTTTGGCGTCTTCAAGACTAATGGTTCCGTTCCTATTGAATACTTCATGACCTCCTTCAAGGTCGACGAACTGCCGTACCTCTCCTATGCAAAAGACGTCAACACCGAGCTCAATTTTGATTACTTAATCCAACGTGACATTGATGAAGACAGAGCGATCGCCGAGATTAGTCAGTACCTCGCAGCGAAAGAGGGCGTAGTGCAGAAAGACATCGTCTTTCTTCCACCGCTACTCGTCGCAGTGGTATCCGTTGATCATGATAATTGCTTGGATGATTACTACCCCGACTCGACATTTTCCGAGGGCGCAGACTCGGTTGGCGAGCTCTACGTTCGCGAGTGGCCAGGTATTTTAAAGGTGACCAACTACGCGATGGCCCAAGAGCAGTCGCGTACTTTCAGCTGTGCGGATGGGGATCATGAGGTCTCCGTGACGGTCGACAGTGCTAAAATTGAGGTCAACTTGACTCGTGATAATGTCAAAGGTGCGCGATTAGTGGTCATCGATGGGCAGCATCGCTTGTTTGCACTAAACACACTAATGACTCACGACCGCTCGCTGATCGAGGGGCTGACGCTGCCGATTTGTCTTGTGTATCCGCCTAATTCAATTGCACACAACTCAGACAGCCAACCTAAAGTACCCGAGGTCTTGCGCAATCTTTTTGTCGATGTTAACTCCACGGTGGAGAGGGTCAGCGGTCATTTCCTGACCCTCTTGTCGGAACAGACCCTAGGCTCAATTATCTGTCGCGAATTCTGCAAAGCCGTGCTCGAGCAGAAGCAGAGTGAAGGCCTAGGTTTGATCGAATGGAACACGAAAAATCACAAGCAATCATTGGAGATTTCGCGCGAGCACACCATTACCAGCATCGGGGTTATCAATAATGCATTCGAAGAAATTTTCAAAACCAAAAGTGGTGTTCGACTGCTCGCCGCGATACTGGGGATTGACAAGCGTGCTAGCGAATTCGACTTTGGAACAGATGAGTACGACGAAGAAAAGAGCGCGCCGGAGTATTTCCCTTGGCGTGACTTTTTGTCCCGCCATCGCGAGCGTTTGGTAGGATTAGTCAACGAGACAATCACCCCTTCACTCATCGAGATGTTCTTTAACACCACCTTCTTCTCGCACTATTGCCAGGAATTTCGCGATTTTTTCGTTACTACAGAAGAGGAGATACGCCGCGAACGACGCAGTGACCAAAACATTTTCTCCAATGTGAAGGATCATGTACTGTTCAACGGCATGCTTATCAAGCCGGCGCAGGCCATGCATGCTCATGTACGTGCGGACTTGGGGCAACTGATTGCTGGCATCATCCCCGATTTCTCGCGTAAGGCTATTTTTCAGAAAGCCATGATTGAGGCCTGGTCGCTGCTTTGCTCAAAGTTTGTGGCTCACGATATATCTGTGAACCGCGCCGCGCACTACATAAAACAGTTTGTTGAGCACTCATTTGCGGTCAAGGCAGGCCTGTTAGACGACCGACATCTGTATCTCCAAGATACAATTTTCAGCGGCTCTCGCATTAAGGTGACCAAGTCGGCCAAACGCCAGATTGTCCGATTGCTCCTATCCAATGGAGAGAAGGCAATTTGTGAGGATGCCAAGGAAAAAAGCGTGATTTCGGCGTTGGCCAAGGAAGAAGTCGGCAGCTTTATCAAGCAGATGCGTGAAGATAAACGTAAGGTTTTCGAAAAATCCTACCGCACCAACTTTAACTTGGCGGCAATCGATCGGGAGCGCCTGCATGCGGCCGAACTGGACAAGTCCAGAGAAATGAAAGAGCTCGCTGGGGATTCATCCAAGACCACATTCGATCGCCTGGTGGATGATCTCATTGCTGAGAATCTCAAGGACTCGTTCGACGATTTAGCCCGTACCTTAAAATTTAAAGACTTCCTTTATTCGAAGAGTGAAGAGCTCGATGAAGAGCTCTAAGGACGCCTACTTCGCCGTAGTCGAAGGACGCTCGCTCGCCCCTGGCCCCTGTGAACTGCTGTGCGCGGCGGTGCTAGAATATGAGGAATTCATCCTCGTAGGGGATAGCGAGCGCTTGTTGATCGACTTGTCGCAGTATGTACATGCAACAGTTGCGACCCGCCCGGTCTGTGTCTTGGCATCCAGCAATGCCCTCCTGTTGACCGTTGAACATTTCCTTGACCATGCTTACTTACATGAAGATGCCAATCGTCGTTTTTTTAAAGTATGCCTTGATACGGGAGTGGTGACGCTAGTACCTCAAGTGCGCGATGCCAGTTTCATGATTGACGCCGATCTGCGCGCCTACTATGAGCCGGGCATGCAGGGACTGCATCCAGTAGTCAAAAGTGTCGTAGAAGCGGCTTGTGCGCAGCACAACGAGGTATCCAGATTGGTGTGCCGTTTGCTTATTGGCTACAGCTTTCTGCCAGATCAGCAGCTGAAAAGTAAAAGCGCCGGTAGCGATCTCGACGGCCTACAGCTGCACGAGCTCCAAGCATTCCTTGGCCACCTTACTGGACTCGTGCCTAATTTTACGCTGCTCCAAGAAGAGCTGACAGGCCTGATCACTCACTGCAACACCCTCTTGGCCGTTTGCCCCAGTAGCGCGTCAGATTTAGCGAACATTCAACCGACAGCCGCGCTGCAAAATGGATTCCCCTGTATCTACAAAGTTATGTCGGTGTTGCACTACTTGTCCTATCAGCTCGCCATGGAGCGAAACCTGTTCAGCAAAGCTTTTATGCACATTTTTAGGGCATATGAGTGCTACACATCAGGTGCTCTGTTTCTTGACAATGCAACGATTCGCTTACATACAAAAGGCGGCATAAGCCTTGATTCGTACATGATCAAAAACGACCGCATCTCTGGTTTTAAAAAGGTATTTGATGGTATCGGTACTTACTTCAAATTGGAACAGAACAGCGACTATTTGACCTGCAAGTTTTATATCGAACTGCGCAACAAGTTTCATTACACCCATGGCGATGTCAAACCAAGTGCCAGTTTGACGAATGAATTTTCCCGCGCGGTCATCAGACAAATTCTCAAAATTGAAAAAGCTGCGAATCAGCAAAATTTTCTCTGGCGCGATGTATATAGGCAAACGCGAAAGCACTTGATAAAAGACCCTCAGTGGGAAGTACCCGCAGCCGTTCGACGAGCGCTGCAGGCTCATCAACTGACCTCCTTCATGGTGCCTTGACGACAGTAACCAATGGCTTCGACCGGTTAAATGCGCACAAAGCAACGGAATCTAAAGGAACGCCAGAATACAAGCCCGCATACGATCATTTCTTGTCCCAGCGCCGCGCTGCATGATTTCTGCGAAGCTCACGTTCCGCAGCTTGCCCCCCCAATGACTGGCCTGCACCTCACCGACAAGCTGCCAGACGACCGTCGTGGCATCCGGCCTTGCGTGTATGTTAAAAATATGCAAAATGACGTACCTGCTGAGAAAAGACATGCGAACACATGACGACCTATATTCACTCCTTCCCCTGTGTCAGAGGCATTCAAGCCGGTAGGCCTTGCTACATAGCGATGTGCCCGATGCGCCTCGTGCCAAAGATCTTCATTTTCAACGAGGATAATGTGCCTGCGGATTTGCGCGCGCAGCGCACGTTAAACTTGGCTAGAGTTCCTGAAATTTCCGCATATTTGCTTGATAATCGTGACGACTACACCCTATCCGCAATCACCGCTTCAGTTGATGGGGTAGTCCATTTCAATCCTGCTTCCGATACTGGTCTAGAGCAAAGCATCGGTACGCTGACCATACCGATGGATGCTCAAATTCTAATCAATGACGGCCAGCACCGTCGGGCAGCCATTGAGCAAGCTATTCGGGAAAATCCAGAAATTGGCTACGACAACATTCCAGTGCTTTTCTTCATTGATGAGGGCCTCAATCGTAGTCAGCAAATGTTTGCGGATCTCAACAAGCATGCTGTACGACCGAGTAATTCAATAAGCACGCTTTACGATCATCGAGACCAAATTTCCGATTTGGCCAGGTACCTGGCCAAAAACGTCGAAATTTTCTCCAGGATGACAGAGCTGGAGAAATCTAGCCTCTCTCCTCGCAGCTCCAAGCTATTCACCCTCAGCGCTATAAAAAACGCCTCCCGCGTCTTATTAAAAAAAGGGAAAGGCGATCTCATTGAGCAGAATGAGCGGGAGCTCGCAAAATCGTTCTGGGAAGAGGTGTCCTTGCAGATGCCTGATTGGATCAGAGCAAAAAACAAAGAGCTGTCGACGTCCGAATTACGGGACAATTACATTCATGCCCACGGCGTGATGCTGCAAGCAATGGGTCTCGTCGGAGCAGAGCTAATCATTCGTAAGGAGTCTGAATGGAAAAATGCCATCAGCCAACTCCGGAGCATCGATTGGTCACGGGCCAACCCTGAATGGGAAGGTCGCGCGATGGTTCACGGTCGGATCTCTAAAGCCACAATAAACGTGGCGCTCACAGCAAGTCTTATCAAGAAAAAACTTGGCGTACCGCTGTCCACGGTTGAACGAGAGTTAGAAAACAGGTTTCCTCAACAATGAGTAATGATCAATTTCTCTATCCATCGCACGATGATTTCGTCCAAGAAGCGATCATTTCTGGTAGACCACTGGCGGACGCTGTCCGTGAGCTTCAAAGCATTTACAAGGCTGATAATCGCCCTTGGGTAGTGGGGTTCAGCGGCGGCAAAGACTCTACCGTCATCCTTTCTCTCACATACTATGCTTTGAAGATGTTGCCACCAGAGGAACGCCATAAGCACGTGTATGTCGTTTCCTCCGACACTCGAGTAGAAACTCCTGTAGTAGTCGACATGATCCGCCAGGTGCTTGATTCGGTGAACGCTCAAGCAGTTAAAGATCACATTCCGATGACAGCCCATTCTGTCACTCCTAAAACTGGCGAAACGTTCTGGGCCAACCTTCTTGGTAAAGGCTACCCCGCTCCAACCAAGGCATTTCGCTGGTGCACAGAGCGGATGAAAATCGATCCAGTGAGCGAGTTTATCAAGGACAAGGTTGCCCGTTTCGGTGAGGTTGTGGTGGTGCTTGGCTCGAGACGAGAGGAAAGCTCTACGCGTGCGCAAGTGATCACACGTCACAAAATCGACGGATCAGCGTTAGGCCGGCATACCACACTACCGAATGCGTATACCTACATGCCCATCGAGCTCTGGCACGCTGATGATGTCTGGGAATATCTCATGAGCGCCGCCAGGCCTTGGGGTGGCTCAAACCGGGTGCTATTTGAGTTGTACAAAGACTCTAACGCTGGAGAGTGCCCGCTGGTCATCGACACCAATACGCCATCATGCGGAAACTCTCGTTTCGGATGCTGGACTTGCACTGTGGTGACACATGACAAGGCAATCGAAGGCCTTGTGAACAGTGGCGAGGATTGGATGTTGCCGTTGCTCCAGTTTCGCAACCAACTGCATAGCAGCTCACTACCCGAAAATAAAACTGAATACCGCAACTACAAACGTCGCACAGGGAAAGTAACCTTTGCTAGAGGCGCTATCGATGACGACTCAAATGCTTCGACCAAGCATGTGCCTGGCCCGTATTGGATGAAATATCGCAAAGAGTGGCTAAAGCTGCTTTTGGAAATTGAGAAAGGCATTCGTGAGACCGATCGTGATATTGAACTGATCGGCCGTGATGAACTGCAAGTGATCCGCCAGCAATGGCTAAAAGACCCGAATGAACCGGACTGGATTGACTCACTCCCCAAAATTTACGCTGAGGTGTATCCCGCGGATACGGTTGAGTGGATCAAGAACGACGCCGGCGCGTTCACTGAGCCAGATGCGGCCATCCTAAATGCACTGGAACAGGAACACGGAGTGCCAGCGGTCCTGATCATGAAGCTGATTGATACCGAGTTGTCGTTCTCTGGCCTCTCACGTCGGAAAGGAATTCTGGAAGAGCTGCAGAAGATCCTGGAACAGGATTGGGGGGGGCTCGATGAAGCGTTGGAGCGGCGTGCGGTACCTACAGTTAATGACACATATAAAACCGCTTTCGAATCTCTGAAAGCCGACATAGATGGCTTGCTGCAATGATTATTGATTCCCTTTCAGTACTAGATTTCCGAGTTTTTAGCGGAGCCCACGACTTTGACCTAGTTCCTAAGATCAAAAGAGGCAAAAACGCGCCTATCGTTTTGTTCGGCGGCTTAAATGGCGGTGGCAAGACAACCATTCTTAGCGCGCTGAAGCTTGCCCTGTACGGCAAAGGCGTACTGGGGTCTGGCGCAACGGTCGCCGAGTACCACCAATATCTTCGAGACTGCATCCATAGAGCACACAACAGCATCGCCAAACCTACCCGAGCGGCTGTCGAGCTAACCTTTCGCTATGCACAATACGGCATCATCTCGAGCTATCAATTGACCCGGGATTGGTTTGTTGATCATGGCGGCAAGATAAAAGAAGGCCTAATCATTTCAAGGGACGGGCAACACCTGACCGAGCTTTCATATGATCAGGCACAAGCTTTTCTCAACGAGCTGATCCCAATTGGCGTGTCCGAGCTGTTCTTCTTCGATGGCGAAAAAATCGCTAGTCTCGCTGAAGAAACATCCGGAGATGCTCTGCGAGAGTCGATCAACAAGCTTTTGGGCTTGGACCTCATCGACAGATTGCATTCCGACCTATCCGTGATCATCAGAGGCCGCTCAGTAAAAAAAGCGTCTGAAGATCGCAAGCAAAAGATAGCCGAGGCAGAACGCACGTACAATGATCTAAAGATGCAGCTCGCAGAAACACGCGAAAAGCTTGTCTTTATGCGTATGAATACCGTCGAGGCTAATAAAAATCTTGCCAATATCGAGGCAAGCATTAGTGCGCGTGGCGGCGCCTGGAGCGCCTCAAGGCAGGAAGAAACAGCTAACCTCGACTCATTGGTTAGCGAAAAAAAGGCCATAGAGCATACTTTGCATGAAATGCTAAGTGGCTTACTGCCGTTTGCAATTACTCGAAGTCTGAACGAAAAACTGCTTGCGCAATTAGACTCTGAGCAACGCGCGGAAAAGGCGCAGGTTCTTTCCGAATATCTGGAGCGTCAGCAAAGCAATTTCCTAGCAGAACTCGAATCTGCACTCGAAATTACCAAGGAACAGCGCCCCGCCCTCCAAGATATTTTTCTTAGGACATTCGGCTCAGAACTCGGTAACAGCGATCAAAGCCAATCACCAGTGCACGAACTCTCGGACACCCAGCGATTCAGCATCACCCATCGCCTGAAGAACGATGTGAGCTCACTCCAACAACGAGCTGCTGGCTTAGTGGCAACGCTTCAGGACACTGACACCGGAATTGAATCTGCGAGAGAAAACATCGCGAGAGCCCCAGAAGAAAAAGTGCTGATGCCGCTGTTTAACGAACAAGGGCAGCTACAGGGGCGCTTGTCCGTTCTAGAAGAACAAAAATCCCTGATGGTGGAAGAAGCAAAGGCCCTGCTCAACCTTTTGTCGACTGCAGCACGCCATTTAGATGACCTCTATACAGAAATTGCCGAGTCCCAGGAAGAAGAACGTCTTACCGGGCTTGCACAAAATGCCAGAGATGTCTTAAAAGAATTCTCTGCACGTGCCCGAATTGAAAAGCTCAAGGAGCTTGAATCGCAGTTTTACACGTCATTCAATGGTCTCGCCCGCAAAGAAGATCGGAATCTCAGCATTCAGATTGATCCTAGCTCCTTCGAGGTCGTTCTTATCGACGATGAGGGAATAACGCTTCGTAAAGATGAGCTCTCAGCGGGTGAAAAACAGATTTTTGCGATCTCTATCCTGGAGGCGTTAGCGCGAACTTCGGGTCGAAGTCTGCCCGTAGTAATCGACACACCGCTTGGCCGACTCGACTCGATTCATCGGAAAAAACTCGTGGAAAATTATTTCCCCAAAACCAGTCACCAAGTGATTATTCTATCGACAGACACGGAAATTGATTACGCTTTCTATGAAGGACTTCAAGGAAGTATTTCGCACTCTTATCACTTGGTATACAACTCAGAAACTCGATCCACTCAAGCCGAGGAAGGATATTTCTGGCGATGGGCTAACAACGCATGAACACATTTCCGCATAAATTTAAGATATCCAATTCGTCTACTGCGAAACTAAAATATCTGAAATCGAAAACTGGGCTAACGCCAAATATCTTAAGTAGGTACGCAATCGCTCTTGCGCTGGCCGATGAAAATGGCCTAGGCAATGCCAGCGTATCGGATTTAGAAGGACAGGAATTCAATGCTCCCACCCTATTTGGTGAGCACTTGGATATTTACGAAGCGCTGCTCAGACAGTTCACGCATCAAAGTGGTTTGGAGTGGAACCCAATCAGACATGTAGCATCATTGGTGGAGGTTGGATTGCATAAGATGGGGCATGTACGGTCCCTCAAAGATGTAGCACTTTTGATAACGAAAGTTTAAAACAAAGCCCATCGTTGAAGATGGGCTTTATAACAACCATTCTAGACCTCGCAAACTGACTGAAAATAAAACCATCAATAAATCAAACCTAGATAATACTGCTTTAAATCTCTTAACACGTTCTACTAACATCCACCCCATCTAGTTAAAACGGTCAACTAAGATCCGCCTGCCTCTTCCCCTAATGCTAAATCAAGGGCATATGAAGGGATCGAGATCGTATCTACTTGCACTCCAAATCCCTTATCCATCATTAAATCTACTATGGACTCCCCATCAACAAGAATAATCGGTACCGCGCCACGTTTAATTGAGGCGAAAACGGCGCCAGGGGAGAATGATGCGGTAGTAAAAAATAATCCTTGCTCAAAATCCCCCTGGGCAGCCCCACGAAACCTATCAATCTCCGGACGCTGTATATTGCCCTTCGTCCAGCGTTTGCATTGAAATGCAACATTTAGATTTGCTAGACCGACTTTCAGCTTTCCAAAACCATCGATCCCTCCGTCACTGGAGACTTTGGTCACGGCGGTGTCATGAAACCCGTACACATCCATTAGTCTCTTTGCAAACAACTCAAATCCAGACGGCGACATCTCTTTCAGGTCACTCAATATCTTTTTCTTAAGTTCTACTATGTATTTTTCATGTAATGCCTGAAGCTCGGAAAGGGTCGAAGCATGTGGATCCCTCGTATGCTCCTTATCCAAGAAAAAATTTTTCACCTCCGAAGTTTGAGGCAACCAATTTTTATTCAGAAGCTCATAACGATTTTCACCAACAAGGATGAAATGCTTCGTGGGTGCAGAGCTAGGAAAAACAATCCCTTCACTATGGCGGCGAATTTGGCTACGAACGACATGCCGAGGATTGTCCGCATGAAATGTGTATAACCCTGCCTCGACAATTGCATAATATGCCTCATCTGCAGTCATAGGCGAATTACGCGCTCTCATTACATACTTTATAGCCTCTGTAATTGTCATAGTCTATGATATAACCTTATCTTAGGATTCCGATACCCATTATTAATTTCAACGAATCAATGCAAATTAACGTAGCTCTGTCCGTAGTCATCTGACGCTTTCAGCATGACAGAATGATAGACACTCAATAAATAGCTGTAACCCAGACTATCTTTTGCGTAACTCACCGTCTCGCCATTTATCTCGAACTTAAACACAGGGAACTCAGACCCCAAGCCGGAAACATCACTAAGTTCTCCCCAAAAGCTTCCTCCAACGATACAATCCTTATTGACGCTAACGAAACACTCCTTTACTAGCTGTGCACTTGCACCAGGAACTATAAAAACCTGAACTTTACCAGCGCTATCTTTAGTTGTAACACGATAAAATCTGGTTTTTGGCGCCAAAGCTTTAGACCTTATTTCCTTATAAACAATTCCACCAGACTTCGAAACCGCTTCAAATCCAGAAAAATAGTCGTCATCTATTTCCGCTTTAGCTAAAAAATCAAAATACTCTTTCTCTTCAATAACACCACCATATTCATGCTTGCCGGAAATAACTTTTTCATTATATATATCTCTCAAAAGCCTCATTAGGGCCATCAACCCAATAGTCTTATTCAGCACGGACTGTTTGTTATCAAATCGCCAACTTTTGGGCCAAACTGCCTTAACCGCTGAGAAAAAATTATAAATATTCGCAGCTATGACCGAATCTTCCTCATCGGCAAAGCTTTTACGAAATGGCAATCTTTTGAAATCGATTAGCTCCAAATCAGGCAACTCTCGATTTCTCATGCCAAAAAATTTCTTTTTCCTACCCAGCAATATATCTCGATCCACACTCGGCTTCTTACTTATCAACTTAACTAAGCTTTCGACAAATGCTGCTTGGGTAATCAGCTCCGTCTTCACTCCATCAGTCTTCAAACCAAGCCTTTTAATTCGCTGGTAAAAAGGGGAGTCTTTCTTCGAGTTTAGCAACGATGCTATTTGATGGGCAGTTTTAGTTGGGCTTCGTGCCAGAGCTAACGATTCCAAGTCATAAACTAAACTTCTGTTAACTTTAGTTTGATTTTGATTAACCATCGTAAAAACTTGCGCTTGAGTATGCTGATCTGCCTCAACAAAAATTGTAACCAAAAGCTCGAAGTCTTTTTTCTCGCCTGACGGTGAAGTATAGCAATAATCAGTACCTTCAAAACCAGCAAGACGGTGCTGCCCATCTAGAATTTTCGCAACTTTACCTTTCTGGTAATCAGAATACTCTATCCACATATAGCCATCTGCAATCGATATAAAACGCTCATCAATTGCAACAATAATTGAGTTGGGGAATGTTGCATCTACAGCATTGATATATTCATTAATCTTCCTAACTCTTTCCGACTTTAGCTCTCTCTGTATACCAAGGTAAGTGTCGAACCCCTCACTAGTCTGTTCTCGCTCCAAGTGACGCACGTCTGAAAAAGAGATATCATGAAGATCTTTCGCCCTCATGACACTGCAATAAAACTCACCAATAGGTTGGGAGACACGTAGAAATCTTCCTTTTATCTTATTCACCGTCATTCCCTCTTCCAACCAGCTTATCCATTGCAGCTTCAAGATCCCGGACTTGCTTATTCTGTACTTTAATCGGATCTATGTTTTTTCGATGATTCGGCCATATACTGTAATACCAAATAAAAAGAGTAGCAAAAACAATACTGTACCCAACCCATGAAACCAGCTGTTTATCTATGTCCATTGCCTTTGAAAGTAGCGTTTCAAGCCGAACAGACACAAACATAAATGCCCCAACAAAAAATGCATAGCCAAACAAATAAAAACAAAACTCCCTCGTTAAATTTGTCAACCCATCCTTTAATCTAGTAAGTATATACGGCGCTAGAAAGGCAGAAGTATAGATAAACACCTCCCCAGAACTAAAGTTTGCCGCGATCGCTGTTTTAATATCGACGCTTGACCACATAGCAGACACTAGAGAACCAAACAATATCGGAAACAAAGAAAACAACAGCGTAAGTACAAATTCTCTTGAGACCTTTCCGAACTGAACTATTATATCCATAGACGCATCCACCAACTTTTGATTCCATAGCAATATGTTAACGCCCATAGTTACTACACTAGTGCAACTATCCCCCCTAATTACTCCGAAAAATTATTTGACCCCTTCCACTCCCCTTCGTTAGCTTCGAGAAATTTACCTATCAGAGCTCATGAGTAGCTGCTCATCATGATGAAACAGTATAGAAGCATACTATGGCTATTCGCTACTAACGCTATAGATCTTGAGATAAATATGGGATTCCCTCCACCTGGGCGCGCCTTCAGGAATCAGTTCACGTGTCGCACCCGTACACTATAGCGATAAATGACTGCATCCTTAGCGTTGTTCAGGGCACGCCAAAACGAAGGCCACGGAGATCTCTACGTGCCTAGGAGGAGCCTATTGCCCCTGCCGATGGAGGAGGTTCATCACTCATTAAGGATGCAAAGCACGCTAATTTGGTTAGCTGATCGAATGTAGGCAAGCGGTCAAATAGAGCCCCATTTCACGGCGTATTTCATTTGGTATTCCAGCCACAAACAAAAAATTACATTAATAAATTAAATCAACGAGATGGGATCTAGATTCAGATTGCCCCTGCTCTGAATCGGGCGCATGACGTCGATGGCATCGTGATCCCTTTCCTCATCCAGTGAAGGGAATGGAATGACCGACCAACGACCGCCGCCTGGTGCCGCAGCGCCAAGCGCTTTCTTGTCGGTCAGGAAGCCGCCGGCAAGAGGGCTCCAGACCATCAAGCCGATTTCCTCGCTTTGCAGCAGCGGTGCGACTTCCCCCTTCAGGTCGTGGCCTACCACGAAATGTAGGCCTAGGAGCGACGAGAAACGAGAAACGAGAAACGAGCGTTACCCAACCGTTCCGAAATGCCGAGCGCTTTAGCGATCTGCCATGCGGTCCGGTTCGATACACCGATGTATCGGACATGCCCCTACCCAACGAGATCATCGAGTGCACGCAGCATAGAACTCTAGAAACTATTCTGGAACGCGAGTCGAACATGGAGCCTTTTGACCAGATAAATCAAGGAATCTCTTTAACCTTGAATTATTCCTAAACGGCCCCCTAAACAGGAGTCCGCCATTGGAAAGCTAGGGCGCCTACAACTGCGTATCCACTTTATGGCCTAAGCCTGTCAAATCCCGTTGACGTTTTCGAGCAACCAGCTCTTACAAGGGACATGACCAGCCTTCACTGCAATGCTGTAAAAATCAGTGACAGCACTTATCGCTGAATGCAGTGCATAGGCCTCATAATCACCTCGAAGCTGGCTAGGCTGGTACACATTTGCTTGCTCAGGTGTGTAGATTAAGTGGCTGAGGTGAAAATTGAACCCACCCTTCTGGGCGTTTACGTACAGCACGACCTGAATCTCGGTAGGTATTCCCTTCAACCAGAATGAATACCCTCTCAAAGTTTTTTCCGTATGCTCAAGACACTCATTGTCAAGGGCAGATTCGATCGTCCAAGGCATGTGGTTTTTCTCCTATTTGGCAGTTTGCGAGACAATCTTCCTTCAGGCGATCGCTTTCTGGAGCGCCGCTCCAAGCTAGCATAAACGAACACAGGCCCCAGATGACACTTTGAGACGGCCGTGGCCGCCTCCCTCCACTGGGACGTAAGCGGCAACCCAATGCATCACCGAAAAAAGTCGAACCTTTGACCTTCGACATTAAACGAATTGTTTTCAGGGGCGAGCACCCAAAGCCCATCGCAGCCCGATCCTTCCATCTCACCTCTACCAACAATTGACATTTTACTATTCAGGAGAATGAATCAAACTAGATGATGCACAAGGTCATACTGCTCTAACAAAGGCATCAAAGTACTCACCACCTCTCCATTATTGCGTGCCAGCCGCGCGAACTCGGATACTCTCTGTAACTCATCGACCAATAGCTTTCGCTCCGTAACCTCATTTTGAACAATCCCCATTGGTAACCGCACCATCAAATCAACAATATGAGCAATATCTTTACCAGGTGAACGACGAAGTATTCGGCCCCGCCGTTGCACAAACTGGCGAGGATTTCGGCTGCTGGCTAGGATGTACGCACGTTGACATCCCGGTACATCGATCCCTTCATCAAGACATCGAATGGCAACAAGGGCATCTATATCACCAAGCCTGAAACCGTCAAGAATCATACGACGCTCTCGGGAACTTTCGCGAGCAGTGAAACGAGAATTGCGCCACCCCTGCTGATGGAGAAGCATCGACACAGCCTCCACCTGACGCTGAGGAACATCGTCTTCACCTTTAACACTAGCGTCACTGCAGTAAAAAAGCGTATGACTTATAGGCGATGTATTAGTCAAAAGCCGCTCAAGCGTCGTAATTTTATTGGCCGCACCTCCGAGGAGACGAGCTCGCTGGAATAATAAATAATCTAGATTAGAGTCGCCGTCATCAAAACGACCACCTGACTGAGCTACTAAACGGGCAATACGTTCACTAATTTCACCATACTCCTCGGCCTCTATATCGGTTAGATCCACCAATTCAATCTGATACCGATAAGGGGTAAGAACCTTGTCCTTTAGAGCCTCCTCCAATCCATACGTCGCTTCCACTCTGCCGTAGTAATTCTCTAGTCGTAGGTTAGCATCTTGATTGAGATAATGTTCAGGAGTAGCCGAAAGCCCCATTCGCAAGCGAGCTCTCTCAGGTAGAACCGAGCTTAGGCCAGTTGAACCATGATGGTGACATTCGTCTCCAACCCAAAACAAACTTTCACCTGGAAGGCGGCTTAAGAGTTGTTGAAATTGATTGCCCTGAAGTGTTTTATTCACCACAACCAAACACAAAAATGGCCAGGCGTTTTGCTCAAAAAAATGCACCGCCTGAGCCGCATCATCATGCCAACGTTGAACTCCGCCATAACACCCAAAAGCATTTATACTGAAAGTACGTAAAACCTCAATCCATTGGTCGGCGAGGCCTTGGTAGGGTACAGCGATCACTACACACAAGCGTTTGGCGACCTCAAAGGTACGAATGGCAGCGTAAATAGCAGTTACTGTTTTTCCCGCACCTGTAGCCAAAGCAAGAATGCCGTGACCGCCAGCGGCACGCCATGATAATAATGCTTCACGCTGGTGTTTCATAATTTCGAAGGGCCTACCGCCAAGGACAGCAGGAAGGCGTGGAACAAGTGTATCAATTCGACCAAGTGAATATCGCTTGAACGCATCATCCCAAAGAGCCTGCTCGATTTTTGGATTAACAACACGAGCACACTTAGCGGTCACAATAAATCGCTCATAAACCGCCGTTGGAAAATCAATAACAACGGTACCTTTACTGTCATTCCTCCAAAGTCGTTCAAATGTTCTGATGTGTGGCTCAAAATGCTCCTTTAATTCACTGCGCCATGATGGAAAAACGTTTATCGTCTCGAAGTTAAAATCAGGAAGCAACGCATAAACAGTTTCATTTGCCGAACCCTGAAAAACAACACTATCATTGTTCACATCGGTCAAAATCCCTATTTTCGCGTGAAACATACCACGTCGTTTTAATGCAACTTTAATCTCTAAGCGACCGTTTGCGACCAACCAGGAAAGAAGTTCAACACGCCGCTGAAATAGCTCATCATCAATACTATCTAATACCTGTAGCATGACTCGCCCAAGCTTTTCGCTGATTGCCCGCAAATTATAGCCGCGTTCAATCGCGACCACATCCTCCTCGTCTAACTCACCGCCAACAACAAGACGCATGTATCCATTATTTGCTATAAGAGTAGAAAGCCCCTGCGCGGCATAAGATAGCATTGCACCAGAAAAAAAACCTACAGCGCGATCATATCGCACGCTATTGCATAGTGCGGGAATGTAAAAATCACGCAATAAATCGTCTTCATCAGACAAATATACGGCCTTCAGCCCCAGGGATCTCAACATGATTAAAAAACCACACGGTCAAGTGCAGTTTCAGCTGCCACTTGATCATCAAGATAGCAACCTTTTCGAAGCGCGGTGAGCAATGCACGATCGCCGTGCGGGTCAGATGGCTCGGCCCTTAGCCATTCGCCTAATAAATCAAGACCTCCAGCAGCGTATTCCTCGAATAGGACAGCAAGTTGCTCCTGATGCACCTCATCTTCGCGTAAGATGTCCTGATCACGAGTCGTAGCAAGCGCAAGGAGATAGGCAATATCCAACGCTTGATCGCTCCCCGCAAAAATACGTCCATCAACAAATACCTCCGTCGCTCCTACCAAATCGCGTCGTCGATTCTGTTCAAATCCAAGTAACGCAGCAAAACATGCGAACTCCCGATAGGTTGGGAAAATTGAGGTGCCGGTATGGGGATGAGGAACCTTGGCGAATTGATCGCAAAGATCACGATGACTATTCAATCGACGGATAGTTCGCATATCAAATTACTCGCTGAATACGGGTTCGGTTGCGATCTTGATTAAATAATGAACGCACATAAGTTTTCCCGTGAAGATCAATTGCATCATCACCTTTATTATCCCTAGGCCCCTTATTCTCGGAGATTAGTACATACTCCATTCCTACATGCGGGCGAAGGGCCTCTAAAACACTGTCAGATGTATGAGCACTCGAAAGAAGCAAAATAACCTGCCCAGCCATCTTTGGTATAAACTCAGCGGTCGCGTGCCTATACGAACGATCCAGATGCCCAATTGGTGCATCGAGAACGAGCGGTGCTACTGTTCCAGGTGAAAGAATGAAATGTTGTTTATTCAGCCTAGCCTTAGAGAAGCGAATGAGTGCCGCCGTAAATGCAAGACTCATCAACTGATTTTCACCGCCACTTTTTGGTACAGCTCCTTCAATATCAGCATGCAACAATGACATTGTGAAATCATCCGCGAACTCGAATCGGTAATCGCGCCTCGCTGTTCGCTGTAAAATGTGGTTAATCTCTGCTTCAATCTCCTTCCTCGCCTCTTCTTCGTACAACTGAAGAAGAGTCTTAAGCCGCTCCGCGGTGCTGAAAGCAAGCTTCCGCTTCTGCATAATGGCCCTAGCTTTCTCATTCTTTGCGACCTTGGTCTGAATCTCGACCTCAAGGAGGTTGATAGATTGAGCTCTTACTTTTATCGTATTCCGAAGAGACCCGACTTCAGTACTGCGATCTCTGATCCTTTTATCCAAGGTCACTCGAGCCAACTCTCGCTCGCGCACCTCATCGAGATTAAAGTCTTCAAGCTTACGACTTTCCTCCCCCACCCGTTGCTCCAGTGTTCGATACTTGTCGAGTAGATTGGCAAGGCGTTCTTGAATTACACCGAGCATTTTTGGTGCATTAGCAGCATTCTCTTTAAGACTAATCAGTCTTGTGCGCGCCCGAACCACTAGATTAAGCACTTCAGTGTTTCCAGCAGTCTGAAGAAGTGCTGCCACGGCAGCCCAGTTTTCACTAGCTGGCTTGAGATCACGACAACAGATGCAAGTTTCTTTCTCTAATAAACCCTGGATAAAATCTTCTCTGTATGGACTTGGCAAACGACCGCGAACCGACTCTTCATCAATAAAATCAAGCGTCTTTGACGTTAACTTTCTGCTAGTGACGGCGATTGCTTTAGCGCCAATCCAGTGCACCAGGTCAGCTCTAGCTGCGCCAATTTGAAGCTCAATTTCTGTCTTCTGCACCTCCAACTCATCGCGTAACAGCTGAATCTCTTTAGCTCCAGATGTCCGACGAAGAGCCTCCTCAATCAGGGCTTTCTGAGCAGCGGCCTCTTCGATTGACTTTTCATGGTCTTTTAGAGCGGCTTCATCGATCTCCTGTTCATCTTCGAGACGACTAAGGCGATCTCTTAAACTTTGCACCCCTGCCTCACCCTCAACATCGGAGACCAGACGCGTATATTGAGCCCCAACTGCTTTGAGATCACTAATTCCTCTCTCGGCGAGATCACAGCCAAGCATGCTTCGAATTGCAGCTCCTGTTCCCTGATTTTGTTCAGCAGCAAAGCTTTCAGCGTGCTCACCGTCGAAAAAAAAGTATTTAGCCATATCCTTAGGAATGACTGAATTAATAAAGGTTTCAGGCGCTGGTAGAGGAACCAGCGCACCATGCTCTACCTTCGAAACACCAAATATCGGTTCTCGAGCATTTTTTTCAAACCGCCGAGAAGCGCGAAATTGCTGACCGTTGAACTCGAACTCGATTTCGACTTTAGCGTGCTGCTCGCCCTCGCGCTCAGCTTCAAAATTGACAATTCTGTGACGCTGCTCAAAGCGCGGCGTTACTTCCCCGAACATTGCCCAGTAGACAGCATTCAGTAATGTAGTTTTGCCGACCCCATTTTCCGCATGGATCAGAGTCACATTTTGCTCGTCTCCGCACGCAAGCTTGAGGGTTTCCCGCCCATAAAACTGTCGAAAATTCCAAAGGTCGATCTCACTGATCTTCATTACTCGACCCTCGACAACGTCTCAATCACCTCACGTATCTTCCCGTGTTTCTCTGCCTTCACGTTGCGCAGTTCATGCCCGTACCGACGCTCGATCTCCATGACTTCGATGACGAGGCGCTCCACCAACTCTTCCCTATCTGCTTCCAACTCGGGTTGCGTCATATCAATTGCTCCTTGCGTTATTTTGAGTTCATAGCCTGATTACATCGCTCGAAGGCAGCTCTTCAACATGAGCCTAGTGCACTGCACACGATCCGTGTGACCTTATTAAAGTTGTCGGGAATGGACACATCGACAGGCAACGACCGCTCAGACGCTCATGAGGCTCATGAGGCTCATGAGGCTCACAAAGCGTCCGATTAAGCATCCACGCATCCACATCTGGAGACCGTTTTGATACGGTGAGAGCCAACTTGTGCCGCAATGGATCAAGCTGCCAATCGGGAATGCTCTGACCGCGGTTACCCTGGCTTAGGGACAGCAGACGCCGAGCCTTGATATCGCGATTGATCTGATCGCGGGATTTGCCTACCAGTGGCGAAGGTCAGCAGCGGTAAATTACTCGAAGCCTCAAACGTGGCCAGCACCTCGGCGTTTACGCGCTGGATGTCGGACATGTGGGGTCTATACGGTTTATCAGTCGTGATTGGAACGAATACGACAGGTGATTGGTGGCACGGAGGCCCAGCTTGCTGCTGGCTAACATCTTGGACGCTGGAGCGGTCGTAGTAGGAGCGCTAATGTTGTACATAATGGAATTTGCGTTCGCGTTTTCAAGCAAAGGGAGCGAAGCAGCCCCTCCAGACAAATCATGATTGTTGGCCGCGCTGAACTTGTCCGGATCGGTGTGAAATGCTGGACATCCACCCACACCTTTGGGTATCCGATTTCGTTCAGCGCCGTCGAGATTGTAGCCCTCATGCCATGGCGTGTGAGGTGGTCGGCGAACCCATTCGACGAAGCGCACCATTCAGGGTGTTCTCGCTAATACGCTTGGTCAGGTCACTTCGGTGCGCGAATAAATAACGTTGCGCGGGGGGGAGAACCCAGCCCAACAAGTGACACACTATTTCAAGCGCCTGACCGACAACGGGACAATATGGGGGAGCATGTTTTAGGGCCCGCTTCTCTACGTTGCGCAATTCCACCTGGAGTTGTTTCACCGCTCCCAGCGGTATGATTCATATCCGCTTCAGCGAAAATGCCTGCACCAGGGCAGCGACATCCAAAGAAGTCTTGACCTAAGCAGTCGCCGAAAAAGAGACAGTAATATGGGCATAAACCCGCTAGATGCTGCCTGGAACGCAGCGGACTTCCGCGGAAAATCTCACAAACGAAAAAAGGTCCAGAAGGTCCTTTTCTCTTTCTACATGGAAATCAGTGGAACTCCATGGAGCCACAATTGAAGTGGGAAACGAGGTTCGAACAGATGCCCCCCATATAAAGATTTTCATCGCGACAAACGGTCAAGTTTTTTCGTGGGGGTAAATGTGGGGGTATTTTTCAGACATGAAAAAGCCCAATCTTTTCAGATTGGGCTAAGTCATTGAAAAATATGGTCGGGACGGAGTGATTCGAACACTCGACCCCTAGCACCCCATTTCAGAGGATAGAGAAATATTTAAATTTTTTCTGCCGGCTGTGGTTGGCTTGTAAATAAAAAACCCGACACGAAGGCCGGGTTACCCACCCTCTCCGAGACGCAGCCCCCAAATGAGAGGGATGGAGAGCTGACAAGAGAGTGTGGGGGGCGAGATATTGCCAAATGGCGCTCTCCTGCGCAATAAAAAATCCGACTCAAGTGCAGCATATCGTGATCATTAGCCCGTAGAAATCAGATGCTGACCGTCATTTTTCGAGTTTTTCCCGATGCCTCAGGTGGCATGTGAAGTCCAGCCCTCCAGTGGCAACTCGAAGAACAACAAATGCCCATCAGAAGCACTCAACTGTAACGGTAACATCCTTTGCCACCGCTCGAAGTTAACACCTCAGCTTGAGCCCAGGGCTCTGCACACGAACCGCGTGGTCACGTCGAAATTATCCGGAGTGAGGAAATCAATTGTCGAACGACCTTTTAATCGCCACCCCCAACGAAGCATTACCGGTACGCTTACTTCATTGCGCCACGTTTTACTTTTAACCGATTAACATTCTCGCCGGCCTGATTCGCAAACTCGTGAGGGGTGACATGCTCCTGAAGATTGACCTCAAGGTACCGACTCCACCAGTTCATGATCAGCCTGCGCTCTTCAATGAACTCTGCCTTGTGAATGTAGGCGGCTCTAACGCTATTGCGCTCTCTATGACTCATTTGCCTTTCGATGGCCGTCTCAGACCACAGACCTGACTCGACCAGTGCGCTACAGGCCATTGAGCGGAATCCGTGACCACAGATCTCTGTCTTCGTGTCGTACCCCATCGTGCGCAACGCTTTGTTCACGGTGTTTTCTGACATCGGCTTCCAGGCCCTAGCATCACCGGCAAATACCAGGTCGAATGTGCCAGTGAGGGTATGGATCTTTTCAAGCACGGCCACAACTTGCGGCGATAAAGGCACAAGATGGACATCACCCGCCATTTTCGTCCCCCGCGTTGAATGGCGTACGTCCTCCAGCTCCGGCCGAGTATCCGGGATCTCCCATACGCCACGCTTGAGGTCGAACTCACACCAGCGAGCGAAACGTAATTCACTCGAGCGAACAAACACGTGAAGCGACAGAATGAGCGTTAGCCGGGTCAGCTCTCGGCCCTTGTAGGCATTGATTCGTGCCAGTAATTCAGGCAGGCGTGACAGGGGCAATGCAGGCCGATGGGAGACTCGCGGCGCTTTGATCAAGCCCTGAAGATCGTACGCAGGGTTTATCGGAATAAGACGAAGGCGTTTTGCCTCACGCATAATACTTTGCAGGTATCTTTGTACCCTTAAGGCGACGTCAATCGTTCCTCGCTTTCTGATCGCCTCCAAAGGTTGCATCAGATCATAAGTATCGAGATCAGCAATCGCGCGGGCACCGATAAACGGGAAAACATAGTTATTCAGACGGTTCAACACATTCTTGGAATGGTCGGGTGTCCATCTGGCCGACATGTTCTTGTGCCAGTCCAACGCAACGCTTTCAAAGGTACGGCCGTTGCCAGCAGCTTCCGTTTTGGCTTTACGCTTGCTCTCAACAGGATCAATGCCGTCTGCGAGCATCCGCTTCGCATCTAAACGCTTCTGGCGCGCATCGGCAAGGCCAATCACAGGATAGCTGCCGAGGGAGGTCAACCCCTCCCGGCCGTCAGGCTTTACGTACCTGAGACGCCAGCCTTTACGGCCATTGGGTTGGATTAGGAGATAGAGACCGTCGCCGTCGAAAAGCTTGTAGGGACGGTCTGTTGGCTTGGCTAAACGGCAAGCAGCGTCGGTAAGCGGAGCAGTTGTGCGCGACATAAGGGTACTATCCTTAATCGAACCAAAGACTACCCCTAACTTTACCCTCTAAATGACTGGATTCCAGAAGAATGGACAAGAATCCGACGGAATGCTAAAACGAAAAAACCCGCCAGAAGGCAGGTTTTTCAAGGCTTCCAAAGAACTTAAAAGCGCTCAGTGGAATGCAAGATGGTGCCCGAAGCCGGAATCGAACCGGCACGCCCTTACGAGCGGGGGATTTTAAGTCCCATGCGTCTACCAGTTTCGCCATTCGGGCGGTAGCGCGGTCAAGCAGCCTGAATTTCACCAGTCATTCCTGGCAGATCCGACGCTTGTGCAGCAGAGGTGGGAATATATACATCCCGACCGTGTGAAGCAAGTTCACAAGCCTCTTTTTCGAGACTAAATCTTGCAATCTTGCTGGTTAAATCTCTTGGCAAATCATGGATCTACGGCGCAATACTCGAGCAGCAGGTGCAGTCGCGCGCTGGCGAGGGAGACCTGCAACGGTTCCAATGCGTGCTCCACCCCCGGCTGATTCCGCCAAAAAGCACCGGCTGGCATAAATTGCACAGTGGCTGTTTATGAAACACCGATGTAGCACTTACCGCTCATTATTGAGGTATTGAGTTCTGAAGATTATTTTCTGGCGTCATTATTGAGTCGATCGTCCATTCGTCACCACTCCACAAACCGCCTTGCTCTTTCAAAGAGCGCTGCTAACGTGTTATCACGCCGCGCGATTTGGTTAAGCCGTCACCTGAAAATGGTAACTATCATTAGCCGCCATGTTGGCGTGTTGTCCATGGCAACTCGATGCTATGCACTGTTTAACGCTCGGCTTTTCGCATGTTTGCTTTGCACGTATTACGGCCAAGCGTATTTGTATTATTAGACTGCGCCAGCCATATCGCCTTCCCCTCTTATTCGACGCCACCTTCCGAGCCACACTGATCAGGGTCTCGCCATGAATTCCTCGCTGCAGGCTCCAACCGACAAGCTCGAAAGCGTTCAAATGCTGCGCGCTATCGCAGCACTCGCCGTGGTGTTTTTTCATATTCCTTTGTTTCGCAATGGCGACTGGGGCGTTGATATCTTTTTTGTCATCAGCGGTTTTATCATGGCCATGGTCACCGCTAAATCAGGCAGCCACTTTTTTATTAAAAGAATTATCCGTGTCGTTCCGTTGTATTGGCTCGGCACCTTCGGTGTATTCGCAGTTGCCTTGTTGTTGCCGAGCTTGCTCGACAACACTACAGCCGATGGCGTCGGGCTGCTTAAATCGCTGTTCTTCATTCCGTACCAGAAAGGCGAGTACGTTCAGCCGCTGTTGTACTTGGGCTGGACTCTGAACTACGAAATGTTCTTTTATGCCTTGTTCGCCATTTCCATGGCCATCAGCCACCGTTACCGCCTGCTTATTTGCTCGGCCCTGCTTCTGGCATTGGTGGTGGCGGGCCACCTGGTGGCGTTTGACGCGCTAGTGGCCCAGTTCTACACCCAGCAGATCCTCGCCGAGTTCGTCCTTGGCATGGGCTGCTACGCTTTCTACGCCCGCACCGCCCCGTGGCGTGCCGACGGCACGACTAACGCCGCGCGCACTGTGCTCATCCTGATCGGCCTGGTGGCTCTGGTGTACATGCCCTTTGCCGTCGACTTGACCCACTGGCTGGGACGCGGGCTCGCCTGGGGTATCCCGGCTGCAGTTGTATTTCTCACACTGGTGCACGGGTTGTCGGGGCTGAATTTGCCTGGGTGGGTGGTATTGATCGGCGATGCCAGTTACTCCCTGTATCTGTTCCACCCGTACGTACTGAAGGTCTTCAACAAGGTGTTCCATGTTTTCGACGAGCCTGGCGCCCTCGCCTATCTGATGACGCCCGTAAGCATCGTTCTGTGCTGCATCGTGGCAATCGGTATTTACCGCTTGGTGGAGCTTCCAATGACCCACTGGCTGCGGGTCATGTTCCTCGACAGAAGGAAGCTGCCCAGCCAGCCGCCGGTCTTGCCCATGGGGGCGGCGAGTCATAAGAGCGGCGTGGAAGGCTGATACGCTCAACCACCGCACTTTCCCGAAGCAAAAAAAAACCCGTAACTCACTGAGTTACGGGTTTTTTAATAGTGGAGGCCGAGGTCGGAATCGAACCGGCGTAGGTGGATTTGCAATCCACTGCATAACCATTTTGCTACTCGGCCTCAAAACATTTGGTGTCGTGTAGCGCAACATCAAATGTGTACAAACTTGGAGCGGGAAACGAGACTCGAACTCGCGACCCCGACCTTGGCAAGGTCGTGCTCTACCAACTGAGCTATTCCCGCGTCTTGGTGTGGCGCATTCTATAGAATCCAGAAGCCCCGTCAACCCCTTGATTCAAAAAAGTTTTATTTCTTTTCAACCTCGGTCTTCAGATGTGGCCAGGCAGCCCGCAGGTACTGGACCATCGACCACAAAGTCAGGCCGGCAGATACCAGCAACAGCGCGTAACCCACCAGCACCCAGAAGGTGAAATCCGATGGATTGGCCAGCAGGATCACCAGCGCGAGCATTTGCGCGGCGGTTTTCCACTTGCCCAGGTTCGACACCGCCACATGTGCGCGGGCGCCGAGTTCAGCCATCCACTCGCGCAATGCCGAAACGACAATTTCACGACCGATAATCACGGCCGCCGGCAGCGTGAGCCACAGGTTGCCATGCTCTTGCACCAGCAGCACCAGCGCGACGGCAACCATCAGCTTGTCGGCCACGGGATCGAGAAACGCCCCGAACGGTGTGCTTTGCTCCAGACGGCGGGCCAGATACCCGTCCAGCCAGTCCGTCGCGGCGGCAAATGCGAACACCGACGCGGAGGCCATATAGCTCCACTGGTAAGGCAGGTAGAACAGCAAAATAAAGATCGGGATGAGCAGGACGCGTAGAACGGTAATCAGATTAGGGATATTCATCGGCACAACTGGCTACGAGGTGAGGTGGCATTCTACTCGCTGTGCAGATTTGCATAAATCAACTCTGCGAGCTTTTTACTGATTCCGGGTGCTTTGGCGATCTCTTCGATGCTGGCACGAGACAGCTCCTGCAATCCACCAAAATGTTTCAACAAATCACGACGACGGGTTGGCCCGACTCCGGCTACGCCTTCCAGCGTAGATGTCCGACGGGTTTTACCACGTCGGGCACGGTGACCGGTAATGGCAAACCGGTGGGCTTCGTCACGAATCTGCTGGATAAGGTGCAGCGCGGGTGAATCGCCGCGCAGGGTGAACTCATGGGCCGCATCGTTGAGGTACAGGGTTTCAAACCCGGCCTTGCGGGTTGCGCCCTTGGCCACGCCCAACAGGATGAGGTCGGGCACCGCCAGTTCGTTGAGCACGTCCCTGGCCATGGAGAGCTGGCCCTTGCCCCCGTCCACCAGCAGAATGTCCGGCAGCTTGCCGTCCCCGTCCTTCAGCTTGCTGAAGCGCCGGGTCAGGGCCTGGTGCATGGCCGCGTAGTCATCGCCTGCAGTCACGCCTTCAATGTTGTAGCGTCGGTAGTCGGACTTGATCGGCCCTTCGGGGCCGAACACCACGCAAGACGCCACGGTCGCTTCGCCACTGGAGTGGCTGATGTCGTAGCACTCCAGGCGTTGCGGCGGCTCGTCCAGGTTCAGTACTTCTGCCAAGGCATCGAAACGTGCTGCAACATGTTGCCGATTGGCCAGCCGTGCGCCCAGGGCCTGTTCGGCGTTGGTGACCGCCAATTGCTGCCAGCGTGCTCGGGTGCCACGCACCCGATGACTGATGGACAACTCACGACCACGCAGCTCTTCAATGGCGGCGATCAATGTCGGAAAGTCTTCGTGAACCACGTTGACGATCAATTCGCTGGGCAAGTCGCGCTCGGGACTGCTGATGAAGTAGTGCCCGAGAAAAGCCGCCATGACTTCTGAAACGTCTTCGTCGATACCCACCTGCGGAAAGAAATTCTTGCTGCCCAGGACCCGGCCTCCGCGCACGCTGATCAGGTGCACGCAAGCACCGCCCGGGTTGACGAACGCGGCGATGACGTCCACGTCACCGGTCCCGCCTTCCATGCTCTGCTGGTCCTGAACACGGCGCAGCAGGGAGATCTGGTCGCGCAGCTCAGCGGCGCGCTCGAATTCCAGATTGATCGCGGCTTCTTCCATGCCCGCGGACAATTCATCGGTCAACGCATTGCTGCGCCCCTCCAGGAACATGACCGAGTGCCTGACGTCTTCGGCATACACTTCGGGCTCCACCAGGCCGACACACGGCGCCTTGCAGCGCTTGATCTGGTACTGCAGGCACGGTCGCGTACGGTTCTTGTAGTAGCTGTCTTCACACTGGCGAACAAAAAAGGTCTTCTGCAGCAGGCTCAGGCTTTCGCGGATGGCGCCGGCACTGGGGTAAGGACCGAAGTATTTGCCCTTGGCCTTTTTTGCGCCGCGATGAATGCTGAGCCTTGGAAACTGGCCATCCGAAAGGAACACATACGGATAGGACTTATCGTCGCGCATCAGGATGTTGTAGGGCGGTCGCCATTCCTTGATCAACGTCTGCTCGAGCAACAGCGCCTCGGTTTCGTTGGCCGTGATGGTCGTCTCGACCTGGGCAATACGCGCGACCAGCGCGGCCGTCTTTGGTGCGAGCCCCGACTTGCGAAAGTAGCTCGACAGCCGACTCTTGAGGTTCTTGGCTTTGCCGACGTAGAGCAGGCGCGCATCGCTGTCGAACATGCGATAGACACCGGGGCGCCCACTGACCGTGGACAGAAAAGCGCTGGGATCGAAAGTTTCAGTCATTTCAGAGGCTGGCATCGACCATGCCGTGACGAACCGCCAACAGCGTCAGCTCGACGTCACTGCTGATCGAAAGCTTTTCGAAAATGCGGTATCGGTAGGTGTTGACGGTTTTCGGGGACAGGCACAATTTATCGGAGATGATCTGCACCTTCTGGCACCCGACAATCATCAGCGCAATCTGGATTTCCCGCTCGGACAAGGCGTCGAACGGTGAATCGCTGGTGGGCTGGAACGATTTGATCGCCAGTTGCTGGGCAATTTGCGGACTGATGTAGCGCTGCCCGGCAAACACCAGGCGGATGGCCTGGACCATTTCCGGCAGCCCGGCACCCTTGGTCAGGTACCCCGCCGCCCCGGCCTGCAACAACCGGGTAGGAAACGGATCTTCCTCGCACACGGTCACCGCGACCACCTTGATGTCGGGATGGCTGCGCAACAGCTTGCGCGTGGCTTCCAGGCCGCCGATACCGGGCATCTTGACGTCCATGAGGACCACATCGGGCTTCAACTCGCGCGCCTTGAGCAGGGACTCTTCCCCTGACTCGGCCTGGCCGACTACCTGCAGGCCATCGATGTCAGCCAGCATTCGTGTAATGCCTGTACGAACAAGATCATGGTCATCGACTACTAGCACCCTAATCAAGCAGACACCTCACGCAATGGTCTTGTTGGTTGCCGGACACCTTAGCAAAAAGCGACTCCCAGACCTAGCGCCAAGCGCCAACTAAAAAGTTTCAATACGTCTTGGGAGGATTGTCGCCTGCGCGTTTCAGCGAATCCTGAGGCGGCGCGCAATTTCTGATTGAAACCGCCTGCCCGCCTCTAGTAAGCTCCGGGCATCCATCGGAGACAGACCATGTTCAACACCCTTTCACAGCTTCGCACCACCAGCGCCCTGCGCTCGGTTGCGGCTGCCCGGGTGAATGACACGTGCGCTCCGGTCAGCTTTTATTTTGGGTATTGGTTTAGCCACTGGCGCGCCTGATACCCACACGGCGCCCACTTGAAACGGGTCGCCACCAGAGATTTCTCAACCCCCGGTCGGCCTCCCGACCGGGGGTTTTGTTTTTTCAGCTCCATACATTTTTAGCGTCACTCCAGACACCACGAGGGTTACCCAATGAACTACGCCACTTATTACCGTTACGACACTTTTACCGCCTGGCGATTTACCAGCCTCCGCTCGGGACAGCCTGCCGCCTCCGATCGGTCACCCACAGGTGGCAAGCACACACACGCAGCCAATCCGGCTAATTGTCGAACACCCCAGTAGGGCCGAGCGCGCGGGAACGAACCCGCCCCTCGTCCAGGAAGCCTGAATATGAACTCGTCCGTCTCCGCCATGCCGCTGTCCACCCTGAGCCCTGCCAACGAAGCGCTGACCCTGCGCCTGCCAAGCTCGTTGCAACTCAAGCAGCAATTGCCCCTCAGCCACACCCTGACGCAGCAAGTCGCCGCCCATCGCGATGCGGTCCGGGCGATCCTCAACGGTGAAGACTCCCGTTTGCTGGTGATCGTCGGTCCCTGCTCGATCCACGACCCGCAATCAGCCCTCGAATACGCCGCGAACCTTGCACGTCTCGCCACGGAAGTCAGTGACGAGATGCTGCTGGTCATGCGCGCCTACGTCGAAAAACCCCGTACGACCGTTGGCTGGAAAGGCCTGGCCTACGATCCGGAACTCGATGGCAGCGACGACATGGCCGGCGGCCTGGCGCTGTCGCGGGAATTGATGCGCGAAATGCTTCGGCTCGGTTTGCCGGTCGCCACCGAGTTGCTGCAACCGATGGCGGCTGGCTACTTCGAAGACCTGCTGAGTTGGGTGGCCATAGGCGCGCGGACCACTGAGTCGCAGATACACCGGGAAATGGCCAGCGGCCTGAGCATGCCGGTCGGTTTCAAGAACGGCACCGATGGCGGCGTCGGCGTCGCCAGCGACGCGATGCGCTCAGCCGCCCACCCGCACCGCCATTTCGGCGTTGACAGCCAGGGGCACCCGGCAATCATCCAGACCCCGGGCAATCCGGACACTCATCTGGTGTTGCGCGGGGGCCATAGCGGCCCGAATTACGATCGCGCCAGCGTGGCCCAGGTGAACAGTGACCTCAGTCGCTTGAGTATCCCGACCCGGATCATGGTCGACTGCAGCCACGCCAACAGCGCAAAGGATCCGGTACGGCAACCGGCGGTGTTCAATGATGTGCTCGAACAACGCCTGCAAGGCGACCGCTCGCTGATTGGCATGATGATCGAGAGCCATTTATTCGAAGGCTGCCAGCCACTGGGCGCGGTCCTACGTTATGGCGTCTCGGTCACGGATGGGTGCCTGGGTTGGAGTGCAACCGAGCAATTGCTGCGCGAGGCGGCGCAAAAGCTGCGTAGGCGCTGAGTAGGAGCTGTCGAGTGAAACGAGGCTGCGATCTTTTGATCCTGCCTCTTTCATGCCTACACACCCATTTTCGCCGTAACGAATCTGACCACCGCTCCGAACTGGCGGATTGCCTGCGCAAGACCGCCTCATAGAAACGATGGAACTTTGAGAAGAATTGGGCCACTGAATCCGGTAGGCTCACCACTTTACTGAACATTGATTGGAGTTTTTCCCATGCCTAAAGCTACTGCCCGTCACATCCTCGTTGCCAGCGAAGCCAAGTGCAACGAACTGAAAACCCAGATCGAGGGCGGCGCAGACTTCGCCGAAGTCGCCAAAGCCAACTCCACTTGCCCTTCCAGCCGCCAGGGTGGCGACCTCGGTTCGTTCGGCCCGGGCCAGATGGTCAAGGAATTTGACACTGTAGTGTTCAGCGCACCGATCAACACGGTGCAAGGCCCGGTCAAGACCCAGTTTGGCTATCACCTGCTGGAAGTGACCAGCCGCCAGGACTGATCAGTCCGCGCAGCTTTCACCACGACGGCCCGCCCTTTGGTGGGCCGTCGTGTATGGGACGATCAATTCGGCTGGCGAGGGATGCGCCGCTAGCGTACAAATTACGGTTATCGACCGCCCGGCTCTAAGGCTGACAATGCGACTGGCTTTCCCTACTGTGTTATTCACTGCCGTGGCCCTGTTGTTTGGCGCCGCCGGTGTGAATGCAGCACCGCAACATGCGCTGACCGTATACGGCGAACCGGCCAAGTATCCTGCCGGCTTCAGCCACTTTGCCTACACCAATCCCCTGGCCCCAAAAGGCGGCACCTTGCGCCGTTCGGCGGTCGAGATCGGTCACTTCGATCACATGCTGCCCTACATTGACAAAGGCATCGGTGTCACGCAGATCGACGGCATGCTCTACTCGCCCCTGGCCCAGCGCTCGATGGACGAGCCCTACACCGTGTATGGCCTGGTGGCGCAACAAATGGAACGCTCGGATGACGGCCTGTCCCTGCGCTTCTACCTGAACCCGAAAGCGCGTTTCGCCGATGGCACGCCCATCACTGCCGAAGACGTGCGCTATACCTTCGACCTGCTGATGACCCAGGGCAGCCTGCGCTATCGCAGCCAGTTCGCCGACGTCAAAGGGGTGGAGATCGAATCGCCGCTGACGGTTCGGTTCGATTTCAAGAGTAACGAGAACCGCACCCTGCCCCTGGACATCGCTACCCTGCCGGTGTTTCCCGAGCACTGGTGGAAGACTCGCGACTTCGCGGGTGGTGGCGGCTACGAGGCACCCCTGGGCAGTGGCCCCTACAGGGCCGGCAAAGTCGATGCCGGGCGCAGCATCACGTTCGAACGCAACCCCGACTGGTGGGGCAAGGACTTGCCGGTGAGCCGTGGGCTGTACAATTTCGACCATTTCAGCATCGAGTATTTTGGTGATACCGACGTGGCGCGGCAGGTGCTGCGCGGCGGCGCCTATGACTACAACCGCGAGTTCTCCGCCACGGGTTACTCCATTGGTTATGACAGCCCCGCCCTGCGCGACGGCCGCTTGCAAAAAGCCCACCTGGCGACCCAGGCACCGCAACCGAGCCAGGGTTTCGTGTTCAATTTGCAAAACCCGATGTTCCAGGATCGGCGCACCCGCCAGGCACTGGCCATGCTCTGGGATTTCGAATGGAGCAACCGGCAGATGATGCGCAACCTGTACATACGCCAGCAGAGCTTCTTTTCCAACACCGAACTCGCCGCCCGGCATCTGCCGGACGCTGCGGAACTGGCGATACTCGAGCCATTGCGCGGGCAGATACCCGACGAGGTGTTCACCCAGGTGTTCGAAGCGCCGAAAACCGATGGCAGCGGGGTCATCCGCGACAAACAGCTGCAGGCCCTGGCGCTGCTTGAGCAGGCCGGCTGGAAACCCGAGGGCGATCAACTGGTGAATGCCGAAGGCAAGCCGCTGAGCTTCACCTTCCTGGTCAGCCAGAACGGCATTGACCGCTTGCTGCTGCCTTACAAGCGCACGCTGAAGCAGATCGGCATCGACCTGAACATCCGCCGCATCGATGCCTCCCAGTACGTCAACCGTCTCATGAGCCGTGACTACGACATGATCGTCACCGGATACCCGGTCACTACGTCGCCCGGTGGCGAGCTGCTCAACTATTTCGGCTCGGCCTCGGCCAACGACCCGGGCGCCAACAACTACATGGTGCTCAAGAACCCTGCGGTGGACAGTTTGGTGAGCGGCCTGATACGCGCCTCGACCAAGGCCGACATGCTGCGCTACGCCCACGCCCTGGACCGGGTACTGCAATGGAACTACTACTGGATTCCCAACTACTATCCGCCGGGCACTTCCACCGTCTGGTGGAACCGTTTCGGCATGCCCAACGAGCAGGCGAGCAATGACGAAGCCATCGAAAGCTGGTGGGAAATGAGCACCACGCCCCTGACCAACCAACAGATGACCGCCGAGCGCATCAGCCGCAGCAAACCCGGAGGGCCGCATTGATGTGGGCTTATACGTTACGGCGTCTGCTGCTGATCATTCCAACCCTGGTGATCATTCTGCTGGTCAACTTCGTCATCGTTCAGGCCGCACCTGGCGGCCCGGTCGAACAGGCCATTGCGCACCTGCAAGGCATCGGCGGCGCGAGTGTCGGCGGCGGTTCCGGCGATGCACCGTCGGGCAGTTCCCGGGCCAGTCGCGGGTTAGACCCGCAATTGATCAAGGAAATTGAAAAACAGTACGGTTTCGACAAACCGGCCCATGAGCGGCTATGGCTGATGCTCACCAGCTATGCACGACTGGACTTCGGCAAGAGCTTTTTCCGCGGCGCCACGGTCACCGACCTGATCCTGGAAAAGATGCCGGTGACCATTTCCCTGGGCCTCTGGGCCACGCTCATCACCTACCTGGTGTCGATCCCGCTGGGCATCCGCAAGGCGGTGCACCACGGCAGCCCATTCGATATCTGGAGCAGCACCGCGATCATCATCGGCTATGCGATGCCGGCGTTCCTGTTCGCGATGTTCCTGATCGTCATGTTCGCCGGTGGCACCTCACTGAACTGGTTTCCGGTGCGGGGCCTGGTCTCGGACAACTTCGAATCGCTGTCCACCGTGGGCAAGATCGCCGACTACTTCTGGCACCTGGTGCTACCGGTCACGGCGCTGGTCATTGGCGGGTTCGCCACCCTGACCATCCTGACCAAAAACTCCTTTCTCAACGAAATCACCCGCCAATACGTGGTCACCGCACGCGCCAAGGGCATGAGCGAACGCCGGGTGCTGTACGGCCATGTGTTTCGCAACGCCATGTTGCTGGTGGTTTCGGGCATTCCCCAGGCGTTCATCAGCGTGTTCTTCGCCGGCTCATTGCTGATCGAGGTGATCTTCTCCCTTGATGGTCTGGGCCGCATGAGTTACGAAGCCGCCGTCTCGAGGGACTACCCGGTGGTCTTCGGCTCCCTGTTCATCTTCACGCTGTTTGGCCTGCTGATTAAACTGATTGGCGACCTCTGCTACACCCTGGTCGACCCGCGTATCGACTTCGCCGCGAGGAACGCTTGATGTTCAAGCTCTCGCCGTTGGGTCGTCGGCGCTTCGAACGCTTTCGCAAAAATCGTCGCGGCTGGTGGTCGTTATGGCTGTTCATCGGTCTGTTCCTGCTGACCCTGGGCGGCGAACTGATCGCCAATGACAAACCGCTGGTGGTCAGCTACCAGGGCGAACTGTATTTCCCGGCCTTCAAGCGCCACACCGAACAGGAGTTCGGTGGGCAACTGCCGTTCCAGGCTGATTACCGCAGCGACTATGTGCAGCAGCTGATTGAAAAAGATGGCGGCTGGATGCTGTTCCCGCCCATTCCCTTCAGCGCGGACACCCCTAACTACGACCTGAGCAAACCCGCCCCCAGCCCGCCTTCGAGCGAGAACTGGCTGGGCACTGACGACCAGGCTCGCGATGTGTTGGCCCGGGTGATTTTCGGTGCGCGGGTGTCGATTCTGTTCGCCTTGATGTTGACCGTGGTCAGTGCGTTCATCGGCATTGCCGCCGGCGCCTTGCAAGGTTATTACGGCGGTTGGGTCGACTTGCTCGGTCAGCGCTTGCTGGAGGTGTGGTCCGGGTTGCCGGTGCTGTACCTGCTGATCATTCTCTCGGGGTTCGTCGAGCCCAATTTCTGGTGGCTGCTGGGGATCATGGCGCTGTTCTCCTGGCTGGCCCTGGTGGACGTGGTGCGTGCCGAGTTCCTGCGCGGGCGCAACCTGGAATACGTCAAGGCTGCGCGAGCGCTGGGGCTGACCGATCGAAAGGTGATCGTGCGGCACATCTTGCCTAACGCCATGAATGCGACATTGAGCTATCTGCCGTTTATCCTGACCGGCGCCATCTCAACACTGACGGCCCTGGACTTCCTCGGTTTTGGCATGCCCGCCGGGAGTGCATCCCTGGGCGAACTGATTGGCCAGGGCAAACAGAACCTGCAGGCACCCTGGCTTGGGCTGACGGCGTTTTTCACCCTGGCACTGATTCTTTCCTTGCTGGTTTTTATCGGTGAGGCATTGCGCGATGCTTTTGATCCGCGATCTTGAATGACGGACCGTTGATATGAGTAACCTGATCGAAATCCGTGACCTCTGCGTGGCCTTCAGCGGCCAGACTGTGGTGCGCAATCTGTGCCTGGACATTCGCCCCGGCGAATGCCTGGCACTGGTAGGCGAGTCCGGCTCCGGCAAATCGGTGACCGCGCATTCGATCCTGCAACTGCTGCCCGAGACCGGCACCGAGACCACCGGCAGCATCCGCTATCATGGCAAAGAGCTGCTCGGCGCCGACCCCAAGGTGCTGCGCGAATTGCGCGGCAACCGGATCGCGATGATCTTCCAGGAGCCGATGACGTCGCTCAATCCCCTGCACAGCATCGAGAAGCAGATCGGCGAAACGCTCCTGCTGCACAAGGGCCTGACCGGCAAACCGGCCCAGGCACGCATCCTCGAGCTGCTGCACCTGGTGGGCATTCAAAAACCTGCGGAGCGGCTCAAGGCCTACCCGCATCAACTGTCCGGGGGGCAACGGCAAAGGGTGATGATCGCCATGGCCCTGGCCTGCGAACCGCAACTGCTGATCGCTGACGAGCCCACCACCGCGCTCGACGTCACGGTGCAGCGCAAGATTCTGCTACTGCTCAAATCCCTGCAGCAGCGCCTGGGCATGTCCCTGTTGCTGATCAGCCACGATTTGAACCTGGTGCGCAGCATCGCCCAGCGCGTGTGCGTGATGAAGGCTGGGGAGATCGTCGAACAGGCGCCCTGCGAAACCCTGTTCAACGAACCGAAACACCCCTACAGCTGCGTCTTGTTGAATGCCGAGCCGGAAGGCGAAGCATTGCCCCGGGACGAGCGCGAGAATGTGCTGGAAGTCGATGACTTGAACGTCAAGTTCCTGCTCGGTACCGGGCTGTTCCAGCGCAAGACCTACCTGCATGCCGTCGATGGCATCAGCCTGAACATTCAACGGGGCAAGACCCTGGGCATTGTCGGCGAGTCCGGTTCGGGCAAGTCGACATTGGGCCAGGCGATCCTGCGCCTGCTCGACTCAGAAGGCAGCATCCGCTTTCAGGGCGCGGCGCTGGACGGTCTCACGCAAAAACAGCTAAGGCCGTGGCGCAAGAAAATGCAGGTGGTGTTCCAGGACCCCTTCGGCAGCCTGAGCCCTCGTATGTCGGTGGCGCAGATCATCAGCGAAGGGCTCGAAGTGCATAGCCAACTGAGCGCTGATGAATGCCAGGCCGAGGTGATCCGGGCGCTGGAAGAAGTCGGCCTGGACCCGCAAAGCCGCCATCGTTATCCCCACGAGTTCTCAGGCGGCCAGCGCCAACGTATCGCCATTGCCCGGGCGCTGGTGCTGAAGCCGGCGCTGATCCTGCTGGACGAGCCGACCTCGGCACTGGATCGTACCGTGCAAAAACAAGTGGTCGCCCTGCTGCGTCAGCTCCAGGAAAAACATGGCCTGACTTACCTGTTCATCAGCCACGACCTGGCCGTCGTTCGCGCGCTGGCCCACGATATGATCGTGATCAAGGACGGCAAGGTGGTGGAGCGCGGGGCCAGCCATGAGGTGTTCGATTCGCCGCAGCATCCGTATACCAAGGAGTTGCTGGCAGCGGCGTTGCTTGGCGTGCCGGCATCATGAACACCACCGAAAGTCTCAAGGACTACCAGCGCGTGCGCCTGCTGGCGATCCGCTCGCTGTTCGAGATTATCGAGCAATCGAGCGAAGGCACGGTCATCGTCGACCGCGATGCCAACATCGTCTGGATGAACGAGCGCTACGCCCGCCGCTTTGGCCTGGAATCGGCTGAAGTGGCGATTGGCAAGCCATGCGAAAGCGTCATCCCCGGCAGTCTGCTGCGCGAGGTGGTGCGCACTGGCCGGCCGATCCTGCTCGATATGCAGGACACCCCCAAGGAGCCGCTGGTGGTCATGCGCCTGCCGATCCATGACGACACCGGTGTGGTGATCGGAGCGATCGGCTTTGCGCTGTTCGACGAGTTACGCAGCCTCTCGCCCATGCTCAAGCGCTACATGAGCATGCAAGAGGAGCTGGCCTCGACCCGCTCGCTGCTGCGGGCACGCCAGAGCAAATACAACTTTGCCCACTTTATCGGCACCAGTACCGCGACTCTCGAAGTCAAGCGCCGTGCACGACGCGGTGCCAGCGCCGATTCTCCGGTGTTACTGCTCGGCGAAACCGGCACCGGCAAGGAGCTACTTGCCCAGGCGATCCACGGCGCATCACCCCGGGCCCACAAAGCCTTTGTCAGCATCAACAGCGCGGCCATCCCCGAAGCACTGCTGGAAGCCGAGTTCTTCGGCACCGCACCCGGTGCGTTCACCGGCGCAGATCGCAAGGGTCGCATCGGCAAGCTGCAATTGGCGCAAGGAGGCACGCTGTTCCTCGACGAGATAGGCGATATGCCCCTGCCCTTGCAGAGCAAGTTGCTGCGCGTGCTTCAGGAGAAGGAGTTCGAGCCAGTGGGCTCCAACGAAATGATCCAGAGCGACGTGCGCGTCATCGCGGCGACTTCCACGGATCTGGAAGCGGCGATCAAGCGCGGCGAGTTTCGTGCCGACCTGTATTACCGCCTCAATGTCTTGCCGATCCATGTGCCGCCGTTGCGTGATCGCCCAGGCGACCTGCCAGCCCTGAGCGAGGCGATCCTTGAAGAGCTGCGCAGCCAGCATGAACTCAACCACGAGGCCCTGGCGCTGTTGGCGCAACACGCCTGGCCGGGCAACATTCGCGAACTGCGCAATGTGCTGGAGCGGGCGGCATTGCTCAGTGATGATCTGATCCTCGATGCCGAGGAAATACGGGCGGCAATCGGCACGTTGACCCCGGTGGAGCGGGCGGCGCCACCGGTGATCGTGACAGCCGCGCATGAGACGTTCAGCCAGGCGCGGGAGCGTTTTGATCGACAACTGATTGAATCAGCCCTGGCGCAATGTAGCGGCAAGGTCATTGATGCGGCGGTGCTGCTGGGGTTGGGGCGGTCGACGTTGTACAAGAAGATGGTCGCTTTGGGGATTGCAGAGTCTCACTTATGAGACATTAGTCTCTATGGGTAGATAGGCCCTCACCGCGGGCAAGTCTCGCTCCCACAGGTGCGAGGCCTAACTCATCTTTTGCTGTCTCCAGGGTTCTGTGGAGCAAGGCTTGCCCTCGATGGCGCCCGCCCAGCCGAAACGATTCTCCAATCAGAGACAAAAACCTTCACCCCATTCTCAATCAAACAATAATTTCGTTATATTTCAATGAGTTGTACCACTGGCACGAAACTCGCTATAGCGTCTCCTACCAAGCCTTACCCAAAAAAATAACAATTCAGGAGACACACCATGAGTGTGATCATCGCCTTGGCAGCCCTGGCGCTGCTAATGCTGGCCGCCTACCGCGGCTACAGCGTCATCCTCTTTGCCCCTATCGCCGCCCTCGGCGCCGTCCTGCTCACCGACCCTTCCGCCGTTGCACCTGCCTTCACCGGCGTGTTCATGGAAAAAATGGTCGGCTTCATCAAACTGTACTTTCCGGTATTCCTGCTCGGCGCGGTGTTCGGCAAGCTGATCGAGCTGTCCGGCTTTTCGCGCTCTATCGTTGCCGCAGCGATCCGCATGCTCGGCACCCGCCAGGCGATGCTGGTGATTGTAATGGTGTGCGGGCTGCTGACGTATGGCGGCGTGTCGCTGTTTGTCGTGGTGTTCGCGGTCTACCCGTTCGCCGCCGAAATGTTCCGCCAGAGCAATATCCCCAAGCGCCTGATCCCGGCAACCATCGCCCTCGGTGCCTTTTCGTTCACCATGGACGCCCTGCCCGGCACTCCGCAAATCCAGAACATCATCCCCAGCACCTTCTTCAACACCACCGCATGGGCAGCGCCCTGGCTGGGATTGATCGGTTCCATATTCGTGGTGTGTGCCGGCATGCTGTTCCTGCAGCGCCAGCGCAACAAGGCCCAGCGCGCGGGCGAAGGCTATGGCACCGAGCTGCGCAACGAGCCGGAGACGGCCGAAGACATCAAGCTGCCAAACCCCTGGATCGCCCTGTCGCCATTGTTGGCCGTGGGCGTCATGAACCTGCTGTTCACCCACTGGATTCCCCAGTGGTACGGCAAGACCCATAGCCTCGCCCTGCCGGGCATGAGCGCACCGGTCACCACCGAAATCGCCAAGCTCACGGCGATCTGGGCGGTGCAGGCTGCCCTGCTGATCGGCATCCTCATGGTTCTGGCATTTGGCTTCAAGGCGATTCGCAGCAAGCTCGCCGAAGGCAGTAAAAGTGCTGTCAGCGGCGCACTGCTGGCGGCCATGAACACTGCCTCGGAATACGGTTTTGGCGCAGTGATCGCCTCGCTGCCGGGCTTTCTGGTATTGGCCGACTGGCTCAAGAACATCCCCAACCCCCTGGTCAACGAGGCGGTTACCGTGACCTTGCTCGCGGGGATTACCGGCTCGGCGTCCGGGGGCATGAGCATTGCCCTGGCGGCCATGTCAGAACAATTCATCAGCGCAGCCAATGCCGCCAACATTCCCCTGGAAGTGCTGCACCGGGTGGCCGCCATGGCCAGTGGCGGCATGGACACCTTGCCGCACAACGGCGCGGTGATCACCTTGCTGGCCGTTACCGGCCTGACGCACCGGGAAGCTTACAAAGACATTTTCTGTATTACGCTGATCAAGACCCTGGCGGTTTTCGTGGTGATCGGCACTTTCTACGCCACTGGCATTGTGTGAGGTATTCATGACCACTCTTTCGGGCAAGACCGCACTGGTTACCGGTTCCACCAGCGGCATTGGCCTGGGCATTGCCCTGAGCCTGGCCAAGGCCGGCGCCAACGTGGTGCTCAACGGCTTTGGCGATGCCACGGCAGTGATCACTCAGGTAGAGCAATTTGGCGGCAAGGTCGGCCATCATCCGGCTGATGTGAGCGATCCATCGCAGATCGCCGAGATGATCGCCTACGCCGAGCGCGAGTTCGGCGGTATCGACATTCTGGTGAACAATGCCGGCATCCAGCATGTCGCGGCCGTGGAGGATTTTCCCGTGGAGCGCTGGGACTCGATCATCGCGATCAATCTTTCGTCGGTGTTCCACAGTACTCGCCTGAGCCTGCCCGGCATGCGCGCGAAGAACTGGGGGCGGATCATCAACATCGCCTCGGTGCATGGCCAGGTGGGTTCCACTGGCAAGGCTGCGTATGTGGCTGCCAAGCATGGAGTCATTGGCTTGACCAAGGTGGTCGGCCTGGAAACCGCCACCACCGGGGTGACCTGCAACGCGATCTGCCCGGGCTGGGTGCTGACGCCGCTGGTGCAGAAACAGATCGATGATCGGATTGCCAAGGGCGTTGACCCGCAGCAGGCGCAGCATGATTTGCTGGCGGAGAAACAGCCATCTCTGGAGTTCGTCACGCCGCCGCAACTGGGTGAACTGGTGCTGTTCCTGTGCAGTGACGCGGGCAGCCAGGTGCGCGGGGCCGCTTGGAATATCGACGGTGGGTGGTTGGCTCAGTAGCCAGGCAGGGCCAAAGTCTGCTCCCTCAGGCGATATGCAAAACCTGTGGGAGCAAGGCTTGCCCACGATTGGATTTCAAAATAAAAAAAGAGGCCAGGCCATGTCCACCATCCTTTGGCAACCCGATGCCGACCGCATTGGCAAGACACGCATGGAAGCGTTTCGGCGCTTTATCAATCAACGCCATCACCTGCATGTCGATGACTACCCTGCCCTGCACCAATGGTCCATCGATCAGCGAGTGGACTTCTGGCAAGCCATTGTCGACTTTTTCGACATCCGCTTTCACGAGCAACCGGACTGCGTGCTGCTCGAAGGCGCACAGATGCCCAGCGCCCGGTGGTTCCCCGGCGCCACGCTGAACTTCGCCGAGCACCTCTTGCGGCGCCGCGATGATGCGGTGGCCGTGGTCGCCATCGCAGAAAACGGTCAGCGCGAACAGCTGACCTGGGCGCAACTCAGTGAACACGTCGCCGGATTGCAGAACAGCCTGAAGGCTGCCGGCGTCGGCCTGGGTGACCGGGTGGCCGCATGCATGCCCAATACCTGGCAAACCCTGGTGGCGATGCTCGCCACCACCAGCCTGGGGGCCATCTGGTCTTGCTCCTCACCTGACTTCGGCACCCAGGGCGTAATCGACCGCTTTGGCCAGATCGAACCAAAAGTGCTGATCACCTGCGCCGGATACCGCTACGCCGGCAAGGACATCGAGCAAACCGCCAAGGTCAATGAAATCCTCGAACGGCTGCCGTCCCTGCAACAGCTGATCGTTGTTCCTTACGCTCGGCCACAGGCGCGTGTCGACGACTTCCAAACACCGGCCAATGTCAGCCTGTGGCAGGACTTCTACGAAGTCGGTGGCGAGCCTGATTTCATCTCCGTGCCTTTCGCTCACCCGCTCTACATCCTCTACTCCAGCGGCACCACCGGCGTACCCAAGTGCATCATCCACAGCACCGGTGGCGTGCTGCTGCAGCATGTGAAGGAACATGGCCTGCATGCCGACCTGGGAGTCGGCGACCGGTTGTTCTACTACACCACCTGCGGCTGGATGATGTGGAATTGGCTGGTCTCGGCCCTGGCGGTGGGCAGCGCGGTGGTGCTGTACGACGGTTCGCCGTTCCATCCTGGTCCGGAGCGCCTGGTCGACCTGATCGACGATGAACGCATCAGCGTCTTTGGCACCAGCCCGAAGTTTCTCGCGACTCTGGAAAGCAGCGGCCTGAAGCCCCGGCACAGCCACGACCTGGGCAGCCTGAAAACCCTCCTGTCCACGGGCTCGGCCTTGTCGCCGCAAAGCTACGACTACGTCTACCGCGACATCAAGAGCGACCTGTGCCTGGCCTCGATGTCTGGGGGCACCGACATCGTCTCGTGCTTCGTCATCGGCAACCCGCTATTGCCGGTGCGCCGTGGCGAAATGCAGGGCAAGAGCTTGGGCATGGCCATCGAAGTGTGGAACGACGAAGGCCAGCCGGTCATCGGCGAGAAAGGCGAGCTGGTGTGTACCCGGCATTTTCCGGCGATGCCGATCGGATTGTGGCATGACGCTGATGGCGAGAAACTGCGGGCCTCCTATTTCAGCCAGTTTCCCGGCGTGTGGGCCCAAGGCGACTACGCCGAGCAACTGGTGCATGGCGCAATGATGATCCACGGCCGGTCGGACGCGGTACTCAACCCGGGCGGTGTTCGCATCGGAACGTCAGAGATCTATCGCCAGGTCGAAAAAGTCCTGCAGGTCGTGGACAGCGTGGCCATCGGTCAACAGTGGCAGGATGATGTGCGGGTGGTGCTGTTCGTGAAACTGCGCGAGGGAGTGTCGCTGGATGAAAGCCTGCAACAACAGATCCGCCAGATCATCCGCGCCAATACCACGCCACGGCATGTGCCGGCGAAGATTGTCGCGGTCACCGACATTCCTCGTACCATCAGCGGCAAAGTGGTGGAGTTGGCGGTAAGAAATGTCGTGCACGGGCAGCAGGTCAAAAACACCGACGCACTGGCCAATCCCGAGGCGCTGGAGCAATACCGCAACCGCCCCGAATTGCAGACCTGATAGCCGTTGTAGGAGCGAGCTCGCTCGCGATGGTGGTCAACGATGACACGGGAAAACTGACACCCCGCAGCGTTCTCAGGTTTTTCGCGAGCAAGCTCGCTCCTACAGGAAAAATGTCACCCATAAACTCGACGTACACCAGATCGGTCCATGAGCCCGTCTAGCCCAGGTCAATCCACCAGCCCCCATTCGCCAGAGGCCGGCGCCGCCCCCGGCGTCACCTCCCCATGCAACTTCAGTCGCAAGCGCAGATTGTTCACTGAATCCGCATGCTTCAACGCCTCCTCCTCATCGATCGCCCCTTCGACCACCAGCCCGAACAGCGCGCCATCAAACGTCTGCATCCCTTGCTCGGCCGATTTTTCCATGATGCCTTTGAGCTCATCCAGCTCATTGCGCCGGATCAGGTCGGCGATGGTCGGCGTGCCCAGCATCACTTCCACCGCAGCCCGACGCTGGCCACTACGGCTGCGCACCAGGCGCTGGGAAACAAACGCCTTGAGGTTGTTGCCCAGGTCGTGCAGCAACTGGGGGCGGCGTTCGTCCGGGAAGAAATTGACGATGCGGTCCAGTGCCTGATTGGCGTTGTGGGCATGCAGCGTGGAAATCACCAGGTGCCCGGTGTCGGCAAATGCCAGGGCATGCTCCATGGTTTCGCGGTCGCGTATCTCGCCGATCAGTACCACGTCCGGGGCCTGGCGCAAGGTATTCTTCAGCGCGGCGTGAAAGCTGCGGGTATCGACCCCCACTTCGCGCTGGTTGATGATAGAACGCTTGTGGCGATGGATATATTCGACCGGGTCCTCGATCGTGATGATGTGCCCGCTGCTGTGGCGATTGCGGTAGTCGATCAACGCGGCCAGGGAAGTCGACTTGCCCGACCCGGTGGCGCCTACGAACAGCATCAGGCCTTGCTTGAGCATGATGGTATCAAGCAGCACCGCTGGCAGGTTGAGGTCTTCGAAGCGAGGAATGTCGAGCTTGATATTGCGCGCGACGATGGACACGTCGTTACGCTGTTTGAAAATATTGACGCGAAAGCGCCCCACCCCCGGCAACGAGATCGCCAGGTTCATCTCCAGCTCCCGATCGAACTCCAGGCGCTGTTCGGCGTCCATGATGGACGCGGCAATGGCGGCGATCTCTCCCGCCTTGAACGGTTGCTCGGCCAGTGCCTGCAATATCCCATCGAACCGGGCGCTGGGCGGCGCGCCTGTGGAGAGGTACAGATCGGAGCCGTTACGGCGGGCCAGCAGCGTTAACAGTGCATCGATTTCCATGGCAAAAAACACCCGCGAAGCATTCAATTGGACAGTATGACCCCAACAGGCCACCCAGCGTCTACCACCTTGCAAGCATAATAGACGCCGCCAGACCGACATTACTGCAGGACAATTTGATGAACGCATCACCGACCGGCAGCGATGCCCAGGCCTTGATCGCCCGCACCGACTGGAGCCGCAGTGCGCTGGGCGCTGCCAGCACCTGGCCGCAAAGCCTGCGAACCGCCGTGGACATCGTGCTTCATTCGCCCATGCCCATGCTGTTGCTGTGGGGGCCAGACCTCACGCAGATCTACAACGACGGGTTTGCCCTGCTGGCGGGCAGCAAACATCCCCATGCGTTTGGCCAACCGGCACATCAGGTCTGGCCCGAACTGAAGGACTTCACCGACCCGATCTATAGTGCAGTGCTGCAAGGCCAGGTGCGCACCTACAGCGAACAGCGCTTCACCTTGCAGCGTGACGGCGTTGATTCGGACTTCTGGCTGGACCTGACCTACAGCCCGATCCGCGACGAAGCCGCGCAAGTCGCCGGCATCCTGGTCACAGCCATTGAAACCAACGAGCGCCGGCGCATTGCCGTGGAGCTTGAACAGCGCTCGGCAGCCAGCCTCAAGGCCCAGCGCGAAACCGAAGAGCGCCTGCAACTGGCACTCGCCGCGACAGATGCGGTTGGCACCTGGGACTGGGACATCAACGAAGACCACTTCATAGCCGACACCCACTTCGCCCAGTTGCACGGGGTCGATCCACTGCTGTCCAATCAGTTACCCATCACCGCCTATCTGCAAGGCGTACACCCTGAAGACCGGGCCACCGTCGCCCGGGGCATCAAGCACGCCATTACCCATGGCACTGAATACGCCGAGGAGTACCGACTGCTGCAGGCTGACGGCCAGGTGCGCTGGGTATTCGCCCGCGGGCGGTGCTACAAGGATCATCACGGCCGGCCGATCCGCTTCCTCGGCGCCGCCCTGGACCTGACCGAACGCAAACACACCGAGCAGGCCTTGCGCCAGAGCCAGACCGAGTTGCAGCTGATCATCAACGCCATGCCGATCCTGATCAGCTACGTGGATAGCGAGGAGCGCTTTCGCCTGAACAATGCCGCCTACCTCGACTGGTACGGCCGCACCCCCCAGGAACTGTACGGGCGCACGATCCGCGAAGTGCTGGGCGAGGAAGCCTACGCGCTGCGCGCCACGCACATTGCCGACGCCCTGAGCGGCAAGACCTGCTGCTTCGGCATTGACACTCGCCACCGTGACGGCAGCTACCGGCATGCCTTGATGAACTACCTGCCGCGCCATGGAGCGGACGGTGCGGTGAACGGTTTCTACATTTTCGTGATTGACGAAACCGAGCGCAAAAACACCGAGGAGGCTCTGCGCAACCTCAATGAAACCCTGGAAGAGCGCGTGGCCGCCCGTACCCGGCAACTGGCCGAAACCAACCAGCGCCTGCAAAACGAAATGTTTGAACGCGAACGCGCCGAAGACGCCTTGCGCCATGCACAGAAGATGGAAGCGGTGGGTCAGCTCACCGGCGGCATTGCCCATGACTTCAACAACATGTTGACCGGGATCATCGGCAGCCTCGACCTCGTGCAACGCTACATCGCTGACGGGCGTGCCGCCGAGATCGGCCGGTTCACCGAAGCGGCCGTTTCGTCGGCCAACCGCGCCGCCGCCCTGACCCACCGCCTGCTGGCCTTCTCCCGACGCCAGTCGCTGGATCGCAAGCCGTTGAACGCCAACGACCTGGTCCACTCCCTGGAAGATCTGCTGCGCCGCACCAAAGGCGATCACATCGAGCTGCGCCTGCAGCTGACTGAAGACGCATGGCCGGTGAGCACCGACGTCAGCCAGCTGGAAAATGCCCTGCTAAACCTGGTGATCAACGCTCGCGATGCCATGCCGGACGGCGGTGAGCTGCTGATCGAGACCGCCAATGTCTACCTGGAAGACAGCCATATCACCACCCTGGAACCGCTCAAGGCCGGGGATTACCTGATGATCGCCGTCAGCGATAACGGCACCGGGATGACACCTTCGGTACTGGCCAAGGCCTTCGACCCGTTCTTTACCACCAAGCCGATTGGCCAGGGCACAGGCCTGGGCCTGTCGATGATCTACGGGTTTGCCCAGCAGTCCGGCGGGCATGTCCACATCGACAGCGTGCCGGGCCAGGGCACCTGCGTGCGCCTGTACCTGCCTCGCCTGCAAGACATGGAGCAGCCAGATACCCTGCTGCCCTTCACAGGCGAAGCGCCGGCGGCCAATGCCGGTGAGACCGTGGTACTGGTCGAGGATGATCCGGCGGTGCGCCTGCTGGTGCTGAACCTGCTCAAGGAGCTCGGTTACCAGGCCCATGAGGCTCGGGATGCGATCGAGGCCCTGCCCTTGCTGGAGTCGGACGCGCGGGTCGACCTGCTGGTGACCGATGTCGGCTTGCCGGGCATGAACGGACGGCAACTGGCGGAAATCGCCCGTCAGCGCCGGCCCGGCCTGAAGGTGCTGTTCATGACCGGTTACGCGGAAAAAGCCGCAGAACGCCAGGGCTTTCTAGAGCAAGGAATGGACATGGTAGCCAAGCCGTTTTCGATCGACCTGCTAGCCAACAAGATTCGCGCGATGCTCGGTCAACCGGGGTAAGTTGAGGCATAATCGCCCGCCCCGCGCTGGCACCCGCCCAGTCACCACCGTTGCAAGGTACTTCCAATGAAAGCCCAAGCCCGTCACATCCTGGTGAAAACCTCGGAAGAAGCCGAGCAGCTCAAACAGCGCATTGCCAAGGGCGAAGCCTTCGATGTGCTGGCCAAAAAGTACTCCACCTGCCCCTCCGGCAAGCGCGGTGGTGACCTGGGTGAAGTGCGCCCCGGACAGATGGTCGGGGTGATAGACGCAGTGATTTTCAAGAAGCCATTGCGGGTGGTGCACGGGCCGATCAAGAGCAAGTTCGGTTATCACCTGGTGCAGGTGTTCTACCGGGATTGATCTAGCGGCATCATTTGCAGCCCATGCCCAGCCTCAGGCACCTCGGTCTTGACTGTTAAAAACAGGTTTCCATGGTCTCGATGACATTCAACTGCTCATCCACCAGACACCCTACCCGCCACTTGTCGAACGTCAGGCATGGATGGGAAGTGCCAAAGGAAATGATGTCCCCCACCCGCAGTTCAACCCCGGGCGCCACCGTCATGAACGCATGCTGGTCCATGACTGCAGTCACTTTGCAGGCACCCACGTCGTCGCCCACTGCAGGCACCCCCCCCGGCTGGTAACGCCGCAACGGGACCGGCAGTCCGGCGTCATAGGCCACGTCGCGCTTGCCCAGGGCAATCACCGCAAACCCCGGCTCCGGCAGCGACTGCACGTGGGCCCAGACTTCCAGTGCCGGGCGCAGGCCTTCATGCAAGTCGCTGCGACGCTCGAGCACGCAGCACTGCGCCTCTTTGTAGATGCCGTGGTCGTGGGCCACATAGCTGCCAGGACGCAGCACACTGAGAAAGCGTCCGGCGGCATTCTGCGCCTCGAACGATTCGGCAATCAGGTCGTACCAGGCCGACCCCGAGGCCGTGATGATCGGCTTGGCGATGGCGAATGCGCCGCTGTCCTGCAACTGGACCGCCAGGCGCACCAGGGAGGTGGCGAACGCGCGGATTCCGCTCTCGGCATGATCACCGTGGATCACCCCTTCGTAGCCTTCGATACCGGTCAGTGCCAGTGCCGGTTGCGCACAGATGGCTTTGGCCAGATCAAGCACTTCCTGTTCAGTGCGGCAGCCACACCGGCCGCCGACCACGCCATATTCGATCATCACGTTCAGGCGCACGCCGCGCGAGGCGAAGTAGGCACCGAGGTCGGCGACGTTATCCGGATGATCGACCATGCAGTGAAAATCAAAGCCCGGGTCTGCCAGCAGATCCGCGATCAACGCCATGTTCGGCGTGCCGACCAGTTGATTGGCCATCAGTATCCGCCGCACGCCATGGGCGTAACCTGCACGGGCCTGGGTTGCGCTGGCCAGGGTAATGCCCCAGGCGCCAGCATCCAGTTGGCGGCGAAACAAAGCCGGCGTCATGCTTGTTTTGCCATGGGGGGCGAGCTCGGCGCCGCTGTTGCGCACAAAATCCTGCATCCAGCGAATGTTGTGTTCCAGCGCTTCCCGGTGCAAAACCAGGGCCGGCAGGCTGACGTCGCGCACCAGGCTGGCGCCGGTCGGGGCCGCACCTTTTTCCACGGCGACGTTGATTGGGGCAGTAGTCATGATCGAACTCCTCGGATTTCGCGACGTCACACAGCCGCTGTCCTGCATTCGGTGACGATTCAGGCTTTTTTCCTGTAGGCCACGCAATCGATCTCGACCTTGCAGTCGACCATCATGTTCGCCTGCACGCACGCCCGGGCCGGGGCATGTTCGGGGCTGAAGTACTCGGAAAACACCTTGTTGAAGCTCCAGAAATCCCGCGGGTCTTCCAGCCACACACCGGTACGAACCACGTCCTCCAGGCCATAACCGGCTTCTTCGAGGATCGCGACCAGATTCCTCATGGCCTGGTGAGTCTGCTCGACGATACCGCCGACGATAATCTCGCCATCCAGCGCCGGGACCTGGCCAGACACGTACAGCCAGCCATCGGCCTCCACGGCGCGGGCGAAGGGCCGCGGCTGGCCGCCGCCTGCAGTGCTGCCGGTGCCGTATCGAGTGATGCTCATGAATATTTCTCCTGGTCTGCATGCTGGGTGCGCCGATTCTGAACGTGCGCCAGCTGAGAGATTAAATCGCAAGCAGGTTCGCTCCTACAGGAAATTGTGATCGGTCACAAAATCTGCGGGAGCGAGCCTGCTCGCAATGAGGCCTTCAAGGGCCCGGCAAGATTAAACGCTGCGAGGCACCAGCAACACGCGCGTCACCCGGCGCTCCTCAACGGCCATCACGGTCATCTGCCAGCCGTCCCACTCATGGCTGTCACCAATCGCCGGCAGGCGATCCAGCACGCTCACTACCAGGCCGGCCAGGGTCTGATAGTCCTCGGTGGGTTCTGCCGCGAAACCGGTGCGCTGGCGCACCCGCATCAGGTTCAAGGCACCACTGACGATGAACCCGCCATTGTCCTCGATCACGTCCGGGCCTTCGATTTCACTGGCGTCTGGCAACTCACCGGCAATCGATTCCAGGATGTCGGTCATGGTCAGCAAACCGACGAAGTCACCGAACTCATTGACCACGAAGGCAATGTGAGTCGAGGCCTTGCGCATCTGCTCCAGGGCATTGAGGATCGAATAGCTGTCCAGCAGGTTGATAGTCTTGCGCGCCAGGTGTTCCAGGTCCGGCTCGTTGCCGGCCAGGTATTCCTTGAGCAGTTCCTTCTTGTGCACGAAGCCCAGGGGCTCGTCCACCGCGCCGTCGCGAATCAGCGGCAGGCGCGAATAGGACGAGTGCATCAGCCGCGCACGAATGGCCTCGGCGTCATCCGCCAGGTCGATGTGATCAATGTCGGCACGGACCGTCATCAAGGTGCGGATCGGCCGCTCGGCCAACTGCAACACACCGCTGATCATCACCCGCTCGCGCCGGTCGAACAGCGCTTCACTCGGTGCCTGGCCATTGTCCAGCAGGTCGGCGATCTCGTCGTCGACCTCCTCCGCTGCCAGCGTGCGCCCGCCCAGCAAACGCATCACCGCATGCGCGGTGCGTTCGCGAATCGGCCGCACCCCCTGCATCGAACGTTTGCGACGAGCGCGGGCGATCTGGTTAAAGACTTCGATCAGGATCGAGAAGCCGATGGCCGCGTACAGGTAGCCCTTCGGAATATGGAAGCCCAGGCCTTCGGCGGTCAGCGCGAAGCCGATCATCATCAGGAAGCCCAGGCACAGCATGATCACTGTCGGGTGCGCGTTGACGAAGCGGGTCAGCGGCTTGCTGGCGACGATCATCAGGCCAATGGAAATGATCACGGCGATCATCATCACCGCCAGTTCATCAACCATACCCACGGCAGTGATCACCGCGTCCAGGGAGAACACCGCGTCGAGCACGACGATCTGCGCCACGATTGGCCAGAACATCGCGTAGGCCGTATTGGACGTGCGCTCGCCGACATGGCCCTCGAGCCGCTCGTGCAGTTCCATGGTGGCCTTGAACAGCAGGAATACACCACCGAACAACATGATCAGGTCGCGGCCGGAGAAGCTCTTGTCGAACACCTCGAACAGCGGCTGCGTCAGAGTCACCAGCCAGGAGATACTGGCCAGCAGGCCCAGGCGCATCAGCAGCGCCAGGGACAAACCGATGAGCCGGGCGCGGTCGCGCTGCTCCGGGGGCAGTTTGTCCGCCAGAATCGCGATAAACACCAGGTTATCGATACCCAGTACCAGTTCCAGCACAATCAGGGTCAACAGGCCCAGCCACGCGGTGGGATCAGCAATCCATTCCATGAAAATCTCTCTACCTCTTCAGTTGATTCAGAATGCCAGGCACGGCAAAGCGCGGCGCACAGGCCGTAAAAACGCTTGGGAAATGGATATCTGGGGGCGGAAGACGGGGTGTTTCGCGTGCATCAAGACAGCGCGGTGGCGCCGGGTGAGCGGGTAACTGGGAGGCTCCGAGAGGGTGTTCATGCAAATCCTGCAGGAAAAAAGGATTTCAAGCGTACAGCGGAATACTATTTTTCCTACACATGGAAATCATTACAAAATCTGTAGGAGCGAGCTTGCTCGCGAAAAACCTGTGGGCGCTGCAGGGTGACAGGCTTCCCGCGTTATCGTTGACGACCGTCGCGAGCGAGCTCGCTCCTACAACGAATCTGCTCGATGTACCGGCCCACCGCCGCAGATTTTTCAAATCGCCGATGGATCAAGGACAACCATGAACTCGCCTCACAGCCGTCAAGCTGCCGATACCAGACCCCGGGCAACCCCACATGGCCGACCACCGATGCCGGCACTACGGCCACGCCCTGTCCCAGGGACACCAGTGCCAGCACCGCCACCAACCCACCCGGTTGAGCCCCCAGTTTTGGCGCAAAGCCGCCCTCGGCAGCCACCTGCAACGTACCGCTGATCTGCTCGGGCAGAATAAAGGTCTCATCCTGCAGTTGCCTCGGGCTGATCACCGGCAACCGGCTTAGCCACGACTCGCCCGACACCGCCAGGACAAAACCTTCGGCATCCAGGCGCACAGCTTCCAGGCCGTCCGGCAAGGTCATGGGCGAGCGCACGTAACCGACGTCATAACGCCCATCCAGGACCATCACCGGTAAAGCCGCCATCGGGCTTTCGCACACACTCACGCTGACGTCCGGATACTCGCGAGTGAAGGCCTGCACCTGTTTTTGCAGGAGCCCGGAATAGACTGCCGAGGCCACATATCCCAATTCAATGTGGCCGATGTCCCCGCGGCCGGCACGCCGGGCATTATTCTGCGCCGCCTCAAACTGGCGCACGGCAGCGTCCGCCTCGGGCATCAGCGCGACGCCGGCCTCGGTCAGGCTGACGTCACGTTGATGGCGATTAAACAGCCGGGTGCCTAGTTCGCTTTCCATATCCTGGATCTGCCGGCTCAAGGTCGGCGGTGCGATGCCCAGTTGCTCGGCGGCGCGGGTGAAGTTGCGCTGACGGGCGACGGCCAGGAAATAACGAAAATGGCGGATATCCATAGGCGTATTAGCTCAAAGGTAATGAGGTCGTGGCGCTCGCCTAACGCGGACGGCAGCTGGCAGCCATAAGCTTGAAGGACTTCCACCCTAGAGAACAACCGCCATGCTCGTCAAATCCCGGGTCAGCCCACGCCTGACGTTACTTACAGCCTCAGGTGTTTGCTCATTGATCGTCCTCGACACCAACATCGTCGCCGTCACCTTGCCTACCATTGCCCGCGACCTGGGGGCCAATTTTGCCGACATCGAATGGGTAGTCAGCGCCTACATGCTGGCGTTCGCCGCCTTGTTGCTGCCGGCGGGCAGTCTCGCCGACCGATTCGGCCGACAGAAAACCCTCCTGTGGGGCCTGGGCATTTTTATCCTGGCCTCTATCGGTTGCGGGGCCGCACCCAGCGCTTTGGTCCTGGACATCGCGCGGGCGATCAAGGGCGTTGGCGCAGCGCTGCTCCTGACCTCGGCCCTGGCGTCCATCGGCCATACCTTTCACGATGAAGTGGAACGGGCCAAGGCCTGGGCGTTCTGGGGTGCCTGCATGGGCGTGGCGATGACAGCCGCACCGACCCTCGGCGGGCTGATCACGGAAACCATTGGCTGGCGCTGGATTTTCTACCTCAATCTGCCGGTGGGAGCGTTCCTGATGGTGATGGTGTGGCGCGCTGTTCCCGAATCGCGCGACCCGCAGTCCGCTCGTCTGGACCCTTGGGGGAGCCTGGCCTTCAGTGCCAGCCTGCTGTGCCTGATCTGGGGGCTGATCGAGGCTAACCGCATTGGCTGGAGCAATCCGCTGACCTACGCCCGGCTCATCGGCGGCGCTTTATTGATGGGGGCGTTTGTGCTCATCGAGCGCATGCAGCAACGGCCGATGGTCGACCTGCAACTGCTCCGCCACCCGCGCTTTATCGGCGCCCTGCTTGGCATGTTCGCCTACGCCGGTTGCGCCCAGGTGATGATGACGCTGCTACCGTTTTATCTGCAGAACGGCCTCGGCTTATCTGCCATCAGTTCGGGTCTGGGCATGTTGCCGTTTGCCGCGACCATGCTGATTTTCCCGAAGGTCGGCGCGCGCCTGGCCACTCAATTTACGCCGGGCGCTTTGATGGCGACCGGGCTGGCCCTGGTCGCCAGCGGCAACCTGTTGAGCGCGTTGGCCGTCAGCAGCGCCAGCTACCTGCCTTTTGCCCTGGCGATTGCAGTCACCGGTGCTGGCGCCGGGTTACTCAATGGCGACACACAGAAAAACATCATGGCGTGCGTGCCCCGCGAGCGCACGGGGATGGCATCGGGCATGAGCACCACCATGCGCTTCAGCGCCATCGTCCTGGCGATCGGCGTGTACGGTGCCCTGCTGTCGAGCCACTCCTCGCAGGTTTTGCACGCTGAACTGGCGAACCAGGCTCCGCAATGGCTGGAGCATACCCAAGGTATCAGCTCGAGAGTGGTCGCCGGGGACATGCCGGCAGCCATGAGCCTGCTGCCCGAGGCCGCTCGCACGTTGGTGGAGCCTCTGGCCCGTCAGGCATTCATCAGTGGTTTCAGCTTGTTGTTGCTGGTTGCCGGGCTATTAGCGGGATTGGGCGCGCTGGTAGTCGGCACCTTGATGCGTCACCCGATTCCGGCGCAAAGCGGTTTGTCCCTGAGCGCGAAATAAACAGGGGGAGTCATGACCGGTATTGAGTTGTCCTCTTTTAACCCGAGGACAACTCATCGCTCGATTTTTGGAAAACGGAGTACCCCATGGCGAAAATCACCCTTGCCCAGCAACTGGCAACCACCCTTGAACAGGCCGGCGTCAAGCGCATCTGGGGCCTGACGGGCGACAGCCTCAACGGCCTGACCGAAGCGCTGCGCACCATGGACAGTATCGAGTGGATGCACGTGCGCCATGAGGAGGTCGCCGCCTTCGCCGCCGGTGCCGACGCGGCGGTCACTGGCGAACTGGCGGTGTGCGCCGGCAGTTGCGGGCCGGGTAATCTGCATTTGATCAACGGGTTGTTCGACTGCCACAGGAACCACGTGCCCGTGCTGGCGATTGCCGCCCAGATCCCATCGTCGGAGGTCGGCCTTAATTACTTTCAGGAAACCCATCCCCAGGAACTGTTCAAGGAGTGCAGCCATTTCGTCGAACTGGTGAGCAACCCGGCGCAGATGCCCCAAGTGCTGCACCGGGCGATGCGCAGCGCAATCCTCAACCGCGGCGTGGCGGTGGTGGTGATTCCCGGTGACGTGGCGTTGCAGGAAGTTGACGACGCCTTCAAGCCCTGGCCCGCGCTCGCCCAACCGCGCATCCTGCCGGCGCCCCATGACCTCGATCGACTGGTCGAACTATTGAGCCAAAGCAAGGCCGTTACCCTGATGTGCGGTGCCGGCTGCGCGGGCGCCCATGATCAAGTGGTGGCCTTGGCCGACGCCCTTGGCGCGCCAGTGGTGCATGCCTTGCGCGGCAAGGAACACGTGGAGTGGGACAACCCGTTCGACGTGGGCATGACCGGCCTGATTGGTTTCAGCTCCGGTTACCACGCCATGCTCAACTGCGACACCCTGGTGATGCTCGGCACCGACTTTCCCTATCGCCAGTTCTATCCCACCGACGCAACCATCATCCAGATCGACCACGACCCGCAAGCCCTCGGGCGGCGCACGGCCCTGGACCTGGGCATAGTTGCCGACGTCAGCGAGACGCTCGCGGCCCTGTTGCCACGCCTGCCCTATCGGGCTGATCGAAGCTTCCTGGAGTCGTCACTCAAGCATTACGCAAAAGCCCGCCAGGGCCTGGACGACCTGGCCCAGCCGTCGGCGCCAGGGCGTCCGATCCACCCGCAGTACCTGACCCGCCTGCTCAGTGAACTGGCAGACGAAGACGCGATTTTCACGGCTGACGTCGGCACGCCAACGGTGTGGGCTGCACGCTACCTGAAGATGAATGGCCAACGACGCCTGCTTGGCTCCTTCAACCACGGTTCTATGGCCAACGCGATGCCGCAAGCGATCGGCGCACAGGCAGCCTTCCCGGACCGCCAGGTGATTTCCCTGTCGGGTGACGGTGGTTTCAGCATGCTGATGGGGGATTTCATTTCCCTGGCGCAACTCAGGTTGCCAGTGAAAATCATCGTCTATGACAATGCCTCCCTGGGCTTTGTCGCGATGGAAATGAAGTCCAGCGGGCTGCTGGATACGGGCACCGACCTGCACAATCCGGATTTCGCGGCGATGGCCAACGCGATGGGCATCCTCGGGATTCGCGTCGAGGCCAGCGAAGACCTGGACGCGGCATTGCGTCGGGCACTGGCGCATGACGGGCCGGTACTGGTGGACGTGGTGACCGCAACCCAGGAACTGGCGATGCCGCCGACCATCAAGCTGGAGCAGGCCAAGGGTTTCAGTTTGTACATGCTCAAGGCGGTGATGAGCGGGCGTGGGGATGAGGTGATCGAGTTGGCGCGGACTAATCTGTTTCGTTGAGGGCCGGTTACGCCCTTTAGGAGCTGGCTTGCCAGCGATGGTCGTAAACGATGACACGGGGCGGCGGGATGAACCGGTCAGGCCACGAGATTAAAAGATCGCAGCCTCGTTTCTCTCGGCAGCTCCTACAGGGGGACCAGTTCGTCGATGTGGCGGTAGTCGATGGTTAAGTCTGCGGCCAATTGTTTCGCTCGTGCCAAGCGAATCGGGCCGCGCTCTATGTCGATCAGCAGCCCGGGGCACTTGAGCGACGTGAGTATTGGCCACTCCTTCAACCGCCCATCGGTGACCAGCAATAGCCGCTGTTGCTCGGCGGGCAAGCGCTTTTGACGGGTAGCCAGCCATTGTTCCGCCTCGGACAGTGCTGCCAGCAAAGGTGTGCCGCCTCCGGCACCCAATTGATCCAGCCAGGCGTGCAAACCGCTGGACGCCTTTAAACCTTGTACCTGCCAGGTCGGGGTCGTACCGCTGGCGGTCAGCAGCGCCAGCCGCGCACGCTGGCGATAGGCATCATCGAACACCTGCGCGAGCAAACCCTTGGCATCACTCAGTGCCTGGTGGCGACGAGTGGACGCAGAGGCATCGACGATCACCAGCCACAGTTCATGGGGCGAGCGAGTGCGCGCCTGGAACTGCAGGTCAGCACGCTGGCGCGGGCGCCCATTGAGCAAGGTGCCCGGCCAGTTGACCGAACCTTCGCGCGTCACCCGCTGCGGGCCTTGCTTGCCGCTGTCGAGATGTCCGGCGCGGGCTTTGGCATTCGCCCCCGCTGCAGATCGAGGGCGAATGCCTAGGGCTTTTTTGGCCAGCTCGGTACTTCGCGGCGAGCGCCAGTCGGCAATGCCTGGGCGGGCATTTGGCCCCATTGCCCCTGCCCTTCGCCTGGCTGCGAACCCTGGCTTGTGGGTGGCTGGCTTGCTTGCGGCGCGGGTGGTGTGTGTTCGCGCCGACGATGGCGCAGGGCGAACTCGGCAACCGCTTCAATATCTTCTTCGCCTATCCCTTGCGCACCGCGCCAGGCCGCGTGGGCCCGGGCGGCACGCAACCAAACGAGATCAGCGCGCAAGCCATCGACGCCGGCAGCGAAGCAGCGCTCAGTGATTTTGCCCAAGGCCTGGTCATCCAGAGGAATGCTGGCCAGTACACTCCGGGCCTGCTCACAACGCTCGCGCAAGGCATGCTGGGCGGCTTCCCATTCGGCGCAAAACGCCGCGGGATCATGATCAAACGCCAGGCGCCGGCGAATGATTTCGCCGCGTTCGGTGGGTACAGTATGGCCACCGAGAGCAACGTTCAGGCCGAAGCGATCGAGCAACTGCGGACGCAGCTCGCCTTCTTCAGGGTTCATGGTGCCAATCAGGACGAATTTCGCCGAATGCCGATGGGAGATGCCATCGCGTTCTATCAGGTTGATGCCGCTGGCCGCCACGTCGAGCAACAGGTCCACCAGGTGATCGGGCAGCAGGTTGACTTCATCGACATACAATACGCCGCCGTCGGCCTTGGCCAGGACCCCTGGCGAAAATCGCGCGCGGCCTTCGTTCAGTGCCGCATCAAGATCTAGAGTGCCGACCAGGCGCTCTTCTGTCGCACCCAGCGGCAGCGTGACGAACAGGCCGCTGGCAAGCAGGTCCGCCAGGCCACGGGCCAGGGTGGACTTGGCCATGCCCCGGGGGCCTTCGATCAACACGCCGCCGATCTTCGGGTCGATGGCGGTGAGGCACAGGGCGAGCTTCAGATCGTCGGCGCCGACCACGGCGGATAAAGGAAAATGCGGTGTTTCAGTCATTAGTCAGTCTCGGTCATGGTCGCAGTATCGCGAGCAGGCTCACTCCTACAGGGGGGTAATGGCAGTCTCAAGTATCTTCTTCAATGTCCAGCAGCAGATTCTCCAGTGCCTCCTGGTACTCGCCGGGCTCTTTCCACATGCCGCGCTGCTGCGCCTCGAGCATGCGCTCGGTCATGTCGCGCAGGGCATGGGGATTGTGCTCGCGCACAAACTCGCGGGTCGCCGGGTCCAGCAGGTAAGCATCGGCGAGCAACGCGTACTGGTGATCGTCAATCAACTGCGTGGTGGCGTCGAAGGCGAACAGGTTGTCGACGGTTGCCGCCATTTCGAACGCGCCTTTATAACCGTGGCGCTTCACCCCGTCGATCCACTTGGGATTGGCTGCGCGGGAGCGAATAACCCGGTTGAGTTCTTCCTTGAGGGTGCGGATTTTCGGCAGATCGGGCTGGCTGTGATCGCCGTGATAACTGGCCGCCGCTTCCCCGCTCAGGCTTTCGACGGCAGCGAGCATACCGCCCTGGAACTGATAGTAGTCGTTGGAATCGAGCAAATCGTGCTCACGGTTGTCCTGGTTTTGCACCACAGCCTGGACCTGACTCAGGCGCTGGGCGAACTGTGCCCGGGCGGCCGTTCCTTCGTCTGAACCGCCATAGGCGTAGCCGCCCCAGTTCAGGTAAACCTCGGCCAGGTCTTCGCGGCTTTGCCACAAGCGACCCTCGACCGCGCCCTGCACGCCAGCACCATAGGCCCCCGGTTTCGCCCCGAAAATACGCCACCCTGCCTGGCGGCGCGCAGCCTCCTGGTCGAGACCCGCCAGCAACAGGGTTTCCCGCTCGGCACGCACCTTGGCAGCCAGTGGGTTGAGGTCGTCGGGCTCGTCGAGTTCGGCAACCGCTTGCACGGCGGCATCGAACAGCCGGATCAGATTGGCGAACGCATCGCGGAAGAACCCCGACACCCGCAACGTGACGTCCACCCGAGGGCGGTCCAGCAGGCTCACTGGCAGAATTTCAAAGTCGTCAACCCGCTGGCTGCCGGTGGCCCACACCGGTCGCACGCCCATCAGGGCCATCGCCTGGGCGATATCGTCGCCACCGGTGCGCATGGTCGCAGTGCCCCAGACCGACAGGCCGATCTGGCGCAGGTGATCGCCATGGTCTTGCAGATGGCGTTCCAGGATCAGGTTGGCCGACTGGAAGCCGATGCGCCAGGCGGTGGTGGTCGGCAGGTTGCGTACGTCTACCGAGTAGAAGTTGCGACCCGTGGGCAGCACGTCCAGTCGTCCACGGCTGGGTGCTCCGCTTGGGCCGGCGGGGACGAAGCGGCCGTTCAATGCATCGAGCAGTCCGCGCATCTCTGCCGGGCCGCAGGCGTCCAGGCGGGGGGCGACGGCTTCGCGCAGGTGGTCGAGGATGGCCGACACTTGCCCCCAGTTCTCACCTGGCGGGAGCGAATACGCTGTGCCAGGCAAATCAAGGTTGACTGACACTGCGTATTCGCGAGCAAGCCCGCTCCCACAGGTGGTCTGCTCGATCAGTTGAGTGGCGAACAGTTCCAGGCGTTCGCGGGTGTCGCCCGCCGTGCGCCATGTATCATCATTGATGGATTGCAGTTCAATGGGACGCGGCCCGGTCCAAGGCTCGGCCAATGCACAATCCAGCGGGTCAAAGCCCAATTCGAACGCTTTCGCCAGCGCCCGCAACACGCTCGACTGGGCACCGCGTCCATCACCACGAGGAATACGCAGCAACGCCAGCAAGGTGTCGATGCGCAACCGCCCGCTCGGCGACTCGCCGAAGATGTGCAGGCCGTCGCGGATCTGCGACTCCTTCAGATCACACAGATAGGTGTCCAGGCGCGGCAGCCAGATGGCCGCGTCGGCATCACTGTCCAGCTGTTCGTCCAGCTGCAGCTCACGGTCGAGATGGCTGTCGCGCACCAGTTGCAGGATGTCGCGTTGCAGCTCCCGCGCCCGACGGGGGTCGAGCAGCTGCGCATCGTAGTACTCGTCGGCGAGCAGCTCCAGGTTGCGCAGCGGGCCATAGGTTTCGGCGCGGGTCAGCGGCGGCATCAGGTGATCGATGATCACTGCCTGGGTGCGCCGCTTGGCTTGGGCGCCCTCGCCCGGGTCATTGACGATGAAGGGATAGATGTTCGGCAACGGCCCGAGCAGCGCGTCCGGCCAGCAATGCTGCGACAGCCCGACACCCTTGCCCGGAAGCCATTCGAGGTTGCCATGCTTGCCGACGTGAATCACACCGTGGGCACCGTAGGTGTTGCGCAACCAGAAATAGAACGCGAGATAGCCGTGCGGCGGCACCAGGTCCGGGTCGTGGTACACCGCGCTAGGGTCAACCTGATACCCCCGAGCCGGTTGAATGCCGACAAAGGTCAGGCCAAAACGCAGGCCGGCGATCATCATCCGGCCGCTGCGGAACTTCGGGTCCTTTTCTGGCGCCCCCCAACGCTGCAGCACGGCCAGCCGGTTGGCCTCGGGCAGCGCGTTGAACATCACCAGGTAGTCATCCAGCCCGAGGCTTTGCTGGCATGGACGCTGATCAATAGTGTCGAGGTCATTGCTGACGCCGCCGAGCAGTTGCTGGATCAGCGCGGTGCCGTTTTCCGGCAGTTGATCCGGCAGCGGATAACCTTCCTGGCGCAAAGCGCGCAGGATATTCAGCGCCGCCGCCGGCGTATCGAGCCCGACGCCATTGCCGATGCGACCATCGCGGGTCGGGTAGTTGGCCAGGATCAGCGCAATGCGTTTTTCGCGGTTGGGTACTCGGGCCAGATCGGTCCAGCGCCGCGCCAGTTCAGCGACGAAATCCATTCGTTCAGGTTGCGCGCGGTAGCACACCACGTCGGACTGGCTGCGCTCGCTGCGCCACGCCAGGTCCTTGAAGCTGATCGGTCGGCTGATGATCCGCCCGTCCAGTTCCGGCAGCGCAATGTGCATCGCCAGGTCCCGCGGGCCGAGACCCTGGTCGCTGGCTTGCCATCCGGCCTCGTTATCCTGGGCGCAGATGGCCTGGATCACCGGGATATTGCGGCGAAACGGCCGGATATGCGGCGCTTCGGGGCTCGACTGGGCAAAGCCGGTGGTGTTGAGAATGACCGAGGCGCTGACTTCGTCCAGCCAGTCCTCGACCACCGCCAGGCAGCCGGGTTCTTTCAGACTGGCCACGGCGATCGGCAGCGGGTTCAATCCCGCCGCCTGCAAGCGCTGGCAGAAAATATCGATGAAGGCGGTATTGGCCGCCTGCAGGTGCGAGCGATAAAACAGCACGGCGGCCACGGGCTGACCGGCCTGCCAGTCGGCATGCCAATCGGCTAGTACAGCTGGACTTCGGTGCGGATGGTAGATCGCGGTGCGTGGCAAAGCCTGCGGCTCGGCCCAGGGGTAGTCGCGTTCCAGCCAACGACTGGCCAGGCAGCGAAAGAAATCCAGGGCATTGCCCAGACCGCCCTGGCGTAGAAACTGCCAGAGCCGGTCGCGGTCTTCGGCGCCCACGGTACTGAGGTCGCTGAGTTCCGGGTCGGGACGGTCATCGCCTGGCACCAGAATCAGTTGCACGCCCCGTTCGGACAATTGCACCAGGCGCTCGACGCCATAACGCCAATAGGCGATTCCGCCGTGCAGCGAGATCAGAATCACCTTGGCATGGCGCAGCACTTCATCGACATACAGGTCGACCGAGGCATGATTCTGCACCTGCATCGGATTGGCCAGGCGCACGCTTGGATAGTCGTCGGGCAACTGCTGCGCGGCTTCGGCGAGCAACGCCAGGCTGGAGTCGCCGCTGCACAGGATCACCAGCTCCGCAGGGGTCTGTCCAAGATCGGCAATATTGTCATCCGAAACGAAACCGCCGGGCTGGGTCCTGAGCAGGTGCATGGCTTATACGCTGAGCGCGGCGCGCAGTTGTGCTTCGAGTTGGGCGGCGTCCAGCTCCTGGCCGATCAGCACCAGGCGGGTGGTGCGCGCTTCATCGGCGCCCCATTGACGGTCGAAATGCTTGTCGAAACGCGTGCCCACGCCCTGGATCAGCAGGCGCATCGGTTTATTCGCAATAGCTGCGAAACCCTTGACCCGCAGGATGCCGTGCTTGACTACGAGTTGCGTCAGGGCGTCCAGCAGCAGGCTTTCATCCGACTGGGGCAGTTCGATGGAGATCGAATCGAAGGCGTCGTGATCGTGATCGTCTTCACCTTCGTGGTGATGATCGTGATGGCTGTGACGGCTGTCGATGTGTTCTTCGGAACCGGCACCCAGGCCAATCAGCACGTCCAGGGGCACACGACCGCTGCTGGCTTCGATGACCTTGACCGCTGGCGGCAGTTCCTCGGCGACTTCCAGGCGCACCCGGGCCAGGTCTTCCGGGCTGATCAGGTCGGCCTTGTTGAGGATGACCAGGTCGGCGCTGGCCAACTGGTCGGCGAACAGCTCGTGCAGTGGCGACTCGTGATCCAGGTTCGGGTCGAGTTTGCGCTGGGCGTCAACCTGGTCAGGGAAGGCGGCAAAGGTGCCCGCCGCCACGGCCGGACTGTCGACCACGGTGATCACGGCATCGACGGTACAGGCGCTACGGATTTCCGGCCACTGGAAGGCTTGCACCAGGGGCTTGGGCAGGGCCAGCCCGGAGGTTTCGATCAGAATGTGGTCGAGGTCAGCGCGGCGGGCCACCAACTCGCGCATCACCGGGAAGAATTCTTCCTGGACGGTGCAGCACAGGCATCCGTTGGCCAGTTCATAGACGCGCCCGCTGGCTTCTTCCTCAGTGCAACCGATCGAGCACTGCTTGAGGATTTCGCCGTCGATACCCAGCTCGCCAAACTCGTTGACGATGACCGCGATGCGCCGGCCCTGGGCGTTGTCGAGCATGTGCCGCAGCAAGGTGGTCTTGCCCGAGCCAAGGAAGCCGGTGACGATGGTGACGGGAAGTTTGGCCAGTGTTTTCATCGGATGCCCTTTGGCAAGGTGGCGGGCATACGGGACGACAATCGCTGCGACTGGAGCGCGCGCGGGAGAGTTCGCCACCGGATCACCCCGCCCGGTTGTAGTGAGAATCTGTATCGAGGCAGGTCTCCTGGCTGACGGCGTGCCGGGCATTCAGCCTGGCATTCGCTGCGCCTTCCCGCGAACCCGTTGCACAGGTGTTGCAGTGGCGTGGCAGCGAACATCACCGTTCACAGTTGCGGGGGCAGCCGCGGCATTGACCGCGTTCCCTTCTTAGCTTCGGCCAACGCCGAAGAACCTCGAAAGCGCAAGGCTACGCATCGTATCGGGGCGGGTCAATGCTCCTGCGGTAAACGCTATCCCCTGCAGGAGCTGCCGAAGGTTGCGATCACTTGATTGTCTGTCAAACAGCCAGATCAAAAGATCGCAGCCTTCGGCAGCTCCTACCCGGGCCAATCCCCAATTGAGAACCTCTGCCAATTGACGCCAATCCCCGCCCCATGCTCTCCTACGCAACTTGTTACGGGTGCCCTTCACAGGGTGAAACGGGAAACCGGTGAATCATGTGCTTTACTAGAAGCTCATGTCAGTCCGGTGCTGCCCCCGCAACGGTAAGCGAGCGAAGAGTCAGATCCACTGTGCCAGCAGTACGGCATGGGAAGGCGACTCTTGCAGGTACAGGCGCAAGCCCGCACCCCTCGCGAGCCCGGAGACCGGCCCGCAACACATGGCGAACATCAGGTTCGCCGACCAACAAACCCGCGGTGGGCGGGCGCTGTTTGAGCCTCTGCGTGCCCGTTCGCAGGGGTTTGCCATGCGCTCCATAACCCCGCTGACAGACCAGAGGGAAGCGCCATGTCGACCATCAGCACCACCGGTAGCCGTACCACCAGCAGTACCACGACCCTGACCCAACGCCTGACCGCCGCTGTTTTCGCGTCGATCCTGGGCGCCGGCCTGGTGTATTTTGCCGGTTTCTCGCACATCGAGGCGGTGCACAACGCGGCGCACGATACCCGTCACAGCTCCGCGTTCCCGTGCCACTGAGACCTGCCCAGATGATCAAGCGTATCGCGCAAACCGCAGGTTTTACCGGGTTGCTGGCCGCCCTGCTGCTGACCCTGCTGCAAAGCCTCTGGGTCTCTCCGCTGATTCTGCAGGCGGAAACCTACGAACAATCCGAACCTGCCACGGTTCAAGTCCACGAACACGCAGCCGGCGCTACCGCAGCGCACAGCCACGACGCTGAAGCCTGGGAACCGGAAAACGGTTGGCAACGCCTGCTGTCGACCACTGGCGGCAACCTGGTGGTCGCCGTGGGTTTCGCCTTGATGCTGGCCGGCCTCTACACCCTGCGCGCGCCAACTCGCACGTCCCAGGGCCTGCTCTGGGGCCTGGCCGGCTACGCGACCTTCGTCCTGGCGCCAACCCTGGGCCTGCCGCCTGAATTGCCGGGCACTGCAGCAGCCGACCTGACCCAGCGGCAGATCTGGTGGATTGGTACAGCCGCTTCCACAGCGGTCGGCATTGCCTTGATCGTCTTCAGCCGTCACTGGTTGATGAAGGTCCTTGGCGTGGCGATCCTGGCCGTGCCACACGTGATCGGGGCACCACAACCCCAGGTGCATTCGATGCTCGCGCCAGAGGCATTGGAAACCCAGTTCAAAATCGCTTCGCAGTTGACCAACGTGGCGTTCTGGCTGGCACTGGGCCTGATCAGCGCCTGGCTGTTCCGGCGCAAAAATCCGGATCATTACCCGGCATGACCCAAGCTGGCAGAGTGCCGACGCTGGTCGTCGGCCTTGGCTGCCAGCGTGGCTGCCCTGTCAGCACGCTGCGGGCGCTGCTGGACCAGGCGCTGCAGGCCCACTCTATCGAGCTCGAGCAGATCAGTGCCTTGGCCAGCATTGACCTCAAGCGTGAAGAGCCAGGCCTGATTGAGCTCGGCGTCCAGCTTGGGCTTGAGGTGCAGTTTTTCAGCAGTGAGGCACTGGCCAGGTATCAGGGCCAGCTCAGCCATCACTCGGACATCGCCTTCGAACGTACCGGCTGCTATGGAATCGCTGAAAGCGCTGCCCTCGCCCTGGCCGAACAGTTGGCCCGCACACCGGCAAAATTGTTGATTTCACGACAAAAATACGCCCAGGCCACCCTCGCATTGGCCCGCGCCGTTTAAAATCCCCGATAATCCCATGTCTGATCATGAGCAATCTTCATCTGAAGCCTGCCCATGTCGCTTTTTCACAGGATACGACGATGACCGTCTACTTCATCGGCGCCGGCCCCGGCGACCCGGAACTGATCACCGTCAAAGGCCAGCGCCTGATTCGCAGCTGCGCCGTCATCATTTATGCCGGCTCGCTGGTCCCCGCCGCCGTGCTGGAAGGCCACCACGCTGAGCAGGTGGTCAACAGTGCCGAACTGCACCTGGAACAGATCATCGAACTGATCAAGGCCGCCCACGCCAAGGGCCAGGATGTGGCAAGGGTGCATTCCGGCGATCCGAGCCTGTATGGCGCCATCGGCGAACAGATTCGCCACCTGCGCGAGCTGGACATTCCCTTTGAGATCGTTCCCGGGGTGACGGCCACGGCAGCCTGTGCCGCGCTCTTGGGTGCTGAATTGACCCTGCCGGACGTTTCCCAGAGCGTGATTCTGACCCGCTACGCCGACAAGACGGCGATGCCGGCCGGTGAAGAACTGGCCAGCCTGGCACAACATGGCGCGACCATGGCGATCCACCTGGGGGTCAGCCACCTGCGCAAGATCGTGTTGGAATTAATCCCGCATTACGGTGCCGATTGCCCGATCGCGGTGATTCACCGGGCGAGCTGGCCGGACCAGGACTGGGTGGTGGGGACTTTGGCAGATATCGCCGGGAAGGCTGAAGCCAAGGGCTTTCGGCGTACAGCGCTGATTCTGGTGGGTCGGGTGTTGGGCAGTGATCAGTTCAGCGAGTCTTCGCTGTATCGTGCGGGGCATGCGCATCTGTACAGGCCTCGAGAATAGAAGGTCTTTTGGCTTCAGGCATAAAAAAACGGCACTCACGGGTGCCGTTTTTCGCTTGCGCAGCGAACACCTTACTTAGTAGTAGGCGTTTTCTTTCTGCGTATGGTCAGTCACATCGCGCACGCCCTTGAGCTCTGGCACACGCTCGAGCAAGGTGCGCTCGATGCCTTCGCGCAAGGTCACGTCTGCCTGACCGCAGCCCTGGCAACCGCCACCAAACTTGAGGACGGCGATGCCGTCGTCGACCACATCGATCAGGCTGACCTGGCCGCCGTGGCTGGCGAGGCCCGGGTTGATCTCGGTTTGCAGGTAGTAGTTGATGCGCTCGTTGATCGGGCTGTCGGCGTTGACCATCGGCACCTTGGCGTTGGGTGCCTTGATGGTCAACTGGCCGCCCATGCGGTCGGTGGCGTAGTCGACTACCGCGTCGTCCAGGAACGCTTCGCTGAACGAATCGATGTAAGCGGTGAAGCTCTTGAGCCCCAGCGCCGTGTCTTCAGGTTTTTCTTCGCCCGGCTTGCAGTAGGCAATGCAGGTTTCGGCGTACTGGGTGCCGGGCTGGGTGATAAAGACGCGAATGCCGATACCCGGGGTGTTCTGCTTGGAGAGCAGATCAGCCAGATAATCGTGGGCGGCGTCAGTGATGGTAATAGCGGTCATGGAAACTCCTCGCAGGCTTGGGCGCAGTTTACGCCAATCAACGCGCGGGACAAAGTCCTAGTATTTTTGTCGGGAAAGAGCCGGCGACGGTTGGGCCCCGGATTTGCCATCAACACGCTGTTTAAGCCACCGATAGCTGGATTTTTCCACCCAGTGGTAGCTGGCCCAGGAGCCCACGGCGATCGCCAGTACGCACAGCACAAACATGACGTAGGGGTTCACACCATACCGTTGTGCGATAAAACCACCTGCGGACAGCACCAGCACATGCATCAGGTACACCGAGTAGGAACAATCGCCCAATAGCTTGAGCGTTCGATTGTGTTCAAAGAAACGCTCAAGCGCCATGCACGCCATGACCAGCACCGCGCTTGGCAGGCCCCAGACCAGAAATCGCGGTTGCGGGGGCGAATGGTAGATCATCAGCAACGCGCCGCTGATGCCCACCAGTGGCAGCCACAGGCCCGGGCGGATCCAGCCGCGGCGGTGCAGCATGCCGATGGCGATCCCCAGCAGGAACTCGTAGACGATGTCCGAGCGATAAAACTGGCTGACCCAGCCATAGCCCGTCCATGCCTGGCACACCGCGAACAATAACGCCGCAACCACCAGCAGCCTCACCTGCAGGCGGAACAACAGCGCCCAGGCGAACAGCACGTAGAAGAGCATTTCGTAGTTGAGGGTCCAGCCGACATTGAGTGTCGGATAAATGCCGTAGCCACCGGGATTTTCGCTGGGAACGAACAGCAGGGACAGGAGGAAGTGCGACCAGTCAACGGTCTGGTCTGGCAGCAGGGGTTGGGCGAACACCACCAGTAGCGCCATCAACAGGGTGTAGAACCAGTAGGCCGGAACGATGCGAAACAGTCGGTACAGCAGAAATTTTCCGGGCGGCAGTGCTTTGCCTTCGGTGGACAGGAAGATCACCAGGCCGCTGATCACAAAGAAAATATCGACGCCCACCGCGCCTTTGTCGATGAACATCTGCCCGATCGGGCCACGGGCCTTGAAGTCGAAGAATATCTGCATGAAATGGTGGCAAACCACCGTCCAGGCGGCCAGAGCGCGTAATGCCTGTACAGAAATCAGCATTGATTGCCCTCCGTTGAACATCCACATACCACCGCAATCGACCTGTGGCAGCGAGCAGGCTCGCTCACACAGGGACATCAGTGTGCCTTGTAGATCGGACAACGCCGCGTCGGCAAAGGTCTATCAAAGATTCTCGTAGCGGTTCATGTCCAGCACGCCCTCTTCCTCCGGCTGGGTCTCGTGCACATACCGGCTCAAGTCGTGAAAGTACTGCCAGAACTGCGGATGGCTGCGGCGGATGCCCCAGCGCTGGATGATTTTCTCCAGGCGGTTGGCGTCCTTGGCATTCTCCATGGCATCAACGAAAGCTGGCACCTGGTCGGCAGGAATGTTGAAGATGAAATTCGGATAGCTGCTCAACACACCTGGAAAAATGGTCAGGGTGTCCAGGCCGGGTTGATAACGCAGTGACTCGCCCAGCAGAAACGCGACGTTGCTGTGGGCGCGATTGCGCAGCAGGCTGTAGACCTCACGCTGACCGCTGGCACTCTGCACGCGCAACAGGGTGGCTTCCGGCAACAGGTCGATGACCCTCAGCCCGGCGGCCGGGCGCGAGGTCAAGCGGCTCAAGGCTTGATCGGCATTCTGCAAGTCCGGGTCGATGTTGGGGCGCGAGCAATACGCGCCCTCACAGCGATTGATCGGGTCGGGGCTGGCGTCGAGGTCGCCGTAGCGGGCCAGCAACTGCCGGGCAAAGTCACGCTTGGGGTCCTTTTCATCGAGCTTGAGCGCAGTGTCCTTGTCGTCGTCGATGCTCTCGTAATCCAGCCACATCTTGATTTTGCCGCTGTTCTGATACCAGTCGTCGAGGTAGCCCTCCCGGGAATCGGCGGGCATCAGGCGCAGGAAGTTCTGCTCGGCGCCATTTCGGATCAGGTCGAAATACAGCCGCGTCTGCGCCTGGTGCGACACGTTGCCGAACACGTCGAAGTTGACCGCCAGCTGGTAATAGGTGCGTTCCAGCAGCGGATAATCGAACAGCCACATCGTTTGCGGCACTTCGCCAATCAAGCCCTTGGTCACCGACGCGCTGTCGAAATGGCGGAAGATGCTCAGCAACGCATTGTCATTGCCCGCCCACAACGTCGACCAGCTCGGCGCCGGCGCGTCGGCATAACTGTCGCGGCGCAAGGCTTCGTACTCATTGCGTTTATTGCGGTAGTCGTGCCACAGGGTCAGCACACTGCCGACGTCATCGTCCTGCCCGGGCATCGCCAGCAGCGGCGTGGCCTGGCCGCGATAGTTGGGGTCGGTGATGTAGAGGTCGTGCTCCGGCGCCTGGAACAGTGCCCAGAAGTTATCGCGGATCACGTCGGTGGCAATCTGGCCACGGCACACCGGACCGCGAATAAAGGTGCGCACGAAGTACTCGGCGTTATCGAGCATGAACTGATAGCGCGCCTGGGCCGGGATCGCTTCGAAGGTACTGAACGGATTGGCCCGCCGTTCAGGGCCATAGCCGGGCAAGGCGTTGACCTGCCAGTTACCGGTGTAGAAAAGGCTCTTGACCCGGGCCATCTTCGGCGCGCTCAACGGGTAGCTGATGTGAGTCTTGTGCACGATCACCCCTTGCACGGGCCGCAGGCGGTAATACACCTGGGTCCCGGGATCGTCGTTGGGACGCCGGGTCTTGATCAGGTCGATGGGCTGGCCGGTGGGTGTTCGCGAGCGCACCCACTGGAAAAAGTGCCCGGGCTCGCCGTCCTTGAAGTACAGGTGGGCCAGGAACCAGTGTTCGAACAACCAGCGCCCCACCAGGCTTTCCCGGGCACCCGGCGCATTGAGCAGGTTTTCCCACTGCAGCACCTGCAATGCTTCCCGGGAGGACGGCTGCAGGCCTTGCTCATCAATGGGCGCACCCGAGGCCAGCCAGCGTTGAAGCGTCTGGTATTGCTGGTCGGTCAGGCCTGTCACTGCGAGCGGCATGCCCTCTTTGGGGTGGGCACCGGCGTAGCCGTCGAATTCGCCCGGCATGGCACACATGTTGGCCCGGTTCAGGCCAAGCGCGATCTCCTCGGGCAGTTTGGCATTGGGCTGCAACGGCGTGCGGTGGCCCAGTTCCAGCATCCGCGCCATCAGGGAAGCCTGGCTCGCCTGGGCGTCAAGCACCGAATAGAAGCCCTTCTGCTGCCAGGCCTGCTTGCCGAACGCATCATAATACAGCCGGGTTGGCGCGGCCGCGCTGGTGCGTTCGCCGTCGTAGACCGGGGTCTTGCTCGCGCCCCGTGCCGCGCCCTCGCCGCTGCCCAGGTTCAACTGACAGGCGGCGTCATTGCAGGCGTGGCAGGCCACGCACTTTTCGGTGAAGATCGGTTGAATATCCCGGGTATAGGAAATGGCCGGCTCCTGCGCCGCAGCGCCCCAGCTCAAACACAGCACAATCATGCTGGTGACGAAGCGATACGACATGTCCCTGGTCCCGATCATGAGAAAACGCCGCGATTCTACCGGCACGGGGCTATCACCAACATGAACGATATTCATGCAAAACCGGTACATGCTCTAAAAGCGCGCAGGTTTGCTATGATCCCGGCCCTTCGTAATGGTCTTTCCGAGTAGTCCACATGTCCGATCGCAGTGTTCGCCTTCAAGCTCTCAAGCACGCCCTCAAAGAGCGCATCCTGATTCTCGATGGCGGCATGGGCACCATGATCCAGAGCTACAAGCTCGAGGAGCAGGATTACCGGGGTAAGCGCTTTGCAGACTGGCCGAGCGACGTCAAGGGTAACAATGACCTGCTGGTGCTGACTCGCCCGGACGTGATCGGCTCGATCGAAAAAGCCTACCTGGATGCCGGCGCCGACATCCTCGAAACCAACACCTTCAATGCCACCCAGGTATCCCTGGCCGATTACGGCATGCAGGGCCTGGCATACGAGTTAAACGTAGAAGGCGCACGCCTGGCGCGCAAGGTGGCTGATGCCAAGACCCTGGAAACCCCGGACAAGCCGCGCTTCGTCGCTGGCGTGATCGGGCCGACCAGTCGCACCTGCTCGCTGTCGCCGGACGTGAACAACCCCGGCTACCGCAACGTGACCTTCGATGAACTGGTGGAAAACTACACCGAGGCGGCCAAAGGCCTGATCGAGGGTGGCAGCGACTTGATCCTGATCGAAACCATCTTCGATACCTTGAACGCCAAGGCCGCGATCTTTGCCGTGCAGGGGGTGTTCGAGGAGCTGGGCATCGAGTTGCCGATCATGATCTCCGGCACCATTACCGACGCCTCTGGCCGCACCTTGTCGGGCCAGACCACCGAAGCCTTCTGGAACTCCGTGGCCCACGCCAAGCCGATATCGGTTGGCCTGAACTGCGCCCTCGGCGCCAGCGAGTTGCGCCCGTACCTGGAGGAGCTGTCGAACAAGGCAGGCACCCACGTCTCCGCGCACCCGAACGCCGGGCTACCCAACGAGTTCGGCGAGTACGACGAGCTGCCAGCGCAAACCGCCAAGGTCATCGAAGAGTTCGCCCAGAGCGGGTTTCTCAACATCGTCGGCGGCTGCTGCGGCACCACCCCGGGCCACATCGAAGCCATCGCCAAGGCCGTGGCGGGATATGCGCCGCGGCAGATTCCGGACATTCCCAAGGCGTGCCGCCTTTCCGGGCTTGAGCCGTTCACCATCGATCGCAGCTCGCTGTTCGTCAACGTCGGCGAGCGCACCAATATCACCGGCTCGGCAAAGTTCGCCCGCCTGATTCGTGAAGACAACTACACCGAAGCCCTGGAAGTCGCCCTGCAGCAGGTCGAGGCCGGCGCCCAGGTGATCGACATCAACATGGACGAAGGGATGCTCGATTCGAAGAAGGCGATGGTGACCTTCCTCAATCTGATTGCCGGTGAACCGGACATCTCCCGCGTCCCGATCATGATCGACTCCTCGAAATGGGAAGTGATCGAGGCCGGCCTGAAATGCATCCAGGGCAAGGGCATCGTCAACTCGATCAGCATGAAAGAAGGCGTCGAGCAGTTCATGCATCACGCCAAGCTGTGCAAGCGCTACGGTGCGGCGGTGGTCGTGATGGCCTTCGACGAAGCCGGCCAGGCTGACACCGAAGCGCGCAAGAAGGAAATCTGCAAGCGCTCCTACGACATTCTGGTCAACGAAGTCGGCTTCCCGCCGGAAGACATTATCTTCGACCCGAACATCTTCGCCGTGGCTACCGGTATCGAAGAACACAACAACTATGCCGTGGACTTCATCAACGCCTGCGCCTACATCCGAGACGAGCTGCCGTATGCGCTGACGTCGGGCGGCGTGTCCAACGTGTCGTTCTCGTTCCGGGGCAACAACCCGGTGCGCGAGGCCATCCACTCGGTGTTTCTGTTGTATGCGATCCGCAACGGCCTGAGCATGGGCATCGTCAACGCCGGCCAGCTGGAGATCTATGACCAGATCCCGGCCGAACTGCGTGACGCCGTGGAGGACGTCGTGCTCAACCGTACCCCGGAAGGCACCGACGCCCTCCTCGCCATCGCCGACAAGTACAAGGGCGACGGCAGCGTCAAGGAAGCCGAGACCGAAGAGTGGCGCGGCTGGGACGTCAACAAGCGCCTGGAGCACGCACTGGTCAAGGGCATCACCACCCACATCGTCGAGGACACCGAAGAGTCGCGCCTGTCGTTCGCCCGCCCGATCGAAGTGATCGAAGGGCCGCTGATGTCCGGCATGAACATCGTTGGCGACCTGTTCGGCGCCGGCAAGATGTTCCTGCCGCAAGTGGTGAAATCCGCCCGGGTGATGAAGCAGGCCGTAGCCCACCTGATTCCGTTTATCGAACTGGAAAAAGGCGACAAGCCCGAAGCCAAGGGCAAGATCCTGATGGCCACGGTCAAGGGCGACGTGCATGACATCGGCAAGAACATCGTCGGCGTGGTCCTGGGTTGCAACGGCTATGACATCGTCGACCTGGGCGTCATGGTGCCGGCGGAGAAAATCCTCCAGGTGGCCAGGGAGCAGAAGTGCGACATCATCGGCCTGTCCGGCCTGATCACCCCGTCGCTGGACGAGATGGTCCACGTAGCCCGTGAAATGCAGCGCCAGGATTTCCACCTGCCGCTGATGATCGGTGGCGCCACTACCTCCAAGGCACACACGGCGGTGAAGATCGAGCCCAAGTACAGCAATGACGCGGTGATTTATGTCACCGACGCCTCCCGCGCCGTGGGCGTGGCGACCCAGTTGTTGTCCAAGGAGTTGAAACCGGCTTTCGTCGAGAAGACTCGCCAGGACTACGTCGAGGTTCGCGAACGCACCGCCAACCGCAGCGCCCGCACTGAACGCCTGAGCTACCCGGCGGCGATCGCCAAGAAGCCGCAGTTCGACTGGAGCACCTACACGCCGGTCACACCGACGTTCACCGGTGCCCGGGTGCTGGATAATATCGATTTGAAGGTGCTGGCCGAATACATCGACTGGACGCCGTTCTTCATTTCCTGGGACCTGGCCGGCAAGTTTCCGCGTATCCTCACCGACGAAGTCGTGGGTGAAGCCGCCACTGCGCTCTACGCGGATGCCCGGGAGATGCTGGACAAGCTGATCAACGAAAAGCTGATCAGTGCCCGTGCGGTGTTCGGCTTCTGGCCGGCCAATCAGGTGCGCGACGACGACATCGAAGTCTACGGCGATGACGGCAAGCCGTTGGCCAAGCTGCATCACTTGCGCCAGCAGATCATCAAGACCGACGGCAAACCAAACTTCTCCCTGGCCGACTTCGTGGCGCCCAAGGACAGCGAGATCACCGACTACGTCGGCGGGTTTATCACCACTGCCGGCATCGGTGCCGAAGAAGTGGCCAAGGCTTACCAGGACGCCGGCGACGATTACAACTCGATCATGGTCAAGGCCTTGGCCGACCGCCTGGCCGAGGCCTGCGCCGAGTGGCTGCACCAGCAGGTGCGCAAGGATTATTGGGGTTATGCCAAGGACGAGACCCTCGACAACGAGGCACTGATCAAGGAGCAGTACACCGGCATCCGCCCTGCGCCGGGCTACCCGGCGTGCCCTGATCACACCGAGAAAAGTACGCTGTTCAGCCTGCTCGACCCTGAAGCCAGCGAAATGCAGGCCGGCCGCAGCGGCGTGTTTCTCACCGAGCACTACGCAATGTTCCCGGCTGCTGCAGTCAGCGGCTGGTACTTCGCCCATCCGCAGGCGCAGTACTTTGCCGTGGGCAAGATCGACAAGGACCAGGTGCAGAGTTACACCTCACGCAAAGGCCAGGAGCTCAGCGTGACCGAGCGCTGGCTGGCACCGAACCTGGGTTATGACAACTAAGATCTACAGATCGCAGCCTGCGGCAGCTCCTACAGGTCATCGGGCTGCGATCTGTCCTGCTTTGTCTATGCTTACCTTTCTCACACAAGTGATGAGGGATTTATGGACGATCCGGTCGACAACAAACCGCCGAGCTTCTGGCAGATGCTACACAGCGTCATGGCTGCGGCGTTCGGGGTTCAAAGCGGGAAGAATCGGGCACGCGACTTCACCCATGGCAAGCCCAGTCATTTTGTCATCCTGGGCATCCTGTTCACGGCGGTGTTTGCCTTGACGTTGTTTGCCATCGTCAAGCTGGTGCTGCACCTGGCCGGCATCTGAGATCGCTGTCAGTGCATCAGGGTGTGCATGCTGAAGGGGTACCGGTAAGACGCCGGGCGGCCTTTTGCCGACAGGCGGCGGAAGTTCACCCGGTAATCGGTCGACGTCTTCATGGCCAGCAGACGCCGGGCCTGTGCCTGATCGACCACTTGCAACAGGGCAAGCATCTGGTCCCGTCCTCCTTGCCGGTTCAGGTCTACACCGAGCTCATGGTCATGCAACTGCACCAGCGCCCAACCCCCAAGGGTAAAGTGCCCGCCCATCAACACGCTCAGGCGTCCGTCAACCTTGGCTTGCAACGCCGAAGGCGAGGTATTGACCGCGCTGAACAGCGCGTCCTTGCCGGGGACCCCGCCAATCTCCGAATACGCCTGCATCGCGCCGAATGCCATTTCGTCATTGGCTGACCACAACAGGCTCACTTTGGGGTAGCGCTGGAACAACATTCGGGCTTGCTCGTACGCCCGCTGCCGGGTCCACCCGCTGTACACCAACTGGCGCAAGCGTACCTGCGGATGTTCGGCCAGGGCGCGATACATGCCTTGCTCGCGTAAATGGGCAGAGGGCGTAATTTTCAAGCCGGAAAAGGCCAGCAACTCGATCACCTGGCCGGGTGCGGCGGGCGGATGCTGGCGGATCAACTCCTTGAGCATCAAATAGCCGCCCTCCTCGTCGTTGGGCACCAGGCTACCCAGCAAGTCCGGACGCTCGCCCAGCAGGCTCTTCTGATTGTCGGTCAGGGACGCGTTGACCATGAACAGCTTGACGCCGCTACCCTGGGCCAGGCGCATGATTTGCGGAGCAACGTATTGCTCGTTGACGAAGATCAGGTAATCCGGACGCTGGGGCCCCTGCAATGCCTCACGGGCTTGCACCACGGTCAATTCCGGCATGCGTTCGCTGTAGCGCACCTGCAAGTCGATGCCCAGGTCATCCGCCGCCGCTCGCATGAACTGTGCGTAGGTCACCCAGAAGGTTTCGTTGGTGCCACCGGGACTGAGGAACAGCACCGACTCGGCGCGCGTGGCTGAGCCGCAGGCAGCGCTGAGTGCCAGCAATAGAGTGAAGCAGTACTTGAGCATTGGTCGTCCGGGCCCCGAAAATCCGCCGCGCATTATAGCCAGCGAAGCCAGGAAAATCGGTCTTTCCGCATGTTTTGTCCGACAATCGTCGGAATCAGGCCCGGACGAGGCGGTTTATTGATGACTGACCCAGAACACGGCAGTGCCCACGACCAGGATGATCAGGAACAAAATCGCCCAGGCATCAACCGTACTGTCGGGTTTTGAAGCTTTGGTAGGGTTGCTCATTGCATCGCCTCTTGTCGGTTTTATCGGTGATTGCACGAAGACTCGCTCACAGTTAAGACGATGATTGCCCACACCACAAACGCGGGTTTGCTAACAACGATTCTCGTTAGTCGTTTTGGTTCTTTACATATACTCAAACATCACTTTTGCGCATAACTACAAACTGGTATCTTGCCCCGGCTCCGTTGGGAGTGCGCGGCCGTGCGCGCAGAATTGCCGAGGCAGTATCGGACTTCAGCAAGCCCCACATGCAGCTGGAACCGACCGGCCCAAGCCTGAGAACAGGACTTATATGTACGTATACGACGAGTACGATCAGCGGATCATCGAGGACCGCGTCAAGCAGTTCCGTGATCAGACCCGACGCTATCTGGCAGGCGAGCTGAGCGAAGAAGAATTCCGCCCCCTGCGCCTGCAAAATGGCCTTTACATCCAGCGTTTCGCGCCGATGTTGCGGGTCGCGGTGCCTTACGGCCAACTGACTTCGCGTCAAACGCGAATGATGGCCAAGATCGCCCGTGACTATGACAAGGGCTATGCCCACATCAGCACCCGGCAGAACGTACAGTTCAACTGGCCGGCGCTGGAAGACATCCCGGATATCCTGGCAGAGCTGGCCACCGTGCAGATGCACGCGATCCAGACCAGCGGCAACTGCCTGCGCAATGTCACCACCGACCAGTTCGCCGGTGTCGCGTTCGATGAGCTGATTGATCCGCGCCCATGGTGCGAGATTGTTCGCCAGTGGACCACCTTCCACCCTGAGTTCGCCTACCTGCCGCGCAAGTTCAAGATCGCGATCAACGGTTCGACCTCCGACCGTGCCGCCATCGAAGTGCACGACATCGGCCTTGAGCCGGTGCACAACGCGGCCGGCGAGTTGGGTTTCCGCGTGCTGGTGGGTGGCGGCCTGGGCCGTACCCCGGTGGTGGGCGCTTTCATCAACGAATTCCTGCCGTGGCAGGACCTGTTGAGCTATCTCGACGCCATCCTGCGTGTCTACAACCGCTATGGCCGTCGGGACAACAAATACAAGGCGCGGATCAAGATCCTGGTCAAGGCACTGACTCCTGAAGTTTTCGCCCAGAAAGTCGACGCGGAAATGGAGCACCTGCGCGGTGGCCAGACCACGCTGACCGAAGCCGAAGTGCATCGGGTGGCCAAGCACTTCGTGGACCCCGAGTACCAGGCGCTGGACAACCAGAGCGCGGCCCTGGCCGAGCTTGACCAGCAGCACCCGGGCTTCGCCCGCTGGCGCACGCGCAACACCCTGGCGCACAAGAAGCCGGGTTACGTTGCCGTGACATTATCGCTGAAACCTACCGGCGTGGCGCCGGGGGACATCACCGACAAACAGCTGGATGCCGTGGCTGACCTGGCCGAACGTTACTCGTTCGGTCAACTGCGCACATCCCATGAGCAGAACATCATTCTGGCGGACGTCGAGCAGAGCCAACTGTTTACCCTCTGGGGTGAACTGCGCGAGCAAGGGTTCGCCACGCCGAACATCGGCCTGCTGACCGACATCATCTGCTGCCCGGGGGGTGACTTCTGCTCCCTGGCCAACGCCAAGTCGATCCCGATTGCCGAATCGATCCAGCGTCGTTTCGATAACCTGGACTACCTGTTCGACATCGGCGAACTGGACTTGAACATTTCCGGTTGCATGAACGCCTGCGGTCACCACCACGTCGGCCATATCGGCATTCTCGGGGTGGACAAGAAAGGCGAAGAGTTTTACCAGGTCTCCCTGGGTGGCAGCGCCAGTCGCGATGCGAGCCTGGGCAAGATCCTCGGCCCGTCCTTCGCCCAGGAAGCCATGCCTGATGTGATCGAGAAGCTGATCAACGTGTACGTCGAACAACGTACCGAAGACGAGCGCTTCATCGACACTTACCAGCGTATCGGCATCGACCTCTTCAAGGAGCGCGTCTATGCAGCGAATCATTAAGAACAACGAAGTCGTCGACGAAACCTGGCACCTGCTGCCCAAGGATTTCAACATCGACGAGATCAGCAACTGCGACGACCTGATCGTCCCGCTGCAGCTGTGGCGTGAACACAGCCGCATGCTCAAGGCCCGCGATGGTGGCCTTGGCGTGTGGCTGGATGCGGATGAAGAAGCGGAAGAAATCGGTGACGACGTGGACCAGTTCCAGGTCATCGCCCTTAACTTTCCCGCTTTCACCGATGGTCGCAACTACTCCAACGCCCGCCTGCTGCGTGACCGCTACGGTTTTAAAGGCGAGTTGCGGGCGATCGGCGATGTGCTGCGTGACCAGCTGTTCTATCTGCGTCGCTGCGGCTTCGATGCCTTCGCATTGCGCGCTGACAAAGACCCGTACGAAGCGCTGGAAAGCCTCAAGGACTTCTCGGTGACCTATCAGGCCGCCACTGACGAACCGCTGCCGCTGTTTCGTCGTCGCTGATGCTGCAAAGGCATGACCCCGTCCGGGGTCATGCGTCCTTCCCACTGAGCCCTTTCACCTTCAAGAGGTGAAAGGGCTCGGTGGTGACTGGTTACCAGAAGCGTTGTTGAGTCAACCGGCTCCACCAGGTCAGCAGTACCCGGTCGACTGAACCGCTGGCCGCCATGCCGATGCGTTCCTGCAAGCTTTTACGTTCGGCATAGTGCAGGTGGTACAGCTCGGATTTCTTCGCCCGTTCTGCCAGGTACTCGTCGCTGGTCTTGAGTTCGTCGACCAGTTGCAGGTCCAGCGCAGCCATGCCCAGCCAGATTTCGCCGGTGGCGACCTCATCGATGGCCAGTTGCGGCCGGTAACGCGAGACGAAGTTCTTGAACAGCTGATGGGTGATGTCCAGGTCTTCCTGGAATTTTTCCCGGCCCTTCTCGGTGTTTTCGCCGAACACGGTCAAGGTGCGCTTGTATTCCCCGGCAGTCAGCACCTCGAAATCGATGTCATGTTTCTTCAGCAGGCGGTTGACGTTGGGCAGTTGCGCAACCACCCCGATGGAACCGAGGATGGCAAAGGGTGCGCTGATGATCTTCTCGCCAATGCACGCCATCATGTAGCCGCCGCTCGCCGCCACCTTGTCGATGCACACGGTCAAGGGCACGCCCGCATCACGGATGCGCGCCAGTTGCGACGACGCCAGGCCGTAGCTGTGCACCATGCCCCCGCCGCTTTCCAGGCGCAGCACCACTTCATCCTTGGGGGTCGCCAGGGTCAGCAATGCGGTGATCTCATGGCGCAGGCTTTCAGTGGCGGAGGCCTTGATGTCGCCATCGAAATCCAGCACGAAAACCCGTGGCTTGGCCTCGGGCTTCTTCTTTTGCTTTTTCTCGGTCTTGGCCTGGGACTTGCGCAGTGCCTTGAGCTGGTCCTTGTCGAGCAAGGTGTGCTCCAGGCGTTCGCGCAGGCCCTTGTAGAAATCATTCAGCTTGCTGACCTGCAACTGGCCGGCGGATTTGCGGCGACCCTTGCTGCGCAATGCCGCAAAGCTGGCCATCACCACCAGAATGGCGACCACCAGTGTCACGGTCTTGGCCAGGAAACTGGCGTACTCTGCAAAAAACTCCACAGCAACTCCTTCATTACTAAGCGCGGCATGAAAACGCACGCGGGGTGGTTACCAGCATACCCATGCGCCGGCCTGTCGGCCAGCCGCGAAACCTGTAGTAACAGGCCTGGAACGAGCATTTCAAACAAGCGTATGTTTTTTCATTGACAGCACACCGTCATCCCCCATAACCTCGCCAGACCTTCAACGTACCGGGATGAAGCGGACGTGGGCAGCATCTATCTGATTCGACATGGCCAAGCCTCTTTTGGTGCAGACGATTACGACGTCCTGTCGCCGACCGGCGTGCGCCAGGCGCAAATCCTCGGCCAGCACCTGGCCGAACTGGGTATCAGCTTCGATCGCTGCCTGGCAGGCGACCTGCGCCGGCAACAGGATACCGCCACCGGCGCCCTCGACCAGTTCGCCGCCTTCGGGCTGCCCGTGCCCATCCTGGAAACCGATGCAGCGTTCAACGAATTCGACGCCGATGCGGTCATCCGCGCATTGCTGCCTGAAATGCTGCCGCAAGAACCCCAAGCCCTGCACATCCTGCGCAACGCCGCGCAGAACCGCGGCGAGTTCCAGCGCATCTTCGCGCTGATCATCGAGCGCTGGCTCGCCGGCACCTATGACACGCCGGGCCTGGAAAGCTGGCTGGGATTTGTCGAGCGCGTCCGGGCCGGCCTGCACCGCCTCCTCGAAAACGCCGACAACACCCAGAAAATCGCCGTGTTCACCTCCGGCGGGACCATCACTGCGCTGCTCCACCTGATCACCCAAATGCCTGCCCGGCAGGCTTTTGAACTGAACTGGCAAATCGTCAACACCTCGCTCAACCACTTGAAGTTTCGTGGGCGCGAGGTGGCACTGGCTTCCTTCAACAGCCATGCGCACCTGCAACTGCTGAAGGCCCCGGAACTCATCACATTTCGCTGAGTCCGGACTATTGTGACCCTGGCTGTAATCACCCAGCTCTAATTACCCAAGAAAGGATCAAACCATGACCTCCGTAGCTGACGCCGTACAAGCAATGAAAGCCAAGTTCAACCCAGCCGCTGCTGCCGGTCTGGACCTGGTCTTCGGTTTCCGCATCGACGACACCAAGAACTTCTCGCTGATCGTCAAGGACAGCACCTGCGAGCTGCAGGAAGGTGAAAACCCGGACGCCCAGGTGACCCTGGTGATGGACGGCGAAACCCTGGAAGGCATCGTCAGCGGCGAAACCGACGGCATGCAAGCGTTCATGGGCGGCAAATTGCGCGCTGAAGGCGACATGATGCTGGCGATGAAACTGTCCGAGCTGTTTCCGGCCTAAGCAACGGGTCCCGAACTTCGGGGCCGCGCCGGCTGCAAACAAATCCCGCCCTTCGTGGCGGGATTTGTCGTTTTTCGCCCCGGTGAAAGGCCGTGCGTGGATTTGCCGGCTATATTCCTTCTGGCCGCCGCGTCAGAACCTGGCTGCCAACGCTAACTTGCGATGAACCCAGTCCTGTGGAGAGCACTGCCATGAGCCCACCTGACGACCACGATGGATTTAACCGCCGCCGTGTACTGCAAGGCCTTTCGGCAGGCGCCGTCGGTGCCTGGATCAGCCCGCTGTTTGCAGGGAGTAAAACCATGCCAGACGCCCCCGCCGACCTCATCTTGTACAATGGACGCCTGCACACAGTCGATCGCAAGAAGCCCCAGGCCAGTGCCGTGGCGATCAAGGACGGGCGTTTCGTGGTGGTTGGCAGCGATGCTCAGGCCATGGCGTTGCAAGGTCCCGGTACGCAAATCGTCGACCTGCACGGACGCACCGTCATCCCCGGCCTCAATGACTCGCACCTGCACCTGATTCGCGGCGGTTTGAACTACAACCTCGAACTGCGCTGGGAAGGCGTCCCGTCACTGGTCGATGCCTTGCGCATGCTCAAGGACCAGGCAGATCGCACCCCAACGCCACAATGGGTACGTGTGGTCGGTGGCTGGAATGAGTTCCAGTTCGCCGAGAAACGCCTGCCCAGCATTGACGAACTGAACAAGGCCGCCCCGGATACCCCGGTGTTTGTCCTGCACCTCTACGACCGCGCCCTTCTCAACCGCGCAGCGTTGAAGGTCGTCGGATACACCCGCACCACGCCCAACCCTCCCGGTGGCGAGATCCAGCGCGACGCCAATGGCGATCCCACCGGAATGTTGATTGCTCGACCCAACGCGATGATCCTCTACTCGACCCTGGCGAAGGGGCCCAAGCTCCCGCTGGAATACCAGGTCAACTCGACCCGCCAGTTCATGCGCGAACTTAATCGCCTGGGCGTTACCAGCGCCATCGATGCCGGTGGCGGCTACCAGAATTATCCTGATGATTACCAAGTCATCCAGCAGCTGGCTAGGGACAAGCAACTCACGGTCCGCATTGCCTACAACCTGTTCACCCAGAAGCCGAAGGAAGAGCTTGCCGATTTCAAGAACTGGACGAGCAGCTCTCGCTACGGCCAGGGCGATGACTTTCTACGGCACAACGGCGCCGGCGAGATGCTGGTGTTTTCCGCAGCCGACTTCGAGGACTTCCTCGAGCCTCGTCCCGACCTGCCGCAAACCATGGAACAGGAACTTGAACCAGTGGTTCGGCACCTGGTGGAACAACGCTGGCCGTTCCGCCTGCACGCCACCTACAACGAATCCATCAGCCGCATGCTCGATGTGTTCGAGAAGGTCAATCGCGATATCCCTTTCGACGGGCTGCCCTGGTTTTTCGATCATGCCGAAACCATTACCCCGCAGAATATCGAACGGGTCAAAGCGCTCGGCGGCGGTATCGCGATTCAGGATCGCATGGCGTTCCAGGGCGAGTATTTTGTCGAACGCTACGGCGCCAAGGCCGCCGAACACACGCCGCCCATCGCGCGCATGCTCGCCGAAGGCCTGCCCGTCGGGGCTGGAACTGATGCCACGCGGGTGTCGAGCTATAACCCCTGGACGTCGCTCTACTGGCTGGTCAGCGGTCGCACCGTCGGAGGTCTGGAGCTGTATCCCCAGGGCCTGAGCCGCGACACCGCGCTGGAACTGTTCACCCATGGCAGCGCCTGGTTTTCTTCCGAACAAGGCAAGAAAGGCCAGATCAAGGCGGGGCAACTGGCGGACCTTATCGCCCTTTCAGCCGACTATTTCCACATCGAAGACGAGGCGGTCAAATGGATCGAGTCGGTATTGACGATTGTCGATGGCAAAATCGTCTACGGCACTGCCGAGTTCGGCAAGCTCGGCCTGCCGCCAGTGCCCGTGGTGCCTGAATGGTCCCCGGTGGTCACAGTGCCCGGCCACTGGAAACCCCTGGCGCCGCTAACCGCACAGGTTCATCAATGTGTGGGCGCCTGCGCGGTGCACGCCCACAGCCATGAGCGGGCGCGGCTGTCCTCGGCTCCGGTGAGTGATTTCCAGGGCTTCTGGGGAGCGTTCGGGTGTTCGTGTTTTGCATTCTAAGCGACGTCCAGGCCCCCGTGCATGTGCGGCGTGCACTGGGGGCGCCTGGCTTGAGAACACAGTTGCTACAATGCCTGCACCTCCCGCACCGGCCGCCCCATGGACATCGACCTCGCCCGCACCTTCCTCGAAATTGTTCGTCACGGCAGCCTCGCCGCCGCAGCGCAGAAGCTGCATGTTACCCAGACCGCCATCACTGCACGGGTACAAAAACTCGAAAGCCAGCTCGGCAGCACGCTGTTTGTGCGCAATCGCGCCGGCGCCCGCCTGACGCCCAACGGCGAGGCCTTTGTGGTGTACGCCAACCAGCTGGTGCAGACCTGGGAAGCGGCGCGCCGGGATTTGCCGCTGCCCGAGGGTTATCACAATGTCCTGCATATTGGTGGCGAAGTCAGCCTGTGTAACCCGCTGATGCTCGGCTGGGCCGGCGAACTGCGCAAGAGGATTCCCGGCCATGCGCTGCGCATGGAAGTTCGCGATGGCGAACATTTGTTGCGCCAGCTGGAGCTCGGGCTACTGGACGCGGCCCTGGTGTTTCACCCCGAGTACTGGCCGCGCCTGCAAGTTGAGCAGGTACTGGAAGAAAAACTCATCCTGGTGCGCTTGGTGGCCAAACCCGAGCCCTACGTCTATATCGACTGGGGTCCGGACTTCCGCCGCCAGCACGACGCGGCGCTGCCAGAAAATGCCCGGGCGGCGCTGAGCTTCAACCTCGGCCCGCTCGGCCTGCAATACATTCTCGAACACGGTGGCAGCGGCTATTTCCGCACTCGAGTGGTCCAGAGCTACCTGGAGAGTGGCGTCATGGAAATAGTGCCCAAGGCCCCGGAGTTCAACTACCCGACCTATCTGGTCTACTCCCGCGACCGCGATTCGGCGACGCTGCAACAGGCATTCGATCTGCTACGCGAAGTCATCAAGCGCGATGGTGACTGGTCACAGCGCTGGGACCCGCTGATCTGAGCACGCGCTGCACCGGAGCATGGCATTTGTGCCATCGAGATCAATCCGGCCAGACGCCTGGAATCGGCTAATCTGCTGGGGGGACCATCATCCGGGGTGAATGCAGTGAGGCAGACCACCGATCTATTCCGCAGCCGCTACCGCGCTGCCGTGCATCCGCGCTACAACCCCTGGCTGCACGGCGTTTTTGTACTGGTATTCGGACTGCTGGCCTGTGGCGCATTCTGGAGCACTGTGCAACAGGTCCAGTCAGGGGAATGGCTGGCCGTGCCGCTGACCCTGCTGCTGTTCAACGCCGGCGTCTACCTGGTGCACCGTCACCTCGGGCACCACAAAAAAAGCTTTGCGCGAATGTTCTACGCCCGTCACGCCGGCGATCACCACAGTTTTTTCACCCCCGGGCACATGACCTATGACAGCGCCCGGGACTGGCGGGTGATCCTGTTTCCGGCGTGGCTGATTGTGCTGCACACCCTGGTGATTACCTTGCCCCTGTGGTGGCTGCTGTCGCTGATCAATACCAACGTTGCCGGTTTGTTCGGTGGCTGCCTGGTGCTTGGTTACCTCACCTATGAAGTGTTCCATGCCTGCGAACACTTGCCGCCGAGCAACCGTCTGACCCGGCTGCCGTGGATCCGCCAGATGCGTCGCCTGCACGAATTGCATCACCGCCGCGAGCTGATGCAGGAACGCAATTTCAACATTGTCTTTCCCTTGATGGATTACCTGTTCGGCACCCTCTACTGGGAACCGGAACACCTCACCACGCCCCCGACGAGTAGGCCCATGACCCGCATGCAGCATCAAGTCGACATCGCCGCAAACCCGATTGAGGTGCTCGCCTACGCCAGCGCCGCAACCCGCTGGCCGGAGTGGCACCCGTCGTCCCTGACAGTCGACGGACAGGCCGGCCCGCTGCATGCAGGGTCACGCTTCGAAGAAGACATTCGCGCCGGAGGCCGTGAAGGTCACCTGAGCTGGGTGGTCGAGGAATACTTGCCGGGACGGCGCTGGATTGCCCGCGCCCAGGGCGATAACGGCCTGTCGCTGCTGCTGACCTATGAGTGCGCGGCCCAGGGCAATGGCACACGGTTTATCCGCACCCTGGACTATCAGTTCGAGAGCCTGGCGATGCGCCTGGCCAATCACCTTCTGCTCAAGCGCCGCATTGACCGCGAGTCTGCGCAATCCATGCTGGCCTTGCGCACAATGGCGCAACAGCACCTGGCCCCCACAGGAGCCACTGCGTGAGTCGATCCATCAGGTTTCGTCATGTCGTATTGCTGGTGCTGGTGGTTATTGCGGCGTTCCTCTTGTTGATGCCCACCAAGGTGCAACCGGTGGCCTGGAACCCGCCACCGGCGCCTTCGCTCACCAGTGGGGTCTACGCAGACAATCAGCGCCTCAAAGACGTTGAGCCCGTGGGTGCCGGCAACCTGGAAGGCCCGGAGGCCTTGCTGCTCGAAGACAGTGCGCTGATCACCGGGCTGCACGACGGTCGGTTGATCCGTACCAGCCTCGACGGCAAGTTCACCCAGGTCCTGGCAGACACTGGAGGCCGGCCATTGGGCCTGGCGCGACATCCCAACGGTTTGCTGGTGATTGCCGACGGGGTCAAGGGCTTGTTATCCCTGGATGCCCAGGGGCGCCTGATTCCATTGGTCACTGAGGCCAAGGGAGTGCCCTTGGGTTTTACCGACGACGTGGCCATCGACAAGTCCGGGCACTACGCCTATTTCAGTGACGCTTCCAGCCGGTTCGGCTATGGCAGCGATGGCGATGCCATCATCGAGCATGGCGGTGACGGGCGCTTGTTGCGCTACGACTTCCAGACCGGCAAGACCGCCGTGCTGCTGGACAAGCTGGAGTTCGCCAACGGCGTAGCACTGGGCCCGGACGAGAGCTTTGTGCTGGTCAACGAAACGGGCGCCTATCGCATCAGCCGCTACTGGTTGAGCGGTCCGAAAGCGGGCACTCATGATGTGTTTATCGACAACCTGCCAGGTATGCCCGACAACCTGTCGTTCAACGGCGAAAACCGTTTCTGGGTGGCGCTCTACGCCCCCCGCAACGCCCTGCTGGATGCCACGGCGCCGCACCCCTTCGTGCGCAAAATGATTGCCCGGGCCATGAGCGTGCTGCCAAAGCCAGTAGAAAAGCGCGGGTTTGCTCTGGGTCTGGATGTGCAAGGACAGGTGATCGCCAATCTGCAGGACGGGAGTCGCGACAATTACTCGCCGATCACCACCGTGCGCGAGTATGGCGAGTGGTTGTATTTCGGTTCGCTGAAGGCCGACCACATGGTGCGGTTGCCTTTGGCGAAGGCGCTCCAATAATCGGACCTTGCAGGAGCCGGCCAGTTGCAGGCTCCTGCATGTCAGGGTCGCTACCTGGCCTGGAGTTGCTGGACGATCTTGTCCTTGACCTGCAAGCGCTTCTCCTTGAGCTTCTTCAACGCATCATCGCTGGGCGCATCCGACTGGGCGGTCTCTGCCTTCACCACCTCCGCATCGGCTTGGGAATACTTGTTGATCAGTGAATCCAGTAATGGATCCTTGGTGCGTTTTTGCTGGATCTCTTCCTTTGACAGTTTCAGGTCCTGATACAGATCGTGGGTCACCGGCATGGAACACCTCCGTTTGTTGATCGGCGGTGAACGCGATCAATTGCGCTCACCAACTACCAGAATGGCCTCGGTTGGCGGGTCCTGTCGATACCGGGAGTGTCCGTTCGTCGTGCTGGCGCAAACACGATCAAACCTTTGGCCATTCATCCGGCTCCATTTATTAACGATCAACGGATCGCTTATAAAAACTGTGTGGAGAATGATCAATGGACGGATTCACCTTGCGTAACCTCGCCCTGGCCGTAGCCTTGAGCAGCGGTATGGGCACAGCGTTTGCCGCCACTTCCAATGACTTCGTCGACAATGCCGCCGCCGGCGGGATCGCCGAAATCGAGACCAGCCGACTGGCCCTGGAAAAGAGCTCATCGGCCGATATCAAGGCGTTTGCCAACATGATGATCACCGATCATTCCAAAGCCAACGATGAACTTGCAGCGCTGGCGCGCAAGAACGACATCGAAGTGCCGGACACCACGACCCTGGTGAAGCAGGCCAAGGAAAAGATCCTGGAAGTACGCGATGAGTCCTTCGATACCGCCTACGCCAACAATCAGGTGAAGGCCCACGAGGAAACCATCGAGTTGTTCAAGAAAGAAGCCAATACCGTGACCGACGACAAGGTCAAAGGCGCCACGGAGCTCAAGGCGTTCGCGCAAAAGATGCTGCCAGCCCTGGAAAAACACTTGGCAGAGGCGAAAAAACTGCAAGCTGCACATCCAGACAAGTAAGGCGCTCCAATAAAAAGGCCGCATCAATCGATGCGGCCTTTTTTATGTGGCCACAACGCACCTAGCCGCCATCGGTATCAATATCGCCATCGGTGTTATCACCAGGTTTAGCCCGATCCGGTTCAGGCTTGAAGCCCGGGCTGAATTCATTGTCGTTGTCGTCGTGCTGATTCTTCTGATCCACCGCCGAGTCGGCGCTGTCCGGCTCGCTGGTCTGCTGCTGCGAAGCAGAGTTGTCACCGGGGGTCTGCGGGTCAATCGCCGGATCGTTGCGGTCCACCGCTTGATTCTGTTGCTGCGTCATCGAGTCGTCTTTCATAGGTACCTCATTCATCAGTACAGGGCAGGCTGAGACACTCGCCTTATAGCTTCGAATCTGCGCCTCGAACAACGTTCCATCCATGATCACCTACGCTGTGTGAGATGATAAATAACTGCGCAGCACGACAACTATTTCGAACGGCAAATGTCATTGCTTTGCGCCGATCCAAAATTCGCGTAATCGGCCAATAATTTCAAGGAGTTCAGGCACATGGCAGCACTGCAGACCAGCACACTCGATGCGATGAAAATCAACCAGAATCAACTGCTGGCTGATTGGACGCAGCGCCTGGAAGCCAACGGTGCCTCGCGCAACGTCAAGGAACAGGACCTCAAGCAACAGACTGCGCAATTTCTACAACTGATCGTCGCCGGCCTGGAACAAGGCAATGGTCAGAACGTTACGGCCCCAGGCTGGGACGAGATTCGCCAGTTCCTCGAGAAGCTGTCCTACAGCCGTGCCCTCCTCGGCCAGGACTCTCATCAGACCGCCAATTTCATCTTCTCGCTCAAGGGTCCGATGTTTGCGATGCTGCAAAATCATTATCAGGACAACCCTGCACTGCTGGCCGAACAACTGTGGGAAGTCTCCGAGCTGCTCGACGCTCTGGGCATGCACACTATCCGCACCTTCCAGAAATCCCGCGAAGCCGTCATCAAGCGCCAGCAGGAAGAACTGCTGGAACTGTCGACGCCGGTGGTCAAACTCTGGGATGGCGTACTTGCCCTGCCCATGATCGGCACCCTGGACTCCCAACGTACCCAGGTCGTCATGGAGTCGTTGCTGCAGCGCATCGTCGACACTGGCTCGGAAATCGCGATCATCGACATCACCGGCGTGCCGACGGTCGACACCCTGGTCGCCCAGCACCTGCTCAAGACCGTCACCGCCATTCGCCTGATGGGCGCCGATTGCATCATCAGTGGCGTACGCCCGCAGATTGCACAGACCATCGTGCACCTGGGCCTGGACCTGCAAGGTGTAGTCACCAAGGCCAATTTGGCCGACGCGCTGAAACTGGCGTTGACCCGGCTGGGGTTGACTGTCAGCAAGGCAGGTTGAGCCGATGGAACGCATTCCAATTCTGCAAATGGGCGACTTCCTGCTGGTGACCATCCAGGTCGACATGCATGACCAGTTGGCCCTGACGCTCCAGGATGACCTGTCCGAGCGCATCAGCCGCACCTCCGCTCGCGGGGTGTTGATCGACATTTCGGCGCTGGACATGGTCGACTCGTTCATCGGGCGCATGATCGGCACCATCTCCGGCCTGTCGCGCATCATGGACGCCCAGACCGTGCTGGTCGGCATGCAGCCGGCTGTGGCGATCACCCTGGTGGAGCTCGGCATGACCCTGCCGGGCGTCAGTACCGCCCTGAACGTCGAACGCGGGATGAAACTGCTGCAGGATCGAGTACGTGAACGATGAACGTGCGCAGCAGTGGCAGCCAACCCATTCAAATCGAACAGGACGTGGTCCTCGCGCGCCAGACTGCGCGCAAGCTGGCCACTGAATGCGGCATGCGGTTGATCGACCTGACCAAGATGGTGACCGCCGTCAGTGAGCTGGCGCGCAACACTATGGTGTATGGCGGTGGTGGCGACATGGATTGGCAAATCCTCGATGAAAACGCCCGCACCGGGCTGCGCCTGGTGTTCCGCGACGAGGGGCCGGGCATACCCGATATCAAGCTGGCGATGACCGACGGCTGGACGTCCGGGGGTGGCCTGGGCCTTGGTCTGACCGGCGCCAAACGCCTGGTGGAAGAATTCGAACTCGATACAGCGCCTGGCAAGGGTACTCGCATAACGATCACACGATGGGTATGAACATCAGCGGTTCGATGACGCAAGTACTCCCCATCGAAGACACCAGCCAGATCGGTCACGCCCGCCGTACCGCGCAGCAACTCGCCGAGCAGCACGGCTTCGACGCCACGGATGCCGGGCGCGTGGCACTGGTCGCCACCGAACTTGCCAGCAATATCCTCAAACATGCCGCCAGCGGTGAGTTGCACCTGCGTGTGCTGCCTCGGGCAGCCGGTGCCGGGATTGAAATGCTCGCTATCGACCGGGCCAACGGATTTGACCTGGAGGCCTGCCTGGCCGACGGTTTTTCTACCGGTGGTACCCAGGGCATCGGCCTGGGTGCGGTGTCGCGCCAGACCCAGGTCTTTGATGTGTATGCCGACGCCCGGGGCGCTGTGCTGCTGGCCCGGCTGTACCCACGCAACGACAAGGCTGCGGACCAGCGGTTCGGCGTCAGCCAGCATTCCCTGCGCAACGACCCCGCCTGTGGTGATGTCTGGCACCTGGCCTTTGACGGCTCGCGTATCAGTGCCCTGGTGATCGATGGCCTGGGCCATGGCGACGACGCCGAACGCGCCGCACGTGCGGGTGAACAAACCTTCGCCTTGGCGCCGTTCACCACGCCGGTGATGCTGCTCGAAGACATCCATCGCGACATGATCGGCACCCGCGGCGGCGCCCTGGCGATTGCACAGTTCGACGGCGATGTCGATGCACTGAAATTCGTCGGCATCGGCAACATCGGTGCCTGTCTGATCGCCCCGGGAAAATCACGCGGCCTGGCGTCCCACCCCGGCATCGTCGGTGGGCAATATCGAAAGGCGCAACCCTTTGACTATGCTCAAGTGAACGGACAACTATTGATCATGTACAGCGACGGCCTGCAGTCCCGTTGGAACCTGCAAGATTACCCCGGCCTGGTGCACCGCCATCCCGCCGTGATAGCCGCCATTTTGCACCGCGATTTTTGCCGCAGAAGCGACGACGTCACGGTCGTGGTCATTGACCTGGAGGCCCATCATGGCTGATGCACCCATCAATCACGACGAGCAAGCGGCATTGGTCGCACAGTTGCAGGCCGAGGCCAACGCCCTGCGTGAGGAGCTGGACGAGACCAACCAGGGCGTCCTGGCGCTGTATGCCGAACTGGATACCCAGGCCGACCAGTTGCGCCAGGCATCGGACCTCAAGAGCCGCTTCCTGTCGTACATGAGTCACGAGTTCCGCACACCACTGGGTTCGATCCTGAGCATTACCGGCCTGTTGACCGATGAACTCGACGGCCCCTTGAGCGCCGAACAGCACAAGCAGGTGGCGTTTGTCAGCAACGCCGCGCGCGAACTCAGCGACATGGTCGACGACCTGCTGGACCTGGCGAAGATCGAAGCCGGACGCATCAATATCTCCCCTGCCTGGTTCGACATGTTCGACCTGTTCGCCGCGTTGCGCGGCATGTTTCGCCCGATTGTCGATGCCAGCGCCGTGGACCTGATTTTCGAAGAGCCGGTGGGCCTGCCAAAGCTGTTCACCGACGACAAGAAGCTCGCGCAGATCCTGCGCAACTTCATTTCCAACTCGTTGAAATTCACCACCCGCGGCGAAGTCCGGGTCTCGGCACGGCTGCACGACGCGACTCACGTACGTTTTGCCGTCAGCGACACCGGAATAGGTATCGCCCCGGAGCTACATGGCGCATTGTTCGAAGACTTTTCCCAAGTCGACTCGCCGCTGCAGAAGCGCCTTCGCGGCACCGGGCTCGGACTGTCCCTGTGCAAACGCTTCGCCCAGTTGCTCGGTGGTGAAGTCGGCCTAGAGAGCAAGCCGGGCCTGGGCTCGACTTTTTTCGTGATCATCCCGCTGGCAATTGCCATGGAGCCCGTCGATGAAACGTGACATCCGCCTGCTGGTCGTCGATGACAACGTCGCCACGCGCTACGCTTTGCGCCGTCGCCTGGAAAGCCACGGCTATGAGGTGTTGGAGGCCGGCACCGGTGGCGAGGGCCTCGAACTGATCGCCAGCGTTGCCCTCGACGCGCTGATTCTCGACGTGAACCTGCCGGACATGAGCGGTTTCGACATCGTGCGCAAGCTGCGCTGCGACCCCGACACCGCCCTGCTGCCGGTGATTCACGTGTCGGCGGCGTCGATCCAGACTGGCGATATCATCACCGGCCTGGACGCTGGCGCGGATGCCTACCTGATTCACCCGGTGGACCCGGATGTGCTGCTGGCGACCCTGCGCACCTTGCTGCGGGTGCGTGAAACGGAAAATGCGCTGCGCGAGAGCGAGGCGCGTTTTCGGGAAATATTTGTCAATGTGTCTGCGCCCATCGCGGTGCTGGACGCGCAGCTCAAGGTGCACGAATGCAATCACGCGTTCACGCAGCTGATGCAGGACAACCTCGACCCGGATGCCCTGCGCGAGTGTTTTGCCCCGGACCAGGGCGCGGTCATTGATGAACTGCGCCTGCGACTGGCCTATGGCGAGCGCTGGAAAGGCACGCTGAATATGCGCGTGCACGGCGAAGTCCGCGAGACCGAATGGCAGCTCTCACCCTACCGCACACCTGAACTGAGCCTGGTGTTCGTCGAGGACGTCACCGAGCACCGTCATCGTGAACGCTCGCATCTGGCGCGCCTGGATGACGCCACTACCCAGCTGGCCAACGAAGTCGCGCAACGGGCGCGCACCGAGGCGCAGCTGCTGCAGGTGCAGAAGATGGACGCGCTGGGCAAGCTCACCGGCGGTATCGCTCATGACTTCAACAACCTGCTGACCGGCATCATCACCAGCCTCGAACTGATCCAGAAGCGCATCGCCGCGTCACGCACCGACAAGGTCCAGTTGTATACCGAAGCCGCCTTGAGCTCTGCCATGAGTGCCGCCTCACTCACTCATCGCCTGCTGGCCTTTGCTCGCCAGCAGCCACTGGACACCCGGCCGGTGGACATCAACGCCCAGGTGCGTTCGCTGGAAGAATTACTGATGCGCACTATCGGCGAGCGCATCGCCTTGAAACTTGAGCTGACGTCCAAGGCGGCGATCGCCCTGGTCGACCCGGTCCAGCTGGAAAGTGCCGTGCTCAACCTGGTGATCAACGCGCGCGATGCGCTGCCCCAGGGCGGTAATATCTGGGTCAGTACCTATGCCGCCTTCTCCCACGGTGATCCCAACCTGGCGGACGGTGCTTATGTCGCCCTCGCCGTGCGCGATGACGGTACGGGCATCGATCACAGCGTCATCGACAAGGTCTTCGATCCGTTTTTCACCACCAAACCGTTGGGCCAGGGCACCGGCCTCGGGCTGTCGACCATCTACGGCTTCGCCCGCCAGTCCGGCGGCGACGCGCACATCCGTAGCGTGGCGCGACGCGGTACCGAAGTCACGATCATGCTGCCCGCCACTTCCGACCCGACCTCCAGCGAGCCCCCCCCACTCACGGCAGATGCTCAGGGCGATGGCGAGCACGTGCTGATCGTCGAGGACATGCCGTCAGTGCGCATGTTCGTCGCTGAGGTGCTGATGGACGCCGGTTACCGCTGCACCCAGGTCGGCGACATTGAAAGCGCACTCGAGCGGTTGCAGAACGACCCGTCGATCGACCTGCTGCTGACCGACGTCGGCCTGCCGCGCATGACCGGCCGCGAGCTGGCGGACGTAGCCCGAGGCTGGCGCGCGCAGTTGCCGATCCTGTTCATGACCGGCTATGCGGAAAACGCGATCAACCGCCAGGTGTTCCTCGGCGACGGCATGGAAATGCTGGTCAAGCCATTCCAGATCAACGAGCTACTGGACAAGGTGCGACGTACGATTGATAGGGTTTGATCTACCGTTTGTGGGAGTAGGACCGGTGGGAGCAATGCTCATTCCGGTCCTGCTTCTACAGGTTGAGCGTCCTGGCCAAAAACGGTGCAGTCTTGCTCTTCCTGCTTTTGGCAACTTTCAGCGGCGTTCCCGCCACCACAATTTTACCGCCCTGATCCCCTGCCCCAGGCCCGATATCAATCACCCAGTCACTCTGCGCTACCACGCGCATCTCGTGCTCGACCACTATGACCGTATGCCCCGCCGACACCAGGGTGTTGAGCTGTTCCATCAGCCGATCGACATCCCGGGGGTGCAACCCGGTGGTCGGTTCGTCGAGCACGTACAGGGTGGCGCCGCGCTGGTTGCGTTGCAGTTCAGTGGCCAGTTTGATGCGCTGGGCTTCGCCGCCCGACAGCTCGGTGGCGGGCTGGCCGAGGCGCAAATACCCCAGGCCAATGTCACGCAACACCTCCAGTGAACGGCGGATGCCAGCCTGCTCGGCAAACACCGTCACCGCTTCATCCACGGTCAGCTGCAGCACCTGGGCGATGTTCAAGCCTTGCCAGGTGATAGCCAGAGTCTGGGGGTTGTAGCGCGCACCATGGCAGGTTGGGCATGGCGCATACACGCTGGGCATGAACAGCAACTCGACGCTGACAAAACCTTCGCCTTCACAGGTCGGGCAGCGGCCCTTGGCGACATTAAAAGAGAACTGCCCGGCATCGTAGCCTTGCGCCCGCGCCTGATCAGTGGCGGCATACAGCTTGCGCACGCTGTCGAACAGGCCCGTATAGGTCGCCAGGTTCGAGCGCGGCGTACGGCCAATCGGTTTCTGGTCGACCTGCACCAGGCGCTTGATCGACGTCAGCCCCGCAGTCACCTGACCGCCGCTGACCTGGGGCGCATCGTCCTCCAGGCTCGGTTCCTCGGCATCACTCTCAGCCACCGGGCGTCCCAAGTGCGCGCCCACCAGTTCCAGCAACGCCTGGCTGACCAGGCTCGATTTCCCCGACCCCGAAACACCGGTAACCGAAGTGAAACAGCCCAGTGGAAACTCCACACTGAGGTTGTCCAGGTTGTTGCGGGTGATCCCCTCCAGTCGCAGCCAGTCGGCTGGCTTGCGGCAGGTGCGCGCCTGGCTCGCTGCCTCGGCGAACAGGTAGTCGCGGGTTTGCGATTCCTTGACCTGCTCCAGGCCGGCCGGTGGCCCGCTGTACAAGATCCGCCCGCCATGTTCGCCGGCCGCCGGGCCGACGTCGATCAGCCAATCGGCACGGCGCATAGTTTCCAGGTCGTGCTCGACCACAAACAGGGTATTGCCGCAGGCCTTCAGCCGTTGCAAGGCATCGAACAGCGCCTCGCCGTCCGCCGGGTGCAGGCCCGCCGAGGGTTCGTCGAGCACGTAGATCACGCCGAACAGTTGCGAACCCAACTGGGTCGCCAGGCGCAGGCGTTGCAACTCGCCGGAGGACAGGGTCGGCGTGCTGCGCTCCAGTGCCAGGTAGCCCAGGCCCAGGTCGGTCAGGGTGCTGACCCGTTCCAGCAGATCCTGAGCGATACGCTGCGCCGCCAGACGCTTTTCCACCGACAGGTTGGGCGTATGCCGCACATCCGGCGCATTGGCATGCGCACTGGCCCCGTGGGCGACGCGCTGGGCCCGGGCTTCCAGGGTTTGACTTGGGGTGAAGACGTCACCCGCTTCCTCGGCCTGGTCCAGATAGGTCTGCGCCGCCACCGGTTTCAACACCTCGGCAAACTGCAGCAAGGGCATCTGCGACAACTCGCCGATGTCATAACCGGCGAACTTCACCGACAACGCTTCGCGCTTGAGGCGTTTGCCGTCGCACACCGGGCATGGATTGCCGAGCATGAACTGCGCAACCCGCTTTTTCATCAGCGCGCTTTGGGAATGGGTGAAGGTGTGCAGGATGTAGCGTCGGGCGCCGGTAAACGTGCCCTGGTAACTCGGCTCCATCTTGCGCTTGAGGGCGACCCTGGTTTCCTCGGGCGTGAGCCCGGCGTACACAGGTACAGTCGGGGTTTCCTCGGTGAAGAGGATCCAGTCACGCTGTTTTTTCGGCAGCTCGCGCCAGGGCGTGTCGACGTCATACCCGAGCGTGACCAGGATGTCGCGCAGGTTTTGTCCCTGCCAGGCCATCGGCCACGAAGCGACTGCGCGTTGGCGGATAGTCAGACTCGGGTCAGGAACCATTAGTGCTTCGGTGACTTCATAGACCCGCCCCAGGCCATGACATTCCGGGCAGGCGCCCTGTGGTGTGTTCGGCGAGAAATCCTCGGCATACAGCATCGGTTGCCCGGGCGGGTAGCTGCCGGCCCGGGAATAGAGCATGCGGATCAGGCTCGACAAGGTGGTCACGCTGCCCACCGACGAGCGCGTGCTCGGCGTGCCGCGCTGTTGCTGCAACGCCACGGCCGGCGGCAGGCCATCGATGGAGTCGACGTCAGGCACACCCACCTGATCGATCAGGCGCCTGGCATAGGGCGCCACGGATTCGAAATAACGCCGTTGCGCTTCGGCATAGAGCGTGGAAAACGCCAGGGATGACTTACCCGAGCCGGAGACTCCGGTGAATACCACCAGGGCATTGCGGGGGATATCGACATCCACATTCTTGAGATTGTGTTCCCGGGCACCGCGCACCCTGACCATGCCGGAGGTTGGATCGGAATTCATAGGCTGCCTTGATTGAATTGAGGATGCTTAATCTCAGGTTTACCAGCTCCTACGTTGGTTCCTTGCAAATCCCGATAATTCACTTCAACCGCTCAGGACATTACGGACCATGCGCGTCAGCGCTTCCGGCCCATAAGGCTTGCTCAACAGATGGGTATCGGGACTGAGCTGGTGATTGCGCGAAATGATGTCGCGGGTATGCCCCGACGTGAACAGCACCGCAACCGGCGGTTTCTGGACCTTGGCCCAGGCGGCCAGGTCCGAGCTCTTGATCAGCCCGGGCATGACCACGTCAGTGAAAATCAGATCCACCGCTACGCCTTCCAGCAACATCTGCATGGCGATGTCCCCGTTGGCAGCGATCAGCACCTTGTAACCCTCCTCGTGCAGCAGCTCCACGGCCGCGGCGCGCACCGCCTCGTTATCCTCCACCACCAGGACAGTTTCGTGGCCGCCTGGATGCTGCGCGTCATGCACCGCTGATTCAACAGACAGCCCGCGCAGGCACCGCGGAAAATAAAGCTCGACCCGAGTGCCCTGGCCTTCAAAGCTGGACATCTCGATATGCCCGCCGCTTTGCTTGACGAAGCCGAACACCATGCTCAGGCCCAACCCGGTGCCCTGGCCATCCGCCTTGGTAGTGAAAAAGGGTTCAAACGCCTTCGCCAGCACCTGGGGGGGCATGCCAACACCCGAGTCAACTACCGCAACCCGCACATAATCGCCGGCGACAATGCCCTTGCCGGCACAGAACTGGCGGTCCAGTGCAACATTTTCGGCGCTGAGTATCACCGTGCCCTCGCCCCGCATGGCGTCCCGGGCATTGATTGCCAGGTTGAGGATGGCGTTTTCCAACTGATTACGGTCAACGTTGAGATGCCAGGACTCTTGCGGGACCCGCACATCGATCTGCAAGGTTTCGCCCAGCGCTCGCTGCAACAACTCGGCCAGGCCTTCGAAGATTTGCCGTGGGTCGTAGACCGCCGGGGACAAAGGCTGGCGCCGGGCAAACGCGAGCAGTTGCGAGGACAGCTTGGCCCCGCGCTCGACCGCTGCAATCGAGGCCTTGACCCGACGTTGCACATTGGCGTTGTCCGGCTCATGTCGCGCCAGCAGGTGCAGGTTGCCGGCGATCACCTGCAGCAGGTTATTGAAGTCGTGAGCTACGCCACCCGTGAGGCCACCGATGGCTTCGAGCTTCTGCGACTGACGCAGTTGCTCCTCGGCCTGCAGCCGCGCGCCGACCTCTTCAGCGACACGTTGTTCCAGATTGCGGGTGAACTTGAGCAGTGATTCTTCAGCCGTCTTGCGCACATGAATGTCGATCAGCACTCCGGGGAAGCGCAACGGTTCGCCCCTTTCGTCGAACTCGCAAGCGCCGCTGGCCAGCACCCACAGATGGCTGCCGTCGGGCCGCAGCACGCGGTATTCGGCGTTAAAGGGTTCACCGGTCTTCTGCGCCTGCTTAACCTGCTCACGGACCCAGCCCACGTCCTCGGGGTGAATCCGCGATTCAGCGACGGCACTGGGCAGGTTGGACAGGTCGTAGCCTGGCGGAAAGGAGAATGTGCGGGCGAATCGGTCGTCGCCGGAAAGAATGTCGGCCTTGAGGTCCCAGACGAAGGAGCCCAGCAAGGCCCCGGCATTCAGTGCCAGGCGGACCCGCTCGTTATCGGCGCGATAGGCATCTTCAGCCGCCCGGCGCCGGCGCTCGGAAATGACATGGTCGGTGGTATCCACCACCATCGCCATGACGCCTGCGGGCCGACCCTCGTCATTGGCCACCGGGCTGTAATAGAGATCGAGCCAGACGTCTTCGGGGACCCCGTTGCGTAACAGCACCAGTTCCTTGTTCTGATAGGACAAGGTGCCCCCGCCCAGGCACGTGTCCACCACATGCCGGTTGAATTCGGCGACTTCCGGCCAACCCAGTTCCACCGGAGAGCCCAGCAGGTAAGGATGGCGGCCGCCAGCGAATTCCGAGTAGGCGTCGTTGTAGATCATGTACCCGGCCCGGCCCCAGAGCATGACCATTGGCAAGGGCGACGCAAGCATCAACTGCACGGTGCTGCACAGGCTTTTCTGCCAATTCTGGACAGGCCCAAGCTCGGTCAGGCTCCAGTCGAATGCACGAATGCGTCCGGCCATCTCACCGTTCCAGCCGGCACACCCGTGGCTTGCGTCTAGAAACTGCATCGACTGACTCTTTAGTCCCTGAAATGACACCTGTCTGCTTCGAGCACACGCGGCGCCAATGGTTTCATTGCCTACAAGCACATCGTAGCGATTTGAAGCACGCGCAGGCGCTGTCGAGAGAAACGAGGCTGCGATCCTTTGATCCTGGCGCTAGCAAAACAAGATCAAAAGATCGCTGCCTGCGGTAGCTCCTGCCTGAATTTCCAGATCATCACACTTCAATCAGGTGCTTAAGCGGATGGTAGCCAGTTTTCAGCGTGGCGGCGACGTCAAGGATGGCCTTTTCGATGCCGTTCAGATGCATGCAGGTCAATTCGATCGCCGCGCTCTGGTTTCCCGCCTCGATGTACTCAATCAGCCGCAGGTGTTCGTCATCGCGGCAGGCCTCGTGGCTGTCGTCGTCCAGCGCCGCCGCGTAGAGCGAGGCCCGGGATATCAGCTTCTGGAACCAGTCGAGCAGCACGGGGTTGTTCAGGCTGCGCGCCAGCTTGATGTGGAACTCCCCAAGCAGATGAATCAGCCGCTCGTGGTCGCCGTTGCGGTGCGCTTCGTCCTCCAGCAGCAGATGCTCGCGCAGGTCCTGGGCGACTGCCGAATCGCGCCGGCGACACAGTTCACTGACGATGCCGATCTCGATCAGGCGGCGGGTTTCAAACAGCGAACGGATCTCTTCATCACTGGGCAAAGACACCGATGCACCTTTATTGGGCTCGGTCGTCACCAGTCCGTCGGCTTCCAACTGCTTGAGCGCCGCGCGCACCGACGTGCGGCTGACATTAAAAAGCTCGGCCAGTGACGCCTCGCCGAGCTTCATCCCCGGACGTAACGAACGCTTGCTGATCGCTTCGTAAACCCCTTGGTAGACGCGGTCCACGGTTGTCTCGGGTTTCTTTTCGCCCATCTGAATACTCCTTTGTGCCGGACAACCGCTCCCTGGCAATGAATGGCCAATGAAAAAAAGGGGGTTGCACCCGCAGATTAATCCGGTTATTTGTAGATTGCATCCAGATATTGCATACAATAATTAGAGGATCGCACCATTATGGGTCAGCCAAACGCTATCGAAGTGCGTAACGTTTCCAAGCGGTATTCCGACGATCCCGGGTTGGCCCCAGCCCTGGACAACGTGTCGGTCGACATCGCCGACAACGAATTCTTTACCTTGCTCGGCCCTTCCGGCTGCGGCAAAACCACCCTGCTGCGCACCATCGCCGGTTTTGAGCATGTCAGCGATGGCCAGATCCGCCTTGGGGGTGAACCGGTCAATGACCTGCCGCCCTTCAAGCGCCGGGTCAACACGGTGTTTCAGAGCTACGCGCTGTTTCCACACATGACTGTCGCGCAGAATATCGCCTTCGGCCTCGAGATGCAGGGTCTTGATCGCAAACAGACGGCCCGGCGGGTGGAGGAAATGCTTGCGCTGGTGCAGATGCAGCACCTGTCCTTGCGCAAACCCGCCGAATTGTCCGGCGGGCAACAGCAGCGCGTGGCGCTGGCCCGGGCGCTGGCCCCCAAGCCCAAGGTGCTGTTGCTCGACGAGCCGCTGTCGGCCCTGGACCTCAAGTTGCGCAAGGAAATGCAGGTTGAACTCAAGCGAGTGCAGAAAGAAGCCGGCATTACCTTTATTTTCGTCACCCACGACCAGGAAGAAGCCCTGACCCTGTCCGATCGCATCGCCGTGATGTCGGCGGGCAAGATCCTGCAGATCGGCAGCCCAAACGACATCTACGAACGCCCGCAACACCAGTTCGTCGCCCAGTTCATCGGCGACATCAATTTCCTTCCCGGCCACCTCAAGCGCGGCCAGCACAACGAAAACCTCTTCGTTCCGAACGGCATGCCGGTGGAAATCCCGTGCCAGGATCACGGCCTGGACAGTGCCAACGTACAGCTGGCATTTCGTCCGGAACGTTCACAACTAGTCGACCCCACGCAACCGCACCACCTGCGGGGCGTGATCGAGGCCGTCCTGTACGTGGGCACCGCCACGCTTTATCAGTGCCGGCTGAGCAATGAAGTCAACGTCATGTTGCGTGAGAACAACGAAGGCCTGAAGCGTGGCCGGGCCGTAGGTGACCGGGTCGCCGTCAACCTGCCGCCCCACGCCTGCCTGTTGATGGAGGCCTGAGATGAGCGTCAGCAGTTCTTCCCCCGCCTTGAGCCGTGCGCTGTTGCTCAGCCCGGTGGTCCTTACCTTGCTCGCCCTGATCGCCATTCCCCTGGGCATCATGGGCTACATCAGCCTCCTGCCGCGCAACGTCTACGGCGGAGTCGACTGGCAGGCCGACTGGCAATTGCAAAGCTATGTGCAGCTGTTTTTCCAGGAAGGTTTCGACGGTGAACTGGAGCTCAACTGGGTGTACGCCCAGGCACTGTTGCGCTCGGTGTTCCAGGCCGCAGGCACCACGCTGCTGTGTTTCCTGTTCGGCTTCCCGGTGGCGCTGTGGATGTCCAGCCTGACCCCGGGCCGGCGCAACCTCATGGTGCTGCTGATCACCATCCCGTTCTGGACCAACCTGCTGATCCGCAACTATGCCTGGCTGATCATCCTGCGCGAACACGGCTGGGTCGCGCAAAGTCTCAATGCGCTGTTCCCCCAGGCCGGTGGCATCACCCTGCTGTACAACGACTTCGCGGTCAGCGTAGGGCTGGTCTACAGCTTCCTGCCCTTCATGATCCTGCCGATCTACTCGACCCTGGAGAAACTTGACTGGCGCCTGGTAGAAGCCGCCTACGACCTCGGCGCCAATCGCTGGCACGCGCTGAAGCGAATCATCCTGCCGCTCTCGATGCCGGGGGTGATCGCCGGCGCGCTGCTGGTGTTCGTGCCGAGCCTGGGCGCCTTCATCACCCCCGCGATTCTCGGCGGGGGCAAGACGCTGATGATCGGCAACCTGATCCAGCAACAGTTCGGCACCGCGCGCAACTGGCCGCTGGGCAGCTCTTTATCGTTCCTGTTACTGGGGATTCTGCTGCTGTCCCTGGTGCTGTACGCCCTCTACAGCCGCAATGCGGCCAAGACCCTGCGCCGGGGAGCCACCCTATGATCGCCCTGCACCTGAAAAAACTGCCGCTGACCCGCGAGGTCAGCCTGCTAATCCTGGCCTATCTGTACCTGCCGATCCTGGTGTTGATCGCCTACAGCTTCAATGCCAACCGCTCGGCGACGGTCTGGACCGAGTTTTCCTTCGCCTGGTACGGGCGGATCCTGGCGAACCCGTCGATCCAGACGGCCGCGTTGAACTCGATCATCGTCGCCAGCATCGCCACGGTCTGCGCCACGGCCATCGCCCTGCTTGCCGCGCTGGCGACCTACCGACCCTTCTATGGACAGAAGATGGTCGAGGGCGGGATCAACCTGCCGTTGATCCTGCCGGAGATCGTTACTGCGGTCGCCACGCTGCTGCTGTTCATGGCCCTGGGCATCAAGCTGGGGTTGCTCACCGTGATCGTCGCGCACATCGGTTTCTGCATCCCCTTCGCTTACCTGCCGATCCGCGCCCGCCTCAATGACCTGGACAAAAGTCTGCTGGAAGCGGCCAACGACCTGTACGCCAACCCATGGCAGGTGTTTCGCCGGGTCACCCTGCCGCTGCTGTGGCCTGCGGTGCTGTCGGGTTCGGTGCTGGCCTTTGTCGTCAGCCTGGACGACTTCATCATGACCTTCTTTGTGGCCGGCCCGGGTTCCACGACCCTGCCGGTCTACATCTTCTCGGCAATCAAGGCCGGCGTGACGCCGGAGATCAATGCGATTTCGACCCTGATGCTGGTGATTTCCATCGTGCTGGTGGTCCTGGCCTTCTGGCTGGGACAGCGCGGCAAAAACCAATGAGCCTGGAGTGTTCTGTCATGAAAATGAAAACCCTGCGGTATGGCGTCGCCGGTCTGGCACTCAGTTGCCTGACGGTTTTTACTGCGCAAGCCGCCGAGCCCAAGGAGCTGTTCTTCTACAACTGGACCGATTACTACCCGGTCGACCTGCTGGCCAAATTCGAGAAAGAAACCGGCATCAAGGTCACCATGGACGGCTACGACAGCAACGAGACCCTGCTCGCCAAATTGCAGGCCGGGGGCGCTGCCTACGATGTGATCGTACCTTCGCAGTCGATCATGCAAACCCTGATCAAGCAGGATTTGCTGCTGCAGATCGACGCCGCTGCCCTGCCCAATTTCCAGTACGTGAAACCGGCCTTTCGCGACCCGACGTTCGACCCTGGCCGCAAGTTCTCTGCGCCTTACCTGTGGGGGACCACCGGTTTCTCTTATGACAGCGCCCGGGTGCCCGGGGGCAAGCTGGACGATTCGTGGAAAGAATTTTTCGAGCCGCGCAAGGAACTGCAAGGGCAACTGGCCGCCCTCGACACTTCCAGCAGCGTGATCAACGCCGCCAGCCATTACCTGAATGTCGACGAGTGCAGCGAAAACCCCCAGGACGCCAAGCGCATCCTGGAACTGCTGCAAAAGCAAAAGCCGTTCCTGAAGATGTACAGCTCCGACAACACCGTCGACCGCATGGCCTCGGGTGAAGTGATCATGATGCAGAACTGGAACGGCTCGACCGCCCGCGCCACGCTGCAGAAAAACACCATCAAGTACGTCTACCCGCGCGAAGGCCTGGCGATGTTCCAAGACAATTTCGCCGTGCCGAAAAGCGCGCCACATCCCGGTAACGCAAAGATCTTCATCGACTGGATGATGAAGCCGGAAAACGCAGCGGCGGTATCGAATGCCATTGCCTACGCCAACGGAATCCAGAGCGACAAGCTGCTGGAGGCCAAATGGAAGGTCATGGACGCTATCAACATGCCAGACGAGTTCGCCTCGCGCCTGCGCCCGGAGAAAGAGTGCAGCAACAAGGCGCGGGAGCTGCAGGACCGGATTTGGGCGAAGCTCAAGGGTTGAATTGCCTGGCTTTAAACCGAGTCGCGGCCATCGCGAGCAGGCTCGCTCCCACAGGGGGCCTGGCCCCCCACGGGTCTCTTGTGGGAGTGACCTTGCTCGCTATGGAGCCAACTCTGACCTCACAAGATCCGGAGATACGTAATGATCCAATGGCTACGCAACGTGCGCCCCTACGGCGCCCCCGCTGAAGACCTGCTGATCGAAGACGGCCTGCTCAAGCAACGCCGCCCGGCAACAAACGCAGCGCTCAGCGCCACCGACATCGACGGCGGCCATCAACTGCTCACCCCGGCCCTGGTGGAAAGCCATGTGCATCTCGATAAAACCCTCTGGGGCCAGCCCTGGCGCCCGAACAGCGCCGGGCCGACTCTGAAGGACTACATTGCCAACGAGCGAAGCGTCCTGCGTGAAGTCGACTCGCCCATCGCCCACCGGGCTGGCGCACTTCTGGAAAACTGCATCGCACGCGGCTCGCTGACCATGCGCTGTCACGTCGACATCGACCCTGAGTTCGGCCTGCGCCATGTCGAAGCCATGCAGCAACTGCGCGAGCGCTACCGCGACCTCATCGACCTGCAACTGGTGGTGTTCCCGCAAACCGGCCTGATCAGCCGCCCCGGCACTGCCGACCTGATGCGCGAAGCCATGACCCTGGGCGTGGAAAACGTCGGCGGCCTGGACCCCTGTGGCATCGACAATGATCCCGTCGCCCAGCTCGACTTCGTGTTCAAGCTCGCCAGCGAATTCGACCGTGGGGTGGACATCCACCTGCATGACAAAGGCGAACTGGGCCTGTGGCAGATCGCCCTGATTGCCGACTACACCGAGCGTTTCGCACGCCAGGGACAGGTAATGATCAGTCATGCCTACTGCCTTGGCATGTTGCCCTGGAACCAGGTCAAACCCGTGGCCGAGCGTCTGGCTGCCCTCGGTATTTCGCTGATGAGTTCGGCGCCAGCGGACTGCGCAGTGCCACCGTTCCTCGCGTTACGCCAGGTCGGGGTCAACATGTGTCTGGGTTCCGACGGTATCCGCGACGCCTGGTCGCCCATGGGCAACGGCGACATGCTGGAACGGGCGATGCTTCTCGCCTTTCGTTTCGACCTGAACAAGGACGATGAACTGACCGCCGCGTTCGATGCCGCGACCGTCAATGGCGCCCGCGCGTTAGGCATCGAACACTACGGCTTGGAGCTCGGCCGCCCGGCGGACTTCCTGTTGATGCCGGTACAGACCCTGGGCGAAGCAGTGGTCGCGCGGCCATTGCGCCAGGTTTATCGCCAGGGCCAGTTGATTGCCTGCGATGGACGATTGCTGGACAGTCGCCTGTGAGTCGCCGGGCAACCATCATCGGCCTCAAAGCGGCTTGTGTGGTCGGCTTCGACGGCAGGCAACACGTGTTATGGCGCGACGGCGAGGTGGTGTTCGAAGGCTCGCGCATCCTGTTTGTCGGGCGTGGCTACGTGGGCCCGGTGGAACAATGGATCGACTACGGTAACGCGCTGATCAGCCCGGGGCTCATCGACCTGGATGCCCTCGGCGACCTGGATTCCACGGTGTTGACCCTGGACAACGGCGACGAACGCGAGATGGGCCGCATGTGGTCCGAGCAATACCTGACGCGAGGCCCACGGGAGAGTTTCAGTCCAGAGGAGGAGGTATTCAAATATCGCTACGCCTTCACCCAACTGATCCGCAATGGCATCACTACGGCAATGCCGATCACCTCGATGTACTACCGCGAGTGGGCCGAGACCTACGACGAGTTTGCCGCCGTCGCCCAGGTTGCCGGCGAGCTGGGCCTGCGGACCTACCTCGGCCCTTGCTACATGAGCGGCATGAGCTACTGGCGTGCAGACGCAACCCTGGGGCATCACTTTGATGAGGCCAGGGGGTTGGCCGGGCTGGCAGCGGCTGAACGATTTTTCCAGGATTTCGACGGTGCCCACGGCGGGCTGATTCGCGGCGCGTTGCTGCCGGACCGCATCCAGACCTGTACGCCAGGGTTACTGCAACGCACCGCTGCTTTAAGCCGCGAACTTGCAGCGCCAGTGCGCCTGCACTGCTGCCAGGGGCTTGGCGAGGTCGCGATGGTCGAGCAACTGCACGGTTGTTCACCGCTGGGCTGGCTGGAAAAACTGAACCTGCTCACCCCGCGCAGCCTCCTGCCACACGGCATCTACACCTCAGGCGATGAGGACCTGCAGCGCGTGGTGAATGGCGGGGCCAGCCTGGTCCATTGTCCGGTGGTGTTTGCCCGTGATGGCGAGGCGCTTGACTCGTTCGGACGCTACCGCGCCCTGGGCATTAACTTCGCCTTGGGCACCGATACCTGGCCAGCGGACCTGCTGGAGAACATGCGCCAGGGCTTGAACATCGCCCGATTGATGGAGGGCGGCAATTCGCTGACCAGCACCCTGGACCTTTACAACGCCGCCACCCTCGGTGGCGCCAAGGCACTGGGGCGAGACGACCTGGGCCGCCTGGCTCCAGGGGCCAAGGCCGACATCAGCGTATTCAACCTGCGCGGCCTGCACCTGGGCCCGCTGTTCGACCCATTGAAAAACCTGGTGCTGGCCGGACGTGGAGACGATTGCATCGCCAGCTATATCGATGGTCGCTGCGTGATGCGGGACGGCCAGGTGCAAGGCATCGACTACCCCGCCCTGCAACGCCAGGCCCAGCGACAATTCGAAAAACTGATGCGCAGCCATGCCGACCGGGCCACAGGCCAACCGGACTGGAAGACCCTGTTCAAACCGGCCATTGCGTTCGCCGACGACTACAGCGCAAGCGCGCCTTTAAGCGCTATCGACCCCTTACTTTAGAGTACTGCCCATGCACAGCTTCGACTTCAGCACGATGAGCCCTCGGGACAAATACAAGATACTGATCGGCAGTGTGGTGCCCCGCCCGATTGCCCTGGTCACCACGATCGATGGCGAGGGCCGCATCAACGCCGCGCCCTTCAGCTTTTTCAACGCATTGTCCGCCGACCCGCCGATCCTTGCCCTGGGTGTGGAAAATTATGGCGACCAGAGCCCGAAGGACACCACGCGCAACATCCAGTTGAATCAGGAATTCACCGTCAATATCGTCAGCGATGCCCTGGTGGAAGCCATGAACGTCTGCGCCGTCCCCTTCGCCCCTGGCTTCGATGAATTGACCGCTGCCGGCCTTACGGCTATCCCCGGCACCCTGGTCAAATGCCCTCGCATCGGCGAAGCGCCTGTGGCTCTGGAATGCCGGCGGATGATGGCGCTGTCGATCGGGCAGTCGCGGGAAATCATCTTTGGCGAAGTATTGATGGCCCATGTCCGCGATGAACTGATCGACCCGAAAACCCTGTACATCGATCAACTCGGCCTGGATGCCATCGGCCGTATGGGCGGCCACGGGTATGCGCGCACCCGGGAATACTTCGACTTGCCGACACGATCGCTGCAGGCCTGGACGGCAGCGCCGGGCGGCGGCGAGCGGGTCTGGCCTGAAGCGTAAGAGCTGTGTAGGAGCTGGTAGGAGCTGTCGAGTGCAACGAGGCTGCGATCTTTTGATTTTGTTTTTTAAGATCAAAAGATCGCAGCCTCGTTGCACTCGGCAGCTCCTACGGAGAGGGGATAGAGGAAGGATTCATCAATGGAAATCCCGACTGCGAATGCTCATCCCGTCCAGCAACTCACTCAGGTCACTCATTCTTCCGGCAATCAGGTGACGAACCTCGCCCTGGCTCTCCCAGCGCCCATCGACCTTGAGCAACTGCGAGCCCACCAACACTTTTCGCTGACGCTCGGCCAGGTCGCGCCAGACGATCACGTTGACGTTGCCGAACTCATCTTCCAGGGTGACGAAGGTCACACCACTGGCGGTACCCGGTCGCTGGCGACCGGTGACCAGGCCGGCGACACTGACCGGACGGCCATGCTCGACCTCCAGCAATTCCCTGGAACTGCGACAGCGCCGCGCTTTCAGCTCGCCGCGTAACAAGGCCAGCGGATGTGGGCCGAGGGTGGTACCGACACTGGTGTAGTCAGCCAGCAGATCCTCGCCAACCGTGGGCTTGGGTAAGGCCACCGGTTCCTCCTCCTGCATCGCCAGCCCGGCAAACAGTCCCAGTTGCTTGTGCACCCCTGCCACTTCCCAGCGCGCGCGATGGCGATCTCCCGCCAGCCCGCGCAGGGCTCCAGCATCGGCCAACTGCTCCTGGGCGCGGGCTTCGAGCCGTGCCCGTTCGCCGAGGTCGGCGATGTCGACAAATGCCCCTCGAGCCCGGGCCACCTCGATGCGTCGGGCATCGTCCTCGCGAAAGCCCTTGATCATGCGCAAGCCCATACGGATCGCCGGCTGCGCCCCGGCAACGGGTTCAAGGCTGCAATCCCAGTCACTGGCGCGCACATCCACCGGGCGAATCTGTAAATGGTGGCGGCGTGCATCCTGCAGGATCTGGTCGGGACTGTAGAAACCCATGGGCCAGCTGTTAATCAGCGCGCAGGCAAATGCGGCAGGTTCGTGGCACTTCAGCCAGCAACTGGCGTAGGTCAGCAAGGCAAAGCTTGCGGCGTGGGACTCGGGAAAACCATAGCTGCCAAACCCCTTGATCTGTTCGAAGATCAGCTCGGCGAATTGCGCCGTATAGCCGTTTTTCTTCATCCCGGCAGCCAGGCGCAACTTGTGCGGTTCAAGCCCGCCGTGGCGTTTCCAGGCCGCCATGGAGCGACGCAACTGGTCGGCCTCCCCGGGACTGTAGTCGGCGGCAACAATGGCGATCTGCATCACCTGCTCCTGGAACAACGGCACCCCAAGCGTGCGCTTCAACACCTCGCGCAATTGCTCGGACGGATAGGTTTCAAGCTCTTCACCGTTTCGTCGCCGCAGATACGGATGCACCATGCCCCCCTGAATAGGCCCGGGCCGCACGATCGCTACCTCAATGACAAGGTCATAGAACTCTTTGGGCTTGAGCCTGGGCAACATCGACATCTGCGCCCGGGACTCGATCTGGAACACCCCGACCGTATCCGCACGGCCAATCATTTCGTAGGTCTGGGGGTCTTCAGCCGGCACCGTGGCCAGGCTCAGGTCGAGGTTGCGGTGGCGACGCAACAAGTCAAAACAGCGGCGAATGGCACTGAGCATGCCCAGCGCCAGGATATCGACCTTGAGCAGACCGACCGCATCCAGGTCGTCCTTATCCCATTGAATGATGGTGCGCTCGGCCATGGCCGCGTTCTCCACCGGCACCAGGGTGTCGAGTGGCTGCTCGGAAATGACAAAGCCACCCGGATGCTGGGACAGGTGCCGGGGAAAGCCGATCAGTTGTCCGGTGAGGCTGAGCACCCGACGCAACACCGGACTCTCGGGGTCGAAACCGCTTTCGCGCAAGCGCTCCAATGGCGGCGTCTGATCGCTCCAGTGGCCGCAACAATCGGCCAGGGCGTTGATCTGGTCCGGCGGCAACCCCAGCGCCTTGGCCACGTCACGCACCGCTCCGGCAGCGTGATAAGAGCTGACCACTGCGGTCAGGGCTGCACGGGTGCGACCGTAGCGCTGAAACACGTATTGCAGGACTTCTTCGCGACGTTCGTGTTCGAAATCGACGTCGATGTCTGGCGGTTCGTTACGCTCCTTGGAAAGGAAACGCTCGAACAGCATGTTCATGCGTGCCGGGTCGATCTCGGTGATGCCCAGGGCAAAGCACACCGCAGAGTTGGCCGCCGAGCCGCGTCCCTGGCAGAGAATGCGCTCGCGTCGGGCGAACGCGACGATGTCTTGCACGGTGAGGAAATAACTTTCATAACCCAGCTCGGCGATCAGGCCCAGTTCCTTGTCGATCAGTTGCCGAACCTTGTCACTCGCACCTTCGGGCCAACGCTGGCGAATCCCGCGCTCGGTCAGTACCCTCAGCCACGAGACCCCGCTGTGCCCCTCGGGCACAAGCTCACGTGGGTATTGGTAGCGCAACTGGCTCAGGTCGAAGGTGCAACGCCGGGCGATCCTGACTGTTTCGTCGAGCAAGGCCTGGGGATAGAGCGCGTCCAGTGCATCGAGACTGCGCAGGTGCCGCTCGCCATTGGGGTGCAGGCGTAAACCGGCGGCTGCCACCGGCACGTGATGGCGGATGGCGGTCATGGTGTCCTGCAGCGCGCGTCGCCCGCGCACATGCATGTGCACGTCGCCGCTGGCTACCATCGGGATTTGCAGCTCGCCCGCCAGGCTCATCAGGTCGGCCAGTCGGCGCCGGTCATTCTGCCCACAGTGCAACTGCACCGCCAGCCACAGACGTTCAGCAAACACTTGCCGCAGCCACTGACCACTGCCCGTATCATCCAGAGCGTCAGGCACCCACAGCGCCAGTAAACCCGGAAACGGCTCGCTGAAATCTTCGCGCAGCACCTGATACTGGCCTTTCTGCGTACGACGTCGGGCCCGGGTGATCAGCCGGCACAGGTGCTGATAACCCTCGAGATTTTCCACCAGGAGCACCAGTTTCGGGCCGTTCTCGATGCGGATTTCACTGCCGATGATCAGCGGCAAGTCCACCGACCTGGCCGCCTGCCAGGCTCGGACGATGCCTGCCAGCGTGCATTCATCAGTAATGGCCAGCGCCTGGTAGCCCTGCTTTTTTGCCCGCTGGAACAGCTCAAGCGCACTGGATGCGCCGCGCTGGAAGCTGAAGTTCGACAGGCAATGCAGTTCCGCGTAGGCGCTGGTCATGCGAACCAGCCCTGCAGCCACAATGGACCACCCTCGCCTACCGCTCGATAGGCCCAGGCCTGCTGGCCGGAGCGGGTTTCAATCAGGTAATAGTCGCGTCGCACATCGCCGCCATCCCACCAACCGGACTCGATTCGCTCCGGCCCCATGACAATGCGCGCCGACCCTTCCTGCACCGCCAGCGGTTCAGTCAGCAGCCACCCTGGACGTTGCACACCGCACAGCCCGTTGCCGCGCTGGTTATCGGCCCCGGCCTGCCAGGCACATTCAGGTCGGTGGTCGGCCTGAAAGCGCAAGCCGTGAACCGCATCATCCCCAAGCCGGGCCCGCAAGCGCTCGCGCAATTGCTCCCAGGGCAAGGACTGTTGCGGACGGTCGTCGAACAGCTCCTGATGCTGGGGCACAAAGGCGGGCAAGTCTTCGGCTCGCAAGCGAAAGCCGCGCACCGGGGCCTGCACCTGCACTTGCTCCAGCCGCCCACGGGCCAGTTCAAAGAGCATCGCCGGATCGCGCTCAGCGCTGAGCAGGCCGACCTTGATCACGCTGTCAGGCAAGCCTGAGTGTTCCAGGTGCAGGTCAAAACGCTGCACGCCACTGTCGCGCCCGCACAGGAACGCCGCGAGATCGCCGGTCAGGCGGCGTAATGGAAACAGCAACGCCTGGTGGGACTGCACATCAAAATTGAGCTCGATGCGCACATCAAAACGGTCAGGTGGCAGGTAGAACGCCAGGGCCAATGGCCGGATCCCGCACAAGGTGTCCAGGTGCAGCAGTACACGGGCTTCGAACCGCCGTGCCAGGCTGTTACGCGGCAAAGCCTGCAGCTGGTCCAGGGTGCGCAGCCCCATGCGCGACAAAGCCGTGGCTACCGTCGGTTCCAGGGCAATGCGGTCGATGGGCAATTGCGCGAGGTGCCATTGCAAGGCGGCGTCATCCGCGACCACCAGACCGTCATGCAGGTTGGCCAATACCCGTGCAGCCACCGGGTTGGGGGCTGCGACTATGCGATGGCGAAAACCCAGCTCCCCCAGCTCGCTGCGCAAGCGGGCCTCGAATTGCGACCAGGGGCCGAACAGGCCCAGGCTGGATTCGATCTCGAACACCAGTGCACGGGGGTAATGCACGCTGACCTGGGAACTGAACCGATAGGCCCAGGCCGCGAGGAATTGCTGCCAGTGTTCGATTTCTGCGGCGTCGTACTCCGCCGTGACAAAGGCCTTGCTCAATGCCTGGGCGGCAGTCATTGACTGGCCTGGACGCAAGCCCAGTGCCCTTGCAGAAGCGTTGACTGCCTGCAACACACGGCGCTGGGCCGGGCCGGTCAACAGCGCCAGCGGTTGATCCGGGTCGCTGCGCTGACGCAAGACCGCGTCCAGCGCCAATTGCGGGAAGAGAATACATACCCAACGCATGGCAACCTCAATGCCCCACGGCAAAGGCGATTGGCGCCGAACGGGCCAGCCCGCCCCGGCACTTGAGCACACGCAGTTGCGCGGGGCGCGCATCGATGGCGATGCGCAAGGCTGCAGGCGAAGGGTTGATGGCCTCCTGGATCGAGCGATAGGCAAACGCCAGGGTCGAGCCGGTTTCTGCTGCCACTTGCAAGCGACGCAATGCACGGTCATCGGCTTTATGCGGCCAGCACAGCACCGCGCCGCAACTGCCCGAGCGCAGGCACTGCTCCGCTGCCCACAAAGCATCGCGCTCGCTGGCCTGGATGATGGACAGTTGACGCAGATCGACCCCGGCGTTTTCCCAGGCTTGGGGGTAGGGAACAAAGGGCGGCGCCACCAGGACAATCCGCTCCCCCGCTGCGGACAACCGCGCCAGGGCCGGCCACACCAGTTGCAATTCACCCACGCCCTGCCCGGCCAGGAGGATTTCAGTCAGTGCCGCTTCCGGCCAGCCACCGGTGGGCAGCGCGGCATCCAGCACCGCGTGCCCGGTGGGTTGCGGGCTGGCGGCCGGGGGCGCGGGCCGGCCTCTCCAGACCTGGCCGCCATTGAACAGCGTATCCAGCGCAACGACGGCACCCATTACCCTTGCCTCACCAGACCGCAGAACACCCCTTCGATGGCCAGGTCCTGATCGGCTTCAACGATGATCGGTTGATAGGCGGGGTTGCGTGGCAACAGCCGGACGGTCTCGCCCACGCGTTCGAATCGCTTGATGGTCACTTCACCATCGAGCCGCGCCACGACGATCTGCCCATTCAGGGCTTCAGCGCTGCGATGCACCCCTACCAGGTCGCCATCGAGAATGCCGTCCTCGATCATCGAGTCGCCCTGGACCCGCAGCATGTAGTCCGGCACTCGGGAAAAGATCGCCGGGTCGAGCATCAAGCGCCGGTCAACCTCGGCATCGGCACCGATCGGTGCCCCCGCCGCCACCCGGCCAAGCACCGGGATGTCCAGCAGTTCCGGGCGCGCCGCCTGGCCGAGCAAACGAATGCCCCGGGCCTGATGGGGGTTGACCTCGATGAACCCGGCTTCGGTAAGCGCCAGCACGTGCTTGCGCGCCACACTTCGGGAGGCGAAACCGAACGCCTCGCTGATCTCGGCGAGGCTTGGAGGCTGACCACGCTCGGCGATTCGATCGCGAATGAAGGTCAGGATGGCATTACGGCGGGGAGTTAAAGTCGTCATGGAGTACATTTGTACTCTTCTGCGGTTTTGGTGACAAGCACCATCCGTCCATGACATGCCCCGTGGGGGGGCGTGTTCAATTGGAGTTATTAGCCAGTCCGGCGAGAAAGCCCCACGGAAAAATTCCCCGCTCATGTCCATCACTGAATACCAGCTGCACCCCATACCCCTGGTCATTGACCTCGATCACCCGCACCCGCGAGTCCACCAGCGGCGCCTGCCCTCGCAGCCGAAACGCCCGGCATTGCGAGCACGGGCACTGGCGGCGCAGTTCAGCATGGTCCAGCAATTGTTCACGGCCATCCGGCCAGTTGAGGCGCAATTGCTGTCGAGCCTGGGAATTGCCAACCGCCAGCGGATTCATTGCAATTGACTCAACGCAATGCGCACGGCTTTACGGACTTCCGGATCGCCATCATCCTGCGCTGCCTGCAATGGCGCGATGGCGCCCGGGTCCTGCAACTCGCCGAGGGCCAGCGCCGCCTCCTTGCGCAGGTTGCTGATGCGATGGCCGAGGGTGTCGATCAGGGCCTCAAGCGCCGGGACATAGCGCAAGCGCCCGAGGCTGCGGGTGGCGCGCAGGCGCACTTGCCAGTAATCGTCGCCCAGGGCATCGACCAGCGCCGGGCCCGCGTCAACGTGGCCGACCTTGCCCAGGGTCGTAGCGGCTTCCTCACGAACCTGCCAGGCGTTGTCCCGCAGGGCCTGACGCAGGGCCGGCAGGACCTGGGCATCGCAAGCCAGACCGAGGGCGCCGGTGGCGGCACGACGAACTTCTGTGTCGGGATCCTGGCTGGCCAGCGTCGCCAGCGCCGGCAAGGCATCGAGCTGCTTGAGCCAGCCGAGCACGCCGACCGCCTCGCGGCGCACACCTGGGTCCACATCGAGCAAGGCGGCAGAGGCGGCAGCGGCGGCACCGGGGAAGCGCAACTCGCGCAGAGCCCGAAACGCGGCAACGCGCACCTGCACTTCGGCATGCACGGTCCACGGCAGGATCACCTTGCCTGCCGCCTCGCTCTTGAGCAGGCTGAGGCTCTGCGCGGCGGCGGCCTGCACTGTCTGCGCAGGGTCGGTCAGGGCCTGGCACAATGCCTCGACGACCGGGTCATCCTCCCAGGCTTCCAGCAGCCGTGCGGCTTCGGCACGAACTTCTTCAGCCGGATCCTCGGCCAGTCGGTCGACCAGCCAGACCAGGCCTTCAGGCTCCTCGAGATCAGCCAGTTCAATCAGGGCAATCCTGCGCACGCCCGGATCCTCATCACTCAGGCGTGTTTGCAGGGCAAGAATGTCAGCGTTATCGGTTACATCGAATAGAGAGGTCATAGGGCAAATCGCGGCAGTTTATTTTCTGGGGGAAGTCCGAGAGGGTTCAGGCGCGGTAGCTGCCGACCGTCTTCGTGACGCAACAACTCAAGGCAGTGACGCTTCAAGCGGGAGAATTCGTGGCTGGTCACCAGTTCGCTGGCGCGGGGCCGCGCAAAGTCCAGGCGCAGGTCTTCGATGATCCGTCCTGGGCGCGAACTCATGACCAGCAATCGGTCGGCCAGGAACAACGCCTCATCGATGTCATGGGTGACGAACACCACGGTGGTGCGAATCCGCGTCCAGATGTCCAGCAGCAGTTCCTGCATGTTCAGCCGGGTCAGGGCATCGAGCGCACCGAAGGGTTCATCCATCAGCAGCAGGCGCGGGCGATTGATCAGCACCCGGGCGATTTCGACGCGTTGCTGCATGCCCCCGGACAACTGATCAGGCCAGCGCTCGGCGAACCCTTCAAGCCCGACCAGGGCCAGGATCTCGTCAGCGGCCTGGTGTCGCTCGGTTTTACCGATGCCACGCATCTTCAGGCCGAAGGCGACGTTGTCACGCACCGTGCGCCAGGGGAACAACGTGTGATGCTGGAACACCATGCCGCGCTGGGGCGACGGTCCCGAGACTTTCGCCCCATCAACGGTGAGGTTGCCGGTGCAGGCCTGCAGGTGCCCGGCCAGCGCCCCGAGCAAGGTGGACTTGCCACAACCGGAAGGGCCGAGGATGCACACGAACTGCCCCGCTTCGATCTGGCAGTCGAGGCCCTGCACCGCTTCAAAAGCCGTGTTGCCCACGCCCAGGCGGATCGACAGCTGGCGCATGTCGATGCGCCCTTGCATGGCTTGATCAATGCTCATCAGGCTTTTCCTCGTGGTCGGTGCCACGGCGTGAACAGGCCGCCGAGACGTTTGATCAGCAGGCTGCTGCCCATGCCCAGTACACCGATCAGCAACATGCCAACCACGATATCGGCGTAGTTCTGGACGGTGTAGGACTCCCAGGTGTAGTAGCCGATACCGTATTGGCCGGAGATCATTTCGGCGGTCACCAGACAGAACCACGAGGTCCCCATGCCAATGGCCAGGCCAGTGATAATGCTCGGTGCAGCACCGGGCAATATGACTTCCAAAAGGATCGCCCCGCGCCCTGCCCCAAGGCTTTTTGCCGAGGCGATCAGCCTTGGATCGACCCCCTCGACACCGTGCACGGTATTCAACAGGATCGGGAACAGTGCGCCCGTGAAGGTGATGAAAACCATCGACAGCTCCGACGAGGGAAACATCAGGATGGCCAGGGGAATCCAGGCCACGGCGGGAATCGGGCGCAGCACTTCCAGGGGCGGCAGCAGCCAGTCTTCAGCCCGCTTCGAGCGACCGATGGCCAGGCCCAGAGCGATACCGATGACCAGCGCCGCCAGGTAACCGGCGAATACCCGGCTCAGGCTGCTGCCCAGGTGGCGGCCGAGTTTCCCCGACTCCCCAAGCCCCAGTGCGGCCTCGACAACCGCAAGCGGCGTCGGCACGTTGGCGAAGGTGACCAGGCCCAGGTTCCAGTGATGACTGGCAGCGAGTTGCCAGAACAGCAGGCAGAGCAGCAATGAAGCGGCCCTGGGGGTCCAGCGGATAAATGATCGGTACATAAACAATTCCCAATGGCGACACGCCTCCCGCAGGAGCTGCCGGAGCCTTCGGCAGCTCCTACGTTGACCGCATTCCAGTTTGATTACCGGGCAGCAACCGCCTGGGTGGTGGCATCCGTGAAGTCGAGGACTTTGCCGCCCTGGGCCGTGGCGTATTGCTGGGCCTGGCCCTTGAGCAGGAAGGCGCTGAGTTCGCCCTTGGCGTTGCTGGCAAACCACGCCTGGTCCGCCAGCAATTTGATCCCGCTGTCACTCGCCTGGGCATAGACCGCGCGGATGTTCCTGCCCTCGGCTTTCAACTGCGCCAATGCGCTGAACGCTGTCTGCGCCGAGGCATACTGGCGAACCTTGGGTTCACCGCGCACCCAGATCTCGGCCACGTGACTGAAGTCGGTGATGACCTGGCCGTTCGCTGCATCCACTGCCTTCAACGGGCTCTGGGCGTAATTGCCAAGCTGGGCGGAGTAATCCAGGTTCGACGCCTTGAACGCGGCGCGAATGTATTGGTCGTCGATGAACGTATTGAGGTCGAGGCCGCGATCCGCCTTCTTCAGCAGCTTGAGCGTATCGATGGCCGTGCCGACCGCCTGACGATATTCCGGCTTCCAGCTGAGGTCGCGAGTCTGCACGCCGAGCGGGCCGTGGAACAGGTAATTGACCTCGGCATCGACGCCGGTGACCTTGGCGATCAACTCGCTGTACTTCTCCGGCTCTGCGGCCATAGCTGGTTGGCCTCAATGCTCGCCCGCAGGTAAGCCACGACGATTTCCGGGTACTTTTTCGCGTAGGCCTGATCGACCAGGGCGCCGTGGAAGGTCGGTGCATTGGCTTGCGCACCGTCATAGATCTTGCGGGCAAAGCCCCGGCTCGGGAACAGTTCGGCGAAGGGCACGAAGTCGGCATGGGCATCGATTTTCCCGGCCTGCAGTGCAGAACCTGCAACCTCCGGCGGCTGGGCGATGATATTCACGTCCTTGAGCGGATCCCAGCCCTGCGCCGCCACCGCTCGCAACAACATGCCGTGGGCCGTCGAGGCGAACGGTACGGAGATGGTCTTGCCCTTGAGCTCGGCCAGGGATTGCACGCTGGACGCGCTGGGCACCACGATGCCGTTACCGCTGCCTTTGATACTGCCCGACAACACGCTGATGAACAGGCTGTGCTTGCCAGCGGCTTCAAACGCCACCCCGTTGAAGGTGCCGGGGAAATCCGCCATGGCGCCGAAGTCGAGTTTGCCGGCGACCATCTCATTGGTCAGGGGCGCACCGCTGGTGAAGTTTTTCCACTGCACCTCGTATTGGGTGTCCTTGTACTGGCCGTCCCGAGGCAGGTATTTGTCCAGCAGCCCAAGTTCACGAATCAGCAGGCCGCCAGCGGCGCAATTGATCGTGGTGTCCTGGGTGCCGATGGCAATGCGGATGGTTTCGGCCGAGGCCGACAGGGTCAATGAAGCCAGTACCAGACCGGCAACCGCTGCACGCAATAACATGGGTGTGTCCCCTCGAATCATTTATAGAATATTCGTCTCCGCCACGATCAGGGCGCGGTGGGAAACGAGGGGTGGTTTAATCCAGCGTCCGGGGGTGGCCGGATGGCTTTACACGTTGTCTGTACTCGATCCCACAATGATTGGGATTTAGCGCAACAGATAGGGAATCTCGACCTTCACCGCCCCGGTCGGGCAGTCCTTCTCACAAGGCATGCAGTACCAGCATTCATCAAACGCCATGTAGGCCTTTTGCGTCGCCGGATTGATCGCCAGCAGGTCCATCGGGCAGACGTCTACACATACGGTGCAGCCTTTGTGGGCAATGCACAGGTCCTCGTCGACGGTCACCGGCGCGTTGGAGCGGAAGAAAATTTCCTGGGGTTGATAGGCCATGGTTCGGACTCTCCTGGTATTGATTGTCAGGCGGCGTAAGCGCCGACCCGCAACTTGTCGTAGGCCTGCAACTCTTCGGCGTCGAGTGGAATGATGTAGGGCTCCACGGCTTTCTTGAAACTGGTCATCAAGCCGTCTTCACCCTTCTTCAGGTGGCAATGGCAGAACCAGTCGCGGTCATTGCGCTGCGGGTAATCGACCCGATGGTGGTACAGCCCCCAACGGCTTTCAGCGCGGAACAACGAAGCCCGGGCGGCCATTTCGGCGCAGTCGCGGATCATGCTGACTTCCATCGCACGCATCAGCTCGTGGGCGTTGTGTGCCTTGATCTGATCCAGGTCGCGCTGGATATCGCTGAAGCGCTGCAGGCCGATCTGCATTTTTTTGGTCACTTTGGGCGGTTGCAGGTAGTCATTCACAAATCGGCGCAGCTTGTATTCAACCTGGGCCGGTGGCAGGCCGTGTGTGCGATCCAGAGGCGCATAGACCCGTTGTTTTTCCGTTTCGACCTGCCCGGCATCGACGACTGAAAAATCACGCCCGGCGACAAAATCTGCGGCGTTGTTGCCGGCGAACCAGCCGTAGGTAAATGCGCCCAACATGTAGTTGTGCGGCACGGCCGCCATGTCACCCGCCGAGTACAACCCCTTCACCGAAGTCTCGGCCTTCTCGTTGACCCAGACCCCGGACGCCGAGTGACCGCTGCAGAAGCCGATTTCCGAGATGTGCATCTCAACCATCTGCGTGCGGTAATCGGTGCCACGGTTAGCGTGGAACTGGCCGCGGCTGGGCCTTTCGTTGCTGTGCAGGATCTCTTCGATGTTCTGGATGGTTTCCTCGGCCAGGTGATCGAGCTTGAGGAATACCGGGCCATTGCCGCTCTCGAGTTCCTGGTGGAACTCCCACATCATCTGTCCGCTCCAGTAGTCGCACTCGATGAACCGCTCGCCCTTGTTGTTGGCGGTGTAGCCGCCCAGGGGACCTGTGACATAGGCACAGGCCGGACCGTTGTAGTCCTTGATCAGCGGATTGATCTGGAAGCATTCCAGGTTCGCCAGTTCGGCGCCTGCGTGATACGCCATGGCGTAGCCGTCGCCGGCATTGGTCGGATTTTCGTAGGTGCCCATCAGGTAGCCCGAGGACGGCAGCCCCAGGCGACCGGCGGCACCGCAGCAGAGGATCACCGCCTTGGCCTTGATCACATGAAAGTCGGCCGTGCGGCAATCGAACCCCATCACCCCGTTGACCGCGCCCTCTGCGTCAGTCAGCAGGCGCGTGCACACCAGCCGGTTGGTGATGCTCACCCGCGCGCGTTTCAACTGGCGATACAAGACCTTCTTGATGTCGTGTCCTTCCGGCATCGGCAGTACGTAGGCGCCCATGTGGTGGACCTTCTTCACCGCGTAGTCACCGGTTTCGTCCTTCTCGAACTTCACGCCCCAACGGTCCAGTTGCTCGATGGTCTCGAAGCTGTGGGTGGCATAGGCGTACACCGCCGCCTGATTGACGATGCCGTCATTGGCAATGGTGATTTCCTTGGTGTACTGCTCCGGCGTCGAATGCCCGGGAATGACCGCGTTGTTGAGACCGTCCATTCCCATGCTGATGGCGCCACTGCGCTTGACGTTGGCCTTGTCGATCAGCAGCACCCGCAGGTCGCGGTTACGCTCCTTGGCCTTGATCGCCGCCATGGGGCCGGCAGTGCCGCCGCCGATCACGACGATGTCGTATTCCTGTTCAAGGGTATTTCTGTTCTCGCAACTGTGGGTCATGCCTGATCCCCTTTTTGCCGGTCGATTCGCAAGCGGTACTGGAAGGCATCGCCGCGGTAGTAGAGGTGTTCGAAATCCACGGGGCGGCCAGCGGCATCGTGGGTCAGGCGCTCGATGCGCATGATCGGCGAGCCGGCTTCCACGCCCAGGGCCTGGGTCAGGTCGCTGTCAGCCAGCACCGCGTCGATAGCCAGGTCGGCATGCCCCAGCGACAGCCCGCAGTCGTTTTCCAGGATCAGGAAAATATCGCGGGTCACCAGGTCGGCCTTCTCCAGGCGCTCGCCAATGGCCTGGGGCAGATAGGTGATTTCCAGGGAGATCGGCTCACGGTTGATCAGCCGCACCCGCTTGATCTGCGCCACCATGTCGCCTTCGGCTACCTGAAGGCGTTCGGCAACCAGCTTGTCGGCTCCGATGAATTTGAAACTGCGCAAGCGGTTGATCACCTCATAGCCGCGCCCGGTCATCGATTCGGCCAGGCCCTGCAAGGTGCTGACGTTCTGAAAGGTCTTGGGCTTGGCCACGAACGTGCCCTTGCCATGAATCTTGAAGATCAACCCTTCCTTTTGCAGATCGCCCAAAGCCTGTCGCACCGTGATGCGGCTGACCTTGAACAGGTTGCCCAACTCGCTTTCAGAAGGCATCTGGCTGTCTTGCGGATATTCACCGTCGAGGATTCGCGCACGCAGCACATCACGCAGTTGGGTGTGCAGCGGGACGCTGCCAAGGGAGAGGACGTTATCAGTCATGGACATTCACTTGTTATAACGAGTTATGACAAGATCATATCGAGCTGATTTGCGGCTGGGAAATAACGTTTGGGTATAAGGTTAGTCGGCAGTTTCAGGTGAAGGCGCCTGCTCCTTCACCCTGCCAACCGGTGTCAGCCCATGCGCAGCGCGCGCAGGTCGAGGTGGCCGTCCTTGAGCGGCGGGCACCAGTAGTAGCCGCCGGTGATCGGTCGGCTGATGCGATACAGGCCATCGGTGACGCCGTCTTCCAGGCCGCTCATGCGGCGCAGCTGGGCTTCGAAGGCGTCCAAGGAGAAGCCGAAAGCGAGGAACATCAGGCCGGCACGGTCGCCTTCAATCCAGGGCATGGAACGACGCACCACAAAAGCCTCGGGGGCAAAACTTTCCTGGGCGGTGCGTTTGACGTGAGCAGAGATTGGCGCATCGTCCAGTTCTTCGTTGTCGCTCAGGCGCCGGCCCATGATGTTGTCCGTCTCATGGGACGGCAACGCGCGAAAAGCTTTCAAGTCGTGCTGCCACTGCTGGATCGCGGCAAAACTGCCACCGACCAGGCCCTCAGCGCCCTCGCCCAGCAACGCCGCCGCCACGGCCGCTTCGTCATGGGGGTTTTCCGTACCGTCCTCGTAACCGGTCAGGTCGTGGCCGGTCAGGTGGCGAAAAGTTTCATTCATCTGCACCAGACGCAACGCCGGAGCCAGTGCCGCTTCGATGGCCTGGCTGCGATTGAGCAGTTCGCCACGGTCGATGCCATGCAGCCAGCACCACAGCGCATGCTGGGTCGACGGGTTGTCGACGCCTACGCCGGTCATCGCCGGAAATGCCCGCAGGCCATCGATACGGGCGTGAAGTGCCATGGCCAGGGACTCACCAAAGCCCACTACGGCAGATTTGCCGTCTACCAGTTGCATCAGGTTGTCGAGCGCAGCCGGCAGGGCTTCGACGGACACCAGCGCGAAGAACAGATGACGGGCTTGCAGCGGAACGGGGGTGGCGAGGATGCCCGGCTGGTAGTGACTCATATCGACTCCTTGAAAAAGGAGCGCAGTTTACCGGGGTCCTGGATCGTATACACATGCGTTTTTTCATGTAGAGCGGGATCTGCGCATGCCCGCTTCGTCGCCTGATCGCTGTAAAAATGCTAAACGTGCTGCAATATCGCAGCACTTTTGTGCAGCTGCCAAAGATTGTGGGAGCACACGCTGTACAGCTACTCCATCTGCTGCAGTTGCTACAACTGCTCCAGGTGCTACGAAAGATCTGCTTGGCATGCGATGTGCCCTGCTTTTGAGACCCTCAGCCAACCCGAGCCGATTCGCCATGGATATCCTGAATTTGCTGGCCCACAAGGCGCCGCCCTGCACCAGCACCCTGAGTGCCGACGGGCTGCTCGTGAGCCTGTCCGCCAGTTTGAGCGACCAGTTGGGTTACTCGCCGGAAGACGCTTTGAACCAGCCGATCGAACACCTCTACAGCGTCGAATCGGTTCGCACCCTGCGCGCACTGTTCGCCAACCCGCCTGCGGACGAGCTGGTCCAGAGCCTTGAGCTGACCCTGATCCGCCACAACGGCAGCCTGCTGCACGTGATTGCCAGCGGGTTGCTGCAGTGGCGTGAGGTTCAGCCGGCCTGCCTGCACTTATTGAACATACCGCTGGGCACACTGGGTCATCGCCTGCGGGAAATGCACAACGCCAATGAAGTGATGAGCCAGATGCTGCAGAGCGCCAAGGTGGCCTACTGGTGCATCGAGTTTGCTGAGGCGGTAGACATCAACAACTCGCCCGATGAAATCGTGCGACAGGTCTTCGAGAACGACTCGCACTGGCGCCTGTGCAACCGCGCGATGGCCGACGTCTACGAAATGCCGTCGGATGTCGATTTCAACCAGCAACCAGTCCGGCTCTACTGGCCGCGCAGCCCGGCCAACGAGGAATTTGTGCGGCGCCTGATCGAAGCCGGATTCAGCGTCGACTGCGCCTTGTCCGTGGATCGCCGCCATGACGGATCGCCCGCCTACGTCGAGAACGACGTGCGCGCAACCATCGTCAACGGGCACCTGCTACGCATGTGGGGCAGCATTCGCGATGTCAGCCAGGAACTGCGCATGCAACACGATGCAGAACAACGCATAGATGCGCTGCGCCGAGTGTTCGATGCGGTACCGGACGCCGTGCTGGTGATTGACGAACACTTGCAGCCGCAATGGCGCAACGCAGTGTTTGAAGAGACATTCGGCATCACCAACGGCGCGGGTATCGCTCGCCTGTTGCTGGATAACGCACTGCCGGAACGCACCTGGCACCGTCTGCCGCTGCCGGATCTGAGTGGGCGTGCGCCGGACTTCGACGTGCACTGTTCGCGCATCCTGATTCGCGAAGGCGTGGCCTGGCGCGTTGCAGTGTTCCGTCAGCGCCAGGGCGTGCGCACCCAAGAGTTGCACCCATGAAAGACTCGAACCTGCCACCCAGCCTGCAGATGGGCATGCGTTCCTCGGTCAATGTCAGCAGCGAAGTGCTCGGCGCGTTACTGCAGACCCCGGCCCTGCACGCCCTCCTCGACAGCTTCAGCGAGGCGCTCATCGTGACTGACGGCGAAGGCCGCGTACGCTTTCTCAACCTGGCCGCCGAGCGGGTCAATCGACTGTCCAAACAGCAGGCCATCGGGTTATCGGACAGTGAGTTTTTCCAGCGCTCTGCACTCAACTACGACGACCTGCAAGCGGCGCTCCATCGCGGCGGCAATAGCGCCTTGACGCGCTCCCGAGAGGGCCGCGTGCTGCTCAGCAGCACCCATGCGATTCCCACCGGGGCTTATGAAAAGCCTTTTCGCATGCTGACCCAGAAAGATTTTGACGGCAGCCAGCCGCAACGCCGAGCGTCCCTGGGCGCCAGGCCGGTTGAATCCCACGGCCTGCGCGACCCGCAAGATAACGCGCTGCATCTGTCCCCACAGCTCTCAGGCATCGCCGACACTGGCGTGCGCGCCTTCCGTCGACGCGCGCGCCTGTTGCTGTTGGGTGAACCAGGAGTGGGCAAGACTGCGATCGCCCGACACATACACCGAGCTGCGGGCTGGGGCGATCGGCCGTTCATTCATGTCAATTGCGGGAGCATTCCCGAGAGCCTGTTCGAATCGGAGATGTTCGGTTATGAACGCGGAGCCTTTACCGGCGCGCTGGCGGGCGGCAAGCAAGGCTATATCGAAGCGGCTGCCGGCGGGACGCTGTTCCTCGACGAGATCGGCGAGATACCGCTGCACGTCCAGGCCAAGCTGTTGAAATTTCTCGAAGACAGCACCATTCAATCGGTCGGCTCGCCCCTGAGCAAATCGGTGCAGGTGCAGGTCATTGCCGCCACCAACAAGGATTTGCGACACCTGGTCAGCCTGGGCGAGTTCCGTGCCGACCTGTACTACCGCCTGGCCGTGCTGCCGGTGGAAATCCCGCCGTTGCGCCAGCATCGTGATGATTTGCCCTTCCTGATCGACATTCTGCTCAGCCGCATCAATGGAGACCGTGAACCATCCCTGAGCCTCTCAGCGGGCTGTCGCAAGCGGCTGCTGAGCTACGACTACCCGGGCAATATCCGCGAGCTGGTGAACATTTTCGAGCGCCTGGCCGTCCTCGCCGATGATGAAGCACAGGAACATCATCTGCCTGCCGAAATGCTCGAACCGCAGCGCCCTCGGGAATCAGTGAATGCCCGACTGGCCGACGAAGAGGATGCGCAGCAGAACCTCAAGCTGCAGGTCCAGCATTTCGAACGCCAGGTGATCCTCCGGGCGGTGCACCTTTGCGGCAGCAAGCGCAAAGCGGCGGTGCACCTGGGTATCGACATTGGCACGTTGATTCGCAAGTTGCAGCGCGAGTGATTTGAAAACCTTGCAGCGTAGAGGAGCTGTTTCACCTGCAAGCGCTGCGGAAACGCATACATATCAAGTTACTTTTGCCTTCCACTTTTCTTCACCAAACAACATATTCCTTTGGATTCATAGACTTATATAACTGGCACGACCTGTGCTCCTGCTATCTGCAACCCACCATCGTTGGGCTTTGCACAAGGCCGGCTTTACCGCCGCGCCGGTAGCCAGGAGGAATAATAAAAATGTTGATCACCGGGATCAAAAGCCGACCGGTCTATGACCGGCTGGAACCGCTGCCAGGCGGTCTGCACCACATCATCGCCGGCCAAGGCAGTGGTGGGCGCGCCATGTTGCGATTACTGGACGAGATGGCCGCATCTGCGGGCCCCATCACCCTGCTGTATTCCCAGGAGTCCTTCTCCGGGCAGGATTTCCTCGGCCAGTTACAGCAGCATCCGCAGCTTCCACTGCACGTGCACTCGTCCAATCAGGCGCTGATCGAAGCACTCAGGACCCTGCTCGGCGAAGCACGCATGGGCACCCGCCTGTACCTCGCCGGCTCGGAAAGCTTTCTCGGCAGCGCCATGCAAGTGGCCACGCATTTCGACCTCAATCGCGACGAAGTGCTACGCGAGCATTCCGGCACCCTGGTACGCCGGGTCTGGTGCGTGCATTGCGACACCTACACCGAGAACGTCACTCAACGGGTCTACGACTGCCCTGGATGCGGCGTGACGCTGGTGGTGCGAGATCATTATTCCCGTCGCCTGGCCGCCTTTCAGGCGGTCAAGGCCGATGCTGAAGTCCCGGGTGAATTGCCCGAAGCCGAGGAGCTCGACACATGAGCCAGAACAACGGCACATTGAATTTGCGCGTAGCCCGCATCGAAGCGGTAACCCCGGAAATCAAGCGCTTCACCCTGGTGTCGCCGACCGGCGCTCACCTGCCCGCGTTCTCCGGTGGCAGCCACGTGGTGGTGCTGATCGCCCACTCGCAGAACACCCTGCGCAACCCCTATTCACTGCTCAGCTCGCCGTACGACACCAGCAGTTATCAGATTGCCGTGCGCCGGGTGGACAACGGTCGTGGCGGCTCGGTCTCGCTGCACGACGATGTCAGCGAAGGGGATGTGATCGAGGTGACGCCACCGGTCAACCTGTTTCCGCTCATCAAGCAGGCGCGGCTGCACATCTTTATCGCGGGCGGCGTCGGCATTACACCGGTCATCTCGCAGCTGGAGGAACTGCGCCTGAGCAAGGTGCCTTTTGAACTGCATTACGCGGTGCGCGGCGAAGCGCATGCACAACTTGGCAAGGAATTGCAGGCCACCTATGGCGAACAGGTGCATCTGTATTGCAAGGGGGTCGACTCGCGCATGGACATCGGTAGGGTCCTGGCCGACCGCCCGCTGGGTAGCCACGTGTACGTCTGCGGCCCGGACAGCATGATCGACGCCACGCTGGCGTGCGCCCGGGAACTGGGCTGGACCGACAGCCATGTGCACTTCGAGCGATTCCTGGAGCAGAGCAGCGGCGGCGAAGCTTTCAGTTTCACCCTCGGCCGTAGCGGCACGACCATCGAGGTCTCTCCCGACCAGACCATGCTCGAAGCAGTAGAAGCCGCTGGCTACAGCATGCCTTACCTGTGTCGTGGCGGCGCCTGTGGCCATTGCGAAACCACCGTACTGGAACTTGATGGCGAGCTGCTCCACAGCGATGACTGGCTGTCGGATGAGGACAAGACCAGCCGCAAGAAAATCATGCCCTGCGTATCCCGCGCCAAATGCAATCGCCTGGTCATCGACCTCTGATCGACGGAAAACATAAAAATGAATATTAAATTCAATCCCGACGAAACCTACCGCGACGACTACACCTTCGCCAACAGCCCGGAAACCATCGCCCGTGCGCCCTTCCCATTCCCTGATGACGACTACATGTACTCGATGAATCTCGAGCCGCATGTCTCGGTAGGCGATGGCGCGTTCCGCGCTGCTTTCGACATCGACGAACATTACATCAGCGAGTGCAAGGACCGGGCGATCACCCTGGATAAAGACCCAGGCATGCACTACGTCTCGGCTCCTCACATGATGGAGGCGCAGTGGGACTTGCTGGAACTGATCATGGAGTCCTACGCCCGCGATTATCCGCAGTACTTCAGCCTGCAGCGCGAGGGCCGCCAGTGGCACTGGACCAACCGTCTGCTGGACATTGATGACCACTTCACCTTCGGCGATCCGGCCACCCTGCCCTACGAGCCGATGGAATACGTGACCCGCCAGGCCCAGGGCGATTGGGTGTTGCAGGAAGAACGCGACGGCACGCTGTTTTGGGGCGCCGGCATCGCCACCCAACGTGCCGATTACTCACTGCGCTTCAACCTGGGCATGAGCTGGGAGGAATTCCACGGCCCGGTGCCGCTGGTCAAGGAGATCGGCATGCTGGACCGTGCCTTGAAGTTCCTGTTGCGCTTGCGCACCGGGCATCCGGTGCGTCGCCTGAACTGGTCACTGACGGTCAACCCGCGCCTGGAAGTCTCCGCCGAAAGCCTGCCGGAATGGGCACCGGACCGCACCATCGTGACGGCACAGAACGCCGGCAAGCTGGTGTACCTGCGCATCGAGTTACAGCCACTGCACCGCCTGCCTCGCAGCAACGCGATCGTGTTTCCGATTCGTACTTACCTGCTTAGCCTCGAGGACATCGCTACCAACCCTGCATGGGCGCGGCGCATGCACCGGGTGCTGCGGGACTTGAACCAGCAACTGGTCGATTACAAGGGCTTCAGCCGTTATCGCGATGCAGCGGTGGAATGGCTTTCGCAGTACGACACCGAAGCCAAACCCTGACGCGAGCCCCTGTGGGAGCCCCTGTGGAAGCCCCTGTGGGAGCCCCTGTGGGAGCCCCTGTGGGAGCCCCTGTGGGAGCCAGCCTGCTGGCGATGGCTGCCTTGAAGTCGCCATCGCCAGCAGGCTGGCTCCCACAGGTTCGAGGTATCCAATAATTGGCGGGCCAACCCGCCAGCACCGCAATCCACTGCCATTGATAATGAGGAAATAAAATGAGTGGCTCATCCAACACGCGTGCAAGCAGCAGCGCCGATCAGGACACGGAACAACTACGCGCCCTCGGCTACAGCTCGGATTTCAATCGGAGCATGAGCCTGTGGGAGAATTTTTCCCTGGGCTTCACTTACCTGTCACCGGTGGTCGGCGTCTATACCCTGTTTGGCCTGTGCCTGGCCGCCGGCGGCCCGCCGATGTTCTGGTCGTACCTGCTGATCGGCGCCGGGCAATTGCTGGTGTGCCTGATCTTCGGTGAAATCGTCTCGCAGTTCCCCATCTCCGGTGGGGTCTATCCATGGGCGCGCCGTCTGGTGGGCAAGCGCTGGGCGTGGATGGTCGGCTGGGTTTACGCCTGGGCGCTGTGTGCAACCATCGCCGGCGTCGCAGTCGGTGCGGGACCTTACCTGGCCATCATGCTGGGTTTCAATCCGGGGCCCGAGGCCAATATCTATATCGCCCTGACGATCATTGCACTGTCGACCGCGCTGAACCTGGTCGGCACCAAGCTGCTGGCGCGGGTGGCGATGTTCGGCTTCCTCTGCGAGCTGGTCGGCGCCATCCTGGTGGGTGGCTACCTGCTGATCTTTGAACGGCACCAGCCGTTCAGCGTGCTGTTCGACACCTTCAATCTCGAAGTCAACGGTTCATACCTGCCGGCGTTCCTTGCGGCATCGCTTGCCGGCCTGTTCCAGTACTACGGCTTCGAGGCCTGCGGCGATGTCGCCGAAGAAACGCCAAACCCTGGCAAGCGCATTCCCAAAGCCATGCGCATGACCATCTACATCGGTGGTGCGGCGGCGATGTTCGCCTGCCTGGCGTTGATCCTGTCGGTGCCTGACATGGCCAAGGTCCTCGCTGGTGAAGACACCGACCCGGTAGCGACCATTCTGGCCAACGCCTTCGGCCCGGTGGGTTCGCGCCTGGTGATGGCGGTGGTGATGGTGTCGTTCATCTCTTGCGTACTGAGCCTGCAAGCGGCCGCCAGCCGCCTGTTGTTTGCCTATGCCCGTGACGAAATGATCATCGGCAGCTCGCTGCTCAAGCGGCTGTCGGGCAACCACGTGCCGTCGTTCGCCCTGTTGATCAGCGGCCTGGTGCCGGCTGGCATCGTCTGCCTCGGCATGTTCATGGCCGATGCGGTGGCGACCATCGTCGGTTTCGCGGCCATTGGTATTTATGTCGCCTTCCAGCTGATCGTCATTGCGGCCTTGATCGCCCGCGCCAAGGGCTGGCGTCCGAACGGGCAGTTCACCCTCGGCGCCTGGGGCCTGTGGGTGAACCTCGCCGCGCTGATCTATGGCGTCTGCGCGATCATCAATATGGTCTGGCCGCGCTCGCCGGATGCGCCGTGGTTCATCAACTATTCGATGATCCTGACCACCCTGGTCGTGATGGGTGCCGGCCTGGTCTACATGTTGCTCGGCAAACCGTACGACAAGGGCACAGCGCCTGCAGGCGATGCATGGAAGTTCTCCAGGCCGCCGGCCAAGGCTGCTGATGTGTCCGCTGCGGCGATCAACAGACCTTCAATTTAACAACAACCCCTGTAGGAGCGAGCTTGCTCGCGATGGACCTGAGAGCGCCGCGTGCATTCAGGCAGCCCTCGTCATCGTTGACGTC